>CAVYCK010000018.1:0-60512 GCA_963767095.1 uncultured Actinomycetota bacterium | reverse complement strand
ACCGACACGGCGATCTGCAACAACCGGCCGGCCACGCCCAGCGGAGCCGCCTCATCCGAGGTGACACCCGCCAGGGCGTGGTCGGCCGGCGGCCGTCTCTGCCGATGGGTTCCTCCGGCCGCCGTGCGCGGCCGCCGTCCTTCGGGGAAGCCACCTGGGTGCGCCCAAGACCGCCAACACAGCCTGATACCGCTGCTCGGCCACGCTCAACTCCCTCATCCGGGAGTGTCACCAATCAGCCGAAGTAGGTGTCACCCATCAGCCGGAACCGTCCGCCCTCTTCCGTAGGCATGCTGTAGGGCGTCAACCTCGCCCTTTCGGTCGCAGTGAGAGGCAATCGGCACCGTGCCGTCGTGTCGGGGTTCTCAGAAGCACCGAGCGGTTTCGGTAGGAGAGCCCTAGCGGCTGGTCAGGGTGCCCGGAACGCGCGATCATGGGTGGACCCGTCGGGTCGGAGGTGCGCTCATGAGTCGCGAATCGGTGGTCGTGTCCGTGCAGGCCAGCTCGGCGGTCGATGCCCTTGCGGGGCACTTGGCGTGGGGCGCGCTGCTGGATCGGGACGTGGTGGTGGTGCCGCCGCCGCTGACGTGGCTGGACGGTCACGATCGCTTCGAGGTGCTGGTCGCGAGCGGCGACCGGAGGTTGCCTGTTCAGCGGTTCTCACCGCGGTCGGTGCTGGTCCTGGCGCCTGATGCCGAACCCGACGGCGGCATCGCGCTCGTACGGCTGAACGGCTCGAGCGACGCCTCCGCAGTCGGGGACTGCTTCGACGTCGAACGGCTGGCGGTCTTGCTGGACGCCGGCGGTTCGGTATGGCCGCTCCTGGAGAAGGCCGGGGTGGTATCCCCTGGGCTGTTGGATGCCCCGGTCCCGGAGCTGCTCGGCCCCATCGTCGAGCGCGAGCACCGGCAACGGGACAAGCTGGTCTCGCGCGCTCCTCTCGGCCCTGTGCCGCCGCACTGGCTGTGTTGGATCAGTCCTCGGTGCCACTGCGTCTAGCTCGTCGTGGGCAAGATCCAGACGTTCCTCGGTCGACGCTGGCGGGATGCCGGGGTCGTCCTCCTGGTGTTCGCGCTCGACCAGCTGATCTTCTTCAACCCGGATCGGCCGGGCTACGTGCCGGACCTGACGATCCAGCTGGTCTCGGCGGCCGCCGCCGCGCTGTTGTGGTGGCGCCGGGAGCATCCGCTTGCCGTGTTTGCCTCGGTGTCGGCGCTGATCAGCGTTGGCATGCTGCTCCACGATGGCTACGAGACGATGGTGCCGCTGTGGGTGGCGCTCTACGCCTTGGCCGCCGCCGAGCGCTTTTGGTACCTGGCCGTGGCCGTCGGTGCGAGCGTTGTCCCCACGGTGCTCGCTGTTGCTCATGAGATCGAGTACAACACCTCGGGAGCGTCATCAGGGACGGTGGCACTGGTGTCCTCGGCGCTCTTGCTGTGCGGCACTCTGGCTGTGGCCGCGGCCGGCCGCTACTTCGGCACGAGTCAGCGTCTGATGATGGGTCTGGAGCGCGACCGTGTCCTCGCCGTCGAGCGGGAGCGCGCTCGGATCGCCCGGGACCTGCACGACATCGTCGCGCACTCGATAAGCCTCATGTCCTTGCAGGCCGCCGGCGCCAGCCAGGTGCTACGCAGCGATCCCGAACGGGCCGAGCGCGCGTTGAAGCAGGTCGATCACCTGGCCGGGCAGGCGATCAACGAGCTGCATCGGATGCTCGGACTCCTGCGCGACGACAGGGGCACGCCACGCCCGGTCGAGCCAGATGGTGTGGTTGACACCGAGTCGTTCCGTGACGAAGCCACTCGCCTCATCAACCAGCTGCGAGAGGCGGGGCGGCTGATCGACGCCGCCGAGGGTGGGGTCCCTGGGCAGCTGGACCCCAGCGTTGCGGTCACCGCGCACCGCGTGATCCAGGAGTCGCTGACGAACGCATCCAAGTACGCCGACCCAGGGTCTCCCATCCAGGTGTCCATGACGTGGGGGTTGTCCGCCCTGGAGCTGGCGATCATCAGCACCAACGCAACCAGCAGGTCCGGGAAACGACTGTCGACTGGTCACGGTCTGATGGGAGTGACAGAGCGGGTGCGTGCCGTCGGCGGCGTCGTCGATGTCGTACCTGATCGCGAGGGCACCTACACGCTGCACGCGTCACTACCGGTGTCCGGCGGTCCGACGCAGGTACGGAGCTCTGAGTCATGAGCGACATTCGCGTCCTGCTCGTGGACGACGAGGAACTGGTGCGCGACGGCCTTGGGATGCTGCTGACGGCCGCCACCGGCATCGCCGTCGTGGGTGCTGCCGCCTCCGGGGAGGAGGCCCTACGCCTCGCTGACGAACTGCTGCCCGACGTCGTCGTCATGGACATCCGCATGCCTGGCCTTGACGGTGTGGCCACGACCAGACGACTCGCCGAGATGGCGGCGTCCAGCGCGGGGGTCGTCCACGTCCTGATCCTCAGCAGCTTCCACGACGACGACCTTGTCTTCGGCGCGCTTCGCGCCGGGGCGACCGGCTATCTCCTCAAGTCCGCCGTCGGCCGGGACCTTTCCGAGGCGATCCGCCGAGTTGCCGACGGCGCGGCTTGGCTCGACCCAGTCGTCGCCCGTCGCCTGATCGCAGACGTCGCGGCGCATCCGGACGTGGCCGCCGCGTCACAGGTCAAGTGGGGGCTGCTAACGAACCGCGAGCGCGAGGTGCTCGTGCTTCTGGCACGGGGTCTGGGAACCGCGGACATCAGCCGCCACCTCGTCATCAGTGAGGCCACGACCAAGACCCACATCAGCCGGATCCTCATGAAGACGGGCCTGCGCGATCGCACTCAAGCCGTCGCCGCCGCCTACAGAGCAGGGCTTGTCCCGTCCTGAGGTCCGCTGCGCCAGGCAGTGTGGTGCAGGACTCACCTCGGTCTCCCGGTAGGAGTGGCCGGCTGAGGGATACGCCATGAGGCGTATCCAGGTACGTCGTTCGAGGTAGTCGACAGACACATCTCGCCGCCGATTCCCGGACGTGCTGGCGTCCCGACACTGAAGGGGAACACCCAACAGGGGGTGGCCGGGCAGTCTGGACCCGGCGCGAGCAGGAGGGGGACGAACATGAGGGTAGGAACGTCGAGATGGGGTCGCCGAGCGGCCTGCCTGATAGCGCTGTCGGCCGTGGTGACGTCCGTCGCGGCGCCCGGGCTGGCCTCGCCATGGGACAGGCCGACGCGCGACAAGGAGGTCGTCGTGGACGACCGGTGGACCGAGGCGGACGACCTCGCGGTCGCTCAGCAGCCGCTGGTGACGGCCGCCACCGCCATCAGCGCGCTCGACCCCAAGGGGGACCTGCTCGGCGGGGTCCGGCTGCAGGTGGAGAAGCAGATCGTGGAGGTCTACTGGAAGGGTGACCTCCCAGGCGAAGTCGAGGCTGAGATCGCGCGGCAGCGCGAGGCAGGTGTCGACGTCGTCGTCATGCCGGCCCCCTACAGCAGCAGCGAGCTACGGGCCGCACAGGAGCTCATCGTCGAGTCCGCAGACCGCTACCCGGGACTCTCGGTCCTCGTCCCGAGGCCGGAGGCCGACGGGTTCGTCGCGTACGTCGCCGACCCCAAGGCGGCCCAGGACTTCGAGTTTCCCGTCCCGGTGACGCTCGAGAGCGGCGAAGCGCTGCCGCTGATCGGTCGCAACGATGACAGCGCGCCGTTCTGGGGTGGGGCTTCGGTCAGGATCAACGGCGGAGGCTGCAGCACCGGCTTCGCTGTGAAGCAGATGTTCATCGGCGAGATCAGCCGGGGAGTCCTGTCTGCGGGGCACTGCGACCCGAGCGGGCGCGCGACCTGGACGACCCCGACCGGCCGCGTCCTTGGCTCCACCACCCGGGTTGTTCCATGGAGCGACACCGCCTACGTGCGGACGTCGTCCGCGGGGCGCGTCTACACCGGCCCCATCGGCAGCACGACGTCCAAGGCGATCCTGGGCCCTGTGCCCAACTTCCCTGGACAGTTCGTCTGCACGGAGGGCGCCGCAACCGGTGAGCACTGCTTGGTGCACAACCTCTTCGTCGGCGGGGTCACGTTCGTGAACGGCTCGCCCGTCTTCGGCCTCACGGTCGCCACGAACATCACCGGCGGCTTCGCGGCAGGGCAGGGCGACAGCGGCGGTCCGGTCGTCATGAGTCACAACCCGTCAGCCGGACTGGCCGCAGGAATCATCAGCGTCGGCCTCTTCCCGACCAGGTGCGGCCCCGAGACAACGCGGCTCTGCTCGAACATGGTCGGCTACGTCGATATCAACTGGGCGCTACTGACCAACGCCTTGGTCTTGGCCTGATCCCACAGCACGTCGCCCCCGCGGATCCTTTCCGCGGGGGCGAACGCGACTCCTCTCCCCAGCCCGGGGAGACTGCTCGACCACCTGCTCGACCATGCCTCGGTCCGTGCACCGCCGGGTGCTTCACCCGACTTTCAAGGCACGCGCTCACTCAGGTCCGTCGTACATCACTCTCCTGGTCGCGACTCACGGCGCCCGCCGTCCGGCCCTGACCACGGGCGCTCGACTTCACTGTTCGGCGGCTGGTCCTCGTGCTGTCGCTCCGACTGGCGGGGGCAGTTCTCGCGTCACCGGGGCTGGTAGCTCCCGAACGACCAGTGGTTGCCTTCGGGGTCGCGGACGCTTCCGCCGCGGCCGCCGTAGTCCTGGTCGGCCATCGGGCGATCCACGACCGCGCCGGCGGCGATCGCCCGGCCGAACAGCGCGTCCGGGTCGTCGACGACCAGGTAGCAGGCTGCCTGGCCCGGTGGCGTGATCGGCGATCCCTCGCTGTCGGTGCCACCCATGATCCCGCCGCCGTCCCACACCCACTCGCCGTGCACGACGACGGACGGATCGGCCTCGTCGCGGTATGTCGCGTGCTCGTGGAACCCGATCGCGGCGAGCCAGGCCGCCATCGCGTCGACGTCCCGGAAACTCATGGTCTGCCAGTGCTTGATGTCGGTGATGTCCATGACCTCACTCTGGTGGGTCCGAGACGTCCTCGTCTTGAACGGATGGGAGCTCCAGGCGCTTCCACTCAGTCGGGCCGCACCCGGCCAGGACGACCCACTCCCTGGTCAGGTGGGACTGGTCCGCGTACCCGCATCGCGACGCGACCGTGGCGAGCGGCACGCCCTCGCGCACCAGCACGTGGCTGCGCTCGAAGCGCGCCAGCCGCTGCCACTCCTTCGGGGTGACGCCCGCCTCCGCCCGCACCAGCTCGCCGAGGTGGCGGCGGCTGAGCCCGACCTCGTCGGCCACCTGGGCGACCCGCGCCCCCCGCGTCAACCGGGCCAAGGCGCGCCCGACCTCGGCTCGCGGTCCGGGGCGTCGTGCCGGGCGAGCGCGCCGACCAGCGCCCGCTCGACCAGCACGGCCCACCGGTCCGGGTCGGATCCGGCCAGCCGGTCGGGGAGGTCGCGCAGGGCGGGGTCGACCTCGGCCGCCTCGACGAGGACACCAGCGAGGCCCGCCGCCGGCACGCCGAGCAGCGCACGGGCGCCCGCAACCGTGAGGTCCAGGTAGACGCCGCGTTGACGGCCCCGGTGCCGGATCTCAGCCGGACCCACGTGCAGCCCCGCGACGTTGGCCCAGAACTCGCCGCGCGTGCCCTCGCTCCCGCGCCAGCCCACGTCCAGCGGCTCGTCGACCGGCAGCACGAACGTCAGACTGGTCGACGGCATCCCGATGTGCGTGCCCGGATCACCGGTGACGTCGTACACCACCAGGCCGGCGACGTACGGCACCAGGACCGGCGGCACCGCGCGCATGCTGCCGACGGTAGCCCGGAGACGACGAGGTGGTCGACACATCAGGACGCGCGCCCACGGCGGCCCGATGAGCACATGACGCTGGCAGTTCAGCCACTACCGCGACGGTCTCGCGCACGTGCGGGCGCGAATCGAGAGGCGTCGGCGTGTCTGGCTGCTGGGGTCGGCACTGGTAGTAGGCCCTCGGTTGTAGGGCTTCGGTTGTAGGGCGGGTGGGGCTCGAACCCACGACCCAAGGATTATGAGTCCTCTGCTCTGACCGACTGAGCTACCGCCCTGAGGGCGCCGAGCCTAGGGCACGCGCGTCGGTGGACGCCTCCGCCGGTCGGATCCCCGAGCATGGCACCATCGAACTCCGGGTACGACAGTCCGCATCGACCAACCGGGAGGCCGAATGGACGCTCAGATGACGTGTGCCGAGCACACGTGGGTGCTGCGCGAGGTGCTCTTCGACGACTTCGGCGTCAGCCGCGACGAAGAGTGCGCGGCGTGCGGCTCGTCGCGCTTGCGCGCGGAAGGGCATGTGTACGACTAGGAATCCGGGGTTGGTTTCGAGGACCGTGCAGGTCTCGACTGATCGCGTCTTGGTGGTCGAGCCGAGTCGAGACCTCGCTGCTCGACCAGCGGTACCCACCGGTGGTTGAGGAAGGACGAAGTCCTGTCTCGAAACCCGGTGAGGCGATCGACCGCGGTGTGGGGTCTCGACTGATCGCTCGCTCCGCTCGCTGCTCGACCAGCGGCGTGTCGACTGCTCGACCAGCGACGACCCAGGGGTCTCGACTGATCGCGTCCTGGTGGTCGAGCCGAGTCGAGACCTCGCTGCTCGACCACCGGTACCCACCGGTGGTTGAGGAAGGACGAAGTCCTGTCTCGAAACCCGGTGAGGCGATCGACCGCGTGGAGGTGGTCTCGACTGATCGCGTCTTGGTGGTCGAGCCGAGTCGAGACCTCGCTGCTCGACCAGCGGTGTGTCGACTGCTCGACCAGCGGTGACCCGAGGGTCTCGACTGATCGCTCGCTGCGCTCGCTGCTCGACCAGCCGAGCTCGAGACCTCGCTGCTCGACCACCGGTACCACCGCTGGTCACGGGTCAGGGACGGACCGGGGGGTCGTCGAGCAGCATCGCGAGGGTGCCGGCGGGTGCGTCGCCCCATTGGGCGAGCTCCTCGGGCGTCGCCGAGACCAGGCTCCGCGTCCACGACTCCACCCGGGCCATCTTGCCGAGCTGGAGGGCGGCCGGCATCGCGGCCCGCAGCGCCGCGAGGGGCGCGAGGTCGCTCCACACCTCCAGCGCGGTGTTCGCGACGAGCCGCAGCCGCTCGTGGTCGGGGCCTGCCTCCCAGTGGTGGGCCATCACGAAGAAAGGCAGGTAGAGGACCCCGAGCGGATCGGTCACGACGGCATCGCCGAAGTCGAAGAAGCGCAGCCCGTCGGCGGTCACGAACGCGTTGCGGGCGTGCAGGTCGTTGTGGTTCAGGGTCAGTGGCAGGCCCAGCGCGGCCACCTCCTCGCCCCAGCCGCGCACCACCGGCAGGTGGTCGTGCAGCCGTCGCGCGGCATCGGCGTCCAGCCGGCGCGGGTCGGCGGCGGGCAGGGCGGCGTAGGCGTCGACCCGGCTGGCGACGTACGCCCCGGCGTCCTCGGGCCTCAGCACGGTGAGGCCGTGGTGGTCGACGAGCTCGTCGACGTGGGGTACGACGTCGCGTTGGAGCTCTCCGGCGACGGTCACGAGTCGTTGCCACACCCGAGGGTCCGTGACGTCGGCGTGCTCCTCCAGGACGGCGCCCTGGTCGGGGGTGAGCAGGAAGCCACGGTCGCGGTCCAGAGCAGCCACCGGGACGATGTCACGTGGCGAGAGCTGGACCAGGTCGGCGACCAGCGCGGCCTCGAAGGACTGCAGGCGACAGTTCTGCTTGGCCCAGAAGATCCCCGCGCCCGCCTCGACCCGCCACACGGTCGACCAGGCCCGATTCTTGGTGACCTCGAGTCCGCGGACCGCCCCGATGACGTCGGCCTGCTCGTCGAGCCAGGCCGCGAGCTCGGCCCGGAACTCCTGCGACGCCCAGTGCGCACTGGTCGACGGCTCGATGGCGGGAACCGCCCAGGGAGTCATGCCAGCCGGCGCTGCATGTCGTGCATGCGCTCGACCGGGCGGTAGCCGAAGCGCCGGTTGGTCGCCTGCATGGGCGCGTTGGACAGGGCCGACCAGGTGTGGATCACGGTGCGGCCCGGATGCTCGGCGTGGATCCGGTCGAGGGTCGACAGCTTCATCAGGAGACCGAGCTTGTGGCCGCGGTGCTCGGGCATCACCAGGGTGTCGAGCTGCCACGCCAAGGCCTCGCCCTTGGGCAGGACCACGATCGAGAACCCACCGAACACGCCGTCAGAGCGTCGCCGGGCTGCGACGTTCAGCTGGACGTGGGAACGGGCCAGCCGCTGCTCGGAGGTGCGCACCCGGTCCGCGTCGAAGACGGTGGGCTCGATGTCGAGGTCGTCCACGGGGATGTCGGCATCCATCTGGGTGCGCATGACGCAGTAGGCGTCGAGGTGCTCGTCAGGGCACCGGTCGCCCCACTCCACGAGCTCGTAGTCACCGAGGTCCGGGAGCGACGCCCGGAGGGCCTGCACCTGCTCGCCGGGGACGGGCAGCTCCAGCACGAAGTGGTCCTCGACGTGGTCACTGACGAAGCCCAACGACTCCGCGAACGCCATCCCCGCCGTGCTCGCACCCTGCAGGGGCACGTTGACCTCGCCGAGGAGCGTCGTCCGCCCCGCCTCGCGGAAACGCTCTTCCGCGGCGGCGTACAGCGAGGTGCCGATCCCACGTCGGCGGTGGGACGGGCGAACGTTGATCTCGACCTCACCCAGGTGCGGGTTGTCCTGCAGCGGCATGCCGACGTCGGCCGCGCCGACCACGCGACCGTCCTCGACGGCGGCGAGCAGGGTGAGGCGGTGGTAGGGCGACGGATCGCGCACCGAGTTGCCCAGCGCCTCCCAGGTGCGGGTCACCGGGTGCTCGCGGTCGGCGAGGATCGCCGCCTGCTCGCACTCCCAGAAGTCACGGAGCATCGCGTCGTCCTGGGGATCCACCTCGATGATCGTCGGCACCCGTCCACCCAAGCGGACGCGCTCGGTCGGGCCAACCCGATATCGGGCATGCTGCCTCCATGGAACCCGAGCCGCTCGCGCCCCTCCCCGAAGACTGGTCCCGTGCCCTCTGCGTCGTCGCGCATCCCGACGACCTCGAGTTCGGCGCCGCCGCCGCGATCGCGCGCTGGACCGGCCAGGGCAAGGAGATCGTCTACTGCATGGTGACCTCCGGGGAGGCCGGCATCGACGGGATGCATCCCGACGAGGCGCGCCGGGTCCGCGAGGCCGAGCAGGTGGAGTCGGCGCGCGTGGTCGGTGTCGATGTCGTCGACTTCCTGGGCCTCCCCGACGGCATCCTCGAGTACGGCGTGCCGCTGCGGCGGGCGATCGCCGAGGTGGTCCGGCGGCACCGGCCCGAGGTCGTGATCACCGGCAACTTCCGCGACAGCTGGGGCGGCGCCAACCTCAACCAGGCCGACCACATCGCCGTGGGCAAGGCGGTGCTCGACGCCGTCCGCGACTCCGGCAACCGGTGGATCTTCGCCGAGCAGCTCACCGACGGGCTGGAGCCGTGGGGCGGGGTCAAGGCCGTCTGGGCCGCCAACTCCCCCGGGTCGACGCACGGGGTCGACACGACCGACACCTTCGACGCCGGCGTGGCCTCGCTGGAGGCGCACGCGGCGTACATCGAGGGCCTCGGCTGGGAGAACTGGGACCCCCGCGAGTTCCTCGAGGGCTTCGCCCGGCAGACCGGTCAGCGCCTCGGCGTGACCTTCGCGGCGGCGTTCGAGGTCTTCCCCATGGGCTGGGGCGACTAGCCCGTCGGGTCGAGCGGGGGGAAGATCGTCTCCCAGTCGTCGGCCATGCTGATGACCGTCCAGCCGAGCCGCTCGCCCACCTGCGTGATCAGCTCGGACTCGGCGAACGTCTCGGCCTTGCTCACGTAGCTGAACTCGCGCTCGGCGTCGTCGTGGTTCACGAGCAGGGCCAGCGTCGGGCCCTCTCCTGCCGCGGTCCACTCGAGCATCTCGCGGTCGCCGCCCGAGTTGCCTGCTGTGAGGATCGGCCGGCGACCGAGCTGCGCCTGGATGTTGGAGACCTTCGCCGCGCCCTCGTTGGCGACCCCGGCGATCTCCCGGGTACGACGCAGCCGCGGGGCGCCGTCGTCACCACGGGAGTACTCGTAGCCGATGAGCGTGCCGACGACCGCCTCGGGCGGGACGCCGTACAGGTCCTGGCTGACCGCCCGGAGGAACTCGGTGCCGCCACCGGACACGATCGTGACGGCGACGTCGCGGCTGCGGAGCTCGTCGATCAGCTCGAGCATCGGCTGGTAGAGGTTGCTCCGGAGCGGACGGTCCAGGGTCGAGTGTCTCGCCCGCGCCATGAAGTCGCGGACCTGACGGGAGAACTCCTCGGGGGGCGTTCCCTCGAAGAGGCCGGTCAGCGCGCCGGCCACCCGTTCCAGGCCGAGCTCGCCGACAGCCGCCAGGTCGTGGTGGAGCAGCGCCGCGAACTCCGGGATCTCGGCAAGACGCGGATCCGCCGTGGCCGCGGCCGCGAGCGCGTCGACGAAGAAGTCGAACTGCACGTACGTCGGCCGCTCGCACCACAGCGTCCCGTCGTTGTCGAAGCAGGCCACCCGGTCGGCCACCGGAACGGTGAGCACGTCGTCCAGGAACGCGACGACGGAGTCGCGCACCGCGCCCGGGCGCCACGACGGCAGCAGTTGCGGCTCGTTCACGACACGACCTGCAGCGTCGTGCGGGGAGCCTCGCGCCGGACGCACCGGAAGCCCATGTGGCTGGTGCCGGTGTCGAGGCTCTGCGGGCGCCGGGCCGCCGGACGGTAGCGCAGGCAGTAGGTGTCGGCGCACAGGTGCGAGCCGCCCTTGATCACCTTGCGCGGGATGCGGAACTGCGGCTGGGCCGCGTCATAGCTGTCGTCCACCTTGCCTCCACGTGGGTTCGTCGGGATGCAGCACGGTTTGTCGGCGTCGTCCGGATGGCGGTCGGTCCACCAGTCCTCGGTCCACTCCCAGACGTTGCCGGCCATGTCGAAGAGCCCGTAGCCGTTCGGGGGGAAGCTGCCGACCGGGGAGGTCCCGAGGAAGCCGCTCTCCCGGGTGCTCCGCCAGGGGAAGTCGAGGCCGTCCCAGGTGTTGGCCATGATCCGGCCACCGGGTCGCGCCTGGTCGCCCCAGGTGAACTCGGCCCCGTCGAGGCCGCCCCGCGCGGCGTACTCCCACTCGGCCTCGGTGGGCAGGGCCGCGCCCGGCCCACTCGGCGTAGGTCACGCAGTCCTCGTAGGCGACCTGGACGACGGGATGGTCGCCGCGCCTCTTGACCGAGCTGCCCGGCCCTTCGGGCGCGGACCAACAGGCTCCGGGCGTCCAGGTCCACCACTGGCTCAGGTGGCGGAGGTCGACGGGACCCTTCGTCGGCGTGAACACCAACGACCCCGGCACCAGGTTCTCCGGCAGGGCGTCGGGATAGTCGGCCGGATCGGGCGGGCGCTCGGCCATCGTGACGTAGCCGGTGTCGCGGACGAACGCCGCGAACTGGTCGTTGGTGACGGTCGTCGTGTCGATGGCGAACCCGTCGACCTGCACGCGATGGGTCGGCGCCTCCTCGGGATAGTGCCGGTCGGAGCCCATCGTGAACAGACCTCCCGGGAGGCTGACCGCCTCCTGCTTCTGCTGCCGGCGGGTCCCCGACTTCACGAGCTCGGGGCGCCGGCCTTGAGCTTCTCCATCAGCTGCTCGACGTTGAAGCTGGCCGGCTCCTGGCGCGGTCGGGAACTCGGCGAGCGACCCGAGCATCTGCGCGACGTACGTCTGGGCCGGGACGAAGGCCCAGACATGATCAAGCACCCAGTCGTAGTAGGTGTTCGAGGTGACGTCGGCCCGCTCGAACGGGTCGGTCCTGAGATTGAAGAGCTTGGGGAAGCGCAGCTCTGTGAACGGTTCGGCCCAGATGCTGAGGGTGCCCGTCGCGCGTTGCTCGAGGAAGACGAACTTCCAGTTGTCGTAGCGCATGGCGGCGAGGTCGCCGTCGTCGGTGACGTAGAAGAAGTGCTTGCGAGGGCTCTCGTCGACCTGGCCGGTGATGTAGTCGAGCTGGTCGTGGCCGTCGAGGTGCACCTTGTACGTCGTGCCCGCGAGGTCCGTGCCCGTCTTGAGCCGGTCGGCGACGTCGGTGTCGCCCGCGGCCGCCAGCAGGGTCACGAACCAGTCGTTGTGGCTGACGATCCCGTTGAGGACCGTGCCGGGCTCGATGCGACCGGGCCAGCGCACCATCGCGGGGACGCGGTAGGCGCCCTCCCAGTTGGAGTTCTTCTCGTTGCGGAAGGGCGTCATGCCGGCATCCGGCCAGCTGTTCATGTGCGGCCCGTTGTCGGTGGAGTACATGACGATCGTGTTGTCGGCCAGACCGTTGTCGTCGAGGAACGCGAGCACCGCGCCGACCAGCTCGTCGTGGTCGCACATCGTGTCGTGGTACTCCGACTGCCAACGGCCGGCCTTGCCCCGGCTGCCGTCCTTGACGTGCGTGCGGAAGTGCATGTGCGTGGTGTTGAGCCAGACGAAGAACGGGGTGTCGCTGTCGTTGGCGTCGGTCATGAACCGGAGGGCCTCCGGGACGACCTCGTCGTCGATGGTCTTCATCCGCTCCTTGGTGAGCGGGCCGGTGTCCTCGATGCGCTGGGTGCCGTCGTCGTTCGCCCAGGAGTGGATGACCCCGCGGGGCCCGAAGCGCTTCCGGAAGTCGGGGAACTCCTCCTCGGTCGGGTAGTCGGGCAGCTCCGGCTCCTCCTCCGCGTTGAGGTGGTAGAGGTTGCCGAAGAACTCGTCGAACCCGTGGGCGGTCGGGAGGAACTCGTCGCGGTCGCCGAAATGGTTCTTCCCGAACTGCCCGGTCGCGTAGCCGAGCGACTTCAGCGCGGTGGCGATCGTCGGGTCCTCGGCGCGCAGTCCGACGTCGGCGCCCGGCATGCCGACCTTCGTGAGGCCGGTGCGGTAGGGGTTCTGGCCGGTGATGAACGCCGCGCGGCCCGCCGTACAGCTCTGCTCGCCGTAGTAGTCGGTGAACCGCACTCCTTCGGCAGCTATCCGGTCGATGTTGGGGGTGCGGTAGCCCATCAGCCCGTCGCTGTAGCAGCTGAGGTTGGTGATGCCGATGTCGTCGCCCCAGATGATCAGGATGTTCGGACGGTCGGGCACGGGGAAGCCTCCTGGAGTCTCGCCGAGAGCGGTGCTCGTTCCGCGAACCTAGGGCGAGGCTCCGTCGAGGAGCATCACCCCGAACGGGCGAGATCGCGCTCGCGACGCGCTCGACCGTCGCGGCTGCGGCGCAGGGTGGCGGGCAGGGTGAGCACCACGCCGATCACGATCCCGATGAGCGCGCCGAGGGTGTTCGCCGCGATGTCGCGCTCGTCCGGCACCCGGCCGGGGATCGAGCGCTGCGCGAGCTCGATCGCCGAGGTCAGCGCGATCGCCGCGGCGCCGGCCACCCACCACAAGCGCGTGCCGAACAGCAGCAGGAGGAACAGCCCGACCGGGACGAACAGGGCCACGTTGGCGAGGAGCTCGGCGCGGTCGTAGGTGAGCCAGGACAGCTCGTCGTACGCCTGCAGTCGCGCGAGCACCCGCATCACCAGGTCGCTCGACGTGGGCGCCGACGAGCTCGGCGTCAGTGTCAGCCACGCGACGAAGACCAGGTAGGCACCCGTGACGAGACTGAGCAGCGGGTGTCGGTGCAGCATGCCCCGAGTCTGCCGAACGGCTGGTAGCCCCGGGGCTAGGGTCGTCGCGTGGCCGACGGCAGACCCTCGGAGATCGCGCTGAACCGCGCACTGTGGGCGGTGCTGAACGAGCGCTTCACCGACGCCGCCGCGGACGACCTGTGGGCGAGACCGGAGGTGGTGTGGGGCCTGTTCGGGATCCCGGACCGCGAGCTGGGCGTGCTCGGAGACGTCCGCGGCCTCGACGCGGTGGAGCTCGGGTGCGGCACGGCCTTCTTCTCGGCCTGGCTCGCGCGCGCCGGGGCAGCCATGGTGGCCGTCGACCTCTCAGCGGAGCAGCTGGCCACGGCGCGGCGGCTGCAGGGAGTGCAGGGCCTGGGCTTCCCGCTGGTCCAGGCGGACGCCGAGCGGGTCCCGTTGGCGAGCGGACGCTTCGACCTGGTCGTCAGCGAGCACGGAGTGGCCGCGTGGTGCGACCCTCAGCGCTGGTTGCCGGAGGCGGCTCGGCTCCTCCGGCCGGGAGGGCGCCTGGTGTTCCTGACCAACAGTCACCTGTCGGCGCTGTGCGTGCCCGCCGAGGAGGGCGTGGCCGGCGACCGGCTGCTCCGCGGTCAGCGGGAGGCCTACCGGGTGCACTGGTCCGGCGGTGGGATCGAGTTCCATCCCTCGCACGGCGACTGGGTCCGGCTGCTGCGCGACGCCGGCTTCCTCGTCGAGGCGCTGCACGAGATCTACGCGCCACCGGACCGCGGCGACCATCCCTACTACGAGATCGTGTCGGCCGAGTGGGCGACCAGGTGGCCCTCCGAGGAGCTGTGGGTGTCCCGCCTCGGCCGCTGAGGATCAGCTGTTGAGGATGCGGTTCTTCTGCTGCTCGAACTCGAGCTCGTTGAGCACCCCGGCCTCCTTCAGCTCGCCGAGCTCCTTGAGCTGGGCCAGCTTGCTCTCCATGTCGGTGCCCGCAGGTGCGGCCGGCGGGGGCGGGGGCGGCGCGTACTGCTGCTCCTGAGGCTGCTCCTGCTGCTGCTTCGCAGCCCAACGCCCCTGCTGGCGCCGAGAGACGTTGTTGGAGACGTGGGTTGCCGTGCCGGCGATCACGGCCGTCCGTGCGACGCCGCGGATAAGTCCTGGCATGTCCGTGCCTTTCTCTGGTTACTGGGAGTCGGCGTCGTCGGCTTCGAGAGCCGCGAGCAGCGCCTGGATGGGGATGCGACCGCTGGCGACCAGCTGACCGCCACCGCGCCGGACCGCTGCAGCGAAGGGACCGGCCCAGACGTTCTCGTAGACGAGGATGGCGGCCGAGCTGCCTGGCTCGAGGACCGAGCCTGCCTCGTCGATGTCGTCCTCGCTGAGCAGGCCGGAGGACGCACCCTCGAAGACGGCGAGGTCGAGCTCGCCGTCACCGTCGAGGTCGGCGATCGCGATCCCTCGCACCGTGCCGTCGAGGTCCTTCATGGCGAAGACCAGGTCGAGCACGCGGATGATGCCTCGGTCGACGAGGTCGACGAGGAGCGGAAGCCCCTCACCCGTCATCTTGCTGCCGGGGAACTCCACCACGATGTAGTCGATCGGGCCCATCTCGTCGAGGGCGCTGCCGCCCTCCTGAACAAGCGCGTCGCTCATGCTCTCCTCCTCCAAGGCCGAGGCGGCAGTCGGGGTTGGCCCGCCTCGAGCCGAGGATAGGCATGCGCGTGCAACCGCGGCCTCACCCGCCACGTATGAGGACGCGGACGGTGGGCGCTACTCACCCGCGGCGTCCGCGGCGGCGTCGTGGGTGTCGGCTGCCCCGCTGACGCTCTCGGCAGGCATCCGAGCGCTGGCGACGAGACGGCCACCGGTCATCCAGGGACCGCCCACGAACGGAGCGGATCCGGGGTTCTCGTAGACGACGAGGACGGCGAGGCTGCCGGGCTCCATGGCCGCGGCCGCTCCGTCGACGTCCTCGTCGCTCACGAGACCTGTCGCGCTCCAGGCCTGGCGCGCCAGGCCGGCCGACGCGGTCGTGGAGTCGGACAAGGCCATGCGGTACGCCGATCCGTCGGCGGCCCTGCCGATCACGTGGACCGCGTGGACGTCGACGAGGCCGCTGTCGACCCGCGCCAGCAGCTCGCTGGCGCCGCGGCGCGTCGGCTTGTCACCCTCGAACGCGACCAGCGCGAAGTCGACCGGCCCGCTCCGCCGGGGCTCGGAGTGCGTCATGGGCAGCACCTTCCGCACCGGTCCGTCGGAGCGGTGATCATGGCGCGAGCACTCCGGGAGCGACTCACCCGCTACAGGTGAACGCCGGGCAGGACCCGCCCCTATCCTGACTTTCCATCGCACCGGCCGGTCCCACCAGGAGTCGTCATGCTCAAGCAGCTCATCGTCGTGTGGCTGGTGATGGCCGCCGGCATCGCGATCTCCGCCGCCCTGCTCCCGTCCGTCGACGTCCAGGGAGGGGTCCTTGGCCTTCTGCTCGTCGCCCTCGTCTTCGGCTTGGTCAACGCGCTCGTGGGCCCTTTGCTCCGGCTGGTCTCCCTGCCCCTGACGCTGATGACGTTCGGCCTGTTCTCACTGGTCATCAACGCGGCCCTGCTCGCCATCACGGCCGGTCTCACCGACGCCCTCGACGTCGGTGGCGTCTTCGAGACCTTCCTCGCAGCGATCGTCCTCTCCCTCGTCACGGCCGTGCTGACCTTCGCCGCCGCGAGGGTCTTCCGGACCGACAAGGCCGCCGCCTAGCGCGGAGCCATCAGGCTCAGGCAACTCCGACCGGGGCGTCCGGCGACTCCCGCTCCGGGGTGACGGCCAGCACCTCCACGACCAGGAGGACCAACGCCGTGACCACGACGAACGTCACGGCCGTGCCGCCCGTCGGGTGGTCCTGGGCCAGGTAGCCGACAGCCGCGAGCCCCACGACCGCTGCGCGGATCGGTCCGCGGAACTGCCCGAGGGCCTCGCCGAACCTGCCCGTCGACAGGCCGCCGCGGGCGACCCCCCGCCGTACGGTCCCGATCCCGGAGTTGAGGCCCCGGCGGGCAGCGGCACCTGAGCCGGTCTGGGCACTCATCCATGCCACCACCGCGACCGTCAGCGCCACGACCAGGAGACCGCGCAGCGCCAGGCGGATGAACGAGACCAGCTGGTCGTAGATCGCCCCCGCTGCGGCCGCCGAGCTGCTGGCGGGAAGTGCGTCGAGATAGATCGGCCGCAGCACGTTGAGCGTCGCACCCAGCAGCAACATGGCCGCGGCCACGGCCAGACCTGCCGCGAGCACCACCCGGCGGCGGTCCCTCGCCACCACGATGGCGAGGCCGAGGAGGAGCAGCCCGATGACCGGGATCCACGTGCTGAGGTCGTCGAGGAGTCCCAGCAGTGTCTGCAACCTGGCGAGGTCGTCGGACTGGACGATCGCGAACGTGGCGTCCACCTCCGGGATCCGCTCCGCGATGGCGAAGCCGGCGTCGACCAGCTGCAGCTTCACGGTGTTGATCAGCACCGCGAGGTCCACGCTGACGGCGCCTCTGTCGACCTGGACGGCACCGTCGGTCTCGCCGAGGAGTGCGGCCACGAGCTGCTCGTGGGCGGTGCGATTCGCCTCGGTCCAGGCCGTCGCGAAGGCGTCCGACCGCACGATGGCCTCGATCCGCTGCCCGACGAAGTCGCGCACACCGGCCTCCAGCGGCCCGGCCAGGGCACGCAGCGCGGTCGCCGCTGCGGGCGGCAGGTCCCGGTCCTCGAGTGCGGTCACGATCTCGTCGGTCACCGCTTCGATGTCGAGGTAGGTGAACACGACGTCCTCGAGCCGTCTCGCCACGGCTGCCTGCACGTCCGGGTCGTCCGCGAGCGGCGCCACCGTCGCCAGGTAGCGGTCGGTGTCGCTGATCTGACCGCTGGCCCACGTCGACAGCACCGAGAGCGGGGCGAGAACGGCCACCAGCAGCACGAGCAGCCCGACGACGGGTGAGCGCCACCAGCCCCCGCGTCGGCCCTTCGTCGGCTCCGAACCCTTGAGACGCGCAAGCTCCTGCTCGAGACGGGCGATCTCGGCAGAGACGTCCTCGGGAGGTGAGCTCTGGGGCTCCGGTGCGGCCATGGTCCACGGTGCGGCGATGCACGGCTACTTGGCGTCACCCGCGAAGGGTGACGCGCGAGCCGTCGGGCTGTCCCATCGTGGGTGTCGTCAAACTCCGTA
Organism: uncultured Actinomycetota bacterium; assembly: GCA_963767095.1. Classification (GTDB taxonomy): domain Bacteria; phylum Actinomycetota; class Actinomycetes; order Propionibacteriales; family Nocardioidaceae; genus Nocardioides. The sequence goes on along the minus strand of CAVYCK010000018.1, from coordinate 42,729 downwards.
CGTCGACGAAGCGAGACCCCATGTCGAGAGCCGCCTACGAGATCCGGGCTGCGGGAGAGGTGCCCGCCCATCTCCTGGACGACTTCGCCGGGGTCACCGTGAGGGTGGACCCGGTCGGCACCACGATCCACGTCGACCTTGCCGACGAGGCCGAGCTGCACGGCCTCCTCGACGCCCTGACCCGCGAGGGGTTCTCGTTGGTCGACCTCCGCCGCGAGCCGTCGTCCGACGTACCGGAGGCACCCGTCACGCCGACCGATCTCCGAGGCCGTCCGGACGATTCCTGAGCCGGAATCGACGCGCACCCCACACAGGCCCGGACATTCGCCGCCCTGGACGTCCGGGGACCCTATAGTCGAAGGGACGCGATAAGGCGCGAGCGAGTCGAAGACGGACATGACCCACTCTGGAATGGCGGAACCGGTGGACCCTCGGGAGGGCTCGGCGACCACTTGGGTCGATCCGTTCCTGGAGGCCAAGCTCCACTGGCCCCCACGACGCGACGACTGGGTGACGCGTCAGCGGCTCCTGGACCAGGTCGGACGCGCCGTTCGACAGTCGGTCACCCTCGTCGCGGCGCCCGCCGGCTATGGGAAGACCACCTCCCTGGCCCAGTGGGTGGCCGGCGCCGAGCGTCCCCCCACGGCGTGGGTGTCGCTGGACAGCGCCGACAACGACCCCAACCGCTTGTGGACGCACGTCGCCGCTGCTCTCGGGCGGGCCGGCTGCGTCCTGCCGACTCGTCCGTCCGCGCGGTCGGTGGGCGTCGCCAGCGACGCGCCGGGAGCACTGCTGCCGGCCATCGTCCATGCCCTGGGCGCGATGGAGGACGACATCGTGATCGTCCTCGACGACTTCCACGTCATCCAGGAGCCCACCTGCCACGAGCAGGTCGAGTTCCTCGTGGAGCGGTTGCCGCCCCAGGCACACCTGGTGATCGTCACGCGCGCCGACCCTGGTCTGCGCCTCGGGCGGCTCCGGGCGTCGGGCCGGCTCGCCGAGATCCGCGCCGACGACCTGGCCTTCACCAGCGACGAGACGGCCGAGCTCCTCGCCCGCGAGGGCGTGCAGCCTCTCCCCCGCCTCGGTCACGGCCCTGGTGGACCGCACCGAGGGCTGGCCGGCGGGGCTCTACCTCGCCACCTTGTCGATGGCGGGCCGCGACGACCCCGACGCGTTCGTCCGGTCCTTCAGCGGCGGCAACCGGTTCGTGGGCGACTACCTCACCGAGGAGGTCCTCGGCCGGCACCCGGAGCACGTGCGCAGCTTCATCACCACGATCTCCGTCCTCGACCGGTTCTCGGCGTCGCTGTGCGACCACGTCGCCGGGGTGGCCGGCTCGGCGACGCTCCTGCGCGACCTGGAGCGCACCAACCTGTTCCTCGTCCCGCTGGACGAGGACCGGGTCTGGTACCGCTTCCACCACCTGTTCGCGGCCGTGGCCCGCAGCGAGCTCGAGATCAACCGGCCGGACGACCTGCCGGCGCTGCACCAGCGAGCCGCCGACTGGTTCCGCGACCACGGGCACGTCGAGGAGGCCGTCGCCCACTCCCTCGCGGCCGGTGACACCGGCGTCGCGGCCGCCCTCGTCCAGGCCAGCTGGATGCAGTACGTCGACGCGGACCGTACGGCAACGGTGCTGGGCTGGCTCGCGGCTCTCGCCGAGCGCACGCCGACGACCGAGCCCGCCGCGCGCGTGCCGGCTGCCTGGGTGGCAGCGCTCGTCGGTGACGAGATCGCCCTGCACGATCACCTGGCCGTGTTGGCGGAGCATCCGGACGTCGGTCCCCTGCTCGACGGCAGCCACTCGGTGGAGTCGGCACACTGCATGATCCGGGGGATCTTCGGCTATGGCGGCCCCGTCGACATGCTCGAGGCCGCGCAGCGGGCAGTCCTGCTCGAGACCGACACGCAGTCCCCGTTCTACGCCCTCGCCAACACGGCTCTCGGCCACGCGGCGTACGTCACGGGCGATCTCGACCTGGCCGCCACCCGGCTCACCCTGTCGTCGGGCAGCGATCACGCGCCCGCCCTCATCCGCGCCCTGAGCCTCTCGGTCGAGTCGCTGGTCCAGGCCGAGCGCGGCGAGCCCGACCGGAGTCGCGAGGTCGCGGAGCTCGCCATGGAGACGGTGGACGGCCGGGGGCTCCGCGCCATGCCCCAGGCCTCGTTCGCCTACCTGGCGCTGGGACAGGCCCTGGCCACGGCCGGCAAGCTGGACGACGCGATGGCGACGCTGGAACGCGGCCTTGCGCTGAGGCGGGGAACCTCTGCGCACGGCCCCTGGGGGACGATCCACCACCTCCTGGGCACGGCCCGGGTCGCGATCGAGCTCGGCCGCCTGCCCCTGGCGGACGAGCTGCTGCGAGAGCTCGACCTGCGGATGAGCGCCTTCCCCGACGGCATGGACGCCATGCGAGGCCGGTTCGAGGAGCTTCAGCACCTGCTGCGCGCGACGGCCGCCCACGGCGTCCTCGGCGAGCCCCTGACCAGCCGGGAGCTCGACGTCCTCCGGCTCCTGCAGGGCTCGATGAGCCTCCAGCAGATCGCCGGCGAGCTGTACCTCTCCTTCAACACCGTCAAGACTCACGCGCGCGCCGTCTACCGGAAGCTCGGCGTGCACACCCGCGCCGAGGCCGTGCGGCTCGGGCGTCACCAGCGGCTGATCTGAGCCGATCGGACCCAGGCTCGGATCCGGAGTCGACCCGCGCCCAGGGACCGCCTCAGGCGCACATCTCACCTGGGTGAGATGTGCCGGTGGGTGAGGCGCGGTCACCCCCGAGGGGGGATGAATGGTCACACCCACCCACTCACCCACAGGGGTGAATCTTGACCCTTGCCCCCGAGGCCGGCGACGAGCTTCCGGATCTCGGCCCCGCTCGTCGACCCCGGCGCGCGCGGCCCGCACCCCAGTCACGACCGACCGCGCACAGCTGGGCGGTCATCGAGCTCCACGCCGACGGCTCCCTCGGCCTGCCCCACCTGGTGATCGCCGATGACCCGGTCGACGCCACGGCGATCTCCCCACGGGGCTCCGCGCCATCCCTCGCCACCGTCTCGCACCTCCCACCGGCCCTGGAGGCGCATCTTGGTCGTCGGCTGAGCGCCGATGGCCGGGTCGCGGACGCCGTCCGGGTGCTGTCCGTCGGCGCGCTTGCCGCGGCGCCGTCCCCGGCCCGCGCGAGCTGCCTGGGTCAGCTGGCCCTCGCCGAGGCGTACGTCGGTGACCTCCGCCGCGCCACCGAGCACGCCGACCTCGTGCTGGCCGAGACCGACACGTGCGGCGACGAGGCCCTGGCGCAGGCGCTGGTCGCGAAGGCCCGCGTCCACCTGCACCGAGGCGAGCTCGACGACTGCCGCCGCTGCCTGGACCTGACGACGTCGGCCACGCAGCTCGGCGCGGAGCCATGGCTGGCGACGAACCGCCTGCTGGTCGAGGCCGAGCTGCTGATCGCCGAGCGTCAGCCCGACGGCGCGACCCGGCTGTTGGCCAACGCCCTCGAAGGCGCGTCGCCCGTCTCCACCTCGCCGTGGCTGTCCGACCTGCTGGCCACTGCCCGGGCCGACAGCCTCCTCGCAGCCGGGGAGCCGCAACGGGCTCTCGCCGCCGTCACTCCGCTGCCGCCCCGCGCGATCGTGGGGGCGACCGTCGTCGCGGCCGAAGCGCGTCGCGAGATCGGCGACGTCCGTGGGGCCCACGCGGTCCTGCAGACGGTCGTCGAGGAGCTGGAGCGGTCCACCGTGGCCCTGCAGGTCCGGGCCCTGCTCCTCGAGTCCAGGCTGGCCGGTGACCGGCAGGACGACGAGCGCGCCCGGCTGCTCCTGGATCGAGCCCTCCGGACCGCGGACGCCGAGCAGATGCGCACCCTGCTGACCCGCGCCAGGCCCTGGTTGCGCCGAGTGGTCGACCAGGACCATGCCCTGGTCCGGACCCACCGAGAGCTGCTCTCGAGCTTCGAGACGACGGCCATCACCCCCGGCTCCGCCGCTCCAACGGGGCGTGACGAGGGCTCCCCTGTCGTGGGCACCCTGCTGACGGACCGCGAGGGTCAGGTGCTCGAGCTGCTGGCTCAGATGTACTCGACCGACGAGATCGCGGCGGAGCTGTACGTGTCGGCCAACACCGTCAAGACGCACCTCAAGGGCATCTTCGGCAAGCTGTGCGTGAACCGGCGCGTGGATGCCGTACGGCGCGGCCGCCAGCTCGGTCTCTGCTAGGGGCCGGACTCAGGCCAGGACAGGGGAAGCGACGGGGGCCGGGACCGGCTGGGGCGCCGCCGCGCGATCGACCCTCCGGACCTGCTCGATGCCGGCGCCGGCCGCCGTACAGGCCTCCAGGAACGCCGGCAGGTCGGCCGGCGCCAGGGCGATCCGCAGCCGCGTCTCGGCCGGGACGACGTAGTGGGGCCAGCCCAGGTAGCGCAACAGCGCCTCCCCCAGCACACCCTTGACGCGCACCTCGTGGACGGCCCTGTCTCCCGGCGGGTCGTCGGTGGGCGCCACGCGGTGCACGCCCACCAGCAGCAACCCCACCGACCGCACTCGCTGGAGGAGCTCGTCCAGCTGGTGGGGGCTGCACACGCGGCGCAGCGCGGTCACCGCCTCGGTCGTCTGGACGTTCACCGTCGGGTAGCGCGCCCACAGCGACCCGTCCGGTCGCCGGCGCAGCTGGACGTCGAACACGGCCGCGGGCTCGACGGCGGAATCGTCTCGGCGAACCATCCAGACACACTGCGCCCAACCCGGCCGCATGGCGTCACCCATGCCGGGTGAGGCAGTCGCCCACCGGGGGCTCTCATCATGGTGGCCCGGCGCAGCGACGCCAGACGCAGCAAACGAGAGGAGACTCCCATGACGGCAGAGCACGTCAGCGGATCACCGAGGTCCGAACCGAGCGGCTCCCGAGGGCAGCGCATGGCGTGGGTGGGTCGTGTTCGCCGCCACCATGATGGCGCTGCTCGGCGTCTTCCACGCCTTCGCCGGCCTGGTGGCGCTGTTCGAGGAGGACTACTACCTCGTCGGCGAGAGCGGGCTCGTCGTCAGCGCCGACTTCACCGCTTGGGGGTGGACCCACCTGCTGATCGGAGTGCTGTTCATCGTGACGGCCTTCTTCCTGGTCCAGGGGGCGATGTGGGCGCGCGTCGTGACGATCGGCGTCGCGGGCCTCAGCGCCATCGTCAACCTCGCCTTCCTGTCGGCCTACCCGCTGTGGGGCGTCATCATGATCACGCTCGACATCCTGGTCATCTACGCCATCACCACGCACGGGAGCCGCGCGTCGATGCAGTCGTTGCAGAGGTCCTGACTCCCGATGCCACCTCACCCCCCGCGGGTGAGCACGTGACACGCCCTGCTCGACAGGGTGGACCCAGACGCGCTACGAGCGCGCCATCTCATGAGACCTAGGAGTAGCACGCATGCAGGATGATTTCGGTTTGTGGGACGTTCTCGTCTCGATGTTCTGGTTCATGTTCCTGATCATCTGGATCTGGATGCTCATCTCGATCCTCGCCGACATCTTCCGCGACCGTGACCTCGGCGGCGGCGCCAAGGCGCTGTGGACCCTGTTCATCATCGTGATCCCGTGGCTCGGCGCCCTCGTCTACATCTTCGCCCGCGGCAGCTCCATGCACGAGCGTCAGGCGCCAGCAGGTGGCGGCCCAGGAGGCCAGCATGCGCGCCTACGTCCAGGACGCGGCCGGGACGAAGGGCAGTGTCGCCGACGAGCTCAAGGTCTGACCGAGCTCCGCGACAGCGGAGTCCTCACACCGAGGAGTACGCCGCGGCGAAGGCCAAAGTGCTGTCCTGACGCAGGGCTCCTGGTCACCACTGTCCGACCGGTGACCAGGAGCAGCGCCACCAGCGACTTGCCCAGCGCTACTGCAGGGCCGCGGTGAGCCGCATCGTGTTGTCGACGTAGCGCTGGCGGAACGGTCGCTTCATCCACTCCTCGAGCGTCAGCTCGCGGGACACGGCTCGGTAGGAGTCCTCGACCGCGCGGAAGCGGGCGACGATGTCGCCGCCGGTCAGCATCAGCGAGACCTCGTAGTTCAGGGCGAACGAGCGCATGTCCATGTTGCTGGAGCCGATCACCGCGACGTCGTCGTCGATCGAGAAGAACTTGGAGTGGAGCACGGCCGGCGCGGGATAGAGATAGATCCGGACGCCCGCCTCGAGCAGCGCCTGGTAGTAGGAGCACTGGGCGTGCGAGACCATGAACTGGTCGCCCCACTCGCTCGACGAAGAGCTCGACGGCGACGCCGCGCCGGGCCGCCGTCGTGACGGCGTACAGCAGCGGCTCGTCGGGCACGAAGTAGGGGCTCGTGACCGAGACGCGCGTCTGCGCCGAGTAGATCAGGGCGGTGAACAGCCGCAGGTTGTTCTCCGTGACGTAGCCCGGACCGCTCGGGAGCACCTGCCCCGCCACGCCGTCCTGGATGGTTCGACGCGCGCGGCGGCGACGATCTCCTCGCCCATGCGCTCCCGGCCTCGATGTACCAGTCCTTGGCGAAGACCGCGCGCAGCGCGTCGACCGCCGGCCCGTCGACGCGCGCCACCAGCTCGACGTACTCCCGGTTGTCCTTGTGGTTGCTGGCCTTGTTGTAGCCGGGCTCGATGAGGTTCTGCGAGCCGGTGAACGCGACCCGGCCGTCGACGACGAGGATCTTGCGGTGGTTGCGCAGGTCGGGTCGCTGGAACTGGCCCTTGAGGGGGCGCACGGGCAGCATCGGCCGCCACTCGACGGGCGATGCGTCGAGCTGGGCCACGAGCTCCTTGAAGCCGGGGATGCTGCGCGAGCCCATGTGGTCCATCAGGAAGCGCACCTTCACGCCGCGCTCGGCCGCGGCGAACAGGTTCTCGAAGAACTGCTCGGTGACGTCGTCGCGGGCGGCGATGTAGAACTCCACCTCGATCGACGTGCGTGGCGCGTGGCGACCTCCTCCGCCATCGCCGTGATCGCCTCGCGATAGCCGGTGATGAGGTCGACCCGGTTGCCCGGCTGGAGCGGCAGCGACCCCAGGTTGTGGTTGAGGGCGGCCATCGAGGTCAGGTAGACCGGGCCGTCGACGCGGCGTCACGGGCAGCCGTCGGTCGCGGCTCGGACCGCCTCGTCGGCCTCCCGCTGACGCGCCAGCCGCTCTTGCCGATGTCGGTGCGGCCCAGGAACAGGAACACGATGAAGCCGGCGAACGGGATGACCAGGATCAGGATCAGCCAGGCCATCGCCGACGAGGGCTTCCGGTTGCCGGGCAGCACGCCGAGCGCCAGGAACTTGATCACGTAGTCGAGGACGGCGAGCGCCCGCCAGGATCGCGAGGATCGTCGTCATGTCCTCTCGTACGACGGGCGAGCGGACGTGGTGGTGCGTTCGGAGCGAGCGGCACCCGAGGGATGCTCACGCGTCTCGCAGCTGTGCCCAGGTGGTCGCGGATGTCGGCGCCACCTTCCTCGGAGACCCGGTCGCCCATCCGCACGTAGGCGCCACCCTGCGGGAAGATGCGCCCGGTGACCAGGGCCTGGCCCAGGCCGAACGACGGCGCTCCCGCCATCAGACCCTCCGGCACGAACGAGAACAGCCGGCTGAGGTCGGCCACGTCGGCCATCGAGTTCATCCGCATCAGCAGCAGGTTGTCGCACTGGGAGACCACGTTCTCGTGGACCTTGTTCGGGCGCTGGGTGGAGACCAGCAGGTAGAGCCCGTACTTCCGGCCCTTCCGCCGCGATCTGGATGGCCCGCTCGGTGGAGATCGAGCTCGACGGCGTTCGACGGCTCCGCGGCACAGATGTTGTGGGCCTCGTCGATGACGACGAGCACCGGCTCACGCTCGCGGCGCAGGCTCCACAGCGAGCGCCAGCACCGCGTCCGCGACCATGCGCTGCTCCTCGAGGGTCTCCAGTGACCCGAGGTCCACGACGATGCAGCGGCTGGTCGGCGTCCTTCAGCTCCTGGAGGAGGGACGGCTCCGTCGGGCTCCAGACCTCCCAGTCGAGCACGCCGAGGTTGAGCGCCCGCATGCCGAGCATGCGCGCGCTCGGGTTCGTCGAGCCGATCAGCTGGTCGAGGCCGGTGATCGACGCGCCTCCCCGGCTCGGCGTTGCGGAGGAGGTCGGTCAGCACGGCGTACTCGTCCCGGTCGCTCGATCGGGTCCATCCCCAGGATCGGCGCCCTGGGTGCGCGGATCGAGCTCGGCGAAGCGCAGCCGCAGCAGCCGGTCCGCGCCGGGTTCGTTGCTCCACACGGCGACGTCGTCGGGCACCGTCCGATAGCGCCTCGGCCGCGCTTCGGGTCGGCGCCGTGACGGAGCCGACCGAGCCCGACGTAGTCGGAGTTGGGATCGAGGATGACGATGCGCAGCGTGGTCTCGGCAAGCACGCGCTCGAGCAGCAGCCCGAGCGAGTACGTCTTCCCCGAGCCCGACTGCCCGCACATGAACGTGTGCCGGTTGAGCCCTCCGCTGTCGAGCTCGGCAGGGACACCGGGTGCGAGCAGCAGCTCCCCGATGACCAGGCTGGCCCGGTCGCGCCGTCGGGTCCCGTCGATCCACTCGCTGACCTCGGCCGGCTCGGCCGGCCGCACCAGCGCGTCGTGGAAGGGCTCGCCCTGGTCGAGGAGGAGTCCGGTGCCGACCGCCGCCCGGATCCGGACGCTGGACATCGTCCCGTCGGCGCCCGGGACCTGCGCGTCGGCCGTCTGCTCGACAGGTCGGTGATCTGCCCGAACCGTCGCCCACCGTCGTGCTCGAGCACGACGTACGCCCCTCGTCTGAGGGCCAGTCCGTGGAGGGACGCCTGGAACTCGAACGCGCGGCCGTCGACCGACGTGGCCAAGGGCAGCATGCTGTGCTCCATGCGCTCCCTGACGCCTCGGTACCACGCGAGCTGTTCGGCCAGTCCGTCCTGCTCCGGCTCCACGGGAGCCGACGTCCACCTGTGGCATGTCGTTCCACCCCGCTGTCGGGACCTGCGGGTCGGCCCCGCCGGCGTCGGCAGAGGTCGCGTGCCCAGTCTCGGGTGGCCCTCTGCACGGCGTATCCCCCGTCGCGGATGAGGTCGGCCACCGAGCGCGGCCCGCCCTGTCGCGAGGAGCCCTGGCCGTCAGGTGCGCCGCCCTGGCCTGCCCCAGTCCCCGGCACCGCCGATCCGGTACTTCACCTCGTTCGTGGCGATCCGCGGACGACGCGGGCCGTGCCGCGCGCCAGCCGTAGGCCACGACGCCCCGCCTGCGACAGCGGTCACGCGACCCCAACGGACCTCCGTCACGTCGACACGACGGTCGCTCTTGCCATCTCGCCCTCCCACCCACCATGCTGCGACCGCACCGCGGGCGGGCCTCATCCGTTGTGGGTGAGGCGGGCCCGGACCCGCCGGGGCACGCTCGGGACGATCGGAGCAGGGCAGTCAACGCAGGGCAGAGCCGGAGGGAGCGCACCATGGGAGCGGAGTTCAGCGAGGCCGAAGCGGCCAAGCGGTACGGCGAGGAGTACTACCCGAAGGCGTCACGCTTCACCGGATGGATCGCCTTCGCCGGGATGGTCATGGCGATGCTCGGGAGCTTCCACGTCATGCAGGGGCTGATCGCCATCTACAACGACGACTACTTCCTGGTGCCCGAGTCGGGCCTGCTGGGCGGCATCAACTACGCGGCCTGGGGCTGGATCTACGTGCTGGGAGGCATCCTGATCCTCGTGGCGGGCCTCGGTCTCTTCACGGGCAAGGGCTGGGCCCGGGGGTCGCCGTCGTGCTGGCGGCGTTCAGCGCGATCGGCAACTTCGCGTTCCTCGCGGTCTACCCCCTCTGGGCCGTTCTGATGATCGCCATGAACATCGTGATCATCTACGCCGTCGCCGTGCACGGCGGGGAGATGAAGGAGCCCGACCTTCCCGCGTGAGACGGCGTCGGCGCGAACCCTGGGCGCCGTTCGAACATCTGTTCTAACCTGAGCGCATGGCGCGGGGTGGCTACGGCAGCGGATCGGGCATCCCGCTGCGCGACCGCGTGCGTGCGGGGAGCTCGCCCGCCCCACCCCCCGAGGCCTTCGAGCCCCCGCTCCTCGGCGACGACTCCCCCGCCCGGCACTGCTGGGTCGCGGTGCCGGTCGACGGCAGCCGGCCACGGCCGGGGCTGCTGCTGGAGTGGCGCAAGGTCGAGCGAGGCAGGTTCGAAGGGCTGGTGGTCTACGCCGCGCAGCTGCGGCCGGGCCGGTGGAGCACGGTCACCGAATGGGTGCCGGCCGAGCTGCTCACCCAGGCCGGACCGTGACGCTGGTCGAGCTGACGAGGCGCGCCGTTCGCGCGGGGCTGATCGAGCCCTGAGCCGAGCGGGCCGGGCTTCGGCGTTCGCCTGACGGCCGGCGGTGGGCTCCTATCGTGGAGCGACCCCCGTCCCCGCCGATGGACTCCGCGTCCTCCCCCCACGGCAAGGAACCCGCCCGATGCCTGGACCCCTGCGCCGCCTGTCGGTCGCGCTCGCGCTGGTCGCGGCCCTCGTGCACGCCCCCCTCGCGGCCGCGGTGCTTCCGGTCCAGCGGACGGAACGCGCGCAGCAGGCGGACGACGTCAACCCGCTGGCCGGCCGCGCCTGGGGTGTCTACCAGGGGCCGGCCGACCAGGCCTGGCTGCCGTGGGCCCGGGCATCAGGGTCCACCAAGGACCTGCTCGGCGCGGATCGCGCTGGCTCCGAAGGCGAAGTGGTTCGGCGCCTGGATCCCCAACGGCGAGATCGGGCGCAAGGTCACCGAGTACATCGCGAACTCCCAGGCCGGCGATCCCGAGGCCCTCGTGCAGATGACCGTCTTCCGCATGGTGCCGTGGGAAGGGGACGCCTGTCGTCGGCTGCCCGACGAGGGCCGAGAAGGCGGCGTACCGCGACTGGACCGACCGCTCCGCCGCCGCGATCGGCTCGGCCCACGTCGCACTGGTGCTCCAGCCGGACGGCCCGTTCGCGCTCTGTGCTCCGCGCGGCTCGACGGCGCCGTCGAAGCTCATCGCCTACTCGGCGCGGGCATTCAGCGCCCTGCCGAACACCAGCGTCTACATCGAGGTCGGCGCGGCCGACTGGCCGCACCCCTCGCAAGGCGGCGTCGACGCCGTGCTCCGCTTCCTGCTGCCGTCGGGCATCGAGGCTGCGCGCGGCATCGCGCTCAACGGGACCCACTACTCCTCCACTGCGGCCGAGGTCGCTCGCGGCGCCGCGGTCGTGCAGGCGCTCGAGGCGCGCGGCATCACGGGCAAGAAGGTCGTGGTCAACACCTCCTCCAACGGGCGGCCGTTCGAGTTCGGCGCCTACGACGGCCCTGACGCCGAGAACGCCCGCGTCTGCAGGGCGCCGGAGGACCTGCGGCTGTGCGTGACCCTCGGCATCCCGCCGACGACCGACGTCGCCAACCCGGCCTGGGGACTTCCACCGGCGACGAACGCGCTGGCGGCCCAGTACGTCGACGCGTACCTGTGGTTCGGCAGGCCCTGGCTCTACCGGCAGGCCGACCCGTTCCTGAAGCGCCGCGCGCTCGATCTCGTGCGGTCCTGGCCCTACGCCGCCACCCCGACCAGCTGACCGGGCCGACAGCCGGCTGCTCAGAGTCCGGCCGCTCAGTCCGCGAGCATCTCGTCGAGCACGCCGGCCACCCGCTCAGCGGCCGCCGCCTCGGAGGACCGGCCCGCCGCGGCGTACTGCCGCGCAGCCGACCGCAGGTCGGCCGCCTCGGCCCGGACGACCCCGCGCTCGTCCTCCTCGTCGAGCACGCGACGCTCGGCCTCGCCGGTGCCGACCCCGGCCACGGTCCCGGCCACGTGCTCCGACGTCGACATCGCGGCGGCCGCCGCCGGACCCGCCGGCACCGCCTCGGCGTTCTCGATCGCCGCGATCGCGGTGCGCAGGGCGGCCGCGAGCTCGGCATCGCGGTGTCGGCGCGCCTCGGTCAGCCCGCCTCTGAGGCGCTCGCGCAGCGGAGACGTCATGCGCCCAGGGTGGCAGCCGTCGCCGTCGTCGGGTGAAGCGGCCTGCCCACTGTCAGGCGCTTGACAGACGTCGGCGCGGAAACCTCCGAGGCTGACCGCGTCCCCGGCAGCTCCCCTGGAGGTCTCACCTGTGGCATCCCTCGCGTCCGCGCCGCCGTCGACCGATCTCGACGCGGCCCCGGTGACCCGGCTGACCTGGGCGCACGCTGCGGCGGTGTCGTGGCCGACGTTCGCCGCGGCCTCGTCCTCGGGCGCTGCACACGAGCCGTGGATCCGCGAGCCGGTGCTGCCGCGGATCACGACCGTGATCCACGCGGCCGGCGTGGCATTGGTCGTCGGCGTGGTCGCCGGAGTGGCCACGGCGTACGTCGAGCGCCTCGTCGGCTCCCCGGTCTGGTCCCACTCGTTCGCGCCGTGGGCGGCGATCACCGCGGGCGTCGGCTTCGCTCTGCGTGATCGTTGGCAGGTCGCCGCGCTGGCGGGCCTCGTCACCCAGCTCGGGCTGCGTCCTCGGCTTCTGCCTGTCCCAGCCCGCCTTCACCGGCAGTCCCCTGTCCACCCAGTCCGTCGCGATGTACGTCGTCCTGGCGCTGGTCGCCGGACCGTTCCTGCGGTGCCGCTGCCGGGCTCCTGCGACACCCGTGCGTGGTGACCCGGACCGTGGGCATCGGCATCGTGAGCGCGCCCTGGGTCGTGGACGGCCTCCGGATGATGGCGTCCACGCTCGGTCAGGACCCCCTCATCGTCGCCCGGCTGGTGGTGGGGGCGGTCCTGGTGACGATCGGGATCATCCTGCCGCTGGCGATCAACGGCTCGCCCGGCGACTCCCTTCGCAACCTGGGTGTGGCAGCCGGCGTGGGCGTGTTCATCCTCGTCGCCGTGGCTCTCCACCCGGAGGGGGCGACGCAGGATACGCCTCCGGCGATGCGCGGCCCCGGGCTCGGCCTGTCGGCCGATCTCCCCTGACGTCGCCGCTCGCGGCTGGCCCGGGCGCTCGGACGGCTCAGTCGGCTTTCGCCGGCGCACCGAACGTACGGAGGACGTGCTCCAGCGTCGAGGCGAGCAACCCGTGGGTCTCCTCGCGGGTCGCCTCACCGCGCACGAAGCGTCGCGTCGCGGCGCGGTTCAGGCCGGTCCAGCACTCCAGGGCGTGCTGCAGCCTCCGCGAGTCCTGGGCGATGTCGGCGTGGTACGTCGCAAGCACAGCGACAGCGCGGCGCCGGAGCTCGGCGACGACGCGTCCCACGTCGGGGTCGACGATGTCCTCACCGGGCGCGATGGTGCCGAGGTAGACGGTGCTGTTCGCCTCGGACCAGTCGAGCCAGCGCGCAACGGAATCCGACACGCGCGCGCTCGCGCTGCGGCCCACCGGCGGCCTCAGCTGCTCCTCCCGAACGGCGCCGAGCCGCCCGAGCAGCGCGACGTAGACGTCCTTGCGGCCGCCGAAGTAGTGGTGCACGAGGCCGCGCGTGACCCCGGCAGCACTGGCGATCTCCTCGATCGAGACGTCGTCGTAGCCGCGCTCGGCGAACAGTGCGTTGGCGGCGTCGAGGATCTGGCCCCGCCGCTCCTCGGGGCTGAGTCGCTGGTACCTCGGCGTTGTGCTCATCGGGCCCACCCTCCACGGCATCGGCGATCCGCCACCCGTGATGATGGCGTTTCGCTCACGATCACCGGCCTGGCGGCACGTCGCGCAGCAGGCTACGACACCTCCGCGGCCAGAGGCCCTGACCCATGTCGGAGTCAGGGCCTCTGAGCCGCGGCTTTGCTCCCCCGGTTGGACTCGAACCAACAACCCTCCGGTTAACAGCCGAATGCTCTGCCAGTTGAGCTACAGGGGATCGGGTTGCAGCCCGCACAGGCTAGCAAGCACGCCCCTCCTCTCGAAATCCGAGCGCGGGCTGTCCGCGACGAAGGAGCGGAGGGCCCGGTCAGCGAGGAGATTGAGGAGGGCTCGGCTCGGGCGGACCGCGCACCGACCCGTCGCCAAGGCGACCCGTCCCGACGATCCGAGCGGCCCGGTCTGCTCCGCGACGGAGCGGAGGGCCCGGCTCAAGCGACGCACGAGCGACCCGTCTCGACATCCGAGCTCGTGCGCCGAAGGAGCGGCCGCTCGTCCGCGACGAAGGAGCGGAGGGCGCGTCACCCGTCGAGCCCGACCTCGTCGCGCGCCTGGGCGAGGGCCGCCTCGGCGGCGGCACGGACGTCCGGGTCGGCGGGATCGATGCCGGCGTCGTACTCGTAGAGCCAGGTGACCTGTCGGGCTCCGCCGGGCGCGCGGCGCGCGATCACCCGCACCCCGCGGCGACCGCGGACGGGAACGTGTCGTTGCAGGACCACGGTGGCGGTGACGCGCTCGCGGACGAGCTCGAGGAGGCGGCCCGGATCCTGGAGCGTGAGGACGTGCTCGGGACGGACGTCGCCCCAGCGGCCGACCTCGCTGATCCGGAGGACCGCGGTGTCGACGTCCCAGTCAGCGGCCTCGACCTGCTCCCACGGGACCCGGACGCCGGCGACGTAGACAGCATCGCGGGTGCCGGCGACGACGTCACCACCGACTCCGGTCGCCCAGGCCAGCACCTTCTCCCCTGCGGCGATGGGGACGTCGGGTCGGCGGCGGCCGATCACGCGCTGCCGACGATCTTGTCGCGCAGCGAGCGCCGGTGCTGCTCGAGCGCCACGAGCTCGCCGAACATGCGGTTGTACTCCGTCGCGTGCTCCACCGGGTTGGTGCGCTGGAGCCGCGACTTCACCTCGGCGATCCGCCGGTTGGCGGTGAGCTCCTGCAGCCGGTGCACGTGCACGGCGACGTAGGCCTCGTCGGGCTCCCGAGCGGTCGACAGCGCCTCGACGCCGAGCGCGGAGATCGCCGACGACACGGCAGGGTCTCCGGCCGCGTCGCGCAGTCGCGCGGCCCAGTCGGAGGTGGCCGACGACGGTCCGCCGGCCTTGGTGACGAGGTCCCAGACGGCGCGGTACGTCGGGTGCTGGAAGTCGTTGGGCCCGACCTCGGCCGTCGTGCGGCCGACCAGGCCCGGCTGCTGGATGACCAGCTTGAGGGTGTCGCGCTCGAGGGCGAAGCGTGGGTCGCGCAGGTCGGGCAGCTGCTGCCGGGGCGGCGACTCCTGGGTCTGCCCGGGCGCGGCGTCGGGAGCCCCGCGCCCGTGCTGGCGGGACTGGTCGGGGCGCGAGGCGCGGTTCTGGGCGCGGCGTACCTCCGAGCGAGCCTCCTCCACGTCGATGCCGATCATCCCGGCGACCTCGCGGGTGAAGGCGTCGACCTTCGACCTGTCCCGGATGCTCGAGACCAGCCGCGCCGCCTCGCGCAGCGCGTCGACCCGGCCGTCGGCGCGGTCGAGGTCGTACTTGCCGACGACGTTGCCCAGCACGAACCGGTAGAGCGGCACCCGGCGCGCGATGAGCTCGCGCACGGCCGGCTCCCCCTGTTGCAGGCGCAGGTCGCACGGGTCGAGGCCACCGGGCTCGACCGCGACGTAGGTCTGCGACACGAAGTTCTGGTCGCCGTCGAACGCGCGGAGCGCAGCCTTCTGACCCGCGGCATCGCCGTCGAAGGTGAAGATCACCTCGCCGCGGAACTCCTCGTGGTCGAGCAGGAATCGCCGCAGCACCCGCGCATGGTCGTCGCCGAAGGCCGTGCCGCACGTCGCGACGGCTGTCGGCACACCCGAGAGGTGGCACGCCATCACGTCGGTGTAGCCCTCGACCACCACCGCCTGCGAGGCCTTCGCGATCTCGCGACGGGCCAGGTCGAGGCCGTAGAGCACCTGGCTCTTCTTGTAGAGCGAGGTCTCGGGCGTGTTGAGGTACTTCGCCTCGATCCGGTCGTCGTCGAAGATCCGCCGCGCTCCGAAGCCGATCGTGTCGCCGCTCGCCTCGCGGATCGGCCACAGCAGGCGCCCCCGGAACCGGTCGTACGCCGACCTGCCCACCGCCACCAGTCCGGCCGCGACCTGCTCCTCCTCGGTGAAGCCCTTCTGGCGCAGGTGCCGCAGCAGGGCCTCGCCGTCGCGAGGGGCGAACCCGATGCCGAACTGGGCGGCCGCGGCCTGGTCGAAGCCGCGCTGGCCGAGGAACTGCCGGGCCGCGATCGCATCGGGGCCGGCGAGCTGGTCGGCGTAGAACTCCTGGGCCAGCCGGTTGGCCTCGATCAGCCGGGCCCGGGCGGGGCCGCGGGGCCGCTCGGGCGCGCCACCGCCGGGGTCCTCCTCGCGTCGGACCCGGACGCCGTACTTGTCCGCGAGGCTCTCGACGGCCTCGCCGAAGGAGAGGCCGTCGTGCTTCATCACGAAGGAGATGACGTCACCCCCCTCTTGACAGCCGAAGCAGTGGAAGAACCCCCGCGAGGGCGTGACGTGGAAGGACGGCGACTTCTCGTCGTGGAAGGGACACAGGCCCTTCATCGACCCGCCGCCGGCGTTGCGGAGGGCGACGTACTGCCCCACGACATCGTCGATGCGGGCCTTCTCGCGCACCTCTGCGATGTCGTCCTCGCGGATGCGCCCTGCCACGTCGCGGAGTCTACGTCGGGGCGCCGACGGCAGGTCGCCCCCCACACTGCCTGTCCGCCCCCTGGAGATGGGGCTGGGAGATCGGTAGGGCCGGTGCCCATGGGTACCCATAGGGAGGGTGCCACGATGAGCTGGTTGGGGAAGGGTTGAGGACATGAGCGAGCAGCGCAACTCGGACGCCGCAGGCGGCGCGCACCGATACGAGCCCGCCGAGCCGACCTTGGGTGGGCTCGTCCACGATCTCTCCCAGCAGCTGCCCGAGCTGATCCGCTCCGAGATGCGGCTGGCCCAGGCCGAGGTGGCGGAGAAGGGCAAGCGGGCCGGCGTCGGCATCGGTCTGTTCAGCGGAGCCGGTCTCCTGGCGTTCTTCGGTGTCGCCACGCTCGTGGCCACCGCCGTGATCGCGCTGAGCAACGCGGTTCCTGCCTGGCTGGCGGGCCTCATCGTTGCGGCCGTGCTCTTCGCCGCGGCCGGCGTGGTGGCTCTGCTCGGCAAGGGCCAGGTGCAGCAGGCGACCCCGGCCAAGCCGGAGAAGGCGATCGAGGGACTCAAGGAAGACGTCGCGACCGTGAAGGGTGGTCACCACTGATGAGCACGACACCAGAGCAGCTCGAGGCCGAGATCGAGGCGCAGCGCGAACAGCTCGCCGACACCGTCGACGCCCTTGCCGCCAAGCTCGACGTCAAGCAACAGGCACGCGCTCGCGCGGAGGAGCTCAAGCAACAGGCGAGCGCCCATGCGCAGGAGCTGGGGGCGGCGGCCGCCGCGGCGGTCGCGGTCGTCGTGGCCTGGGTGATCTGGAAGCGGATCCGGTGACCACCGACTCGACGGCCGGAATCGACCGCAAGGAGGGGCAGGTCCCCGACCCCGACGACCCCCGCAAGCCCGACAGCCCCACCGACCTCACGAAGCGCTCCTGGCTCTACGTGCTGCGCAAGACCTTCCGCGAGTTCATGGACGACCAGTGCACCGACCAGGCAGCCGCGCTGACCTTCTACTCCGTCCTGTCGATCTTCCCCGGCGCGATCGCCCTGGTGTCGGTGCTGGGACTGGTGGGCGAGGCGCAGCAGTCGGTCGACACGGTGATGGACGTCCTGCGGCCGCTGGTCAGCGACGACGTGCTCGGAAACGTCCAGCCTGTGCTCGAGGACGTCGCGGGCAACCAGGGTGCCGGATGGCTCTTCGTCATCGGCCTCGGCGCCGCGATCTGGACGGCCTCCGGCTACATCGGCGCCTTCGGACGGGCGATGAACCGCATCTACGAGGTCGCCGAGGGCCGGCCGGTCTGGAAGCTGCGCCCCCAGCAGCTGGTCATCACGGTCGTCGCCATCCTGCTCCTGGCCGTGGCACTCGTGCTCCTCGCCGTCTCAGGTCCGGTCGCCCAGTCCATCGGCGACGTGATGGGGGTCAGCGAGACCGCCGTCAGCGTCTGGAGCATCGCCAAGTGGCCGGTGCTGGCGCTCGTCGCCGTGCTCGTCGTCGGGCTGCTCTACTGGTCCACGCCGAACGTCAAGCAGCCCAAGTTCCGCTGGCTGTCCATGGGGGCGATCGCCGCGTTGCTGGCAGGCGCCATTGCGTCGGTGGCATTCTCGTTCTACGTCAGCCGGTTCAGCAGCTACAACGCGACGTACGGATCGCTTGCCGGCGTGGTGATCGGGCTGCTGTTCCTCTGGATCATCAATCTCGCCCTCCTCTTCGGTGCCGAGCTCGACGCCGAGCTGGAGCGGAGTCGACAGCTGCAGGCCGGCATCGCAGCCGAGAAGGAGCTGCAGCTGCCCACGCGCGACACCCGTGGCATCGAGAAGGCCGAGAGGAAGCAGGCCAAGGACGAGGCGCTGGGCCGGAGGATACGCGAGGAGGCGGACACCCGGTGGCCGCCGGACGAGGCCGTCAACGGCTCCTCCGACCGCCGGACAGCATCGACGACAGAGAAGACCGACGCCAAGCACGACGCCAAGCACAAGGAGAAGACATGAAGAAGTTGATGTTGCTGGTCGCGGCCGGAGCGGGCTATGTGCTGGGGGCCCGCGCCGGACGCCAGCGCTACGAGTCGATCAAGTCGACCTTCCTGAGGGTCAAGGACAACCCGACCGTGCAGGAGAAGGCTCAGCAGGCGGCCGGCGTGGCCAAGGGGCAGGCGCAGCACGTCGCCGACGTCGCCAAGGAGCAGGCGCCGGTCGTCAAGGACCGGATCGTCGGGGCCGCGGGGGTCGCTGCCGCAAGGTGAAGCCGGGTGGCAGCGACAACGGTCTCGCCGACCAGCTCAACCCCGACAGCACCGTCCACCAGGGCGACAACGCCTACCCGCAGGGCAACCTGCCCTAGCCGACCGGACGCAGCTTCACCGCCGACCGGACGCAGATGTGTCACATTTGCGCCCGCTCGGCGGTGAAGTTGCGCCCGCTCGGCGGTGAAGTTGCGCCCGCTCGGCGGTGAAGTTGCGCCCGCTCAGCTCGGTGGCAGCTGCGCAGGCTGTCGTAGCGGGTCACCGCGCTGGCGTCGGTGAGCGAGGCGACCTGGTCGATCACGACCCGCACGCGGGCTGCGTCGTCGGTCGCCTCGGCCCAGTCGTCGGCGAACGGCCGGTCCAGGGCGTCGGGTCCACGCGCGAGGAACGCCTCGACCAGCTCGGCGAGCAGCTCGCGCTGCCGCTCCATGACGGCCACCCGGTCACCGGCGCGCATGACGTAGTGGGCGGCGACCGCCTTCAGGACCGCGATCTCCAGCATCGTCTCGTCCGGGACCACCAGCACCGACCCGTAGCGGACGAACGGTCCCGGAGCGGATGCGAACGTCGCCTGCTGCACCGCCCCGCAGAACCGGCCGATCAGGTCGCTGGTGAGATTCTTCAGCGCCGCCAGGGAGACGCGGGTGCCGTCGTACGCCGCGCGGGGCCAGCTGTCGATCCGCTGCAGGTCTCCCAGCACGTCCTTGACCAGCGCCTGGTCTGCGTCGGGGACGTACCACTCCCGCAGCGTCTCCCCCAGGGCATCGACGTCGAGCCGGGTGAGGTCGACCCGGTCCGCGACGACCCCGTCCTCGACGTCGTGGACCGAGTAGGCGACGTCGTCGGCCAGGTCCATCACCTGCGCCTCCAGGCAGCGCGTGGCGTCTGGCCCGTCCCGCTCGCAGCCAACGGAAGACCGGCAGGTCGTCGTCGTAGACACCGAACTTCACGATCACCCGGGGCGAGCCGTCGGCGTGCACCCCCGAGGGCGGGGTGGCCTCGGCGAGCGGCCACGGGTACTTGGTGCAGGCGTCGAGGGTGGCTCTGGTCAGGTTGAGCCCGACCGAGCGGCCGCTGTCGTCGTGGGTCTTGGCCTCGAGCCGGGTCAGGATGCGCAGCGTCTGGGCGTTGCCCTCGAACCCTCCGCACACCTGGCTCAGCTCGGCCAGCACCCGCTCGCCGTTGTGACCGTACGGCGGGTGGCCGAGGTCGTGCGCCAGGGCCGCGGTCTCGACCAGGTCGGGGTGGCAGCCGAGGGCCCGCGCCAGGTCGCGGGCCACCTGGGCCACCTCCAGGGAGTGGGTCAGGCGGTTTCGGACGAAATCGTCGGTCTGCGGCCCGACCACCTGGGTCTTGGCCGCCAGTCGCCGCGACGCCGCGGCATGCACGACGCGGGCCCGGTCGCGCTCGAAGGGACGGCGCTCGGGGGCCGCGACCCGCTTCGGCGGCTCCGCCACGAGGCGCTCGCGCGCCGCGTCGTCGTACCGCTCCTCGACGTCCATCGCCCGTGAGCCTAGTCGGCATCTCCGGGCCACCGGTCGACACCGGCGAACGCCCGGCGAGGGCCCCCGAGCGGGCGGGCAGGGACAAATCTTTCGGCCGGCCACGCTCACAGGGACCTCTCGGTCACCCTCAGAGGGGTTCTCCTGGGCCGCCCGGCGGGGTTACGGTCACGACCTCACCGAATCCGGAAGGGAAAGGCATGACTTTGAGCAGAAGCTTTGCCCAGCGCACGGGGGTCGTCACGGTGGCGCTCGGCCTGGCCATCGCGGCGTCGTCCGCACCCGCGCTGGCGATGAAGCCGGCCAAGGAGACCGCCGTCAAGTGCATCGAGTACGGCGCGATCCCCAAGGCACCCAAGGGCGCGGTCCCCCGAGACGACCTTCACAAGGTCAACAAGGATCCGCTGGCCAAGGTGGCGGCCCGGATGGCGGCCAAGGGGACGAACGCCGCCGTCGGCGACGTCGTCATCCCGGTGCGGTTCCTCGAGGTCGTCAAGTCCAACGGGAACGGTGGAGGCAATCTGTCCGACGCCCGCGTCAACGCCCAGATCGACGCCCTCAACGTCGGCTACGCCGGCACCGGCTTCCAGTTCACGCTCGCCGAGAACGCAGGAGGTCGTGCAGCCGGAGTGGTTCAACCTCATCCCGGCGAACGGTGCGGAGCCGCGGCTGTTCCGCGGCAGCGGCAAGGAGGTCAAGCTCAAGCAGAGCTGGGCCGACAACGACCCGAAGACGCTCGAGGTCTACTCCGCCTCGCTCGGCCAGTCGCTGCTCGGGTGGGCCTACTTCCCGTCCGACTTCACCGACTCGACCACGTCGAACTACGGACCGCTGCACCGCTACCTGGACGGCGTGGTCATCGACTACCGCTCAGTGCCCGTCGTCGAGGGAGACACCGAGGGCGACCAGTCGGTCTACCCCCCGGGCACCTACGACGAGGGCGACACCCTGACCCACGAGGTCGGCCACTGGCTCGAGCTCTACCACACGTTCCAGGGCGGGTGCTCGTCCAACCCGGGCTACAACGGCGGCGACATGATCGCGGACACGCCGGCCGAGGCGTCGCCCAACTTCCTGTGCCCCGAGCAGGGTGACCCAGCCCGCGACACCTGCCCGGCTGACCCCGGCGCAGACCCTGTCACCAACTTCATGGACTACTCGTTCGACGTGTGCCTGGACGAGTTCACAGCTGGCCAGGCCGCGCGCATGCAGCTGGCCTGGAACACCTACCGGAGCTGACGCCAGGGGATGGGACGGGCCCGGCACTCCTCACCGGGGTGCCGGGCTCGTCGGCGTCCGGCTCAGAACGTCGAGACGTGGACGTGGTCGTAGTGGTTGGCGGTCGTCGACCCACGGTCGGACATCGCCCGCCAGCCCTCGCCACCACGCTCGAGTGACCAGATGTGCTGGCTGTAGATCACGTACGCCACGCCGAGCTCGGCGTAGTGGGCGCGCACGAAGTTGGCGACGTCCCAGCCCATCGACCCGCTGACCATGATGTCGACCGCGCGGCCCAGCGCGTGGTCGCCGCCGCCGCCGCGCAGCGTGCCGTACGTCGAGATCGACGGGAACGCCGCGCACACGGCCTCGTGCACCGCGACGATGTTGGCGGAGACGCCGCTGGAGACGGCGGTGCCGTTCGAGCAGACCCCGCCGATGCCGACGACCGGCTTCTCGTCGGACAGGTAGCCCTCGGTGACCCAGCGCGCTTGCGCCTCCCAGACGATCTCGACGCGGCCGAGGTCGCGGCGCCCGGTCACCAGCACCTGCTTGCCGGCCTTGACCTCGCCGGCCTTCTCGGCCTTGGAGGTGGGGTCGCTCCACAGGTTGAGCGGGGCCGTCGTCCAGAGCAAGGTGTCGGCGTTCCTGATCGCCTTGCGCGTCACCTCCCGCGCCTGACGGCGGTCGAAGGCGCTCTGCTGGGCCAGGATGTACTCGGCGCCGCGCAGGACGGCGCTCTCGTCGCGATCACCGGAGCGGGAGACGTTCTCGCCGCGCTCGAGGTCCTTCAGCGAGAGGCTGGTCTGCCCGAGACGCTCGCGGCGGCCAAGCTGGTGGAGGGTCGCAGGAAGTCGCCGGTGGCCGGGTCGGCGGCCAGGACTCCGAGAGCGACGGCGGGCACGGTGACGAAGACGGCGATCGGGCCGGCCACGAAGGCGGCCTTGGGGAGACGGCGGGCATTGGTGTCCCGCTTGTGGCGATGGTGTGCCACAGCGCTGATCCTTTGCTGCTTGAAGACAGGGGACTGTCCGTCACGCTTGATAACGAAACGGACACGACGCAGCAGTCAAGCACAGCGGTTGAACGTTGTCCCAATCTCTGGTGTCCTTTTTGGACGTGTCGCCGCTCACCCGGCCGCTCAGCGGACGATCGCACTCGCTGACCGGCCGACCGGGGCTCAGCCCCCGGTGGTCTCGTTCGCGTCCTCCTGGACGTGCCACCCACTGCCGTCGGAGTCGTCCAACCAGCCCTCCGGGAGCACCACCTTGGCGCGCGGCGAGCCCTGCCGGCCCCGGGGGGTGCCCAGCTCCACCACGGGGAACGGCTCCTCGGGGTCGAGCTCGGCGAGGAGCCCGTCGAGGGCGACCAGCGAGTCGACGAGGGCCAGCGAGTGCCGCAGGGTGCCACCGGCGCGGAAGCCCTTGAGGTACCACGACACGTGCTTGCGGAACTCCTTGCAGCCGCGCTCCTCCCCCATGTGCTCGCAGAGCAGCTCCGCGTGCCGGCGCATCACCGCGCGCACCTCGCCGAGGGCCGGCAGCGTCGCGACCGGCTCGCCCGCGAAGGCGGCGGCCAGGTCGCGGAACAGCCACGGGCGCCCCAGGCAGCCGCGCCCGACGACGACGCCGGCGGCCCCGGTCTGCTCGACCATGCGCAGCGCGTCGGCGGCCTCCCAGATGTCGCCGTTGCCGAGCACCGGGATGTCGACGTGCTCGACCAGGGCGGCGATCGCGTCCCAGTCGGCGGTGCCGGAGTAGGACTGGACGACCGTGCGACCGTGCAGCGCGATCGCCGCACACCCCGTGTCCTGCGCGATCCGGCCGGCGTCCAGGTAGGTCAGGTGGTCGTCGTCGAGACCCTTGCGGGTCTTCATCGTCACGGGGACGCCGTACGGCGTCGCCGCCGCCACCGCCGCGGTGAGGATCTCGGCGAGCAGCCCACGCTTCCAGGGCAACGCTCCCCCGCCGCCCTTGCGGGTCACCTTCGGGACGGGGCAGCCGAAGTTCAGGTCGAGGTGGGCGACGCCGTACTCCGCGCACAGGATCTCGGCCGGCCCGAGCGACGTACGTCGGGTCGGTGCCGTAGAGCTGCACCGAGCGCACCGCCTCGAGCTCGTCGAAGACCAGCATCGCCTTGGTCGTCGCGTCGCCCTCGACCAGTCCGCGGCTGGTGATCATCTCGCAGACGAAGAGACCCGTGGCCCCCTGCGCGGCCATCTGCTCCAGGCAGAGCCGCCGGTACGCCGCGTTGGTGATGCCCGCCATCGGCGCCAGCACGACGGGGGTGTCGACGCGGACGTTGCCCAGCGTCAGCCCCTGCGGGAGCACGGCGGTGGCGGACATGGGTCGATTCTCCCAGGGCATCGCCCAGCGACCGAATCAGCCGTTCTGCTGCTGCTTCTTCTTCGTCGGCGCGGGCTGCTCGACCTCGCCGTCCCAGGTGATCGGGTCGTACTCCTGGGTCGGCCGGAAGCTCACCCGCTCCAACCGGCCCCGCTCCGGCACCAGGTAGATCAGGCAGAACGACGTGCGCCTGCCGGTCTTGAACGGCTGTGGGCAGCGGCGCGCTCGGGCACGGCTTGAAGGTGGCGCCGATGGTCTGGGCCTCGATCAGCGTGTCGCGACCGTCGACCACGTAGAGCGGGATGGCGACGCCGGCCAGGTCGGTGTCACCGACGTTGCGCACCGTGCCCCGCACGTAGAAGAGCGAGGACCCGCGTTGCGCCGGGGTGAGCCGGAAGGCCGACAGCGCGTCGATGCGGGCCCGCTGGAGCGCGCGCACCGTGATGTCGAGGGCCCCGACGACCTTCTTCCGAGGCTCCCACGCCACCGTGGCCGTGTCGCCCACGCGCAGGTCAGCCCCCTGCATGGTCAGGGCGACGGTCTCCGGCACGGGAAGGTACGGCGCCGTCGTCGCGGCGTCGGCCGGGGCCGGCGACGGTTCCTCGGCGGCGGCGGTGGTGGTGGTGGTGGTGGTGGTGGACGGCGACGGCGTGGTCGCCGCGTCGGGGTCGTCGTCGCCGCTGCAGCCGGCCAGCAGGAGCGCGAGGACCGCCGCCCCGCGCCCCGATGCCTCTCATGCCGCCCTTGCGCGTCAGGCAGCCGGTCAGGACAGCCGCTCGGCGAGGTAGGCGGTGACGCCGTCGAGCGGGATCCGGTCCTGCTTCATCGAGTCACGCTCGCGCACCGTGACCGCGTGGTCCTCGAGGGTGTCGAAGTCGACGGTCAGGCAGTACGGCGTACCGATCTCGTCCTGCCGTCGGTAGCGCCGTCCGATGGCGCCGGAGTCGTCGAAGTCGACGTTCCAGCGACGGCGCAGCTCGGTGGCCAGGTCGCGCGCCTTCGGCGAGAGGTCGGCGTTGCGCGAGAGCGGCAGGACCGCGGCCTTGACCGGCGCGAGGCGCGGGTCGAGACGCAGCACCGTGCGCTTGTCGACCCCGCCCTTGGTGTTGGGGGCCTCGTCCTCGTGGAAGGCGTCGACCAGGAACGTCATCAGGCTGCGCGACAGTCCGGCCGCGGGCTCGATGACGTAGGGCAGGTAGCGCTCGTCGGCCGCCTGGTCGAAGTAGGTGAGGTCCTGGCCGGAGTGCTCCTGGTGGGTCCGCAGGTCGTAGTCGAAGCGGTTGGCGATGCCCTCGAGCTCGCCCCACTCCGAGCCGGCGAACCGGAAGCGGTACTCGATGTCGACGGTCCGCTTGGAGTAGTGGCTGAGCTTCTCCTTCGGGTGCTCGTAGTGGCGCAGGTTGTCGGGGTCGATGCCGAGGTCGACGTACCACCGCGTGCGCTCGTCGATCCAGTACTGGTGCCACTCCTCGTCCTCACCCGGCTTGACGAAGAACTCCATCTCCATCTGCTCGAACTCGCGGGTGCGGAAGATGAAGTTGCCGGGCGTGATCTCGTTGCGGAACGACTTGCCGGTCTGGGCGATGCCGAACGGCGGCTTCATCCGCTGGCTGGTCACGACGTTGGTGAAGTTGAGGAAGATGCCCTGGGCGGTCTCCGGGCGCAGGTAGTGCAGGCCAGTCTCGTCCTCGACGACGCCGAGGTAGGTCTTCAGCAGGCCGGAGAACTGGCGCGGCTCGGTCCAGGCGCCACGGGTGCCGCAGTTGGGGCACGCGAGGGTCGAGAGCTCGACGGCGTCGGGGTCGTCGAGGCCCTTCTTCTCGGCGAACTCCTCCTGGAGGTGGTCGGCGCGAAACCGCTTGTGGCACGACTGGCACTCGGTGAGCGGGTCGGAGAAGGTCGCGACGTGGCCCGAGGCCTCCCAGGTCTTCGTCGGCAGGATCACGCTGGAGTCGAGACCGACCACGTCGTCGCGCATCTGCACGGTCGAGCGCCACCACTCGCGCTTGATGTTCTCCTTGAGCTCCACGCCGAGCGGGCCGTAGTCCCAGGCCGACCGGGTGCCGCCGTAGATCTCGCCGCACGGGTACACGAAGCCCCGGCGCTTGGCCAGGGAGACGACGTGGTCGACGGCTGACGGGGGCGGCTTTGCCACGGGGGATGCTCCTCGATGCGCTGGGTGAAGACCGTCTCAGCCTAGGGGGAGGTGGCTAGCCGATTTCCCGGGGTCCGGTTTGCCTGGGGACCACCTCGTTGAGACTCGACCCCGGCTCGACCACCTCGTAGGCGCTCGGCTCGTCGACGGCACGGCTCAGCACCGGGACCGCGCTCAGCTTCGCGTCGTACGTCGAGAGCGCCCGGCGGTAGGCCCCGACGTGCTCCCAGCGAGTGGTCAGCGTCCACAGCTCCGGGTCGTCGACGTTGCGGCCGACCCAGCCCTCGACGTACCCCTTCTGCGCGGCCAGCACCTCGTGCGCACGGGTCAGGTCGTCGCGGAAGGCGGCCGACTCGGGGGCGGGCACGCGGAACCTGTTCACGACCAGCACGCTCGGCACTGTAGCCAGCGGGCAACTTTGACAATGGTTCTCAACTCGGGTGAGAATCGTTCTCATGAAGGCGTTCGTGGGGCTGGCGACGGCCGCGCTCCTGCTCAGCGGCTGCAGCGCGCTGGCCGACCCCGACGCCGACCACGTCCAGGTCGCCGCGGGGTTCTACCCCTTGGCCTACGTCGCCGAGCGGGTCGGCGGACAGCGCGTCGCCGTCTCGACGCTGACCCGGCCCGGTAGCGAGCCGCACGATCTCGAGCTCGGCGTCCGCGAGACCGCGGAGATCGCCCAGGCGGCGCTCGTCGTCCACCTCGCCGGCTTCCAGCCAGCCGTCGACGAGGCGATCGAGCAGACCTACGACGGCGACACCCTCGAAGCCGGCGAGATCGTCGGTCTGGCGCCCGCCGGCGCGGGGCACGAGCACGCCGACGAGGGCGAGGACCACGACCACGGCGACCTGGACCCGCACTTCTGGCTCGACCCGCTCCGGATGGCCGCGCTCGGCGACGCCGTCGCCGACCGGCTCGGTGAGGCCGACCCCGAGGGAGCCGAGCGGTACGCCGCCAACGCGGACGCCCTGAGGGCCGACCTGACCGCCCTCGACGCGGCGTACGCCGACGGGCTGGCCGACTGCGAGCGGAGCACCATCGTGGTGTCCCACGACGCGTTCGGCTACCTGTCGACGTACGGTCTGGCCATGGAGCCCATCGCCGGCCTCTCCCCGGGCGCCGAGCCGGCGCCCGCCGACCTCGCCCACCTCCAGGAGGTCATCGCCGAGGACGGCATCACCACCGTCTTCTCCGAGCGCCTGGCGAGCCCCCGACTGACCGAGACCCTGGCCCGGGACCTGGGCGTCGACACGGCCGTCCTCGACCCGATCGAGGGCCTGACCGACGAGACCGCCGACGAGGACTACCTCTCCCTGATGCGGGCCAACCTGGCCGCGCTGCAGCAGGCGAACGGCTGCGCCCGATGAGCGACGCGACGACGCACCCGGTCGAGCTCCGCGACGGAGCGGTCGCCATCGGTGGCCGCCCGGTCCTGCGGGGAGTCGACCTCACCGTGCGAGCCGGCGAGTTCGTCGCGCTGATGGGCGCCAACGGCTCCGGCAAGTCCACGCTCGTCAAGGCGCTGGTCGGGCTCCGGCCGCTCGTCTCGGGGCGGCTCCACCTGTTCGGCACCCCGCTCGAGGCCTTCAGCAACTGGCACCGGATCGGGTTCGTCCCGCAACGGACCGGCGCCTCTTCCGGCGTACCCGCCTCGGTGTGGGAGGTCGTCGCGTCCGGCAGGCTCTCGCGGCGACGCCTCTTCCGCGTGCTCTCGCGCGCCGACAAGGCCGCGATCGCCGAGGCGCTCGACGTCGTCGGCCTGACGCACCGGTCCGGCGACGGGATCTCCCAGCTGTCGGGCGGACAGCAGCAGCGGGCCCTCATCGCGCGGGCGCTGGCCGCCGAGCCGGAGCTGTTCTTCCTCGACGAGCCGACCGCGGGCGTCGACCTGCCCAACCAACGAGGCCTGGCCGCCGCCCTCACAGCGCTGAAGGACCGCGGCTCGACGATCGTCCTGGTCGCCCACGAGCTCGGCCCCCTCGCCCCCCTGGTCGAGCGGGCCGTGGTGATGCGCGACGGCCGCCTGGTCTACGACGGCGCTCCCCTGGCCGACCAGGCCGAGCACGACCCTGGGCTCGCGGAGGTGCTCGGCCACGGTCACCACCACGGCTCGGGCGAGCTGCACGACCACGCGCCCCACATCGCGTCGCCGCTGGAGCCGCGCTGATGGACATCTTCACGCTGCCGTTCATGCAGCGCGCCCTGCTGGCCGCGGTCCTCACCGGTCTGGCGGCCCCGGCCGTCGGCACCTACCTGGTCCAGCGGCGACTGGCCCTCATGGGGGACGGCATCGGTCACGTCGCCGTGACCGGCGTGGCGATCGGGCTGCTGACCGGCACCTCGCCCACGTGGACGGCCGTGGTCGTCGCCGTCCTCGGCGCCACGTTGATCGAGATCATCCGCGAGCGCGGCCACACCAACGGCGACGTCGCCCTGGCGCTGCTGTTCTACGGAGGCCTCGCCGGCGGCATCCTGCTGACCGGACTCGGTGGGCAGAGCACCGCGACGCTGCAGCAGTACCTCTTCGGCTCCATCACCACCATCTCCGTGAGCGACGTGTGGGTGACGATGGCGCTGGCGGTCGTCGTGGTGTTCGTCTGCATCGGGCTCGCGCCCCAGCTCTTCGCGGTGGCGCAGGACCAGGAGTTCGCCCAGGTCGCCGGCCTTCGGGTGCGCGGCTACAACCTGCTGATCGCCGTGCTGGCCGCCGTCAGCGTGACCGTGGCCATGCGCACCGTGGGGCTCCTGCTGGTCTCCGCGCTGAT
Organism: uncultured Actinomycetota bacterium; assembly: GCA_963767095.1. GTDB lineage: Bacteria > Actinomycetota > Actinomycetes > Propionibacteriales > Nocardioidaceae > Nocardioides. The sequence continues at coordinate 14,030 of CAVYCK010000018.1, read as the reverse complement.
GGTCGTTCCGGTGGCCACCGCCCAGCAGCTCACGCGGTCGTTCCGCACCACCCTCGCGGCCGCGATGGCCCTCGGCGTGGTCGCCTCGGTCGGCGGGCTGGCCCTGTCGGCGTTCGCGCCGCCCGGCACGACGGTCGCGCCCGGCGCGACGATCGTCTTGCTGGCCCTGGCGTGCTTCGTGGTGACCTGGCCGCTCGGGGTCTGGCTGCGACACCGCCAGCGGCTGGTGGCGCCGTTCTCCAGCGTCGTACCTCCCGAGCACGAGGTGAGCTCCGAGCACGAGCACGACCACGACGTGCATCAGCACGGTCCCGACTGCGGTCACGTCGCGGTCCGGCACGGCGACCACGTCGACTACGTCCACGACGGGCACCGGCACGCCGTCCACGGAGAGCACTATGACGAGCACTGATCCGGCCGGCCATGCCCGGCGAGTCGCGCGCTCCGCTGCGCCCGACCAGGCAGCGACTCGCGGTCCTCGACGCGCTGGAGTCCTTCGACGACTTCCGCTCGGCCCAGGAGATCCACGAGCTGCTCGGCGACCGCGGCGCCGGCGTCGGCCTCGCGACGGTCTACCGCACGCTCCAGCTCCTGGCCGACCATGGCGAGGTCGACGTGATGCGCACCGAGGACGGCGAGGCGATCTACCGTCGATGCTCGGACACCCATCACCACCACCTGGTGTGCCGCACCTGCGGAGCCACCGTCGAGGTCGAGGGACCGGCCGTCGAGCGCTGGACATCGGCCATCGCCGCCGAGCACGGCTTCTCCGAGATCTCGCACAACCTGGAGATCTTCGGCACCTGCCCGCGCTGCTCCTGACCGGGCTGCTCCTGACCGGGCGAGCCGGGGCGACTTGTCGAGTGAAACTGGCACTTGGTGGCCGTTGCAACGGGCACCAGGCGACAGGAACAGTCGACAAGTCCAGCCTGGTCAGCCAGTCGGGGGGTCCGCGCGGGCGCGGAGGGCGGGCCGAGCCTGCGGTCCTCGGGCTGGCCGATCCGCGCGCGGTAGCACGCCCGGTCACGATCCAGGAGCCGGCGGCCCTTGTCGAGTGAAACTGGCACTTGGTGGCCGTTGCAACGGGCACCAGGCGACAGGAACGGTCGACAAGTCCAGCCTGGTCAGCCAGTCGTGGGGTCCGCGCGTGCGCGGAGGGCGGGCCGAGCCTCGGAGGTCCCGCCCGGAGACCGCCCGTCAGCAGATCGCGAGAGGCTCGGGGTCAAGGCCGCCGAAGGCGAGCGAAGCGGTGCCTTGACGCCGAGGCGCGATCTGCTACCGCGCGCGGATCGGCCAGCCCGAGGCCCAGCCCAACGGGCACCAGGCGACAGGAACGGTCGACAAGTCCAGGCCCGCCGGTCCATCCCGCCTGCCCGCCGGTCTACGAGGAGTTCGGGCGTGCCCCGCCGTAGCGGCGGTCGCGGCTGGCGTAGGTCTCGATCGCGGCCCAGAGGTGGCGGCGGTCGACATCGGGCCACAGGACGTCGGTGAAGATCATCTCGGAGTACGCCGCCTGCCAGAGCATGAAGTTCGAGAGCCGCTGCTCCCCCGAGGTTCGCCAGACCAGGTCGGCGTCGGAGACCTCTGGCACGTAGAGGTGCCGGGCGAACGTCTTCTCGGTCACCCGGTCAGGGTCGAGGCGGCCGGCCGCGACCTCGTGGGCGATCGACCGGGCCGCGTCGGCCAGCTCGGCGCGGCCCCCGTAGTTGACGCACATCGTCAGCGTCAGCACGTCGTTGCGACGCGTCAGCTCCTCGGCGACCTTCAGCTCGTCGATGACCGACTTCCACAGCCTCGGCGCGCGGCCGGCCCACCGGACGCGGACGCCCAGCTCGTTCATCTCGTCCCGGCGCCGCCGGATCACGTCACGGTTGAAGCCCATCAGGAACTTCACCTCGTCGGGACTGCGGGTCCAGTTCTCCGTCGAGAAGGCGTACGCCGAGATCGCCTTCACTCCGATCTCGATCGCCCCCTCCACGACGTCGAACAGGGCCGGCTCGCCCCGCTCGTGGCCGGCCGTGCGCGGCAACCCGCGCTGTTTCGCCCATCGGCCGTTGCCGTCCATCACGATCGCGACGTGCTGGGGCACGAGGGCCTTGGGGAGCTTCGGCGGCGAAGCCCCGGACGGGTGCGGCGTGGGCTTGCGGACGGCTCGTCTCACGGAGGTAAACCCTACGCCTGTCGCTCAGCGCTCGACGTACGCCAGCGAGCGCAGGCCACGCTCGAGGTGCCAGGCGAGGTACGCCGCGACGATGCCGCTGGCCTCCCTGAGGTGCCGGGGCTCGGCGGCGTCGACGACCGCCCAGTCACCGGCGAGCAGCGCGCCGAGCACGGCGACGGTCGCGGGCGCAGGAGTGGCCGAGCCCGGGAGCCTGCAGTCGACGCACATCACGCCGCCGGCCGACGGGTTGAACCACTTGTGCGGGCCCTGGTCGCCGCAGCGCACGCAGTGCTCGAAGGACGGCGCGTAGCCCGCGACGGCGAGCGAGCGCAGCAGGTAGGAGTCGAGCACCTGCGAGGCGGCGTGCTCACCCGCCGCCATGGCGCGCAGGCCACCCACGAGCAGCAGGAACTGCTGGAGCATCGGCTGCTTGTCCTCCGACGCGAGCCGCTCGGCGGTCTCGAGCATCGCCGTGCCGGCGGTGTAGCGCTCGTAGTCCTCGCCGAGTCCCGAGCCGTACGGCGCGCGGGTCTCGGCCTGCGTGACCACGTCGAGGGTGCGTCCCTCGGCGATCTGCAGGTCGACATGGGTGAACGGCTCCAGCCGCGAGCCCCACCGCGACGACGTCTTGCGCACCCCGCGCGCGACCGCGCGCACGCGCCCGTGCTCGCGGGTCAGCAGGGTGATGATGCGGTCGGCCTCACCCAGCTTCTGGGTGCGCAGCACGATCGCCTCGTCGCGGTACAGAGGCACCCCGACATTCTCCCTCAGCGAGCGGTACGCCGCCGCCCCGCCGCGCCACTGGAGCGCCACGCCGTGAGGCAGAAGTCGGCGGCCAGGGCGTTGAGCCGGTCGGGACGCAGGCGCCACTCGAGGATGTCCTTGGCCTTGACGAACGTCGCGTCGGGCATCTCGGCCGCCAGCATCGCTGCGTCGGCCGCCGGGTGGATCGGGTCCGCCGGGTGGCCGACCACCAGCGCCGGCACCAGGATGGCCCGCCGTTCACGCGAGGGCGGGGCGATCCTGCCGAAGAACAGCCCGTGCACGACGGCCCCCATCGAGTCCGGCTGCTGGTCGAGGGTGTCGAGCACGATCCCGGCCCAGAAGGGGACGAGCCCGCGCGGGATCGGCCGGGTCAGCCAGCGCACCAGGTCGACGGTGACGGGCAGGAAGCGCGCGGCGAACATCAGCGGTGAGAACGCGATGATCCCGGCCTCGACCGCGTTGTCGAGCACGGGCATCTCCACCAGCAGCCCACGCACCCGCCCGGGCGCGATGACGGCCACCTCCAGGGAGACGTTGGCACCCAGCGACGTACCCCCGATGATCGCCTGCGCCGCGCCGAGGTGGTCGAGCAGGAGCACCACCTGCTCGGCGAACGCGGTCACGGAGTAGATCAGGGGGTCGGCGGGTCGGTCCGAGCGGCCGTGGCCGAGGAGGTCGAGCGTCACTACGTGCAGGCCCTCCGCGGCGAGCGCCCGGGCCAGCGGCTGCTGCATCCGCCGCGGCATCAGCTGGCCGTGCATGAGCACCACCCAGCGGTCGCCGCTGCCGTACTCGGTGTACTCCAGCCGGTCGCGTCCCGCGTCGCTGTCGACGAAGAACTGCCCGATCCGCTCGGAGACCAGTTTGGTGGCCATGATGGAGAAATCTACTCGCAAGTAACGCCCCTCGCTGCCAGGCTGGCCAAGTGACCGACAGCGACACCGTGCTCCAGCGCCTCGAGCCCTACTACGACACAGTCCCGCGCGCCACGGCCGATCCCGAGCAGGTCGGCCCGTTCACCAACTTCCGGCCGGGCGGGGGGACCTCGTGGACGTTCTACGCGCGTCCGCGCCTGGGGTACGACGGCGAGTTCACCGCCGACGACGTACGCCGGGTTCTCGAGCGGCGCGCCGAGCTCGGCCTCGCCCGCAACATCGAGTGGGTCGACGAGGTCACGCCATCCCTCGGTGCGGCCGTGGCCGAGGTCGGTGGGTCACCCCGCCGACCAGTACCCGCTGCTGGTTCGCCGCGACGTGCCGCCGCCACCGGAGCAGCAGGGCGTCGTGGTGATGACGCCTGACCACCCCGACCTCGCGGCGTCGGTCGGAGCGGTCCACGCGTCCTTCGGCGAGACCGACGACTACGAGCCTGCCGAGCTCCAGTCACAGCCCGACCTCATCGCCTCGGGTGACCTCATCATGGTCGCCGCCTACGACGACGCCGGCACCGTCGTCGGCGGCGGCTCCGCGTCACCGCGTGGAGAGGTCACCGAGCTGATGGGCATCGGGATCATCCCGCGCGGCCGCGGCCGCGGCCTCGGCACGGCCGTCACCGAGGCGCTCACCCGCGCGGCCCTGCACGCCGGCGTCACGACCGTGTTCCTCTCCGCCGGCTCGGACGGCGCGGCGTCGATCTACCGTCGCGTCGGCTTCGAGGACGTCGGCACCGCCTGCATCCTCGAGCTCGATGACTGAGTCGCCGAGCCTGCGGATCTGCCGGATGCACCCGGACGACTGGGAGGTCTGGCGCGAGATCCGTCTGCGCTCACTGGCCGACGCCCCGGACGCCTTCGGGTCGACCTACGAGCGGGAGCTGGCCTTCGCCGAGGACGACTGGCGCGAGCGGCTCAAGGCGGGCCCCCGCGTCGTGGTGCTCCTCGACGGGCGGGCGGTCGCGCTCGGTGGTGGCTTCCCGCGCGACGACGAGCTGATGGTCTTCGGCATGTGGACCGATCCCGCGCACCGCCGCCACGGGCACGCCGACCGCGTGCTCGACGTGGTGGTCCAGTGGGCGCGCGAGCGCGGGCTCCCGGTCACCCTGCACGTCAACACGGCCAACCCGGGGGCCCGCGCGGCCTACGAGCGCCACGGGTTCGTCGCCACCGGCCACCTCGAGGAGCTGCGGCCTGGCTCCGAGCAGCGGATCGAGCTCATGCGCCTGCCCTGACCTCGGTCAGCGACCCGGTGGCGCCTCGACGTTGACGGTCGGGATCCCGCCGCCTGCTCGCGCGATGACCGCCACCGACTCCTCGTCGCCCGGGTTGCTCTCGCGGTGGACCGTGTGGGCGGGCACGTGCACGAAGTCGCCGGGATGCGCGTCGACGTACCCCTCCAGCCCCTCGCACTCCAGCCGCAGCACGCCGGACACGACGTAGAGGCTCGACTCGTTGACGTCGTGGTGGTGCCACCCGGACACCGCGCCGGGCTCCGTCACGACGCGTCCCGCCCACAGCAGCGGCTCCTCGAAGGCGAGCGAGCGCGCCATCCCCGGTGTCGGGTCGCCGGGCACGAGGTCGTCGCCCGGGATGACGCGGACGACGCGGGTCGTCGGGCTCACACCGGCACGGCCCCCGGCACGGTGTCATGCACGACGAACGACTTCAGCACCGACGCCGGCGAGGTGGGCGTGCCGACCCGGTCGACCATCACCAGGTCGGTACGCCAGGCGGCGGCCGTCAGCGTGTGCCGTTGGTAGCCGCGCCGGTCGCCGTCGAAGAACTTGATGTGCGGGTTGAAGCCGATCATCGGCCCGTAGTACGGGCCCGTAGACCGGACCGTCGCCGTTCGTGGTGATCGACGTGCCGACGAACTCGGTGGCCACGACCGGCGAGTCGGGTGCGTCGAAGTCCTGCTTCACGTCGTTGACGAACGTGCTGTGCCAGTCGCCGGTCACGAACACGGCGTTGCGGACGTCGCGGTCGACCACCTGGTTCAGCAGCCGGTTGCGAGCGGCCGGGAAGCCGTCCCAGGCGTCGTTCCAGAGCAGGTCGCCCGCGGCTCCGTCGTGGTCGAGCCGCGCCGACCATCACGTTGTTGCCGAAGGTGTTCCAGCGCACGCGGTTGTCGAGTCCGGCGTAGAGCCACTGCTCCTGCTCGGTGCCCAGCATGGTGATCGCGGGGTCGTACGCCGCCGCGCAGGCATCCGCCTCGCCCCAGCCGCACGGCGGGACCGAGCGGAACTGCCGCCCGTCGAGCATGTCGACCTGGAGCAGGTCGCCGAAGGCCAGCCGGCGGTAGAGGCGGATCTCGCCGGTCTTGAACCGTGCGGCGGCACGCAGCGGCTGGTGCTCCCAGTAGGCCTGGTACGCCGCTGCGCGCTGCTCGGCGACGGACCCCCGTCGGCCGGGTTGGGCGACCCTCCGGCGTAGTCGTTCCAGTACTCGTGGTCGTCCCAGGTCACGATGAACGGCAGCAGCCGGTGCGCCTCCTGCTGGTCCGGGTCGGCCTTGTAGAGCGCATGCCTCGCGCGCCACTCGCGCAAGGTCTTGGGCGCCGCCCTGGTGATCTCCGGGACTGAGGAGCCGCCGCGGTTCCACGCCGTCGGCATCTCGTACTCGTAGACGTAGTCGCCCAGATGCATCACGAACGCAGGGTCGTCGGCCACGATGTGCGGGTAGGACGTGAAGTACCCGTGGTCGTAGGCCTGGCACGACACGGTCGCGAAGCTCAGCCCGGCGACGCTGCTGCCGGGCGCGGGCGCCGTCCGGGTGCGGCCCACCGGGCTGACGTGCCCGGCGGCCTCGAAGCGGTAGAAGTACTCCCGGCCCGGCTGCAGCCCCTTGGCCTCCACGTGCACGGAGTGCGCCCAGGCGTCGTACGTCTTCGCCTTGCCCTTCTTCACCACCTGCCGCATGCCCTCGTCGGTCGCCACCTCCCACCGCACGTCGACCTTGTCGAGGCCACGCATCCCGTGGCCGTCGTCGAACGGCTTGGGGGCCAGCCGCGTCCAGAGGACGACGGTGGTGGGCTCCGGGTCGCCGCTGGCGACGCCGAGGGTGAAGGGATAGTCGAAGCGCTGGGGCTTCGCCCAGGCCGAGGTCGCCGGGACGGCGACGAGGGCAGCACCGGCGGCGGTGCTGCCGAGGACGAGACGACGCGAGACGGGCTGGTCCGCCAGGGACCGGGTGGTGGAGGGCATGGATCGACCCAAGCACTCCTCGAGCCCGGTGTCACCGGCCAATTGGTCCGCTGGTCGAGGAAGGACGACGTTCTGGCTCGGACTGCCTCGAAGCTGCGGCGCGGATCAGAACTCGTCGCGCTTCTTCAACGGGCCGGGGCGGCCGTCAGGATCGTGGAGGACGAGGTACGCCGGCAACGACAGCGCCCGGGTGAGCGGGTTCATCGTCGGCGGGCTGAGTCGCCGCAGCCGGCCCGGTGGCTTCGGCCCGACCCGCCCGGCGGCGTACCACTCGTCGAGGCGCGCGGCAGTCTGCTCGTAGACGACGTACATGTCGCGCGGGTCCACGCAGTCGTCGACCTCCGCCAGGTCCTCGCCGCGGCCGAGGTGCTCGGCGGCGAGGGTGAGCCGCAGCCGCCGGGCGTAGTCGTCCTCGGTGTCGACCACCGCGGCCGTGAGCTCGGAGTCGTGGGTCCACGAGCGCCTGTTGAAGTTGTCGGAGCCGATGGTCGCCCAGGTGTCGTCGACGAGGCACACCTTGGCGTGCACGTAGATCGGCGTCCCCGCGTCGTTCTCGATCCCGTAGACCGCGACGCGGTCGGGAGCCGCGCGCGCCATGTCGAGCATGGCGCGTCGACGGCCGAGGTTCTCGGGCACGCCACTCAACCCGGGCAGGTCGGGGTAGATGGGCACGACCGCCATCACGCGCAGGTCGGGATTCTCGCGCAGGGACCGGGTGAAGACGTCGGCGACGTGATGACCCCAGAGGTACTGGTCCTCCACGTAGATCAGCCGACGGGCCTGCATCACCGCCTTGGTGTAGCCGCGGGCGACGCTGCGCTCGCCACCGCGCGCGAACGGATAGTCGCGGCCGTGCCGCAGGTTCGGGTACGTGCGCAGCAGCTGGACGGCGTGGGTCCCGCCCTCCACCGGCGGGGGCGGCGGCGCCTGCTCGGGCAGCGGGTCGGGGCTCATGTCCATCCCGAGCATCCGGTCCTTGGCGAACAGCAGGGGGTTGCGGGTCAGCCGGGTCGGGTCCTCCCAGCGCTCGCGGAAGACCGTCTCGACGTCGTGCACGGCCGGCCCGCTGATGCGGCCCATCACGTCGTGCCAGGGCGGGACGTCGCCGTACTGCTTCGCCATGTGGCCGACCGCCTGCGGGTCGCCCTCGTGATCGCGGGTGTCGCGGCGGGAGTAGCACAGGTCGATGCCGCCGACGTACGCCACGTCGCGCTCCGGCTCGCCCTGGTAGCGGATGACGACGAGCTTCTGGTGGTGCGAGCCGCCCATCCGGATGCGCATGTCGATGAGCACCTCGGCGCCCCGCTTCTGCAACGCCGTGCTCAGGCGGCGGTTCTCGGCCGCCGTCACCGCTCGGTGCGAGCGCCAGACGAGCCCGCGGACGTCGACGCCGCGCTCGTCGGCGCGGCCGAGCACCTCGACCACCTCGCTGCCCGGCTCGTCGGTGAGCCGCTGGTCGGCATCCCCCTGCCAGTCGGTGAACAGGACCAGGTCGCCGGGGCGCGTGGCCTCGAGGTGCTCGTAGAGGTCGCGGAAGTACGTCGACCCGTGGATCAGCGGGACGACGCGGTTGCCCTCCGACCACGCCTGGTCTCCGGGGTGTTGCGCGTCGAGCCGGGTCTGCGCGTTGCCGCGGCCGGCCTTGGTGAGGAACCAGGTGGCGGGCTCGGTCACCCGTCGCCTCGGGTCGCTCGGACGCGCACCGCGACGAAGGGATCGCCCTCGCGCGGCCCGACGGTGATCGTCTCGCCGTCGCCGAGGTCGGCGCCGGCGACGCGGGCCACGGCGATCTCGTAGGGGCCGGCCGTCACCACCGTGGTCCCGCCGTCGTCGCGAGGGCTCGGGGTGCCGATCGCCGCAACGCCGGCCTGACCGGTGGCGCCCGCGGCTCCGCTCCCCTGCGCGGACGTGCGCGATCGGAAGACCTTCTTCTCGCCGTCCTGCTCGACCTCCAGGTCCGCCTCCCGACCACCGGTCAGCGCGGCCGTCACGGTGACCGCGGCCCACACCGGGTCACCGCAGCCGTCGTAGATCCAGCGTCGCCCGAGCACCGTGTGCTCCATCGTGGTGATCAGGTGGTCCTCCGCCCCCTTGAAGGGGGCACCGCGGTAGGTCAGCGGGGCCTGCAGGACGGCTTCCGCCGACGCGCACCAGGATCGTCTCGACCCCGACCTCGCCCGCCGGGTCGTCGAACCGGAAGGAGCCCACCTGCTCCATCCCGTCGCCGTCGCCCCCGGGCCACCACGGGCGCGTGGGCAGCCACTGCTGGAGGAGCTCGAGCTTGGTCGGGGTGATGTCGGCGTCGGTATGGACGATGGCCATGCGGCTGACTCTAGGCCGCGGGGCCGACGACCGGTCGAGTGCTCACGTGGTCGTCCTGACGGGCACGTTCGGCACGCGACTCCTCGGCGGTCCTGACACCGCCTGGCGCGCCAGAGATCGCATGGCAGGGTGGAGGGCATGAAGGCCACCCTGCTGCACGCTCCGGGCGACATCCGCGTCGAGGAGGTGCCCGACCCGTCCATCCAGACCCCGACCGACGCGCTCGTGCGCGTGAGCGCCGCCTGCGTGTGCGGCAGCGACCTGTGGCCCTATCGCGGGTTCCACGAGGTGAGCGGTCCACGACGCATCGGCCACGAGTTCGTCGGCATCGTCGAGGAGGTCGGCTCCGAGGTGAGCACGATCCGGGCACGGCGACTTCGTGATCGCCCCCTTCCTCTACTCCGACGGCACCTGCCCGCACTGCCGGGCCGGCATGCACTCGTCGTGCGCCAACGGAGGCGGCTACGGCCACCCGGACGCCGACGGCCACCTCGTCGACGCGGGCCAGGGTGAGTACGTCCGGATGCCCCTCGCCGACGGCACTCTCGTCTCGACGCCCGAGGTGCCCGACGACGGCCTGGTGCCGTCGCTGCTGGCGCTCTCCGACGTGATGGGCACGGGTTGGCACGCCGCCGTCGCCGCCGATGTCAGCAAGGGCGACACCGTCGTCGTCGTGGGCGACGGCGCCGTCGGCCTCTGCGGCGTCCTCGCCGCCTCGCGGATGGGCGCCGAGCGCGTCGTGGTGATGTCGCGCCATGCGCCGCGCCAGGCCATCGCCCGCCAGTTCGGTGCCACCGATGTCGTGGAGGTGCGGGGCGAGGACGCGGTCGCTGCCGTCAAGGACCTCACCGACGGTGTCGGTGCCGACGCCGTGCTCGAGTGCGTCGGCACGGGTGAGGCGATGACGACCGCCTTCGACTGCGCCCGCCCCGGCTCGTGCGTCGGCTTCGTCGGCGTTCCCCACGACGTGGAGATCCCGATCGCCACGATGTTCGGCGACAACATCGGTCTGCGCGGCGGCGTCGCGCCCGTGCGCGCCTACCTGCCGATGCTGCGCGACCTCGTCCTCAAGGGAGAGATCGACCCGGGCGTCGTGTTCGACCTGCACCTGCCGCTCGCCGAGGCCGCCGAGGCGTACGCCGCCATGGACGAGCGGCGCGCGATCAAGTCGCTGCTGCGGCCGTGACGGACCCATGACGGGCCGGCAGGACCGGCAGCCTCAGGCGAGCCCGAGCTCGTCGGCGCGCACGACGAGCACGCGGCGGTTGGCGACCCCGAGCTTCATCAGGACGGCCGAGACGTGGTGGTCGGTGGTCTTCGGCGAGATGTAGAGCCGCGCCGCGATCTCGGCGTTGGTCAGCCCACGCGCCGCGAGCTTGGCCACATCGAGCTGCCGGTTGGTGAGACCGCCCGGGTTCTCGCGCGTGCTCGCCCGCGGCCTGACCGGCACCTGCGCGATGCCGTCGCGGCGCAGGTCGGCGCGACGACGCTCGGCGGTGCCGGCAGCTCCGAGCCGGTCGAGCAGCTCGACGCCTTTGATCCGGTGGGCCGGCTCGGGCGAGTCGCCCCACGTCATCGCCTCCGCGAAGGGATCGCCAGCGCGCCGCCACCAGCCCGCCGCCTCCTCGTGCCTGCCGTCGAGGGTCAGCTGGAACGGCTCGGCCGTGCTCACCGGCGTGCTCGTGAGCAGGTTGAGGCGACTCAGCCACAGAGCGAGCTCGCCGACGGCCCACGACAGGGCCGGCTCGCCGTCGTACGCCGCCACCGTGGCCACGCGCGACGTCGGTGACCCGTCCGTCGGGCTCGCCGGTCGTCCATCCCTGCTCCGCCAGCGCGTAGAGCACCGGGAGTCGCAGCATCGGCTCGTCGAGGCGTACGGCGAGCTCCCAGGCCGCATCGAGGGCCCCGGGCGGAACGGGTTCGCCGCGGCGCAGCGGCACCACCGCGGACACCAGGTGCGGCCAGACCATCGCCAGGGGCATCCCGTCGCCGACGATCACGCTTCCCGCGTCCTCCAGGGCAGCGCTCCAGTGGCCCTGCGACAGGTGCAGCCGGGACCGGACGCCGGTCTGCCAGTGCCGGCAGATCGGGATGTCTCGCTCGACCGTGAACGGCAGCGACTCCTCGAGCACGTGCTCGGCCGCCCGGAAGCGCCGTTGCTCGACGTCGAGGCTGGCGAGGTTGGAGTAGCCCGTCGAAGCCAGCTCGTCGAGCTCGTGGGCGCGGGCGGACTCGATCCAGTCGGCCAGTCGCGACCGCGCGTCGTCCTGGCCGTTCGCCAGGTCCGACGCCGCGCGCAGGAACCGGCTGCGCAACGTCAGCTGGTCGCTGCCGATCCGCACTGCGACCCGGCTGGCGTCGTCGTTCCAGCGCAGCGCGCGGTCGAACTCGCCGCGCCGATAGGCCAGATAGCCGCGGGTGGCCTGCGCGTTGCCGAACACGAGCTGCTCGGGCGCCGCCGTGCGCGCGAGCTCGGCGGCCTGGTCGGCATGGGCCTCGGCCTGCTGGCGGCGGGCGTTGTAGTACTCGAACACCGCGACCATCTCGTGCGCGGCCGCCAGACCGCCGCGGTCGCCGACGGCACTCCACAGCGGGAAGGTCGACTCGACATGACGGATGGCCTCGCGCAGGCGGCTCGTCATGTAGAGCTGGAAGGCGAGCTCCATGACGAGCTCGGCGCGGTCGCGGGGATCATCGGTGTCGAGGTGCTCGAGGGCGGTCTCGAGGAAGCGCCGCAGCCTCCGTGTGCGCAGCTGCGCGCACGGCCTCGCCGGCGGCCTCGCGGGCATAGCGGACCGTCCGATGCCGCATCGTGGGCCCCCACCGCGTGGTGGGTGAGCAACGCCGGCTCGCGGACCTCGATCAGCTCCAGTGCCTCGAGGAGCCGCGCGTGCAGCCGGGCCGCGCCACCCAACGGCACCGTGCTCTCGACGGCTTGGCGGGCCAGCTCGTGGCGGAACACCAGACCGCCGCGCGACCTGCCGAGAAGGCCCGTCTCGTCGAGGCGGCGCAGGGTCGGCAGGTCGACGCCCGAGCGAGGGCAGGACCCGGTCGACGAGCCGGTCCGGTGCCGTCGCGACGAGCTGGAGCACCTCCAGGTCCTGGTCGGCGAGGTCGGCGGTGCGGGCCAGGACCGCGTCGCGGACCGAGGTCGGGAGGGGACGATCCGGGTCCTTGGCGACCTCGGTGACGAAGTACGGGTTGCCGCCGGTGACCTCGTGGACCTTGCCGGCCTCGAGGCCGGTGCCCTCGATCAGCGTCTTCACGGCGTCCAACGACAGCGGGCGCAAGCGGCAGCGTGGTCAGCCCGTCCACGCGCGCGAACTCGCCCGAGCAGCGGTCGCGCGGGATGCCGGGCGCCGATCTCGTGCTCCCGATAGCTCACCAGCAGCGCCAGCGGCAGCGAGCCGACCCGGTTGGCCAGGAAGCGCAACACCTCGACGGACGCCGCGTCCACCCAGTGCAGGTCCTCGACGACGAGCAGGGTCGGGCGCGGCCGCGCAGGGCGTCGTACACCTGCTCGCAGACCGTCGAGAGGGGCTCGTCGACGGCGAAGAGGTCGACGCCGAGCTCGTGAGCGACGTCGCGCAACGGGCCGAGGGGGCGTGGCGTGCGCAGCGGGTCGCAGCCGCCGCGCAGGACCCGCAGTCCACGGGCGTCGGCGGCCGCGGCCTCGATCAGGGTGGACTTGCCCGCACCGGGTTCGCCGGTGACGGCGACGCCGGCGCCCTCCCCACGGGCGGCGGCGGCCATGGCGGCGCGGACCACGTCGAGCTCGTGGTCCCGTTCGAGCAGACGCACGGTCCGAGGGTAGGCGCTCCGGAGCGGGATGCCGAGGGTGTTCTCCCCGGCATCCCGCCCCGAGTGCCGCCGTCCGGCGTCCCGTACGGCGACCAGGCTCACGCGACCTGCGACTGGGTCGCGGTGTGCGGGCCGAACTCGGCGACCACGGTGGCGACGAGGTCGCACGGAAACCCGCCCCGCCGCGCGTGCTCGACGATGGTCTCCGCGTCCTCGGCCTCGTGCACGCAGTAGATCTTGTCGCCGGCGACGTAGCTGTTGACCCAGACGTACGGCACGCCGAGCGACGCCACCGCCGCACACGAGGTGTTGGCGATCTGGACCAGGTCCTCGTGGGTCAGGTCCTTCGCGCCGGGGATGGTGCGCTCGATGATGAATCGCTGCATTGCTCTACTCCTTCTCGTGGGACCGGCGACCTCGTGGCCCCGGTGCCACCAACTCTCGACCAGCCGGGCGTCCGCGCCATCGGGAGCGACTCCCTATGTTTGCGATGCCGTCGCCCGCCGCTCGAGGACGGCCGAGGCCCGTCCGCCGCTGGTCGAAGAGGCGCGCCAGCCCGCGCCGCCCCCGCCGCTGGTTGAGGAGCCAGCGCCGTCTCGAAACCTCGGCGGGTTTCGAGACAGGACTTCGTCCTTCCTCAACCAGCGGGGGTTGCGGCGGTGGGGGTGGTGCCTTGGTTTCGAGACGGGACTTCGTCCCTCCTCAACCAGCGGCGGTTGCGGCGGCGGGGGGGGTCTTGGTTTCGAGACGGCGCTAGCGCGCCTCCTCAACCACCGGCACGTGCACACCTCCCGGTGGTTGAGGAAGGACGAAGTCCTGTCTCGAAACCTCCGGGGGCTGTTTC
>CAVYCK010000017.1:0-123299 GCA_963767095.1 uncultured Actinomycetota bacterium | reverse complement strand
CACGATGTGGCGTTCGCGGGCTGTTGTTGGAGTGATGACGACCCGGCCCAGCCCGCTCTGCCGGAAGCTGACCCGGCAGACGCCTGGCTCGACGCAGCGCACGAGCAGCGCGACGCGGCTCAGCGTCGGGAGGACCAGGCTCTCGGTGCACCGGTCGTCACGGCCGAAGGACCAGTCGTCGCCGGGCGCCAGGTCGATCGAGACGTCCGCCCCGTCGAGGACCGAGTACGTCAACGTGACTGTGCGCTCCCAGTCGCTGCCGGCCATGGTGACCAACCCCCGTCGGCCTCACAGGCTCACCAGGAGACCGCGTCGTCCGGATCCACGTCACCGCTCATGCTGTCGGTAGGTCCGGAGCCGGTCAAGGATTCCCGGCGCTGGGTTCAGCTCACATAGGTCACCACCACGGAGGGGCGGGGGAACGGGTCGGTGTGCGGCCAGGTGCTGACGGGGGTCTCGAAGGTGCCACCTGCGCCGGGATGCTGGACGGTCGTCCACAGCGCCCGTCCGTCCTCGCTCACGAGAGGTCCCGACGCCTCCGCCCCGATCGGCACGGTGAGGAACTGCTTGACGAAGCCGCGCTCCGGGCCGCTGATGGGGACGCGGAAGATCCCGTCGTTGGAGCCCAGGACGTTGCCGTCGGTGGACAACCACAGGTTCCCCTCAGGGTCGAAGGCGATGTTGTCCGGGCAGCTGATGGGGCTGACGTGCTCCTTGGGGAAGCCGGCGAAGTAGGTCTCGCAGGCCTCGGGCAGGCCGCAGACCAGCAGGAGGCTCCACTCGAACGTCGACGCGGTGCCCGATCCGCCGGCCTCGGTCAGCTCGAGCACGTAGCCGTTGCGGTTGCCCGCAACCCGTCGCGGCGGCGCGTCGAGCGAGTCCTTGACCAGGCTGCTGCCGACCGGGTTGGCCGCATCGACGGGGATGGACACTCCCCGCACGGCACTCTTCGTGAGCGCGGCGTAGATCCTGCCGTTCACGGGGCTCGGCTCGACGTCCTCCGGCCGGTCCATCTTGGTCGCTCCCGCAAGGTCGCCGGCGAGCCGGGTGTCGATGAGCACGTCGGCGACCGACATGCCCGGCACGTACGACTGCCGGTCCGAGGTGAGCGGGATCCACACCCCGGTCCCGTCATGCTCCTGCGGCGCATCGGCGTCGCAGGCCTCCGGCTGCTCGCCGGAGAACCTCGCGACGTAGAGCGTGCCGGTCTCGAGCAGGCCCATGTTGTGCTCACGGGCCTGGCGGCTGCGGCCAGGGCGCACGGTATCCCGGGAGACGAACTTGTACAGGTACTCGTTGACCTGGTCGTCGCCCAGGTACGCCACGACGTGCCCGTCGGGCGGGGTGGCGAGGTTGGCGCCCTCGTGCTTCAGGCGACCCAGCATGGTGTGCTTCCGTGGCGTGGAGGTCGGGTCGTACGGGTCGACCTCGATGATCCAACCGAACCGGAACGGCTCGTGCGGCTCCTGCGACAGGTCGAAGCGCCGGTCGACCTCGCTCCACCCCCGGCTCCCGGCCCCGGTGACGCCGTAGCGGGCGTACGACGCGGCGTACCGGCTGTCGAGCGCGCCCGACCTGTCGAAGTACTGGTTGAAGTTCTCCTCGCCGCTGAGCACCGTGCCCCAGGGGGTCGTCCCTCCCGCGCAGTTGTTGAGCGTCCCCAGGACCAGGGCGCCGTCTGGGTCTGCGGACGTTCGCAGGCGAGGGTCGCCAGCGGCAGGACCCACCACCTGCATCGGCGTCGAGCCGGTGATCCGGCGGTTGAGCCGCGCCTGCCGCGCAGGCACCGGGCTCCACCGACCTGTCGCGGCGTCGTGTCGACGTACCTCGACGACCGACATGCCATGACACTCGATCTGCACCCTCTTCATCGTCGCGGAATCGTGGGAGCCCTCGGGGAACATCAGCTCGGGGTTGGTGAACTCGTGGTTGCAGACCAGCAGTCCTTCCACCGGCGAGGTCTCCAGGACGCAGAGGTAGTCGTTGTTGTAGCCCCATTGCCGTGCGGCGGACGCAGGTGTCTGGTGCCACACGTCGAACGCCGGTGCGTCCCCCATGACGGGGTCTCCCCACCGGATGACCAGGTCCTGCTCGAACCCGTCCGGGATGACGACGACGTCCAGGCGGTTGGGAGCGACCGGGGTGAAGTCGCCGCCGATCACCCCCGGTGCCTGGCGGGAGAGTGCGGCGGCGGGGCGCGCGAGGGCGGAGCCGATGACCAGGGCGGTGCCCGTCGCCAGGACACCCGACAGCATCGTCCTGCGGGTCAGCATGCGGTCGACGACGTCGGTGAAGGTCTCGTTGGCGCTGGTGTTGGGCGCCGCTCGATCGCACTCGTTGCCGCACTTCCACTGGCAGACGGCGTAGCTGCGGTTGCCGTGCCGGACGCCGCGTGCCGGTACCTGCGCGAGGGGCAGCTGGGGGGATTCGTAGGGCATGGGGGGCCTCCCGGATGGTCGACGTGGACGGGACCCGGGTGGGCCCCACGCGCACGACATCACCTCGGCGATCCTCCAGCCAGGTGGACCAGAACGCGTTCTGATCCGCCTGGCTGCCTGGGCTCGCCCGATCGCATGCTCTCCCGCAGGTCCGGGAGAACGGCAGGAGGGCGCCATGACGCAGACGGGCCACCGGCAGCGGTGCCCGTCATGACTGCTCGGCGCCTGATCCTGCACGTGGGTCTGAGCAAGTCCGGTACGACGGCCCTGCAGGCTGCCTTGGCGGCGTCGCGCCGCCAGCTCGCCGAGCAGGGGGTGGCGGTGCCGTTGAGCACGCGTCCGGCCGTGAACCGCGTCCTCCTGAAGCCCCTCGGCTGGCAGCCTGGCAGCGGCTTCGTCGGGCCTCGCGACGCCGAGCCCCTGGCCCGACTGGCCCGGTGCTTGCGAGCAGTCGCGCAGGACGACGCGCTGATCAGCAGCGAGGACCTGGCGGAGCTCGACCAGCCCACGGCCCGGTCCGTCGTGGCGCTCGCGCGATCACAGGGCTTCGACGTGCGGCTCGTCGTGACCGCCAGGGCCTGGACCTCCCAGCTGCCGTCTGAGTATCAGCAGTTCTTGAAGCATCGCCTCACCGACACCTTCCCGGACTTCCTCGACTCCGTGCGGACAGGCGAGGGCTTCTACGGCCGGCACTTCCGGTTGCGGCAGGACCTCGGCGCCGTGTGTGCCCGCTGGGCAGCCGACGTACCACCCGAGAACGTGCATGTCGTGGTGCTCCCTCGCCGTGGCGGGAACAAGGACTTCATCTTCACCGAGGTGGCGGCCATCCTCGGCGTCCCAGCCTCGTCCGTGCCACCTCGGCACAGGGACGTGAACGCCTCGTACGGCGTTGTCGAGGCCGAGCTCTACCGTCGCCTGAACGTCGAGCTGACCCGCCTGGTTCCGAGCCGGACCCAACGCACCTACGGCCCGGTCCGGCGCGTGCTCAGCCGCGGAGCGCTGCAACGCAGTGCCAGTCCGCGGATCGTGCTGCCCACCGACCAGCTCGCGTGGGTCAGCGCCGAGTCGACGAGTCAGGTCTGCGCGATCGCGGAGCGGGGGTACAGCGTCCACGGGGACCTGGCCTGGCTGCTCGCCGACGCCAGCGACACCGGACCTGCGCCGGTGATCAGGGACGAGGACCTGTCTCGCGCCGCCATCGAGACGCTCGCGCGCTTCGCGGCGCGCACCGTGCTGGCCGAGCCCGCCACGAAGACGCGCGACCCGCACGGTCACGGGTCCCGGCAGCCGTTGAAGCGACGCCTTGGTCGCGCCCGCTCCCGCCTCGTCCGCCTTCTATCGTGACCTTCATCTCTTGGGTGAGGGCTTGGTTTCGAGACGGTCGCTGCGCGACCTCCGGTACCACCGCTGGTTGAGGAAGGACGAAGTCCTGTCTCGAAACCCTGGTGAGGCGATTGACCGCGTGGTGGTGGTCTCGACTGATCGCGTCTTGGTGGTCGAGCCGAGTCGAGACCTCGCTGCTCGACCATCGGTTCGACGGTACCCACCGCTGGTTGAGGAAGGACGAAGTCCTGTCTCGAAACCGAGTGAGGCGATCGACCGCGTGGTGGTGGTCTCGACTGACCGCTCGCTTCGCTCGCTGCTCGACCACCGGTACGAGACCTCGCTGCTCGACCACCGGTACCCACCGCTGGTTGAGGAAGGACGAAGTCCTGTCTCGAAACCCGGTGAGGCGACTGACCGCGTGGGGGTGGTCTCGACTGATCGCTCGCTTCGCTCGCTGCTCGACCACCGGTTCGAGACCTCGCTGCTCGACCATCGGTACCTACCACCGCTGGTTGAGGAAGGACGAAGTCCTGTCTCGAAACCCCGGTGAGGCGATCGACCGCGTCGGTGGTGGTCTCGACTGATCGCTCGCTTCGCTCGCTGCTCGACCACCGGTTCGGCGCTCCACCGTCGTCGTGGTCTCGACTGATCGCTCGCTTCGCTCGCTGCTCGACCACCGGTACCAGCCGGTGGTTGAGGAAGGACGAAGTCCTGTCTCGAAACCTGGTGAGGCGATTGACCGCGTCGGCGTGGTCTCGACTGATCGCTCGCTGGTCCCTCGCTCGCTGCTCGACCACCGTGGTCTCTCGCTTCGCTCGCTGCTCGACCACCGGTGCGGCCCTTGTGGTCTCGACTGATCGCTCGCTTCGCTCGCTGCTCGACCACCGGTTCGAGACCTCGCTGCTCGACCACCGGTACCCACCGCTGGTTGAGGAAGTCCAGCGCCAGCCCCAAGCCTCGTCGGGGTCGAGCGGCTGTGCGTCCGGTTCCGACTCTTGCGGAGTGGCGGTCAGGCCCCGGCGGCGCGCAGGACGAGGTCGCGCAGCGGGGCGGTTGACGACGCGGTCGGGCGGTTCGAGAGTGAGGGCGGCGAGGTTCGACCAGGGGGGTCTCGATGACGGACGCCGACCGAACGAGGGTCTCGTTGCTTGGGCCCGTCGAGTGGCGGGGGCGCCCGGACGAGGGGGGTGGTGACCGCCTCGCGCCACGAGAGCGCGCACTGCTGGCGCGGCTGGCGGTCGACGTCGGTCGGGTGGTCGGGGTGGCCCGGTTGATCGACGACCTGTGGGGGGAGGCGTCACCCGCGGGGGCGCGCAACACGCTGCAGGTGTACGTCTCGCACCTGCGTCGACGCTTGGGGCCGGAGCTGATCGCGTCGAGGGGCGATGGCTACTCCTTGGCGCTCGGCCCCGGCTCGGTCGACGCGCACGAGTTCGGGGGACTGGTGGCCAGCGGAGCACAGATCTTGACGGCGGGACGCCATCGCGACGCGGTGGACGTGCTCGACGAGGCACTGGCGCTGTGGCGCGGGGAGCCGCTCGCAGACGTCATCGACTACGAGTTCGCGCGGGTCGAGGCGACCCGGCTGTCGGAGCTGCGTGCCACCGCGCTGGAGCAGCTGGCCGAGGCGCTGCTGGCCTGCCATCGTGACGACCGGGTCGTGGCGGAGCTCGGTCCCGCCGCCCGTGAGTTCCCGTATCGGGAGCGACTGCGTGGCGCCGTGATGACTGCCTTGTACCGGCAGGGCCGCAGTGCCGAGGCTCTCGAGGTGTACGGCGAGGCGCGGGCACTGCTGAGGGACGAGCTGGGACTGGACCCGGGACCGCTCCTCCAGGCATTGCAGGCAGCGATCCTGGCCGACGACCCGACGCTCCTGGCCGGCGCTCCGCAGACGGCGCGCGTGCTGGGCGCCGTGCCGCCCCCCGTGCCGGCCACAGGCCTGGTGGGGAGGGGCGAGGACGTGGCCGCCCTGGCAGGGATGCTCGCCGATCCGGGCGTGCGCCTGGTCAGCGTGCTCGGTGTCGGCGGCTCCGGCAAGACCCGCCTCGTGCTGGAGGTCGTCAAGACCTTGGGCAGGGGGCAGGCCGCGCGCGTGGTGTGGGTGCCGCTTGTGGGGTTGGACGACGCCTCACAGGTGTTGCCCGCCGTCGGGGCGGCGCTGCGTCTCCAGGCCCCCGAGATTGCCGCCGGGCTGGTCGCGACGGCGATCGAGGGAGGCCCGGCGCTGATGGTGTTCGACAACGCCGAGCACCTTCTGCCCGACCTCTCCCGCGTCGTCGCCGAGCTCCTGGCCCGCTGTCCGGAGTTGAAGCTCCTGGTGACCTCGCGCGCCGCCCTCCACGTCGGGGCCGAGCATCGCTATCCGCTCGAACCGTTGCCGGTGTCGTCCTCAGCCGACGACCCGGACGCGCTGCGGCGCAACCCGGCGGTCCGCCTGTTCGTCGAGAGGGCGGCCCAGGTGCAGCCCGGGTTCACCCTCGGCGCCGCCAACGCAGCCGCGGTGGCGGGGATCTGTGCACGGCTGGACGGCCTCCCGCTCGCCCTCGAGCTCGCTGCGGCGAGAGTCGGGGTGTTGGAGCCCTCGGCGTTGCTCAGCAGGTTGGAGTCGCGACTCGGGCTGCTGACGGCCGGACAGGTCGAGGCCGGCAGGCACCGGTCGCTGCGGGCCACCCTCGACTGGAGCCACCGGCTGCTCGGCGACGAGGCGGCCCAGCTCTTCGCGGCGATGGCGGTGTTCCGTGGTGGGCTGGACGCTCGAGGCTGCCGAGCGCCTCATGAACCTGACTCGTCCGCCGGGTCCGTCCGGCGGCGATCCGGACGGGTGGAACCAACCCGTGATCGACGCCTTGCAGGAGCTGGTCGACGCCAGCCTGGTCACTCGGGACGCCCGCGATTCGAGCAGGTTCACGATGCTCGAGACCGTCGCGGAGTACGCCGGGGAGCTGCTCGCCGGGTCGGGCCGCGAACAGGCGGTGCGCAGCAACCACAGTGAGTACTTCCGGGATGTCGCGGTCCACCTCAGCCCGGGGTTCTCCTCGCTGGCCGAGGACGGCTGCAGAAGCGGACTGGTACCTGCGAGAACAGGACAACCTACGAGCCGCGATCCACTGGGCCGCGGGTCGCGACGACCGTGCGGCGGTGGCCGACCTCGCCACCCGCGTGTCCGGCCACTGGATCAGCACCGGGCAGTGGCAGCAGGCCGAACGATGGCTCGAGCGGGTGGCCCAGGATCCCGAGGCCGGCGTCAGAGGCATCGATGCCGAGATCCAGTTGGCGGCCATCGCGTTCCGGACCGGGTCCCTTGCCGACATCGAGGGTCACCTCGGGCGCTCCCTTCAACTGCTGGACCGGGGCGAGGACGACCCGACGCGACTGGCCGCAGCGTTGTCCGGCCGCAGCCAGATGATGCATCTCGCGGGCAGGGCCGAGGAGGCCGCACGGGAGGGTGAGCGTGCGATCGCCGCGGCAGAGCGAGCCGGGAATCCGGACGTGCTGGCGTCGGTCCTGGTGAACTCGTGCCTCGGCTTCGTCGGCGGAGCGGAGGCTGAGCGGGCACGGCTGCTGCGTGCCAAGGAGATGGCGGTGGCCGCCGGCAACGAGCTGGTCACCCTGCGAGCCGTGGGCAACCTCGTCGAGAACGCCTTGGCCGTGGGCGACCACCAGGAGGCCTTCGCCTGGTGCACCCAGGCTCTCGAACTCGAGTACATCTCGTGGGACCTCGAGGCCAGGTCGTCGATGCTGAACCTGATGGGCCAGGCGCTGCTCCTTGCCGACGAACGGACGAAGGCGCGGCCGGCCCTGCGACAGTCACTCGACCTGGCGGTGCGCTGCGGCCAGACCTCGCTCGTCTGCGAAGTCCTGCTGTCGTTCGCGGCGCTGGCCGCGGCTGACGGCGACCAGGTCAGCGCGGCGGTTCTCCTGGGACGCCACGAAACGTTGCTCCTGGCGCTCGGTCGCCTGCGCGTCGACGGCTTCTCCACCGTCCACGACAGGTTCCTGGCCGACCTGGATCGGCGGTTGGGGGAGCGAGAACTCCTCGACGCCATGGACCGTGGCGCCCGGCTGAGTACGACGCAGCTCGTCGACTGGCTCGTCGAGGGCCGACCGCCCATCGACGTGAAGACCCCGCCGACCGCCGCCCCGCTCGAGGCGTGACCGGCAGGGCACGCGTGGCGTGCGCGACGGGCGGACCAAGGTCGGTCCGCCCGCCGCTGGCCGGCGTCGAGGTCGCTCTCAGCCGTAGTAGATGGCGTTGGCGACGTTGATCCGGGTGCGGACGAGGCCGTTGCGGGAGTCGGACACCGCCGTGCCCCGCCGCTGCAGGGCCGCCAGGGTCTGGGCCAATGTGTATCCGGGCCGCCCCTCCCGCATCAGCGCCCACGCCCCGGCCACCTGCGGCGCTGCCATCGAGGTGCCGTAGTACCCGCAGTCGACGCCGTCACCCACGCCGTCGCCCGGGTCCAGGTACGTCGGCACCGCGGAGCAGATGTCAGTGCCCGGAGCGAGCAGGTCGACCAGACTGCTGCTGTTGGAGCCGCCCGGGAAGACATTGCCGAGGACGGCGTCCACTCCCGCCGCCGCAGTGAGCGTCGTGTTCCCCACGGTGACCGCCGAGGAGACGCATCCGGGCCAGCTGGTGCCGGTCGAGCTGTTGTCGTTGCCCGCTGCGATGACCGTGGGGACCCCCCGTGCGGCCAGCGCGTTGACCCACCCGGTGAACGTGCTGTCCACGTTGTCGCAGGCGCCTGCGTAGACCGAGCCGCCGATGCTGATGTTCACCGCGGCAGGCGCGGGGCTGACGTAGTAGTAGGCATACCAGAGGGCGTTGATCAGGTCGGCGTTCGAGTAGTTCACCACCGCGTTCCCGTAGCGGTCGACGTTGCGATAGCTGGCGTTGATGGCCACGATGCCCGCGCTGGGTGCGACGCCGTACTGCCCGGCCGCGATGTGGGCGACATGGGTGCCGTGGGCGCAGCTGTAGGAGTAGCGGCAGGGAGCCGCGGCTCCGGCGCCGTACTGGTAGGTCTGCCCGTTGGGGCAGCCGGTGGCCGAGAAGCATGCCTCCTGCACGACGCGACCCTGCAGCCACGGGTGGGTCGCATCGACCCCGCTGTCGACGACCACGACCCGCTTGCCCGATCCCTTGTAGCCCTGGGCGGTCGTCCAGTCGAGCCCGATGTGGTTCCGGTGCCACCAGCGAGGCAGCTGCACGCCGTTGGTCGACCCGAACGACGACGTCCCCTCGGCCTCGACCGAGATCCGCTCGGACACGGCGACGACCGCGGGCGAGCGGCGCAGGGCCTCGAGATCCTCGGCCGTGGCGGACAGCTCCACGACCGGGGCCCCCGGCGCACCTCGGACCTGGGACTTGCCCCGCAGGGCACCGAGGACCGAAGCCCGTCCCTGCGCGACCTCTCTCTCGAACGCAGCACGCGACGAGGCGCTCGGCGCCTGCGACGGCGGCCTGGCCACGGTGACCACGACGTCGACCGAGCCCTCGATACCCGCGCTCTCGATCAACGCGGCGAACTGGGCGTCGCGGTCGGCAACCGGCGACCGGTCGGCGGCCTCGGACCTCCCGCCGGACTGACCGTCGGCCCTCGCATGGTCCGGGACGGCGACCAGAGCCGCCGCGCATAGTCCGAGGGTGAGGAGGAGCCGGACCAGCCAGGCTGACCGCGTTCCCCCCGTGAGTGGTGTTGACAACATCTGGATCACTCCTTGGGTGTGGTGAGACGGAAGCCGGGAGGCCCCAGCCGTGAGGTTGACGGCAGCCCTCGTTGCGGGCGGCCGATCAGGCGGCGTACGCATCAAGCCGCCCGGCGACAAGAGGCACGCACGCACAGTCGTCGGAGCAGGGCAGGTAGACATGCCCGGCGTGTCCGCAGTGGGGGCACGGCATGTCATGGCTCAGCTGGTAGGTGCTGGTCTCGACGGTGTCCCACATGGCGGTCTCCCTTCGACTGCCGGCGAGCCCTTGCTCGCACAGCAGGAGCCTTCAGTGCGGCGCTGAAGGGACGCTGATGGACCGCTGAAGGTGCGTGGGCGAGCGGCTCAGCCGTGCGTGAGAGGCTGGTGCGAGCCGCGACCGCGGTGGGATCGTGGGCCCAGGAGGCCGCAGATGGAGTCCACCCCGAAGATCCGCCTTCTCGGGTCTCTCGAGGTGCGCCTGGGTGATGGATCCAGCCCGGTGCAGATCTCCTCGCCGCGGCAGCGTGCCCTGCTGGCCCTGCTCGCGCTGCACGCGCCCGCGACGGTGTCGCTGGCGACCATCGTGGACGCACTGTGGGAAGCGGCCCCCACCACGTCACGCAACGTCGTGCAGCAGCTCGTCAGCGCGTTACGCCGCCTGCTGGGGCCCGGGACCGTGCTCGCCGCACCCGGCGGCTACCGGCTCGGCGTGACCGCCGAGGACGTCGACGCGCAGCGCTTCCAGTCGTCGGTGGCAGCCGCCCTCAAGGACGCCGGCGCGCGGCCGAGTCGCGACACGGCCGACGCCCTGGCGACCGCGTTGCGGATGTGGTCGGGCGAGGCGCTTGCCGACCTGCCCGAGGTGCCGTTCGTCGAACCTGCCCGTCGGGTGCTGTACGTCGAGAGGGAGCGCGCCGAACGCGCGTGGGCCAGCACGCTCGTCAACCTGGGTGAAGGCGAGCTGGCGCTGCCCCGGCTGGAGGAGCTGTACGCGGCCAACCCGCTCGACGAATCCATCGCCGCGACGCTCGTGCTCGCCCTCGCCTCCGTCGGCCGGGTCGACGAGTCCCTCAAGGCCTACGACGCCACGCGCCGCCAGCTGCAGCGCGAGCTCGGCCTCGATCCCGGACCGGAACTGCGCGCGGCCCACGAGCAGGCACTGCGTCACCAGGCACCCAGGCGCCGGACGGTCGTCTCGGTCCTGACTGCCTTGCCACGCCTCACCGACGACCTGCTCGGCAGGGACGACATGTCCGGCCGCGTGCGCGACCTGCTCTCCTCGTCGAGGTGCCCGCTCGTGACCTTGAGCGGACCAGGTGGCGTGGGCAAGACGCAGCTGGCCCTCAGCGTCGCCCATGCGTTGGCCACCGAGCGGCCGGTCATGTGGGTCGACCTGGTGCCGCTCACCACGCCCGATCAGATTGCCGCGGAGCTGGCCGCCCAGCTCGGGATCTCCGCGGACGGCGCCCGCGCCCAGGTCGACGCCGTGGTGCGCGCGGCGTACCAGTCGCACCTGCTGGTCGTCTTGGACAACTGCGAGCACATCACCGGTGCCGCCCAGACCGTGGCGACCCTCCTGGCTGTGGCCGACGAGTCCCTCCAGGTGCTCGTGACGACGCGGACCCGGCTCGGCGTGCGCGGTGAGCGGGTCGTCGAGATGGGTGGGCTCCCGTCCGAGCAGGGCGTGGACGGTGCTGAGGGTGCCGCCGTCGAGCTCTTCTTGCGACGGGCGTCGCTGAGCCGCGAGGACGGGGAGACGCTGAACGACGTCCGGACGATCTGTCGCGCCCTGGACGGGTTGCCTCTGGCGGTGGAGATCGCTGCCGCTCGCGCCGGGCTGACGGGCACCACCACCATCCGCACGGAGCTCTCGGCGAGGGAGCGCCTGACCTGGCGAGGCGATCACGACACCGAGACCCGGCACCGCACCCTTGGCGGCTGCATCGACTGGAGCCTCCAGCTGCTCCCACCCGCGCAGCGCAGGCTCTTCACCATGCTGGCGGTCTTCCCCGACACCTTCGACCTGGAGGCAGTGCGCGGGGTCTGCCAGGACCTGCTCGAGGAGGACGTGGCCGACCTTCTCGGCGACCTGGTGGCGGCCAACCTCGTCCAGACCACGGTCCGCGGGCGCACGGCGAGGTTCGGTCTGCTGGCCACGGTGCGCTCGGTCGCGGACGCCGAGCTCGAGGCGTCTCCTCTCCGCACGAAGCTGCAGCGCAACCATGCGCACCACTACGCCACGCGGTTCACCGTCTCCGAGCCACGCTCGCACTGGCCGCCGCGGACGGTGGCGGACTCCGAGGCGGTGGACCGTGAGATGACCAACGTCGACGTGGCGCTGAACTGGTTGGGCGCTGCGCGCGCGTGGTCGATGGCCTGTGACCTGACCCTGTCCCTGTGCACGGTGCTGAGTGCGCGTGGTCGCGGCGTCGAGCTCGCGAGCCGCCTCGAGGACCTCCTCGCGTCCGAGGCGCTGAGCGTCGTGCAGCGCGCCCGGGCACTGGGGTGGCTATCGGTGCTGGCCGTGGTCCGTGGCGACTGGGGCCGGCGGGCGGATCTCCTGGAGGAGTCGCACCAGTTGGCGCGAGAAGAGCAGCTCTACGCCGAGATCGCCCAGATCTTCGGCGGCAAGGCCGAGGACGCCCGCGAGCGGGGAGATCCCGTGGAGGCGGCGCGGATGATGAAGGAAGCGATGGCCGCCGCGCAGGCCGGCGGTGATCCCGAGCTCGCGGCAGCGCTTCAGGCCGTCGCGGCCGACCCCGAGGACGCGTTCGCGTTCCGCAGACTTGCGCAGCTCGCGCTCGACACCGCGACGTCACACGGGAACCAGGCGCTCGAGCGCATGGTCAAGGGCACCCTCAGCCACACGGGCCTGCGTTCACGGGATCCGGAGGTGTGGGCACTGTGCCGAAGGTGGGGGGAGGAGACGGCCGAGCTGTCGCAGGCCTTCCGTATGCCCGACGGAGTCGTGATGGCGACGTCCAACGCCGCTGCTGCGGGCCTTCTGCTCGGCGACGCGCGCGGTGCCGCAGACACGTTCCTGCACGCCCTCGAATGGTCCGCGCGCATGGGACAGCGGCCCATGGCGATCGAGTGCATCTTCCGGCTCGCGGCTGCCCTGGCGCTCTCCGGCGACGACGGTGCCCGGCACCTGGCCGCCGCCGCGCTACGTCTGGCCGGTCCGGAGAACGACCTCGCCTGGCAGCACCGGCCGCTGGTCGAGCAGTGCTTCCCCGCCCGCCTCGACGACGAAGGGCCGTGGGCCGAGCTCGGCCTCGACGAGTGCATCGCCGGGATCCGGGCCCTCCACGGCCAGATCGCGCCGGTGCCGCGCTTCGCCAGCCCGGCCATCGGCTGAACCCGCTCGCTCCAGGCACCTTGCTTGGCGAGCCCTCGGGACGGTCCCTGACGTTCGAGGGCGGCGCTCGCCCTCGCCGTCGTGACCGCCTCGGGATCCGTCCTTGCCGGAGGCGCCGCGAACAGGGTCAGTGCTGGGAGATAGCCGCCCGGCCTGGGGCTGCTGCCCGAGGCCGGGCGACACGGCGGGCCGCCCAGCGCTGTTCACCTCCTCTGCGGGTTGATCGGCCGCTGACGCGGATGTGTGGTGGCAGGCCTCCTCGGCTAGAACGAGCAGTACCCGCCACCGCTGGCCCACCACGAGACGGTCTGCCCGTCCGATGACTTCCACAGGTAGGACTTCACCGCGTAGTGGCCGGCAGGGAAGCCGGTCACCTGGAAGTCTGGGGCTAGCACGCGACCGGTGTAGGAGTTCGTCCACCCTTCGTTCGAGATGCCGTAGTTGTTGGCGGCTGCGCTGAACCACTGGCTGTCAGCGTTCCGGGTCTGCCACAGCGTTGTGTTGGTCCACGGCTGCCATCCCGTCGCAGGTTGGTAGCGGTAGATGACCGGTTGCCACTGGACGGACGCGAACCCGGATCCTGCCCATCCCGCCCCGGAGTAGCGGATCGCGGGCGGCTTGATGAGCATTCCTCGCGTCGAGGGGACGCATCTGATGCCCCCGTCGGTGACCGTCGTCGTGCCTCCGAGAACGGCAGCCGACGAGGGAGCTGCCACTCCCAGCAACCCGACGAGCAGGAGCGTGGCCGCGACCAGGGCCTGGTGAAGACCGGTTCGCGGCCGGCGCCGCGCCGCCGAGGGGCGCGGAGTCGCCGTACGCCCGTCGGCTGGCGCGGTGGCCACCGTCGTGGTCGTGCGAGCGGGGAAAACGGTGTCAGACATGGGAAGACTCCTTCCGTGACGAGCCCGCCTGCCGGGCCTGTGTCCCACACACGCTCGCAAGCACCGCTGAAAGACCGCTGAAGGGATGCTGATGCGGGGGGCGCTCCCGCCGGACGACCACGAGCAAGCGGTGGGGCTCGCCGCTTGGCCTCGACCCTTGCCACGCTCCTCCGCGGCATCGCTGCGTCAAGACGCACCCGCTGGCAGCAAGCGGACGTGCGGTACGTCGCACGAAGGCCACCGAGGACTCGTTGGCGGTCATGGTCTTCGGCCCCTGATGGCTTGTCACGGTTAGCGCCTTCGACAGGTGTACCGGCGGTCGCTCGTGGCTGGTCCTCGTGCGCGTGGTCACGGCAGGGCGGTCCTGCAGCAGCTGCCGACGATGCTGGCGAGGTCTGCACGGTGGGTGGTCTCGACTGATTGCGTCTTGGTGGTCGAGCCGAGTCGAGACCTCGCTGCTCGACCACCGGTACCACCCGCTGGTTGAGGAAGGACGAAGTCCTGTCTCGAAACCCGGTGAGGCGACTGACCGCGTCGGCGTGGTCTCGACTGATCGCGTCTTGGTGGTCGAGCCGAGTCGAGACCTCGCTGCTCGACCACCGGTGACCTCGCTCGCTTCGTACCCACCGCTGGTTGAGGAAGGACGAAGTCCTGTCTCGAAACCTGGTGAGGTGAGCGACCGCGTCGGCGTGGTCTCGACTGATCGCTTGCTTCGCTCGCTGCTCGACCACCGGTGTGCGGCCCTTGTGGTCTCGACTGATCGCTCGCTTCGCTCGCTGCTCGACCACCGGTGCCGCCCTGCTGGTCTCGACTGAAGGACGAAGTCGCTCGCTGCTCGACCACCGGTGTGCGGCCCTTGTGGTCTCGACTGGTCGCTCGCTTCGCTCGCTGCTCGACCACCGGTCGCGAGAGCTCGCTGCTCGACCACCGGTACCCGCGTGAGACGCTGCAGCGATGGTTCGCGAGGGTGACCCGATCGGGGAGTGGCTGCAGCAGGGGACGAGTGACCCTCGGGAGGTCGCCGACCGGTACGACGCGTGGGCGCGGAGCTACGACGACGACTTGGCCTCGTGGTCGTACCAGGCCCCCGAGGTGGTGGCCGGGACCGTCCTCACCCGGCATCCCACGGTGGGCTCGGTGCTCGACGTGGGATGCGGCACCGGACTCGTCGGTCGAGCGCTCCGCGCACGAGGATTCGCCGGGCAGATCCTCGGGCTCGACATCTCGGACGCGTCTCTCGAGATCGCCCGGCAGCGCGGAGCGTATGACGCGCTCGCACGCGCGGATCTCCAGCGACGCCTGGCCCTGGAGGAGGACAGCGTCGACGCAGTCGTGTGCGTGGGGGTGATGACCTACCTCCCGGAAGTCGAGGCGGCGTGGCGGGAGTTCGCGAGGGTCGCGAGGCCCGGGGGAGTCGTTGTCGTGACGCAGCGTGACGACCTGTGGCACACGCGCGAGTGCCAGGCCGTCGTCGACCGGCTGGAGGACGAGGGCGTGTGGGCGCCTCTGGAGATCACCGGCCCCGCGCCGTACCTGCCTGAGGGGTACGGCGGGACGCCGGAGGTCGCCTGCTACTACCTGGCGGCGCTCGTCAGCTGACTCACGAGGCGTCGACGAGCTCTCCCAACAGGCGGTGCCACTCGTCGAAGTGGCGGACGCTCTCGTCGCGCTGCTCGACGGCCTGGTCGATGAGGGCGGGATCACCCTGCGCGTAGTAGTCGATGATCAGCTCGACCTTCGCGACCGCAGCGGTCAAGGCCTCCAGCGCCTCGCCGTGCGCCTGGTCGAGGCCGTCGGAACCCGGGTCGAGGTCGTCCACCTCGTCGACCAGGTCGCGCAACGGCACCAGCACATCTTCGCGCAGCCTCTGGACGTGTCCGTCGGGCGTGAGCCGATCGTTCTCGAGGAGCTTCGTCTGTCGCCTGTCGATGCTGCGGAAGCTGGACTCGATGTGAGCGGCCGTCTCGTCCAGGTAGCGCGAGAGCTCGCCACGGGTCGCCTCCGCGGACAGCGAGGTCTCCGGAGCGGCGACCTCGGCCAGCGGATCGAGCGGGTTCGTGCCGACGAGGAAGGTGCGGCCCGGAAGGACCAGCGCGGCGACGACCAGGGGCGCGGCGACCAGCAGGCCGACCGCAGCCGCGCCCGAGAGCTCACGCCTCACGAGTCCGGCGAGCAGGGCGACAGCGGGCAGCAGGACGGCACTGAGGAACAGGGCGAGGCACAGCGCAGGAACGACGAAGAGCCAGAGCTGCTCGGCATGGAACGGGTTGCCCGAGACCGCGTTGACCGTCACGAAGCCGGCCGTCGTCATCGCCGCGGAGGCGACGGCAGCGACGAGCCCGGCCGCACCGCCCCATCCGGGGCGCACGAGGGCGAGCGCCAGAACACACGCCGCAGCCACCGCGCCGGCGTACCACTCGAAGAGCAGGACCCGCCCGAAGATCTCCTCGTCGGTGCCGGCGGCACCTTCGACGAGGCGGAAGGCGATCATCACGGCGACGCCGGCCAGCCCCGCGGCAAGACCGCCGGCGACGACCACGGCAGGCCGCAGCCGAGCCACCGTCGGCCAGGCGACCGGCGACGAGCCCTCGACCAGCCACGACGGCGCCAGCGGCGCGGGGCGGCGCCCGACGACGAGCGCGAACGCCGCCAGGCCGGCGAGGGCCACGACCATCACCGCTATCGGCCGGGTGGAGAGGTTCCACACCAGGCCCTGCCGCGCGAACGCCCAACCGCCGTTGTCCACGGAGAACACGAACAGCGCGGCGGCCCACAGGGTCGCGGTGAAGAGCGCCGCGTTGACGGCCAGCGCGACCAGCCAGGCGGTTCTGGCGCGACGAAGCCTGGGAGCCACGTCGGCCCACAGCTCTCCGAGAGCGGCGGACAGGACGGTCACCCCCGCTCCGGCGGCTCCGATGACGAGGAGCCACGCCGGGTTGCCCAGCCCGCTGAGTCCTGCCGCCGAGTTCTGGAGCGACGCAGCGCTCCCGAGCACCAGACCCACGCCGACCCCGGCCGCCTGCTCGAGCGAACGGCCCGGCTCGCCGAGCAGCCGGCGCACCAGCGCGTCGCGCCAGGCACCGAGCCCCACGGAGCCGGCCAGGAGAGGTCCGAGCAGACAGGCCGCCACGAGGTACGCCGCGTTGGAGTCGCCCAGCCGGGACGCCACCGGAGACGCGGCCGCCACCACCAGCGGCAGGCTCAGACCCGCGAGGAAGGCGGCGGTCAGGCCGTCGACGAACGTTGCTCGGGTCACCGACGACGGGCGCTGCAGGACCAGCAGGCGCTGCTCGGACGTCGGGTGGTTGGCCAGGAGCGCGACGCGGTGGCTGCCCGGCCGGCGGGTCGCGGTGCTGCCGAGGACCCGCTCCATGGCGGCGGGACCGCCGCGCAGCCTGGCGGCCAGGAGGTCCGCGTCGTACTCACGCGACCTGAGCAGGGTGGCGGAGACCAGGGCCACGACGACCGCGAGGAGGGCGGCACGCCAGGCGTACCCGGGGAGCAGCGAGAGGTCCCAGGTCGCCAGCCCGACGACGGCCGGCACGAGCAGGAGTGGCGCCAGGGCGATCCACACCGACCGCGTCAACCACGCGAGGGTGACGTCGCCGTGCCGCAGGTGTGCCAGCTCGTGGCTGACGACCGGGTCGAACAGCGATCGATCGCGCCAGCGCACCACGACGGCCGGAGGAAGGGCCACGGTGTAGCGGCCGGGCCAGCCGATGCTGAAGGCGTCGCGCTGGGTGGCGCGGCCGACCATCGGTCGCACACGCACCTTGAGACCGGCCTCGTCGACGAGGAGGCGGAACTGGTCCTCCGCGCCCTGCAACGGCGCGCCGAGCGCGCGCAACCGGCGCCGGCGCTGGATCACGAGAGGAGCGACCACGACGATGCACAGCCCCAGCAGTGCGGCCACGCCGGCACCGCCCAGCGTCATCAGGGCCCTGGTCCTCTCGACGTCAGCCGCGCAGTCGACGACCGCCTGCTGTGCCGCGTAGGACTCGTCGCTGAAGGTCGTGCTCGCGGTGCCGTGGCGCGCCTGGCAGTCGAGGTAGGTGCGGGCCCACTCCTGCCCGACCGTCTGGTTGTGCACCCACCCGCCGACGAAGAGTCCGCTGGACAGCAGCGCGGTGACGAAGACGAGGTAGCGCGAGATGGTCGGGCTCGGCCAGGCGAGCACGTCGGGCCGTGCGGCAGCCAGCGGCGGTGTGTCGAGGCCCGCGTGAGCCACGTCGACTCACCCGGCCACGTTCAGACCACCGACGACGGCGTCGGCCAGCAGCCGAGCCTGCTCCTCGGACAGACCCAGGTCCTTCGCCCGTCCGAGCGCGACCTCACGAACGGCGCCGGCCTGGTCGCGGCTCAGTGCCTCGGTGGCCTCGGCGTCAGCCCCGGACCGTCGGTGCACGACCCGGCGCAGGAAGTCACAGATGGCCGGCTTCGTCGCCTCCGCGGTCGCAGTCTCGGCGATCGTCTTGACCAGGAATCCGACGCACGAGGCCACCACCGCGAGGGCGTACGGCGTGATCATGACGAGGTCGAGGCCGAACCCGACCGGCTCGTCCCGCCCCCGCGGGTCGAGCACGCCGTCGGGGTCGGCGAAGTACTCGGCCGAGGTGTCCTCGAAGAGGACCAGCTCCTCCGGAGCGACATCCTCCACGACGAGCTGCGCGAGCTCCTGGACGAGCGTCTGCTCGGAGCCGGCGCCAGCCGTGTCCAACCCCGCCATCTACGCCACCTCCGGGTCGGTCGTCAGGCTCAGGGTGCCGTGGGCGTCGGGCCCCCTGATACCTCCTGCAGGCGTCATCCCCAATGCTCGGTAAGGCTCTGGCCGACGCCGCCGGGTGAACCGGCCCCTGCCTACGTTGGCGGCAGCCGCCCGCTGGAGCGGCACGGCACCTGGAGGGGCCATGGTCGTCGTCGTCCGCCTGCTCGTGATCGCCGTCGCCGTTGCGGGGGCCGCACTCGGCTCCCGACCTCCCGGCGATGCAGTCGTCCGCGGCGGCTCCGGGGTCGTGCAGGGCACGGGGCCGGGAGCGGGCACGGGTGCCTCCGTGCCGGGGATGCCCGGTAGCGAGCCCGAGCCGCGCCAGCACGCAGGTCCGCCCCCCGAGGACAAGGACCCGGGCGGCCTTTCGGATCCGCGCATGGCCGAGGTCACGGCGCGGGTGCTCGACGGCCGACAGGTCGACAAGGACGTCGCGCGCGTGGTGGACGACCGGATCAGGGTCGAGGTGATCGCGCTCGAGGGCGTGGATCCGGCGCTCGCGGTCCGCGCGGTGTCCGGTCGCGTCATCGGAGTGGTGGGCTCCCTCGCCCTGGCCGACATCCCGGCAAGCCGGATCCTCGAGCTCGAGAGCCGGGCCGACATCGTGCACGTGCGCCTGCCCGTCGAGGTAGGGGCACCGGCCGAGAACGTCCCGGCGGCGGACCCCACCGAGACAGGTGCCGCCGGCACGTACGGCGCCGATGCGATCGTCCGCACCAACGTCGACTCGTGGCATCTGGCCGGCCAGGTCGGCGCCGGTGTCAAGGTCGGCATCATCGACGAGTTCAACCTGGCCGCCTGGCAGCGCGCGGCGCAGGGGGGCGAGCTGCCCGCCGCGGTCGACGGATTCTGTCAGAAGAACGGCACGCCGTGCGGGCCCACCATGTTCAACACCGCGGAGGTGCACGGCGTCGCCGTCGCCGAGGTGGTCATGGACATGGCCCCGGGCGCGACGCTCTACCTGGCGACCGTGCGCAGCGTGATCGACGTGCAGGCGGCGATCGACTGGTTCGCCGCCAACGGCGTCCGCATCATCGCCAGGTCACTCGACCGCGAAGTACGACGGGCCGGGCGACGGCACCGGGGACCTGGCCACCGTGATGGCCAGCGCGGTGAGCAAGGGCATGGCGTGGTTCAACTCGGCAGGCAACAGTGCCCGCGGGCCGGGATATCCCGGCACGTACTTCCGGTCGGCCTGGTCGGACCCGAACCTGAACGGGTGGATGAACTTCCCGGACGGCGGGGAGTACCTGCCGTTCGACTGCAGCTTCATCAACGGACTGCGGTGGAACGACTGGGGCGCGAACCGCACCGACTACGACATCTACGTCTACGAGCGTCCGGACGGCAGCCCGCCGTTGGACAGCTCCAGGTTGGACCAGCAGGCCGGGTTGAAGCCGATCGAGCTGCTGCCACAGAGCACCGTGGACGGCTGCAGCTACGGCAACGACACCCAGGCCGATCCGTGGGACTACGTCGCCATCTTCAAGTACGCCGACGGCAACGGCACCGCCGGTGACGTCCTGGAGTTCATGACCAACGGCTACTTCGTCGGATTCGCGCAGACGATGGGGTCCGCGACCGCGCCCGCCGCGGACACCCGCACTCCGGGAACGGCCGCGGTCGGCGCTGTCGAGGTCGACCACGTCATCGCGCCGTACAGCTCGCAGGGTCCCTCGAACGACGGGCGCCTCAGGCCAGACCTGAGCGCCGCGACCGACTTCGCCTCGCTGACCTACCCGGACGGCTTCAGCGGGACCAGCGCCGCCACCCCAGCGGTGGCGGGGGCCGCCGCGGTCGTGCTGGGGAGCTCGCCGGGGATGACGCCGGTTCAGCTGGTCGACTGGATGAAGGCGCACACCGTCGACCTCGGGACTCCCGGGCCGGACAACGCGTACGGCGTCGGCGAGCTGATCATGCCGACGATCCAGGTGCCGATCTCGCTGACCTCACTCACGGTGTTCCCGGTCGCGCGGCAGCTCAGTGACCCGTTCCCGGTGCAGGTCTCGTGGGCCACGTCGGTCCCGCAGTCGAGGGCGGTGGTCGGGCGGCGCAGCGCGACGAGCAGCCCGTACGAGATCATCGCGCAGCCGACCGGCGAGCAGTCCGTGTCCACCTCGGTCCGGGTCGGCCAGCCTGTTCAGTTCGCGGTCAACGCCGGCCACTCGAGCGGCTCGAACAGCGGCCCGTACGAGACGTCGCTGCTCACTCCTGTCGTCTTCGACGACCGCCACCGCAAGGTGGATCTCGGCCGTGGCTGGAGCGAGATCCGTTTCAAGGGTGCCTCGAGGCGGACGCTCTCGGCGGCCCGGGTCGGAAGCAAGCCCGCTCGGTTCACCTTCCAGGGGACCGCCGCCAGCGTGGTGGTCACGCGGTCGCCCAACTCGGCGAAGCTGGAGATCGTCCTCGACGGCAAGCGCATCGGCACGGCGAACCTGCGCGCGAAGAAGGTGAGGAACCGGCAGATCGTGGCCAACTTCCTGACCGGGGGTGCCGGTCGCCACCACCTCACGCTGAAGCCCGTGGGCAAGCGCGGCCGCTCGGTCTTCCTGGACGCGTTCGTGGTGCTCGGCTGACCTCAGGGCGGGGTCACCAGGTGAGCTCGATCTCCAGCTCGTTCCCGTCGTCTCCGAGCTCGACCTCGACCTTCAGGTCGACCTCGTCGGGCACGCGCACCGTGATGCGGCGACCCTCCTGGTTGAACTCGACGGAGTTGTTCCGGGCGAGCGCGTCGGCGAGGGCGTGCAGCCGGGCCGCCGCCTCCTCGCGACGAAGGTGCTGGGTCTCATCCAGGTCGAACAGGTCCATGCCTTCTCCTCGGGCTGTGCTCACCACGCGGGTGCGTGGTGAGCGCTGGGTCCGACAACCCTCCCACGGGTGCTCACCAGCGGACCGACAGGCCGACCGATCCCTGGGCGCCCAGGAAGCTCTTGGTGAAGCCGATCATCCCGTCGCTCACGCGAGCCCGCTTGTGGGTGCCGACGTACTGGACCTGCTTGGCGCCGAAGTAGGCGTTGAGGGTCGGGGTGCCGTCGATGAAGTGGCTGCAGAGCTCGCCGGTCGTGTCGATCGTGAACGACTCGCCCGGCGCGACCGTGAGCACGGCCTGCACGTCGGCGGTCTCGCACTGGCCCTGGGCCGGGATGGTGCCGTCGGCCGCCTGGATCGCCAGGGTGAGGTAGCCGCCGAGCTCACCGGAGGTCGCTCCCGCCATCGAGTAGCCGGAGCCGGTTGCGACACCGGCGCTGTCGAAGGCACTGCGATCGAACCGGTCGACCGACGGCGGTGCCGCCTGCGCGGCCGGGGCGACGAGGAGCAGGGCCGCGGCGGCCAGCGTCGGGATGAGGGTGCTGCGTGCGTTCATGGTGCCTCTCCTTGTTGAGGTCGAGGTGATCGACCAGGTGTGGGTTCGAGATGGGAAGACCCTGCCCACCGGGTCTTGAGCGCGTCTTGCGGCGAACTTGAGGCGCCTCGAAAGTGAGGCTGGTCGCCGCGCTTCTCCGTATGGTTCGATCCGACGAGGTGGGAATGCTGTGGACCTCGAGCCTGTACGTGCGCGTGCTCGGTGAGCTGACGGCTGCCCGGGACGGCGCGCTGGTGGACCTCGGCGGGCGGCGGCAACGGGCCGTGCTCGGCCGCCCTCGTCCTGCATCGCGGCCAGGTCGTCGCCACGGAACGGCTGGCCGACTGCGTATGGGGTGATCGAGCTCCCGCCAACGTCAGCGGCGCCTTGCAGGCGTATGTCAGCCACCTGCGCCGCGCGCTCCAGCCGGAGGCCGGCGCGCACCAGCGCGACGGGGTGATCGCGCGGGCCGGCGGCGGCTACCTGCTCCGCCTGGAGCCCGACGCGGTCGACGCGTGGCGATTCGAACGCGCCGTGGACTCCGCGGCCGGCCTGGCTCCGGCCGAGGCCGCGCGGGTGCTCGACGACGCGCTCCGGCTCTGGCGGGGCACCGCGTACGCCGACTACGCCGGGGAGCCCTGGGCGGACGCGGAGGTCACCCGCCTCAGCGAGCTGCGCGCGGTCGCCCGGGAACGGCTTCTGCAGGCGCGACTGGAGCTCGGCGACGCAGCCCTTCTCGTCGGCGAGCTGGAGGCGCTCCTGGCCGAGGACCCGCTCCGCGAGGAGCGTTGGCGGCTGCTGGTGCTCGCGCTCTACCGCGCCCAGCGCCAGGCCGACGCGCTGGCGGCGCTGCGCCGGGCGCGGGAGCTGCTCGCCGAGGAGCTCGGCGTCGACCCCGGCCCGTCCCTACGGGCCCTCGAGGCCGATGTGCTGGCCCAGTCACCCACCCTCGACGCGCCGGTCGTCGCCGAGCCCGAGCCCGAGCCAGCGCGCCCCCCGGTCAGCGGCGACGAGGCGCCCGAGCTGGTCGACCGGGCGCGGGAGATCGCGTGCTCCAGGACTCGGTGGACCAGCTCGCGGCGGGCGCGCCGGGCTGCGTGCTCATCCAGGGAGCAGCGGGGATCGGCAAGACCAGCCTGCTCGTGGAGGCCGTGCGTCTCGCCGACGCCGGCGGGGCCAGGGTGCTGGCGGCGCGGGCCAGCGAGCTGGAGCGCACCTATGGCTTCGGCGTCGTCCGGCAGCTGTTCGAGCCCTTCGTCCGGGACCCCGCCCACCAGGACGCGCTGCTCGGCGACGCGGCAGCCGGCGCCCGGGTCGTCTTCGACGGGGTCGCCGGTGGCGATGGCCCGTCGCCCGGCAACTTCGCCGTCCTGCACGGCCTCTACTGGCTGACCGTCAACCTGGTCGCGGACGGGCCGCTGGTGATCAGCGTCGACGACGCCCAGTGGTGCGACGTGGAGTCCCTGCGGTTCCTCGCCTACCTCGTCAAGCGGCTCGAGGGGGTTCCGGTGCTCGTCGTGATGACGGTGCGGACCGGTGACCAGGGGCCCGACGACACGCTGCTCGACGAGATCGCCCACGAGCCCTTCGTCACCGTGGTCCGGCCGCGCCAGCTGTCGCCCGAGGCTGCCGGGGCGCTGGTCCGCGAACGCCTGGGCGAGGGTGCCGACTCGTTCGTCAGCGCCTGCCATCGGATGACCTCCGGCAACCCGTTGCTGCTGCGCCAGCTCCTGCGCGCGCTCGAGGAGGAGGGCGTGCGGCCGGACGTGGCGCACGTCGACACCGTACGAGCCGTGGGCTCGCGGGCGGTGTCGTCGCTGGTCATGCTGCGGCTGCGCCGGATGCCATCGGCCGTGACGGCAGTGGCGCGGGTGGTCGCCGTGCTCGGCGAGGAGGCGCAGCTCCCATCGGTCGCGGCGCTGGCGCGGCTGCCCGAGGAGGAGGCCGCCGATGCGCTCGCCACGCTCTCGCGCGCGGAGATCCTCCAGGACCAGCTGCCCCTGGCGTTCGTGCACCCGCTCGTCCGGGACGCGGTGTACGACGACCTGCCGGCCGCCGACCGCGCGCTCTACCACGAGCGTGCCGCCCGCCTGCTGCTCGAGTCGGACGCCCCGCCGGAGGTGGTGGCGAAGCACCTGCTGCTGGCTCCCCGTCGCGGCGACGCGGCCACGGTGGCGGTGCTCCGGGCCGCGGCGCGCGCCTCGATGGTGCGCGGCGCCTCGGACTCCGCGGTCGCGCTCCTGCGTCGCGCCCTGGACGAGCCGCCCGCGCAGGACACGCGGGCCGACGTGCTCCTCGAGCTCGGGCTCGTCGAGACGCTGGTCGACGGGCCGGCAAGCGCGGTGCACCTGTCCGAGGCTCACGACCTCGTCGAGGACCCGCACTCACGCGCCCGCGTCGCCGCGCTCGTCGTGCGTACGCACGTGTTCGCGTCGCCGCCCGGCGTGGCGACCGCGTTCGCGCTGAAGGCCGAAGCGGAGCTGCCCGACGGGCTCGACGACGACCGGCAGGCGCTGGTGGCGTTGCGGCGGATCACGGCGTACATGCACCGCCTCCCTCCCGAGCTGGCTCTGGCCGGGCCGGTCCCTGTCGTGAGTGGCGACGGCGACGGGGCGAGGATGCTCGCGGCGACGCTCTGCTACGAGAAGCTGCGCGACGGCGAGGACCGCGCGGGCGCGATCGACCTCGCCCGGTTCGCCCTCGCGGGCGACCGACTGCTGGAGGTCGACAACGGCCTGCTCTGGATCGTCGCCGCGAACGTGCTGCTCCTCGCCGACGACGACCTGGGCGACTTCTGGGACCGCGCGCTGGCCCGCGCGCAGGCCACCGGCGGCCTGTTCTCGGTGCTGTCGGTGAACCTGTGGCGCGGCTTCACGCAGTGGCGTCACGGCCAGCTCGAGGACGCCCTGCACTCGCTGGCCGACGGCACCGAGCAGCAGCGCATGTGGGGCATCTCGGGGGTGTCGGCGACGTACGCCGCGGCGTACACCGTCGGCGTCCAGATCGACCTCGGCGACCTCGCCGGCGCGGAGGCCAGCCTGGAGGGCGCCCGCGCCCTGCCGTGGGTGGGCGAGGGCGGGCGGCTGCTGTCGGAGTCGGCGGCGCGGCTGCGCCTCGAGCAGGGCCGTCCCGCCGAGGCTCTCGAGCACATCACGCCCGACGTCGAGCAGCCGGGCATCGCCAACCCCGCCTGGGCGTCCTGGCGCAGCCTGAAGGCTCGCGCGCTGGCCGGAACCGGGCAGCCCGGAGGAGGCCGTCCGGCTCGTCGAGGAGGAGGTCGCGCTGCTCCGGCGCTGGGGAGCCGCCTCGGCAACCGGACCGTCCGTTGCGGCTGCTCGGCGAGCTCCGCGCCCACGAGGGCGCAGCGGAGCTGAGGGAGGCGGTGGAGCTGCTGTCGGCGACCCCGGCGGCGCTGGAGGCCGCGCGGGCCCGGGTCGCCCTCGGGCGCTCGCCACACGTCGCCGACCCGGAGGCGGTGGCGCTGCTGCAGACGGCATTGACCGCTGCCCGCGACTGCGGCGCCCGGTCCGTGGCCCGCGACGCCGTCGAGGGCCTCGCGCAGCGCGGCCACCAGCCCGAGGACGCCGTCGACGCGCCGCCCCGGCTCACCAGCCGCCAGCAACGCGTCCTCGACCTGTCGGCCGCCGGCCTCGGTGTCAACGAGATCGCCCAGCGGCTGTTCCTGCCTCCCGGGACCGTGCGCGCCGCGCTCGCCACGACCGAGAGCGGCCCGTCATGAGCGCGATCCCGGGGCGGCTCAAGTTGTCCTCAAGGTGTGCACGGCACGCTGGAACCCGCCGATCGTGAGGAACCCCTTGGTCACCCAGCCCACCACCGCCAGCCGCACGGGTCGACGTGCTGCGTGGCCTGTGCGGTGGCGCCGTGCACGCGCCGGGTGATCCCCTCTACGACGAGGCCCGGCTCCCGTGGAACCTCCACGTCGACGACCGGCCGGCCGCTGTGGCCTATCCCGCGTTCCCCGACGAGGTCGCCGACGTGGTGAAGGCGGCGGCCTCGACAGGCCTCAAGGTCGCCCCGCAGGGCACCGGCCACGGGGCGCCACCGCTCGCGGGCCGGCTCGGCGACGCCGTCCTCCTGCGGATGTCGGCGATGACCGAGCTGCGCATCGACGCCGAGCGACGCATCGCGCGCGTCGGCGCCGGCGTGCTCTGGGGCGATGTCGTCGAGAGGGCCGGCGGCGCGGGTCTGGCTGCTCGCCACACCAGCGGCGCCGGCGTGGGCGTGGTGGGCAGCTCCCTGGGCGGTGGGCTGAGCTGGTACGCCCGCCGCGCAGGGCTGCAGTGCAGCGCCCTCACCGCCGTCGAGCTCGTCCTGGCCGACGGCTCGTTCGTCCGAGCCACCGACAGCAGCGACGCAGACCTGATGTGGGCTGCGCGCGGCAGCGGAGGCGGCTTCGGCGTCGTCACCGCCGTGGAGTTCGAGCTGCTCCCGTGACCAACGCGTACGCCGGCATGCTCGCGTGGGACTGGACCCAGGCCGACCGGGTGCTCCGCGCGTGGCGTATCCTGGGCGGCCTCCTGCCCGGACGACCGTCACCACCGTCGCCCGACTGTTCCGAGCCCCGGACGAGGCCTGGCTGCCCGACGACGTGCGCGGGCGGCGCCTCGTGGTCGTCGACGGCGCCCTGATCGAGGACCTCGACCAGGGCGAGCGGCTGTTCGCGCCCCTGCGGGCGCTGAAGCCCGAGATCGACACCTTCGGCGTCGTCCCGGCGTCGTCGCTGGCCCGCATGCACCTGGACCCCGAGGCGCCGACCGCGGTGTACGCCAACAGCGTCCTGGTCGACGACCTGCCGGGACCCGCCATCGAGGCACTCGTGGCGGCCGCGGGCCCCGACTCGGCGTCGGCGCTGCTCTTCGTGGAGATCCGCCACCTCGGCGGCGCCCTGTCGCGGCCCGCGCCGCGTCCTGGTGTGCTCGAGCAGCATGACGGGGGAGTTCCTCGTGCTGGGCGTCGGGACCGACGAGGGTGCCGGATGGCCATCGGTCCGCGACGAGACCAACCGCG
This sequence comes from uncultured Actinomycetota bacterium, assembly GCA_963767095.1. Taxonomy (GTDB): domain Bacteria; phylum Actinomycetota; class Actinomycetes; order Propionibacteriales; family Nocardioidaceae; genus Nocardioides. The sequence goes on along the minus strand of CAVYCK010000017.1, from coordinate 96,469 downwards.
TGATGAGCGCCCTCCACGCCCTGGGACAGCGGCTCGTCGTACCTGCTGATGGTCGACGAGGCAGATCGACGAGCGTCGCGGCTGGTCGACCGACTCCGCCCGGCGCCTCGAGGCGGTGCGTGCGGCGGCCGACCCCACCGGCGTGTTCGTGCCGCCACGGTCTCGCCCCTGAGGCGGTCGCGACGGGCGCCTCTAGATCGATCACAAGTTGCCCTCAAGGGTCCGGCATCACCGTGGTGCATCGACATCACCACGAACCCGGAGGACACCATGACCCTCGTCGAGACCCGCGCGGACCTGATCCGTGCCCACGCCCCCTTTTCCGAGCTCGACGCCGCCACGACCGGCACCGTCGCCGTCCAGGGGAGCGGGGCGTACGACGCCCTCGTCTCGCCCTGGAACCTGGCCGTCCCGGTCCAACCGGCCGCCGTCCTGGCCGCGCGCACCGCGCAGGACGTGGTCGAGGCGGTGCGCTTCGCCGGCCGGCACGGCCTGCTCGTGACACCGCAGGCCACCGGGCACGGCCCGATCGCCGAGCTCGTCGGCGCCCTCCTCGTCAACACCGAGGGACTCGACGAGTGCGTCGTCCATCCCGAGGGCTTGGGCACGCGTCGGCGCCGGCGTGAAGTGGCTCCGCGTCGTGCAGGCCGCGGCTCCCTACGGCCTGGCACCGCTGTCCGGGTCGATCACCGACGTGGGCATCGTGGGCTACACCACCGGGGGTGGCCTCGGACCGATGGCCCGCACCTACGGCCTGGCGATCGACCGGGTCCGCGCGATCGAGGTCGTGACCGGTGACGGCGAGCTCCGCCGGGTGACGCCGACCCAGGACCCCGAGCTGTTCTTCGGCCTGCGCGGCGGCAAGGGGATGCTCGGCATCGTCACCGCGATCGAGTTCGACCTCGTGCACCAGCCCACCTTCTACGGCGGCTCCCTGTGGTTCGACGGCGAGCACGCGGGCACCGTCATCGATCGGTGGAGGCGGTGGTCCGCGGACCTGCCCGAGGCGGCCACGACCTCCTTCGCGCTCTTCCAGCTCCCTCCATGCCCGGCGTACCGGACCAGCTCGCGGAGCGTCTCACCCTGTCGGTCCGCTATGTCTGGACCGGGGACCCCGCCGAGGGTCGACGCTGGTTCGACGCGATGCGCGAGGCAGCGCCCGTGCTCCTCGACGATGTCGCGCTCAAGCCCTACACGGAGGTGGACTCGGTCCACACCGACCCGCTCGACCCGCTGCCGGCCCACGAGGCGGCCGCCGTGCTCACCGACTTCCCGGCCGAGGCCGCGGACGCCCTGCTGGCGATGACGGGCCCCGGCTCGGGCTCGCCCCAGGTCCTGGTCGAGGTGCGCCAGATGGGCGGCGCCGTCGCGCGCGGTGGAGCGCACGAGAGCGCCTTCTGCGCGCGCGAGGCGGCGTACGCCCTGCTCCTGGTCGCCGATCGCCGGCACCCCGGGGGCCGAGGCGCACGGCGAGGCGGTGCTCGAGGCCCTGGCCCGGTGGACCGGGGGGCACCGCATGCCGAACTTCACGTTCGCCGCCGCGGACTACGTCGACGCCTACGACGCGCCGACGCTGGCCCGGCTGCGCCGCGCGATCCAGGCCTACGACCCGGCCGGTGTCATGGCCATCGGGCGAGCCCTCCGGCAGCCGACCCGGCCGTGACCTCAGCGAGCCAGGCGATCGAGTCTCTGACGACGTCCCTGGCCGCGCGAGGCGGCAAGGGGATCCCATTGCGGTCCGGCCACCGCTAGTCGCGCGGCGGCACCGAAGACCCGGCCGGCGAGGATCTCCCCGCGGAGGTCGCGACCGAGCACGGCGCCGGCGGTCGCGACGCCGCCGTTCATCACGCCCATCACTCCGTGGCACGAGCGGGTGCTCGCGCCGACCAGGTAGAGGCCGCGGATCTCGGTGCTCGGGCCGGGACGCCCGAGGCCCACCTGACGCGTCGACAGCTCCCACCCGTAGCAGGCTCCGCCGGTGGCTCCGGTGAAGCGCGCCTGGGTGATCGGGGTCGACGCCTCGCGCAGGACGACATGAGCGGCCAGGTCGGGGATCACGGTCGACGCACGCTCGACGAGCAGCTCGGTCACCTGCCTCTTCCTGGCCTGGTACGCCGCGCCGGAGCGGTACGCGAGACGGTCGGCGCCCGAGGGCACTCCCCAGAAGGCCGCGCCCGCCGGAACGACGGTCATCAGCTCCAGGGAGGAGTGACCGGGTGGGGCGGTGCGTGGGTTGCCCGGGTCCTTGACCGACGCCGAGGACAGGAAGAACGGCAGCTCCTCGGGCAGCCGCCCGGCATAGCAGTCCTGGTAGGTCGCCTCGAGGTCGGTGTGCGGATGGCTGAACACGCTGGTGCTCGGCAGCACCGCCGCGAGGTCGAGATCGATGCCGAGGTAGGCGGTGAAGATCGGCAGGGCCATCCGGGCGCTGTGCATCCGCCGGACCGTGCGCCCGCGCAGGTGCTCACGTCCCACCAGCTCCAGGTAGGTCTGCTGGGGATCGGCGTTGGACACCACGACCGGCGCGCGATGCGAGGCACCGTCGCTCGTCCGCACCCCCGTGACCCGGCTGCCGGCCACGAGGATCCGGCGCACCCGTAGGCCCGTCCGGACCTCGCCGCCGTACGCCTCGACGACCTCGACGAGCCGGGCGGCCAGCACCTGACCGCCGCCCTGGGGATAGAACGCGCCCGCCTCGAGGTAGTGGTGCAGGAACGCCGCGTGCAGGGACACCGGGACCCGCGACGGCGGCGCGGCATAGGCCCCCGACTCACCGGACAGCACCGCGCGCACCGGGTTGCTGAGACGGCAGGTGCCGTACAGCCACGCCAGGGGGAACGACCCGACGGCGGTGGTGAGCGGTGCGTGCCGGGGAAGGCCATCACCTGGCGGCCACCGACCGGGAAGCTGCCGTCGAGCTCGGCGCCGACCCGGCGCAGCACGTCGACGCACCGGCGGATCCCGCGCTCCTCGTCCGGGAACGTCTCGACCAGACGGCCGAGGTAGGCATCCCACCCCCGCGGGACCCGGAACGTGAGGTCCGGGAACACCAGGGTGCTGAAGCCGTCGGGGTCGAGCTCGACGAACTCGATCGACTGCTCGAGGCCGAGACCGCGGAGCAGGCTCCACATGGTGCCGCCGGGCTGGCAGTCGCCGACGTAGTGGACGCCGACGTCGAACTCGTACCGCCCTCGCCTTCGGAACACCTGGCTGCAGCCACCTGCGACCTTGCCCTGCTCCAGGACGAGGGTGCGCAGCCCGTTGGTGGCGAGGTACGCCGCGGTGGTGAGGCCGCCCAGCCCGGCCCCGACCACCACAGCGTCCCACCGGGTCTCGCCGTGGGGCGCGACCTGTGCGTTCACGAGCAGGGGGGCAGCACTGGCGGGAAGGTGCGCGTTCCCTTGGGCACCAGGAAGCACGGGCTGCCGGTCAGGTCCCACACCACGTCGGCCCCGGGCAGGGGCGCCAGGCGCGGGTCGGGGTCGAAGCCGTTGCCGCGGGCGACGTTGCCCCGCACCTCGCCGCCGTCCGGTGCCGGGTCCAGCCCGGGGTCGAGGGCCAGCACCTCGGGAGGCAGGCTCACGACGCCGATCCCGGCGCTGCGGTTGCCGGAGACGACGTTGTCGAGGATGCGCACGTCGTCGCCGGCGACGTTCGCGATGCCGACGCCGCCGGGCAGCTGGCCCAGGAACCCCTCGGTGATGGTGTTGGCGCGGTTGTTGCCCGACAGCACGTTGCGGCGGACGACGACGTCCTGCGTCACCTTGACGGGGCGCAGCGGTGAGATCTGGACCAGCGCCCCGAGGGCGTTGTCGGTGGACACGTTGTCCTCCACCACGACCCGCGTGGAGAGCTCCACCTCGAGGCCGATGGTGTTGGCGTGCGCCACGTTGTGGTCGACGAGCACGTCGCTGCACTGGCCGACGTAGACGCCGGAGTCGAACGACCCCGTGACGTGGTTGTGGTCGACGCGGCCGTGGGAGCAGCGCACCGGGAACAGTCCGTACAGCGGGTTGTCGACGTAGCGCGTCCCGGTCAGCCGGAAGTTGTCGACGCCGCTGACCTGGCTGCCGAAGCGGGTGTAGCCGCGGATGGTCAGCCCCTGGAGCGTGAAGCCGTCGAGCCGCGAGCCGTCGAGCGAACGCACCCTGATGCCGGCCTGCAGGCCGAGTCCCGTGCCGTCGAGCACCGCCTCCTGGGACCCCCGGATGGTGATGCCGGGCTCGGTGACGTTGACGGTCTCGGCGTACGTCCCCGCCGGGACGAGGATGGTGTCGCCCGGGTCGGCTGCGTCGACGGCCGCCTGGATCGTGGTCGTGACCACGATGGTGTCGTCGTCAGCCGAGCTGGTCGCGGCGTTGCTGATGCCCCAAGCGGTCAGCGCGAGCGCCAGGGCCGCGCCCACGCCCGCTCGGTAGGACAGGCCTCTGGTCATGATGAGCTCCTCTGTCGGTGGGTACTCCACCGTGGCGCCCGACCGGGGAGCGGACCTCCCTGAAACCATTGATTCCTGCGCAGCTCCCTCGCCGCCGACCCATCCCCGGTGTCACCATCAGGCGTGGCCCCCGCGGAGCTCCTGGCGAAGCTGCTCGGATGAGAAGCCCTGACGCCCGTCCTCCTGCGCAGGCTGTCGACGGGCCGTCGCTCGTGCTGCTCGGGGCGATCGGCGTCTTCGCCCTGCTCGATGTCTGGGTCCTGGCCACCACGCCTCATCTCGCTCGGCCGAGCTCGGTCGTGCGCGAGGTCCTGTTCAGCCTGGCGTGGGTAGCGGTGGGTGTGGTCGCGCTGTGGCTGCGGCGCGGCCTCCTGGCCCGGCGCGTCCTGGCGCTCGCCCTGGTGCTGGCCGCCGACTTCGTCGGGTCGTTCGCTCTTCAGGGCGACGGGCTGCTGGCCCGGGTGATGGTGACGCTGACGGTGTTCCTCGTGCCCCTGCAGACGGCGTTCGCGGGGCACCTCCTGGTGACCTACCCGTCGGGTCGACTCCAGGACCGGATGGGCAGGCGGCTCGTCGTCGCGGCGTACGTCGTCGCCGGTGCCGAAGCGCTGTCCTGGTCGCTGACGCGCCGAGAGGTGTTCAGGTGCGCCGAGTGCACCCACACGTTCGCCTTCGTCACGGTCTCCGACGCGTTCCATCAAGGCTCGACCATGCTCTTCTCGGCTGCCTGGGTGGTGCTGTGCCTGCTCCTGGTCGTGCTGCTGGTCAAGCGCTACCGCCGTTCCGGTCACCGGCAGCGCCGACTGCTGCGACTGCCCTACCTCTCGATCCTGGCCGCCGTCGTCCTGTACGGCGGCCTGGCCCTGGTCGGGGGCCCGCAGGGAGCGGGTGCCTGGGGCGTGTCGAGAGAGTCGCTCATCGCGCTGCAGGTGGTGGGGCTGCTGTGCGTGCCGGTGTGCTTCCTGATCGGCCTCCTCAACGAGCGGCTGTCCTACCGGCGCATCGGAGATCTGGTCGTGGAGCTGGCGGCCGGCGCCGACGCCGACCTCGAGCGGTCGCTGGCGGTCGCCCTCGGCGACCCGCAGCTGAGGGTGGCGTTCCCGGTGCAGGACGGCTACGTCGACACCCGAGGTCGTCCGGTGCCGGCCCCGGAGCCGGACGAACGGACGACGGTCACGCCCGTCGGCGAGCCCGGGACGCCGCTGGCGCTGATCAGCCACGACCGCTCGCTCAGCGACGAGCCGGCGCTGCTGACCGCGGCGGGCTCGGCGACCCGACTGATCCTGGAGAACGCCCGGCTGCAGGCCGAGGTCCGCGCCCAGCTGCTGGAGGTGCGGGAGTCGCGGGCGCGGATCGTGACCGCGACCAACGAGGCTCGGGCCCGGCTCGAGCGCGACCTGCACGACGGCGCCCAGCAGCGGCTGCTGGCCATCGGGATCGCCTTGCAGCTGCTGCGCAGTCAACCCGGTGACCCGGAGCTGATCGCGGCCGCGGAGGCGGAGCTGTCGAGCGCCCTGACGGAGATGCGTGAGCTGGCTGCCGGTATCCATCCCGCCGTGCTGACCGACCTCGGCCTGGTCGCGGCGTTGCAGGCCCTGGCCACGCGTCTGGGCACGCGGGTGCGGCTCGACGTTCCCCGGCCGGTGGGCCGCTATTCCCCGGAGACCGAGGCCGCGGCGTACTTCTCCGCGAGCGAGGCGATCACCAACGCCCTCAAGCACGCCGCGCCGGCGTCCGCGCTGGTGTCGATCGAAGACGGCGACGGGCGCCTCGTCGTCCGGGTGAGCGACGACGGTCCCGGTGGTGCCGACCCCGGTGGCTCGGGGCTTCTGGGAGTGCGCGACCGGCTGGCGTCGGTCGACGGGACGCTGTCGGTGACCAGCCGCCCGGGCACGGGAACCCAGCTGACCATGGAGATCCCGTGCGCCTGAGCCGGGCTCTGGTCTGGACCAGGTGGTGCAGCGGCGTCATCGGTCGCATGGTGGCGTAGCAGCACCGTCATCTCGATCCGGTCCTGGCTGCACCCGCAGGACCCCGCGGCCGGAGGTGGGCCCGTGTCGTTCCCCGTCCCGTACTCGACGCTCCTCAATGCCGACGTCAAGATGGAGGAGGCGCTCGCGGCGGGGCTCGCGGACATGCAGGCGTCGTTCCCCGTGTCAGGCGGGCCCGGAGGCATCGCCTTCTCGATGGCGGCGGTGCTGGGTCCCGACGACTTCCCTCATGCGGGCCTCAACTTCGGCGGCACCTACTACTCGGCGAGCCTGCTCAAGGTCGCCATTCCCTACTGCGCCCACCAGCTCCGCTCGGCGGTGGAGGACGCGGGGAACGCGGCGGGCGCGACGGACGGACCGTCGACGTACGCCGCCGCGCGGCTGGTGATCGATCCGCTCGTCGCCAACGCGGTGCCCACGATCGTCGCGGCGGGGGTGCCGCACGCACTCCGGGTCCCGCGCTACGAGGACGTCTTCGCGACGGTGCCGACGATCGACGGGCACGTGGCGGTGATGCTCAACGCGGCGTTCGAGAACTCCATGCGGGACGCCTTGGTGCTCAGCAGCAACAGCGCCGCAGCGACGTGCATCAAGAGCCTGGGGTACGGCTGGGTCAACGGCGCTCTGGCGGCAGGCGGCTTCTTCTCGGCCCTCGGCCAACAGGGGATCTGGCTCTGCGGCACCTTCGACGGCGTCACGCAGGCGGTGCGCATCGCCTCCGTCAACGACGGTCAGGCCGCCCAGGTGATGACGACGTTCGACATGGCCAACATGTACGCGCACGTCCTGAGGGGCTCTCTCGTCAACGCATCGGCGTCGTCGGACTTCGACCAGCTGCTCCGCGACACCGCCGCGGGCTCGGAGCCTTCGTGGATGGACGCCTCGCGCCCTGTCGGCTCCACGGACTTCACCGTGACCCATACCGAAGATCGGGCTCGGCCCGCTCAAGACCGGGGCCAACGTCTTCTCCGAGGCCAGCGTGATCGTCCCGACCGGCACGTCGACCCAGTTCATCGTGGTCTGGCAGAACGCCCTCGACGGCGACCTCCGGTCGATGTCCTTCCTGACCGAGCGGGTCGCGCGGCACTTCCTCGCGAGCCCGTAGTGTCCTGACGGGCCACGAGCCTGGCCCACCCGTTGCTCGCCGCTCCCGGCTCAGCCTCGGCCGGGAGAGGGGGCTTCTAGGTTGTACGCACGTGCGTTCAAGACGCCGGTTTGAACGCACGTGCGTACAACCTAGAAGAGCCTCTCCCGAGGATCCTGGCGCGCCTCCCGGTCATCCACCGACCGGCCGTGCGGGTGACGCGGCGCTGGGACGACGCAGGCTGTCAACCGTGTCTATACCGCGATTGACACCCCTGCGCGGGAGCGGGATAACCGAAGCACGGGTTCGTCAGTTCGCCGCGGCCCTGTCGGGCACGACCGCCTCCCCCCACGAGGCGCCCCCTTGCGGCACGGGGCGACATCGCGGGGACCGGTCCGCCGGCTCGTCGGGTCGAGACGACCTGAGACGCGTGCGTCGGTCCGGGCGAGACCCGTGCTCGGAGACGGCGGTCCCAACCACTCGGGTCTGGAGCAGGGAGACCACGATGACCGCGACTCGACAGGCTGCCTGGCGCAGCGGAGCCACGAACGGCTGGCACGACGACCTGATCTGGTACGCCGCGGCCGTGCACCAGATGCGGCTTCGGACGCCGCGCCTCGACGAGTTCCTGACGCTGCTGCAAGAGGCGAACGCCTCGGCCTGGACCCAGGAGGCCTTCGATACGGTCGTCTCGATCGCCGAGCAGTGGTCGGACCCGTTCGGCCTGGGCTACCAGTCGCAGATGCACGGCACCTGGGTGCCCGCCGAGCGCTGGCCGCAGATCAACGGCAACGCGGCGCTGTGGAAGGAATGCGCGCACAACCACTGGTTCTTCCTCCCGTGGCACCGGGCCTACCTCCTGGAGTTCGAGGCCATCTGCCGTGCGCACATCGCCGCGCTGGAAGGGCCGGCGGACAGTGGGGCCTGCCGTACTGGAACTACACCGACTTCGGCGGGGACGCCGACCCGCCTGGGCATGCCGCTGCCGCTGCGCGGTGAGACGCTGCCGACCGACGTGACGGTGCCGGGTGTCGAGGCCAGGTCGGACGGCCTCTTCCCCAATCCGTTGTGGATCCCGGGCCGCAGCTTCGAGGGCGACGGCGATGCCGGACGACAGCAGCTGGGCGGACGCCGTCGACCGCGCTGCTGCGGCACCACTTCGCCAACCAGCAGGACACCGGCCGGGTGTCCTTCGGCGGCGGCGTCATCGAGGACGCCACCAACCAGGCCGCTCTTCCACGACCAGACACAACGAGATCGGCATGCTCGACGTCGTCAGCCGCACGGCTCGGTGCACGTGCGGGTCAACGGCGCCATGGCCGCTGTTCGAGACCGCCGGGCTCGACCCCGTCTTCTGGATGCACCACTGCAACGTCGACCGGCTGTGGGAGACCTACGCGCGAGACCTCGGGCACGGCTATCCCGTTCGCGAACGGCGTCGGCGTCGGCACCCCGGCACACCAGTCGTGGAACGACAAGGAGTTCTGGTTCCTGCGCGGCGACGACTCGTTCGTCGCCTGGACCGCGGCCAGCGTCCTCGACCTCGTCGTTCCTCGACTACGCCTACGACACCACGGCAGCCCCGCCAGCCTGCCGGCGGCGCCGGCCCCCGACCACCGAGTCCGAGGACCAGCCGTTCGGTCTCGACCTGGCCGTGCCCGAGCCGGTCGTCCGCTGCGGAGGACGTCCGGCCTGGCCGGGACGACCGACGTCACTCCTCGTGCGGTGGGGCCGGGGCGGACCGGGAGATGACCGCTGCGGCCTTCCCCGCCGAGGCCACCTGGGTCCTGCGCTTCGACGGCCTCCGCTGCGGCCGGCCGGCGCAGACGTCGTACCAGGTGTACTCGGGCTGGCGGACGGCGACGCAGGCCGACACCGCCGATGCGGACCACTACGTGGGCCTGCTCTCGCTGTTCGGCGTCCACGAGGCCAGCCGCGACGACGGCTCGTCGCCCGGCGACGGCCAGCGTCGCCAGCTCGACGCCACGGCGGCAGTGCGGGCCCAGGCGGCCACGCTGCGCCCGCTCGAGGCCGCCGGTGCGACTGGTCCCCATCGACGCGCGAGCGCGACCTCGAGGCCGCCGCACTCACGGTCGGCCGCGCGTCTCGCTCGAGTTCGCGTGAGCCGCGGAGCTGTGAGCCGTGAGCTGGTGGTCCGCCCGGCGGCCCGCGGCCGGTGTCGGCGCTCCGTCGACCCTGTCGCGCGTCCGGTCGGCCGCCGGCGCGGCGGCGACGGCCCGAGTGGTGGCTGTACGTCGTGGCCGCGGCCGGCTGGCTGGTGTTCGCGGTGTCCGAGGTTGCTCGGGTCTCGACCCTGCTGAGCGTGACGACGACGCCCGGTCCCGCTGCCGCGTCGGGCCACGATCACGCGCACCACGGGCAGCACGCCCAGGTCGCGGCGACCGACGCTGTCCTGGTGGGACTGGGTGTCGCGGAACCCGTGGCTGCACCACGGCCTGCTGACGCTCGCGATGGTCGCGGTGATGGTGCCGCTGATCGCGCCGAACGTCCGCTACGCCGCGCTTGCGCAGCCCGCGCGCGGCTCGACGCGGGGTGACGCTGGCCGTGGTCTGCGGGGTGGGCATCCGGATGGCTGGTGATCGGGCTCGTCGTCGGTGTCGTCGGCGCCGCGCTCGCGGCCGATGGGCGGCCTCCTCGCCCTGGCGGCGGCGACGCTGGCCGCGGCGGGTTGGCAGTGGAGCCGGACGAAACGACGCAGCGTGGCCCGGTGTCACCGGGTCGTGGCCCCGCCGCTGGCGCCGGCGGCGGCGCGGTCGGCGGGCCGCGCCTTCGGTCGCGGGCTCGGGCGGGACTGCGCGTCGTCCTGCCTGCCGTTGATGCTCCTGATGGCGGTGTCCGGGCACGTGCTGGTCGTGACCGTGGGTGTCGTCGGGGTGGCGTGGTACGAGCGGCGGCGTCGACCGCACCACGAGCCGGCCCGCGGGTGGACCTCGGCGGTGGTGGCCGCGACCGGTGGCGTGGCGATGCTGATGGCGCTCGTCGTCCCACACCTGCTCGTCACGGGGTGACGGGAGCCCGCGGGACGGGCGGGCCTACCCGGGCTCGCACCGGCGGCTCGACCGGCTCGACCGGCGCGGCCGGCGCTTGCGCGGCTTGCGGGGCCGCACGGGCGGCGCGACCCGCGGTCCGGGGGTGTGGGTGAAGGTCGCGGGGCCGCGGGCGGGCGCCTCCAGGTCCATCCACCACACGTCGGGGTCGAGCTCGTCGGTGCTGTACACGGGACCGAAGGCGCGCAGCCCGGTCACCAGCTCCTCCTTCGGGACGGCGCCCTCGGTGCTCTTCTCGTAGACACCCTGCTTCGTCGTCAGCACCGACACGACCTGATGGCCCTGTGAGACCGGTTCCTTCCAGTGCTTCGTCAGGCGCTTGGGTGTCGCGTTGCGGCTGCCGTGGTGGCCGACCTTGTAGAGATCCACCTTCCCGAGGGCTGACGCCAGGCGCGCGTCCCGGGTGCGCTGACGGGCGCCCTCGGCCTGGTCGAGGGCCAGCGACCAGTTCTCCGCCTGGGCGTCACCGGGCAGGAGCAGCCGCCGCGACCCGATGGTGACGAGGAGGATCACGCTGGTGTTGTTGAGGACGTCGTCGAGGGCCTCGACGATCTCCAGGCCCTGGGCGACCCGTCGCGAGTCCAGGGCCCGCAGCAGCCACTCGGCGGCCCCCATGCCGCCGGGCTCGGCGAGGACCCGCCGAGCCTGGTCGAGCGAGGCGGCGTCGCCCTCGGCCACCAGGGTGGTGAGGGCGTCGCCCTCGGCCAGCCCGAGCCAGTACTCCTCGGACTCCTTGGCGTACCTGGTGAGCGACGGCACGTCGGCGAGCGTGGGCGGCCCGAGCACGCGCACGTTGACTCCGGGCATCGCGTCGGCGAGGTCGAGCGTCATGCCGGCCGAGACGTACTCCGCGCGGCCACGCGACCCCCACTCCTCGAGCAGCGCGACCGCCTCGGGGTTCTTGAAGCCGAACTCGGCGAGCTTCGCGGCCCGCTTGGCCACGGCACGGTTGTCGAAGGAGAAGCCGGCCAGGGCCTCCGCCTGGGGCTGGAGCCCGTCGAGGACGCTGAGGAAGCGCAGCTGGTGGTCGGCCAGGGCGAGCGCCGGGTCGTCGCGCTTGTCCTCGGGCACGTCGGTCCACGGTCGTACGACGATCCGGGGGTTGAGCCGGTCGAGGACCTCCGAGCCCGCGGAGTCGCCGAACCCGCCGATGTGGTCGCGGTGCCGGTGGGTGGCGACCACCATGTCGAGCTGCCCGCCGCAGTGCTCGGCCACGAGGTCGGCCACCTGGGCGATGGTCGGGCCGTCCGTCGGCGTTCTCGACGGTCCCGCAGTCGATGAGGACGTGCCGCTCGCGGCGGCCGTCGGGCAGCTTCGACCCGTAGCGTCACGGTCAGCAGGAGGCAGTCGCCGAAGCCGACCTTGTAGGCGCGGAGGCGGATCCTGCTCGGACGGGCGGTCTTCATCACTCTCCTCCTTCGGAGTCCCGGTGCAGCAGGGAGAACCGCCGCTTGTCGCCTTGCCCGTCGGAGGTGCCGAACGCCGCCCTCGCGCCCCTTGATGCCCCGGGCGACGAGATGCGCCAGCCGGCGGGTCTGCCGGTCGGCGTCGACGATGGGCTTGCGCTGGTGGAGCCGGAACCTGCCGAACTGGTCGAACACCAGCACGCCGCCGCCCCACAGCTCGACCACCGCGTCGGGCGCCATCCCGGCCGGCGCCTCGACCCCCGGTGGGAGGTTGCCCGCGGTGGTGCGCAGGGTCTGGACGTAGTCGGCGATGATCTCGTTGACCACCAGGCCGTCCGGCCCGACCCGGGTGCTGCTGAGGACGCGCTCCACCCGGGTCGTCAGGCGCACGTCGATGTCGAGGGCGCCGGCGTTGTTCCAGATGAACTGGTAGACCTCCTCGGGCGAGGTGCGCAGGGCGACCAGGTTGAGGTGCTCGTAGCGCAGGCCGCCGGGCAGCTTGGTCGCGTCCGGATCGGTGTCGAAGGCGGGCTCGGCCGCCGGGGCCTCGGCGGGCGTCGCGAGGGTGCCGTCGAACCAGCCGTCCGCCATCCCGTCCTCGTCGACGATCCGGTGAGCGGGCGCGGTGATCCCGAAGGCTTCGAAGGAGCGTTGCAGCAGGCCCCGGTAGTCGTGGTCGTCGTCGGGCGCGAGCCGACGGTCGGCGGTCAGGACGGAGTCGATGACGTCGGCGAACTCGAGCTCGATCGGCGGCAGGTAGTCCAGGGCACGCAGCAGCATGGCCAGGAGGTGCTTCGCCGACTTCACGCCCTCCTCGGCGACCCGGCCGGCGTCCAGGCCGCCACCCCGCTCCTGACGCAGGGGCGTGAGCCGGCCCGCCCACATGGCGACCATCGTCTGCATGAACGCCGCCACGAGGATCTCGGCGCGACGGTGCGGCTCGGCGTACGCCGGGTCCTGCGTCCAGGTCGCGGTCGGGGCGATGTCGATGGACCTGCGCAGGGCGGGGTAGCGCCCGGTCACGGTGGCGTCCCCCGGGTGCTGGGCCGCGCGCCGGCCGCCGATCTGCTCGGCGAGCCGGGCCAGCGGGGACGTCTTCAGCATCTCGGCCCGGCCGGCCAGCAGCTGCGCCTGCTGCGCGTCGGGGTCCTCGATCCGCCGGGCCACGGCGTCGGAGGGGAACCGCACCTCGCCCAGCTTCCCGGGATCGAGGAGGTGCTGGGCGACGCCCTTGATGCTGAACACCGAGAGCAGAGCCACCAGGTCGGCGAGCGCCTCGTGGAAGGCCAGCTGGTCGGGCAGGCCCGGCTCGGTGTAGCGGGGCCGCAGCCCGTCGAGGATCGCGTGGCTGACCTCGTGGGCGATCACGTCGTAGGACAGCGCCGTGTAGAGCGGCGGCTTGCCTCCGAAGCGCCGGGAGCCAGCCGAACAGGACGGCGTTGTGCTCACGGGAGTAGAACGCGTTGGCCTCGACCCGCGCATGGGGCACGAGATAGAGCTGCGGGAACTGGGAGTTCCACGGGATCGGCCGGCCGAGGTGCTGCTCGAACAGGGCGAGGGTGTGACCGGCCACCGCGAAGACGTTCTGCGCGCGGAAGGCCCGGTCCTCGACGAGCGAGACCACGTCCCCGGTCCGGTGGTCCTTGTCCCAGCGGTCGACGTAGGTCCACGCGTTCTGGTCGTGCAGGGCGACGGGTTCGCCGGCGGCGTTGGTGCCCACGCCGACGTCCACGACGTGGAACCGGTGGTTGCGCGGGCCGCGCTGCAGCCGCTCGGCCGGCACCGACACCTCGGCCAGGACGGGACCTCCCTGCGCATCGACCACCAGAGGGTCCTGGGCGAACACCGTCATCGTCACCGACGACTGGGTGAGCAGGTTCGGCGGCGGGGGCACCTCGCCTCCCGGCGGTGCCGGTTTGGTCGGATCGACGACGTGGACGACCTCGGCCTCGACATGCTCGAACCTCTGTGGCGCCATGGTGAGACTCCCTCCCGCGGGGGCGGCGGAACTCCTTGACATTGGCTCGCGCGAGACCTCGATGTCGACCCCGGTCTAGCCCGTTGCCGATGTCGCTTGCCGACGGCGTAGAGGGAGTTCACGGTGGGAGGGCAGCCCTTCCGCTCACGGCAGAGGTCGACCGATGACCGCTTGGCACCAGGTGACGAGGCGGGTGGCGTCCGCGATCATCGCCGGGATTCTCGCGATCGTGGGGATTCTCGCCATCGGCCCGGCGACGGCGACCGCCGCGAGCCCGGTGGAGATCCGGTCCCTCGATCTCGAACCGGACGTCGGCCCCCCGGGCGCCGGAGTCGTCGCGGTCGCCAGCGGCTACGGGACGTGCCCCTCCACGGGCTTCGACGACGTCGGCTCGGGCAGCGTCGACTTCCTCTGGGACGCCGAGACCGTGCTGAGCACGGTGCCGGTCGAGGACGACGGATCCGCCAGGGCGGACTTCGCGGTGCCGTCTGACGCCGAGCTCGGGCCGCACGTGGTGGTCGCCCAGTGCGCCGAAGCGGGCACCCTCGCTCTGCGCGTGGAGTTCGACGTCAGGCCGCCCGACGTGGTCCAGGTGCCCGTGCCCAGCGTGCTGGGCATGACGCTGGCGGAGGCGACGAAGAGCCTCAACGACGTCGACCTGAACGTCGGGGACTGGACGGGGTCGGGCGTGGTGAAGGAGCAGTCACCCGGGCCCGGCGCAGTCGTGGATCCCCAGTCGGCCGTCGACCTCGTGCTGACTCCGCTACCGCCCGTGACGGTCGACATCCCGTCCGTGGTGGGCCTGACCCGGGACGAGGCCGAGGCGGTCCTGCTGGATGCCGGGCTGGCGCTCGGCCAGGTCGTGGGAGAGACCGGCAGGGTCTCGGAGCAGACACCCGCGGCCGGCGTCGCCGTCGAGAGGGGTACACCCGTCGGCATCCAGCTCGTGGCCGAGCCCGAGCAGCGCGTGCGGGTGCCCGACCTTCGCGACCGCCCCGTGGCCGAGGCGCAGGACCTGGTCGCCGGACTGGGCCTGAAGCTCGGCACCGTCGGAGCGGGTGACGTGGTGCGCGACCAGAAGCCGGCGCCCGACACGTTGGTGCCGACCGGGAGCACGGTCAACGTCAGCCTCGGCAGCGCGCCGGCGCCGCGCCTGGTCCGGGTGCCGGACCTGACCGGGCTCACCGTCGAAGAGGCCGGCCGCGTCCTGGAGGCGGTCGGCCTGGTGCTGTTCGAGGGGCCGCCCTCGGACGAGCGGGTCGTGAGCCAGCAACCGGCGGCCCGGGTGCGCGTGCCACCGGGCAGCACGGTGACCGTGACGGTCGACCAGCCGCCGCCGGTCCCCGACCCGGACCCCGACGCCACCCTCGCGGTCGTCGTCGTGGTCGCTCTGCTCGTGCTCGGGGCGGCCGCCGCGGCGGTGGTGCAGTGGCGGCGGTCCGCCGACCGTCGATGGCTCCGGGACCACGTCGAGGTGGCGGGCAGACCGGGCGTGGTGACCGGCCCGCACACGGTCGCCGGTCCCGACTCCGGAGGTCTCGACCCACCGGTCCTGCAGCTTCGTGGCGTCCGCGACCGAGGAGCACGCGTCGATGTGAGCGAGGTGGAGTGATGAGTCAGCTACGGGAGGACGTTGCGCCGGTGACGGCGTTGGGAGTGCTCTTCGACCACGAGGGCCGGCCGGACGCCGCAACCGAAGAGCTGGAGCGCGCCGTCAGCGAGAAGGGTGCCGGGCGGGCAGCGCTCAGCGGGTCGCGATCCCTCGGCTCCGGAGCGTCGGGTCTGGTCGACAAGGACGTGAGCGTCAAGGCCGGCGCTCTCCTCGACATCGATCTCGGCACTGTCCTGTCCGCGGGGTGGACCCGCTACGCCGCCCTGCGCGAAGCGGGGCGACGTACGCTCGCGGATCCGGACACCGACGAGGTGGTCCCCCTCCACACGCACCGGATCACCTCCACGCACGAGCCGCGTGTCGAGCTGTTGCTCGACGGGCGCCCGATCCACAGCTTCGACTTCCGGCTCGAGCTGGCCCTGGACGTCGAGGGGGTCTCGGCCCTTGTCCGCGCGGGCCGGCTGATCGCGGTCCGCGGCGGCCGGTGCACGGGTGATCTCTCGCTGTTCCTCGCCGACGAGCTGCTCGCGCAGAAGCAGCGGACCTGGGATCCCGCCCTCCTGGTGAACCTTCGTCGTCCGATCTCCTTGGTCGCCGTGGAGGGAACCTGGCCGGAGTGAGGCCCTGCGGGTGGGCGCGCCGATCAGCGCCCACTGACGCCGACGTGGCCCCGGAGGTCGCGGAGATCCTCGGAGTGCCAGACCGGCGGACCGTACGGTGCCGAGCAGACGGCATACGGCAGATCCGGGTCGCGCGGGGCGACGTGCCGCAGGTGTGCAGCGAGGCCATCGAGCCCCGGCACTCCGGACTCCTCCGCGTTGTCGACGGCATGCGCCAGCTCGTCTGGCTCCGGGTAGAAGGGCGACACGCTGCGCCAGCGGTCGCGGCTGTCGCCGGCCCACTCCCGGGCGGCGGCGACGGTGTCGAGGGACGCGCGCACCCCTGGCAGGTGCATCAGCTCCAGGTCCGACAGCAGGGCCAGCACGTTGAGGAGCACGGTGAGGTCGACGAGGTCCGTCGCCGCGCCCGGCCGGTGCCAGGTGGTGAACGCGCCACGCCGCAGCCAGGGTGGCCCGGGGTCGGGCGGCCGGATCAGGCGGAACCTCGCCACGGTGCGGCACGCGACGGCCCGCGCGGCGTCGCGGCCGACCCGGCCCGCGCGGAGCAGCTCGAGGAGGTCGACGGCTGTGTCGTCCGCGTCACCGGGCAGCGCGGGGGCCCAGGAGGGCGCGCGGCACTCGGGCCAGAATCCGAAGCTGTCGTCCGCGCGCCGACAGGCCTCGAGGTGGTCGAGCCAGGACGGCGGGACCGTGTCGCCCGAACGGCGTACGGCGCGCGCGGCGAGCGCGACGACGAACCCGTTGTCGTCCTCCCGCACGGTTCCGTCCTCAGCGACGACCCGACACGCGACGAGGGTCGGTCGGGCGGAGCTCGGCGCGCTCATGTCGGCCGCAGGCCGGCCTGCACCCACGTGCGCCCGACGGCGTCGCAGCCGACGCCGACCATGCTGTGCCGCCATCGTCCATCGGATCCGCCCTGCGCGAGTGCGTCGTAGAGGGCCGCAGAGCCACGGGCTCCCTGCGTGGCGGCGCAGCGCCCGGGAGGTGCTGGAGTCGTCGCGCCAGATCGCTTTGGCGAAGGAGAACCAGGTGAGGGCGGTGATGGCCCCCTGCTGGTCGAGCGTGACGCTGAAGCCGGACGGCCGCGGCAGGCCTGGGACCGGCAGCAGCCGGTCGACGGCGTCGAGCCACGGCCGTCCCTCGGGAAGCAGGGTCGCCAGGCAGGCGAGGTCCTCGGCGTCGAGGCGGGGCGCACGCGCGTAGAGCTCGACGGTGCCGTCCTCGTTGAGCCCAGCCATCCGCCACACGGCGTCGTCCACGAGTCGGCCGCAGGTCTGGAGCGCCGCGATCCCGTCCCGGGCGACCGGCACTGCTTCCGGGCGCGGAGCCGGCAGCTCGACGTACAGCTTGGCTGCGCAGTCGGCTCCGCGATGCCGTGCACCCAGCCAACAGCCGTACCGCAGCCGCTGTCCGTGCTGGAGGGCCCGCCACGGCTGGACGTCGATGTCGGCTCCGGTCAGGCAGCCGGGCGACGTGCGCGGCGACGTCGGCCCGGGCGGGCTCGGGGAGCTCGGGCGGACCGACCTCGGCGGTCCACCGGACGGCCTCGTCGGCGGACGCCCAGGCGAGCTCGACGGGCAGCCCGGTGTTGGTGAGCAGGCTGAACCTGGTGGCCACCGAGGGCCACCGCGTGGCCAGGACCGGACCCAGCACCTCCGCGATCGCCGATCGCGCCGAGGCGGCCTCGACCGGGAGGAGCCGGCTGACGCGCTCGACCGTGCTCTCGACCTGGGGCAGCGGTGCCGGGACGGCCGCCGCCGGCAGCCTCGCGTGGGTCGCCTGGGTCATGGGCGCCTGGGTCATGGGCGCGGTCATTGGATGGGCAGGACCTCCTCCTCCGTGTCGAGGAACGCCCGCTGGTCGAAGAGCCCGGGGCCGGTGAAGGTGTAGCGGACCTTGTACGTGCGGAGCTCCGGGTCGCGCAGGGCGATGCGGACGCGCACCGGCTCCGTCTGCGTCCCGGGCACCTCCCGCCGGATCTGGCGCTCGTACTCGTTGGCCGCATCGACGTACTGGAGGTCGACGATGACCGACGTCACCTTCGACGCATCGAAGGCGGGCACGAGGACCACGTCGAGCGCGCCCACGAACAGGTCGTCGACGCGCAGCAGTGACGCCTCCACGGGCGCCGGCTCGGTGCGCTCGCTGGACCCGTCGGTCAAGGTCTGCACCAGGCTGGCGGTGATCCCGCGGGCGGGCGGCGCCGGCAGGACGCCGCGCAGCCCCCACACGGCTTGGGTGACGTCCTTCGTCAGGGTCACCTGGTGCCGCAGCTCGTCGGGTCCGTACCCGGTCGCGACGAGTCGGACGTCGATCGACTGGACGACCTCCCAGTCGACGTTGCCCGGCTCGATCCTCAGCCTGGTCAGCTGCACGTGCTCCTGCGGGCTGATGACCACGTGGCGGTCTGTGGAGTCGGGCAGGTCGAACGAGTAGCTGAGCTGGTCGGCCTCCCACTCCTCGTCGGCGAGGAAGGTGAGCTCGAGCCGGCCGTCGTAGGACAGGTCCTTGGCCTCGTTGATGAAGGTCGTGAACGTCTTGGGGCCTTGGTCTCCCGACGTGAACACGAGGTCCTCGTGCTCCAGGGCGTCCGGGCCGCCGTAGTCGATCGCGAGCTGTGCGGTGCCGAGGCTGATGTCCTCGAAGCTGCCGGCCGTGGAGGCCGTCACCTCGAGCTTCTTGAAGAACGCGTGGTCGAGGTCGATCAGCGTGATCACCTTGTCGGTGTCGGCCAGGTCTCCGGCCAGCAGCCCGACGAAACCCTGCGGCGCGAGCACGCGGCGTACGGCCTCGGTCCGCTGGTAGCGAAGCGTGACCGTCTTCTGCTCCTCCTGGTGCACGAACTTCAGCTTGAACGCCGCCGCCGTGGGCAGGTTGAGCGCGGCTGGGTTGGCCGTGGCCGTCGGCGTGGCCGGGGTGGCCGGGGTGGCGGGTCGTGTCGGCGTGGTCGGCGTGGTCGGCGTGGTCGGCGTGGTCGGGGTCGGTGGGTCGCGTGGGGGTCGTCGGGGTCGTCGGGGTCGTGGGGGTGGTCGGGGTCGTCGGTGTCGTCGGGGTCGTCGGTGTGGTCGGGGTCGTGGGAGTCGTCGGCGTGACGGGTGCGGCGGCGCGGCTGATCCGGCCCGACCAGCGGTTCTCGCCGGCGCCGGCCGCACCGGCCGCCTGGACGTGGGCCACCCGATCCTGCGGGTTGCCGACCGTGTCGGTGTGCGCACCCGGTCGCGCGGCGGCAGCGACGTCGCCGCGAGCCTCCTGGACGGTGACCTGGGCGCCGGCCCGGCGCGCGATGGCCAACGCGACGTCGAGGCGGCGTTGCGAGAGCCGCTGGTTGTACGCCGTGCGCTCTGCCTCGGACTTGTCGGTGTCGTGCTCGTGCGAGGCGAAGCCGAAGACGCTGACGTTGCGCGGCGGCGGCAGGCTCTTCACCCAGGTGTCCAGGCGCGTGCCGCCCTTCTCCGTCGGCGTCGACCACGTGGGGTCGCCGGCGGGCTGCTGGATGCCCGACGCCTCCATGAAGCGAGGGTCGGCCACGGTGTTGTCGACGTAGGCCCGGAACTCTGCGCTGGGCGGGCTGGTGGCCCAGCCGGCCTCGGTCGGCTTGTCCATCTCGAAGGACAGCGCGAAGGTCACCGGCGCGGGCGCGGCGGTCGGCCAGGTGACCTCGACCGGAAGGGCGTCGCCGGGCTTGACCTCGACGGTCGCCTTCCCGTCGACGACGGGCACGTCGGTGGTGCCCACCCGGACGCGGGCCCCTGCGCCGGTCACCGTGATCGACTCGCTGGTGCCGCTGGGCGCGGCGACGTGGCTGACCGCGAAGCCGGGAGGCAGCGGGGAGGGGACGGTCGAGGCCGGGGTGAGGACTGCCGGCGGACGAGTGGCGGTCGGCGGCGTCGGCGGCGTCGGCGGGCTCGGCGGCGTCGGTGGGGTCGGGGGAGCCGTCGTCGTGGGCGGGGTCGGCGGGGTCGGCGGCGCGGTGGCGTCGGGGTCGGCGGGGTCGGTGTGGGGGCGGTCACCGTCCCGGGAGGCCTCGGGGAGGTCGCGGGCGGGGTCGCGGGGGTGCCGGGAGGCCGGGGCGTCGTCGGGGTGCCCGTCGCGGGGTGCCCGTCGGGGTGCGCCGGTGGCGGGGGTGCCGGTGGCGGGGGTCCCGTCGTGCCGGCCCCGGGCAGGCCTCCGGTCGTGACGGGCGTCGACTTCGTCTGGCCCGGCGAGAGCGTCGGGGTGAACCAGGTGCCGAGGAGGTGGTCGGTGAACAGCTTGAGAGCCCACTCCTCCTGCGCCTTCTCGTCGGCCTCGTCGGTGAAGTTGATGACCTTGATCGTGATCGCGCCCTTGGACTTGAGGAACTCGAACGCCGCCTCGATCCCGGCCTTGACGAACATGTACTGCCCTTCCAGGGCGGCGCTCAGCCCGTTGTAGACCATCTTGAGGTCGGCGACGATCTCGACGTCCAGGGCGGGTCGTAGGGCGAGGTAGCTGAGGGAGTAGACGACGCCCACGGGCGTGGTTCCCTTCAGGAGCGCCTCGTTCATGATCACCGCGCCGTCCTGGTCGAGCACCAGGCTGAACGCTGCCCGGTTGGCGGCGTCCATGGCAGGCATCGTGGCGCCCAGGATCTTCTCCACCGCGAAGAACGTGCCGTCCGGGCCGGGCTCGGCCTCGGTGCCGCCGGGGCCCTGCAGGTTGAGGGCGATGCACTGGACCGAGCCGTTCTCGAACGGTGGCGGGTTCAGGCTCACGGGCGGGATCACGCCCGGCTCGGCCATCACGCGGGACTCGATCTTCTGGCGCTGCTTGTCACTCAGCTCGAGCGTGGTCTCGAACATCATGAAGCCGCCCCCCTCGCCCGGGCCGCCCTCGTCGGCGGGCCGGAAGACGAGGAGGGTGAGAGCGGGCTGCCCGTCCTGACGACGGGCCAGCGACACCGTCCCGGGCAGGTACCAGAAGCGGCTGGGGTCGGCGTGGTCACGGTAGACGCTGAGGCCGTCGACGGTGATCGGCCGGTCGAGACTGAGCATGAGGGTCCTCCTTCGGCGGCGGCGGTGCCGCTGCCAGGCAACAACGGGTGGGATGAGGTCAGCTGAGCGCGGGCGTGAGCTGGAGCTGGTCGGACGCGGTCCAGTCGACGTTGCGGGTGAGGCCGTTCGCGAACACGACGGTGTAGCGGTACTCGTAGCGGTTGCGCGCCTCGTCGGCGTAGTCGAACTCGAACCGGCCCTTGGCGTCGGGCCCGTCGAGGTCGAAGCGGCCTGCGAAGGTCAGGTTCTCGACGAAGTCCTCGAAGCGCGTCTCCACGGTGATCTTGCGCACCGAGCGGGCAACCCAGTCGGGCGGCGGGAGGATCTCGACCACCCGATGGGCGCGCATGGCCGGGCTGACCATGATCCGGCGCTCGTGGGTGACCGACGGGGGCAGCTGCTTCGACGTACCGTCCTTGAACGTGAACGTCACGGTGAACTCGATGGCCGTCCGCGTGGGGTCGTGCAGGTCGACCACGAAGGGTGGCGCGGTCGAGCCTTGCGTGAGATGCCGCGAGTCCTCGACCAGGATGTTGTTCTCCGGGTCCTCGTAGCGCACGTCCACGAACACGTCCTGGACCTCGTCCCAGCTGAGGTTGGGCACCACCTCGAGGATCCGGGGCCGGAACGGGTTGCGCACCGTGACCTGCTCGTCGTCGACCGTCTGCCAGCCGGAGTCGATGTCGTTGTTGTCGGCGGCGCGCATCACCGTGCGCACCTCGTACGCCGTGTTGGCCCGGTCGATGACGAACATCGGCCAGACCGCGTCGACCTGGTCCTTGGTCAGCTTCACCAGGTGCTGCTCGTCGATGCCGTTCGCCTCGTCGCGGTGCCGCAGGTGCACCTCGACCGACGGGAACCGGTCCCAGGGAACGCTCTCGGCGACCAGGCTGACGGACCGGACCGCGAAGAGGTCGTCCTCGGGTGTCAGCTGCACCACGTCGTCGGTCGTCGGCTCGACGGCGGAGGCGAGGCTGCCGGGACGCTCGGTGGTCTCGGCGTTCTTGAAGTGCACCTCGTAGGAGACGTCGACGTCGCGCACCATCCGGCCGTCGACGACCTTGCTCGTCCAGTCGAAGTCGGCCTGCCAGGGCGCCGCGGAGAGGATCTGGTTCTTCGGTACGCCGTCGTAGCTGGCGCGCACGTTGATGCTGCCGATGGAGTCCGCTCCGAGCGCTGGTTGGTAGACCGCGCTGAGCTTGCGCCGCTCGAACTTGTCGAGGTCGACGGGGATGTCGCGCACCACCAGGTCGAGCAGCTCGGGTGACGCGCTGATGCTGGAGACCAGCGAGGCCAGGTGTCCCTGCGGGCTGATCGTGCGGCGGACCGTGGTGCGCTCGGAGAAGTTGACGTCGAGGTTCTTCTTGTCGATCCGGGTGACGTCGGTTCGCTTGTAGCCGAAGCTCATCGACGACGTCGCGCCGCCGGTGGCCCCCGACCGGGCATGCTGCGTCGCGAGCTCGCTGCCCAGACGCAGCGCCTTCTCCCAGTCGGACGGCTTCTCCGGTGTCCAGGGCGGAAGGCTGGACTGGAAGAAGGCGTCGGTGATCATCGCGCGCACCTGGGCCAGCGCCGCGTCGCGGCGGTCGATGACGCCCTCGGTGTCCTCGGTGACGAAGGTGTCCGACGTCGAGCTCGATGGCCTTGCTCTCGACCAGCTCGTCGACGGCCTTGGAGATCTCCGTGCTGAAGACGAGCACCTTCGCGGAGAAGCTCTCGTCCAGGTGCTTCTGCACCCGGTCCCAGTCCACCTTGAGCGTGATGCTGTAGGCCGGGCGCAGTCCCAGGAAGTCCAGCGAGTAGACGACCGCCACCGGCATGATCGCGGCGTCGAGCGTCCCCCGGACGACGGCGTACCCGTCCGGTGTCAGCATCACGGAGAACGCCGCCTGGTTCTCGCCGTACAGGGACGGCTTGGCGTGGTGGATCGCGGAGACCACGAACGGCGACTCAGCGGGCGGCTCGCCTGCCGCAGCCCCGGTCTGGGTGCCGAGGATGATCAGCCGCACCGTGCCGTCGACGAGCGGAACCGGCGCGAGTCGCGGGGTGTTGGCCAGGCCCTCGGCGTTGCCGATCTTCTGGGCCAGCGAGTCGATCTGTCCCTGCGTGAGCCCGATGTTGCAGTCGAAGCTCAGCAGCCCGCCGGGGTTGTCCTCCCCGATCAGCGCCAGCAGCAGGAACGACGGCACCTCCCTGCCCGAGCGCGTCCTTCACCATCGTCAGGTGCGGCGCACTGGGGAGGTAGTACCACTGCTCGGGGTCGTGGTGGTCGGGGAAGACCGAGATCCCGTCGATGAAGGCGGAGCGTGCGTCGAGCAGGAGCATGACCCGGCCTCACGCGGTGGGGAGCTCGAGGAACACGGACATGCGTCGTCTCGTCGGTCGGGCCCGACGGTCCGTCGGCTCGCTCGCCGGCTGCCAGGAAGTAGGTGACGAGTGAGGTGTAGCCGGTCTTGGCCTCGTCGGCGATCGGGACCCGCCAGGTCTTCGTCGTGTCCCCCGGGCGGAAGACGAGGTCCTCCTTCTCGTGGATCTCGCCCTCGTCGTCGTCGTAGGCGCAGCGACACGTTGACCAGCTTGAGCTGGGTCCAGTCGAGGAGGTCGGGCACCACGTCCACCTCGAGGAAGGCGGCGATCGATCTCGCCGACGTCGACAGACGTGCCCTTCACGGCGGGCTCGTCGACGGCCTTGCTGGTGCCGTCCATCTTCGTGATGGTGGCGCGGTAGCTCAGCGTCCCGTCGTTGTCGTCGATGGTGGGGAACGTCCAGTCGTGGAACGGCATCGCCTTGCTGAGCGTGGCCGACGTCTCCTGCGTGTAGCTGTTGGTCGGCTCGGTCCAGGTCGCCTGGATGCTGATGTCCCTGATGTCGGCCTGGCCAGGTCGCCCAGCGCCCGGAAGGTGATGGTGCGCAGGCCACGGAACGGGTCCTCGATCGCGATGATGCTGGAGTCCTCGCTCGCTCCGGGCCGGTGATCTCCCGGCCGTCGGCCTTCATCGTGTACGTCGTCTGATAGCGTCACCGGAGCCGCTGCGCCTGCCCTGGATCACCTCGCGGACCTTGAACTCCTTCTCCGTCTCGGTCAGGTTGAACAGCTTCTCGATCGGGGCCGCGCCGTCGCGGTGCGTACCGGACCCGCACGTTGGCGCGCGGCTGACCTGCTCGAAGTTGATGTCGCCGTTGACGACGTCGAGCGCGAGGATGCCGAGGTCGTCGACGCTGATGGTCAGCTCGTTGTCGTCGACCTCCTCCTCGGGGCTCTGGAACACGAACGCGGAGTTCTCGAAGTTGACCTGGTAGGAGCGGAAGTACTTCCGGATGCCCTCGTGGGCGAGGAACTCGATCTTCTCCACCTCGTCGGCCTTGGTGAAGGTCCGCTCCTCGGTCTTCGCGTTCGGGCCCGTGCGGGTAGCGGCAGCTTCACCTCGACGCTGTGGATCGGCAGGTCGTCGAAGTTCGCGTTGACCCGGATGTTGACCAGGATGCGTCTTGAGGAACTCGTCGACGCTGATCTTGGAGTAGTAGTCCTCCCACTTCGAGGGCGTTGCCGTCGGCGTCCTTCAGGCTGGTGACGGTCGGGAGCATGCCCTGGGGGTGGACGTCCATGACGACGGCCTTCGCCTCCTTCCACTCCACCGACACGTTGGCGATCTGGGTCTTGTTGACCGTGCGCCGGATGTCCTCGATGTCCTGGTCCTCGTTGAGGCTCTTGACGTTCGGGTCGACGTCGGCGATGGCCTGCATCAGGTTGCGCTTGACCGCCTCGGCCGAGCTGGTTGTTGATCGTGTTGCGGATCGTGGCCTCGAACTCCGCCTGCTGCTCGGGTGGGATGTTCGGGTCGGCGACGAAGGAGAACTCGGTCTTGGTGACGTCGGACTTGTAGCGCGAGCTGCTGATCGACCTCGGTGTAGCTGTCCTCGCTCCAGAAGTTGTCCTCGGTGTTGACGTCCTGGAAGAAGGAGTAGAACTCCGAGGCGTTCCAGGTGCCGGTCGCGTGCATCTCCGGCAGTCGGCAGTAGTAGTCCAGCGAGTAGATGACCTGGATGGCCGACGCCTTGCCCGTGCTCAGCGTGTCCTTGAAGATCGCCGTCCCGAGCTGGCTGAGCTCCATCAGGAAGCAGGCGACGTTGTTGCCGGCCAGCGACGGGACGGCAGCGCCCCGCACCTTCTCGACGACTGCGCCGTTCTCGCTCCAGCAGCAGCCGGACCGATCCGCCGAGCCAGGGGACGGGAGCCAGGCTGGCCTTCGGCGGCTCGCCGTCCGGGAACTGCTGCTTGAGCTCGTCGTCGAGCTTGGCCTTGATGGCGTCGACGGTGGCCGGGGGGATGGCCAGGTCGACGTCGAAGGCGACGAACCCGCCGAACTTCTTGCCGTCCGCCTCGCGCAGGGCGCTGTACTCCACGAACCGGAGGGCGACACCGCCGTTCTCCAGACGAGCCAGGCGCGGGAACCTGGGGAGCACGTAGAAGGTCGTGGGGCTGCTGTCGTCGCCGTGCACCTGGTGCTCTTCGATGATGCGGACGTTGTCGAGCTTGAGCATGGGCCGTGCCTTCCTGAAGGGGGATGTGCGATTCGTCCGAATGTCCTGCGCTGCGTGGGTACGAGGGTCAGGCCGGCGGCCCGGCCTCCCACGACGCCGCGTCGGTGGTGACCGTCCAGGCGGTCTCGTGGGGGGCAACCGACGTCGCGGTTGTCGTGGCTTCCTCGTCGTGGTGCGTGGTGGTGCTGGTGGCCGGCTCCGAACCCGAGGCCGACCGGGTGACGGTGGTGGTGGTGGTGGTGGACGTGCTGCTGGTCGACCCGGCGCTGGTCGACTGGGCTCCGGCCGCGGCGGCCGCACGAGGCCGGCTGACGAGCTCGTAGGTGACGCGCAGCACGCCGTCCTGGCCCTGGGTGGCGCGGCGTACGCCGTCGAGCTGGACGGGGTCCAGAGGCACGGAGAACGCGCACTCCTGGAGGAACGTCCCGGACGGCTCGGCCGTCGCGAGCGGTGTCCACTCGTCGTCGGGACCGCGCAGCAGCAGGCTGACCCGGGTCGCGCGGATGTCCTCGGGCGCCAGCGTCAGCTGGGCCTCCGGGGCGTCGTGGTCACGCACGAGCGCGATGCGGGCCTGCTCCTGCTGGGCGTCGCTGGCGAGCAGCGTGGTCGTGACGGCGAGGTGCCCGGTGGGCCCGGACTCCATCAGCGTCAGCTGGGCCCGGCCGTCCGGCGTCCGCGCGACTCCGGCCGTGAGCGGCGCGAACGACCAGTCGGTCTCGGTCATCGGGGTCAGGCGCAGGCCGGCGATCTCGAGCGGCGTCATCATGGCTTCCGTGGGGGGTGCGGTGCCGGGGCCGGTCGCCCACGGCGGGTCGGGGAAGGTGAACAGGTCCAGCAGGAGCCCGCCCAGGGGGAGGCTGAGCTCGGTCGTGGCACGCCCGGAGGAGCGCTCCGTGGCCACGGCGACGAGAGTGGGCTCCACGGCTGTGACCGGCACTGCCAGGTGGACGGCCGAGGTGGAGGGGTCCAGCCGGGCGACCGCGACGTACTGCCCGCCGTCGACCTCGGTGGTCAGCGTGACCGACACGTCGGCGCGGTCGAGCAACGAGGCCGTGGCCTGCACCGGGATGAACCGCAGGCCGAGGTCGTCGGGGGTGACCACGGGGGTCTCGTCGTCGGTGACGAGCCTGGCGACACCCTCGACCGGCACCAACCCCGACGTGGTCTGGAGGATGCTCGTGGCCCGCAGCGTGTAGGCGAGCGGTTCGTGGCGGCTCAGCGCGAGCTCGGCCGGCGCCGTCCTGGTCGGCGACGCCCACACGTCCGCGAGCCGCACGCCGGCCGTGACCACGAAGGGCCGCTCCGGTGGCACGGCCGGCGCGGTGAGGTCGATGCCGACGTCGAGCACGCCGACGGGGAGGTCCGGCACGGTGGTGCGCACGGTGATCCGGTGCCGCCCCTCGGGAAGGCCGGGCGCGGCATGGCGGCGTACGTCGACGGAGGCGAGCCCCGTGACGGTGCTGTCGATCACCGGATCGCTCGCCAGCCGCACCGATCGGGGAGCGAGGATCGGCTGGTCGAGGTTCCACGTGACCGTGGTGGGCGACCCGGGCTCGGGGAGTCTCCAGGCACCCGCGCTGCGTGGCGTCGGAGGGAGCGGCGA
Organism: uncultured Actinomycetota bacterium; assembly: GCA_963767095.1. Classification (GTDB taxonomy): domain Bacteria; phylum Actinomycetota; class Actinomycetes; order Propionibacteriales; family Nocardioidaceae; genus Nocardioides. The sequence continues at coordinate 69,117 of CAVYCK010000017.1, read as the reverse complement.
AGGTGCCGAGGTGGCCGACGAGGCGGTCGACCACGGCTCCGATGAGTGCCGCTGCGGCGTCGGCGTCGGCGGGGTCGTTCGTCGTCGTCACGACCACCGCCGGAGAACCGGCACCAGCGACGTCGGCCAGGTCGTCTCGCGTCACGACGCCGTCGGGCCGGATCTCCCGCACCGCCGCGAGGAAGCGGTGGACCTCGACGGTCAGCGTCCCGGACGTCCGCTCGGCGACGCCGGGCATCTCGATCCAGGCCGTGGCGCCGAGCGCACGCAGGTCGCGCTGGAGGGCAGCCACCAGGATGTCGGTCTCGGTCCCGTCGAGACGGAGCGTGGTGGTCAGGGTGCGGCCCGTGGCGGGTGAGAACTCCTCCGTCGTCAGCAGGGCCTCGGCCAGGCCCAGGTCACCGGGCGCGGTCAAGGTGACCAGCCCCCGTCCGACCGGCGCCGGCCTGCTGCGCAGCCCGGCCGTCTCGGCGGGAACCCGGTGCGCCGACAGCGCGAAGCCGACGGTGACCAGCCCGAACTCGACGACGCCGCCATCACCACGGTCCTGGCCGAACACGTCGACGCTGACGTCGGCCGTGGGCAGCACCGGCGCTGCCGTGAGGGAGGCATAGGGGACCAGGACGACCCCGGGCTCCTCGAACGCGGCCCAGCCGGGGACATCGCCGATCCGCATCGGCAGGCCCCAGTCCGGATAGCCGCGCATGCTCATGAGGCCGGGATCGGGAGGAGGTGACCCGTTGCCGTGCGCCACTGGGTGTCGGCCGTGTGGCCACCGGCTCTGTGGAACAGGGTCTGCTTGTAGCGGTAGGTGCCCTCGCTGCGGCCGAGCAGGATCTCCATCAGCGGCACGGGGACCAGGACGTCGACCTCCGGCTGGGTCGGGGTGAGGCTGATCAGGGCATCATCGAACTCCAGATCGATCGAGGTCAGGTCGAGCTGGGTCAGGGTCTCGACCGTCGTCTTGGCGTGGACCGCTCGAGGGAGCTGCGTGACGCGGTCGTCGAGAGTGCGCTCGACGGCAGACTCCGGCGTGAACTCGACGCGGGCGGCCGTGAGGTCGAGCACCACGGACACGTCGGCCTCGGTGACGCCGGGGTCGAGCCCTCCGTCGGCCTGCAGCATGAGGATTCGCTCCGCGGTCGACGCCACCGTCACCGGCCACCCCGGGTCGGCGACGACGGCCGGCACCAGGTCGTCCTCGTGGCTGAGCCACGCGGTCACGGACGGGATGACCACGGGGTCGGGCCCGACGTTGCGGAGGGTCAGGGCGACGTTGCCGTCGTCGGTGCCGGCCGTGGTCCACGTGAGGGCCGGCGTCGCCGGCCGGTCCAGCCGCACCTCCAGCGGGATCTGCACCGACTGGTCGTCGACGTCGACGGAGACGTGGCCGCGGAGCTGGGAGCTGGCGACGCCGCTCGTGCTCAAAACGGCATACGCCTCCTGCAGCGCGTCGTAGGGGAAGCTCTTCGTCAGCCACCAGCCGGTGATGAGGTTGACGTCCACCTCGTCGATCTCCTCGCCACCGGGAAGCTGGAGATGGCCCTGCGCCTGGACCAGCATCGGCTCGAGCCGTGGCTGCGGCTGGGTGCCGGGGCGGATCGGGATGTGCGTGCCGAGCTTCTCCCTGGCGTCGGCGAGCCGCTCCGCCGAGGTCTGCGGGACCAGGTGGACACTCACGATCCCGATGTCCTCGGTGGGGTTGTCCTCCCGCCGTCCGACGCTGAAGAGGAGCTCCGGGCCGTGGGGTGGCTGCGCCAGCGTGCCGACCAGGAAGGCGTCGGGCAGGTAGCGGAAGAGGTCGGGCGTGGAGAGGTCCTGGCAGTAGACGTGCAGGCGCCCGCCCGGCCCCTCACCCTCCCAGGGCAGCGCGATGAGCTCGTACTCCGCCGCGACCGACTCGGCGCGGCCGCTGGGGAACAGGTAGGGATGCGTCGCCACGTCGAAGCGCAGCGGCACTGCCTGGGTGACCGTGGTCGTCGTCGTGGTGAAGAGCTCCTCGGGCGGTGGAGGCGGCGGCAGCCCCTCGACGACGAGCTCGCCGAACGGGTCGAAGACCTCGGAGCGACCTCGGGCCGCGAGCCCGCGCTTGAAGTCGATCGTGCGGGCCCGGGGCTGTACGGCGATCAGGTCGGGGTTCGCCGCGAGGCGCGTCATCCGCACCGCGGACAGCGGTCTCGCCACGCTCAGCAGGTCGACCTGGGGTGCCACCTCGCTGACGACCGCCGACGCGATGATGGGCTGGTCGTCGGGCTCGACTGGCACCGGCACGGGCGGCGGCTCCACGTGCTCGATCGGGACGAAGATCGGGCCCATGACGGTCTTGAAGTCGATCACCGGCAGGAGCACCGACGCCTTCTGGCCGATGAGGGGACCGACCATCGGTCCGTCGTCGGCGGGAGCCACGGGCACCACCGGGGCGGCGACGGTGATCTCCCGCCTGACCTCGATCGAGGCCCGCTCGTCGTCGCTGGTGAAGGCACGCAGCAGCGCGTCCCGCTCCTCGAGGGTCAGACGGAGCGACAGCGCCCAGCCCCGGTCGTCGGGGTCGAGGCCCGCCATCGTGTAGGTGCGCACCACGCTCGACCCGCTCGTCACCACCGTCGTCAGCGTGTGCGGGAGGACCGCCGCTGCCGCAGCGTCGGCCTCGACCTCCGGGGCGGGGTACGTCTCGAGGCCGATGCGGACCAGCCAGAGGCCGTCGACCAGCTCGTAGCCGATCTCGTACTTGTCGTCGGCGGTCGTGCGCAGCCGATACCGGGGCAACCAGAAGAGCCGCGTGGGATCGACGGAGTCCTGGTAGGTGACGGTGTCGGTGAAGAGGCCGGTCGTGCTGATCGGGACCGTGACCGCCGAGCGCGGCACCGGTGCGGGCGCGGCCACCAGGATCAGCGGTCCCAGGTGCTTCAGCACGTCGAAGCTCATGATCGGCTTGGCGACGACGGCGGCCTCGCCGGCGTCAGCGGCTGCAGCCCCGGACTCGAGCACGTGAGCCGTGGCGAGCCGACTGCCGACGAACACGTCCTTGCTTCCGAAGATGTCGTGGGCCATCCCGGAACCCCCTAGATCCTCGAGATCTTGGCCTTCGACGTTAGTTAGTCGGGGCGCGCTCGGCGTGGTGGCCTAGTCCACTTTTGCCGACGCCCTCGGCAGGAACATCCTGAGAGGCGACGACCCGTCGACCTGCTCACCGGGAGGACACATGACGACACTGGGAGCCGACCAGGTGCCTGACGCCGGCGCTCATGCGTGGTGCCGAGCCGGTGAGTCGTCCCGCACCGTTCGCCGACGACGACGACTCTCCCGGCGAGGGGATGGCGCTCTGTCTCTCGGGCGGCGGGTACCGGGCGATGGTGTTCCACCTCGGAGTGCTCTGGCGGCTCAACGACGCGGGCCTGCTGGGCAGGCTGGCCAGGGTGTCGAGCGTCTCCGGCGGCTCCATCACCGCGGGAGCGTTGGCGGCTCGGTGGAGCCACCTCGGCTTCGACGAGTCGGGCGGGCGGCCGGCTTCGTGGAGAACGTCGTCGAGCCGGTCCGCGAGCTGGCCCGCCAGGACGTCGACGTCCTGTCGGTCCTCGGCGGCGCGCTGTCGCCCTGGCACAGCGCCTCGGGGCGGGTCGCCGACGCCTACCGCGAGCATCTCTTCGGTGACGCGACGCTCCAGGACCTGCCGGACGAGCCGAGGTTCGTGATCAACGCGACGAACCTGGAGTCCGGGGTGCTGATGCGATTCATGAAGCCCTACCTGGCCGACTACCGCGTCGGCCGGGTCGACTCGCCGCGGGTCCCCCTGGCAACGGCGGTCGCGGCGTCGTCCGCGTTCCCGCCGTTCCTCTCGCCCTGCATCCTCGACCTGCGCGACGCCGCCTGGGTCGACGAGCGTGGCAACGACCTGGCGACCAGCGAGTACCGCGGTGAGCTGTCGCTGAGCGACGGCGGTGTCTACGACAACCTCGGCCTCGAGACCGCCTGGAAGCGCCACGACACCATCCTCGTCAGCGACGCCGGCGGTCACTTCTCGGCCGACGCCAGCCCCGCCTCCGACTGGGGCCGGCACCTGCTTCGGGTGCTCGGCGTGATCGACAACCAGGTCCGGTCGCTGCGCAAGCGCCAGGTGATCGATGCCTTCCGCAGGGGCGACCGGTCCGGCGTGTACGTCGGAATCCGCAGCCATGTCGCCGACTACCCCCTCGGGGACCCCTTCGTGTGCGACGAGGCCACCACGGTGGCGCTGGCCAGCATCTCGACGCGGCTCGACGGGATGGACGACGCCCGGCAGGAGTCCCTGGTCAACTGGGGCTACGCCATCTGCGACACCGGGCTGCGCAGCCATGTGACCAAGGGCGCGCCGCGCCCGCCGCAGCTGCCGTACCCCGACCGCCCGCTCACCGGCTGACGCCAGGGTGTCGCAGGTCTCCCTCCACAGATCGGTGGACCTGGGCCCGTGGGCTGCTGAACGGTGGCATCATGGGGCGTACGAAGTAGGGGGAGCGTGCGAGACCCTCTGGGGGGATGTGGTCTCGCCGACCTACGACGTGGACCGCCCTGGCGCCGCATCTGCGCGCCAGGGCGGTTCTGTTCTTGTCAAGACCGGGCGCCGGCGGCGGGCAGGGGGTCAGGACCACAGGTGGTGGACGACCGCCTGGACCCTGCGATGCACGTCAGGGGTGTCGCTGAGACCGAGCTGGGCGTAGATGTGCGACACGTGCCGGATGACGGAGCGCTCCTGGAGGTTCAGGCTGCGAGCGATGGCGGCGTTGCTCAGTCCGCGCGCCATCAGGCTGAGCACGTCTTCCTGCCGCTCGGTGAGCGTGCCGGTGGACCGCGACCGCGCCCGGTTCACCAGCAGGCTGACCACCTCCGGGTCGAGCACCGTTCCGCCGGCAGCGACGGTGCTCAGGTCGCGGAAGAACCCGTCGGCGTCCATGACACGTTGCTTGAGCAGATAGCCGACGCCCGCGGCCTCGCCGCGCAGCAGCTCGGTCATGTAGGCGCGCTGGACATGGTGGGAGAGGACCATCACGGCGATGCCGGGCAGCTCGTTGCGGATCCACAAGGCGGCCCGCAGTCCTGCGTCGCGGTTGTCAGGAGGCATGCGGACATCGGTGACGACCAGGTCCGGACGATGGGCCGCGGTCGCGCGCACGAGCTCGTCGCCGTCGCCGGCGGTCGCGACGACCTCGAGGCCGGCGCCGGTCAGGAGGGCGACGAGTCCGTGGCGCATGAGCGGCTCGTCCTCAGCGATCACGACCCGCATGGCCGACCCTTGACCGGAGTGGTGCCGGGGTTGGGTCTGGGACGGATGGACCCCATCCGCTCCGTGGCTGGTCGCTGCGTCCCCGAGGGCAGCGGTCAGCGGGCTGACCTCGTTCATTAGCGAAGCCTCCCACCGCCACACCCCGAAGACAGGGGACACAGGTCCCTATCCGTGGTGGTGCAACGGCGCCTATTGTTCCGCGGGCAGAGCCGGTGGAACCCGGCTCCCCTAGGCGTTCGTGAGCTCGGCCCAGTCGCCGCCGTACGCCAGCTGCAGACGGTCGTCGAGCGACATGAACGCGAACGCTCCCTCGAGCATCTTCTCGTCCGGGAAGATCAGCGGGTTGTCGACCAGCGACGGGTCGATCTTCTCCATCTCCTCGCGGGCGCCCTCGACGGGGCAGATGTAGTTCACCCAGGACGCCAGCTTCGCGGCGACCACGGGGTCGTAGAAGTGGTTGATCCAGAGCTCGGCGTTGGCCTTGTGCGTCGCGCCGTTGGGGATCAGCATGTTGTCGCTCCAGACGGCGAGACCCTCCTCCGGCACCACGAACTTGATGTTCGGGTTGTAGAACTGCGCCTGGATCACGTCGCCGGACCAGGCCTCACAGGCGAGGATCTCGCCGCGCGCCAGGGCCTTCTTGTACTCGTTCCCGGTGAACTCGCGGACGTGACCCGACGCGGTGACCGCGCGCAGGTGCTCCATCGCGACGCCCCACTCCTGGGTGGTGAAGTCCTCCGGGTCGGCGCCGTTCACCTTCAGCATGAAGCCCATCGTGTCGTTCATCTCCGAGAGCAACGTGACGTTGCCCTTGAGATCGGCACGGGTGAGCAGCTCGGTGAAGCTGCCGACCTCCGGGACCAGGGCCGCGTTGTAGGCGATGCCGGTCAGGCCGGTCTGCCACGGAGCGTGGTAGGAGAGCGTGGGGTCCCACGCGGCGTTGCGCAGGGCGGGGATCAGGTTGGCGTGGAGGTTGGGCACGCGCGCCGCGTCGATCTCCTGGATCCAGCCCGACCAGACCATGCGGGCGGCCATCCAGTCGGTCAGCATCATCAGGTCGCGATCGATCGGTCGGCACGTCTCCAAGCGCTCGCGGACCAGGTCGTAGTACTCGTTGTTGTCGAAGACGTCGAGGTTGTAGTCGACGTCGACCCCGGTGCTCTGCCGGTAGAGGTTCATGGTCGACCCGGGCTTCTTGCGGGGGTCGATGTAGGCCGGCCAGTTGCTGATCGACAGCGTCCGCTCGGTCGCGGAGACGTCGGCCGCGTCGCAGCCCAGCGCGGCTGACGCCGGCGTGGAGTGCCCACCGCCGAACGGGATCGCGATGTTCGCCCTGCTGGCGCCGAGACCGACCGCCGCGATCCCGGCCAGGCCACCGCTGAGGAGAAGGCCGCGCCGGGTCAGGCTGCGCCGGCTCAGACCCGGGCCGCGGTGGGCAGGCGCGGCCGACGGCGCGTCGAGCGCCGTGGCTTCGTGCTCATACCGCGAATCCATCCTCCGAGGATGACAGCGCGAACCCGGGTCGTCCGTCGAAACGGGGAGAAACCAGGGCGCTGACGTCTGACGGCGGCGCACACGAGCGCGCTGTGCGTGGTGCACAGGGCGACAACTCGAATCGTGCGCTCGGGTCGTAGCCGCGGGGTTGGGGGGTTCGTAGCCTCGAGCAGCGCACCACCGGCGTACGACGAATGGGGGGTCACCCGATGGGCGGGCTGAGTCCTGTCGACACGATCGAGATGTCGGCGTCTCCGACGCGCCCTGACGTCGGCCGAGCTCTGGCGAGCGCCCTCGGACGACCCGACGCTGCGCGTGTGGTTCCGCCAGGCGGGCGAGCACCCCTCGCTCGAGCCGGACGTCGCGGGGCGCGGACTCGTCGAGGTGGCGCTGGCGGGCGAGGTGATCGGCGTGATCTCCTACGACGCGGCGCGAGTCACCGACCGGGCCCGCGTGGAGGCCGCCGCGCAGATGGTGGCCCTCGAGGCCGACCACGCGCGGCTGACCGAGGAGCTCGCCGCCGCACGGTCGTCGGTGCGCGAGCCGATGGCCCGACTCGTGGAGTGCAACGAGACCGAGCGTCGCCGGATCGCCCGCGACCTGCACGACGGCCTCCAGAACCGGCTCGTGCTGATGGGCCTCGGAGCCCAGCAGATCGAGCGCGACCCGACGGCGAGCGACTCCGTCCTCGAAGGGCTCGCCCAGCTCCGGGCGGAGCTGTCCGCCAGTGTCGCGGAGCTGCGCCGCCTGGCCGCCGGCGTGATGCCGGTGACCCTGGTCGAGCGAGGTCTCTTCACCGCGGCCGAGCACTTCGTGAGCTCCCTGCCGATCCGTGCGTCCCTGACGCTGTCCGGCTCGTCCGACGGCCTGTCCAGCGCCGTGGAGAGCGCCGCCTACTTCGTGGTCACCGAGGCGACCACGAACGTGCTCAAGCATGCCCGGGCGGAATCGGTCTCGATCGCCCTCGAGCGGAACCTGCGCCGACTGCGCGTGGTCGTCGCGGACGACGGCGTCGGAGGAGCTGCGCCACGCGGCGCCGGCGGATTGACCGGTCTCGCCGACCGGCTCAGCGCCCTCGGGGGCCGGCTCGAGGTCGACAGCCCGCCGGACAAGGGGACGCGGGTGTGGGCCGAGATCCCGTGCGGCACGCTCGGTCGGGGTCTGCGGCCACGGCGGGGGTCGCGCGCCACCTGACGCGCCGCCCGGATCCAGCAGGACCGCTCAGTCGTGCTGGAGGAAGCGCAGGACGGCGGCGACCCGGCGATGGGCGGTGTCGTCGTCGGGCGAGAGCCCGAGCTTGGCGAAGATCCGCTGGGTGTGCTTCTCGACCGCGGCGAGTGAGACCGACATGGCGGAGGCGATGGCCGCGTTGGAGCGGCCGGCGGCCATCAGTGCCAGGACCTCGCGCTCGCGCTCGGTGAGGTCGGCGACCGGATCGACGGTGGCGGCCCATCAGCTGGCGGACCACGAGGGGGTCGAGCGCGGTGCCTCCCGCTGCGACGGACGCGACGGCGCCGAGGAAGGTGTCGAGGTCGCTGACCCGGTCCTTCAGCAGGTAGCCGACGCCGCCGTCACCGGTGGCGAGGAGGTCGTCGGCGTAGGAGACCTCGACGTACTGCGAGAGCACCATGATCCGCGCGTCGGGCCAGGCACGGCGTACGTCGACGGCGGCCCGGAGTCCCTCGTCGGTGTGGCTCGGAGGCATCCGGACGTCGACGATGCCGAGGTCGGGTCGCTGGTCGAGCATCGCGGCGACGAACCCGGGGCCGTCGCCCACCGAGCCGACCACGTCGTGGCCGGCCTCGACGAGCAGCAGCTGCAGCCCTTCGCGCAGGAGCATCGAGTCGTCGGCGACCACCACTCTCATGCGGCCGCCAATGGGATGCGCGCGCTCAGGACGGTCGGTCCGCCGGCGGGCGAGACCACCTCCAGGGTGCCGTCGACCGCGGCCAGCCGCTGCTGCAGGCCGGCGAGTCCGTGGCCCTTCGCGGGGTGCGCGCCCCCGACGCCGTCGTCCTCCACCCGCACCAGCACCGCGTCGCTGCCGACCTTGACGGCGACCTTCGCGCTCGACGCTCCGGAGTGCTTGGCGAGGTTGGTGATGGCCTCGGCGACGACGAAGTAGACCGCCGTCTCGACGTGCGGTGGCAGCGCCGTCGGCACGTCGAGGTCGCTGGCGACCGGGACGACGCTGTGGTTGAGCATCTCGGCCAGCGCCGCGGCCAGGCCGCGGTCGACCAACAGGGGTGGGGCGATGCCGCGGGAGAGCGCGCGCAGCTCGGCCACCGTCTCGCGGGCCTGCTCGAGGGCCCCGTCGATGGTCGAGCCCGCCTGCTCGGGGTCCTGCTCGAGCTGACGCTTGGCGCGGCCGAGGTCCATGGTCAGGCGGACCAGGCGCTGCTGCGGTCCGTCGTGGATGTCGCGCTCGAGGCGCCGCAGCGACTCGGCCTCCGCCTGGCGGGCGGCGTCGCGGCCGACCTCGACGCGGGCCACCTCCTCCTGGAGCTCGGCGCGGCTGCTCAGCAGGGCGATCGCGAGGCTCGAGTGCAGCACGGCCGCGAAGCGGACCACCCACGGCAGCGTCACCAGCAGGGCCGCGCCGATGGTGAGGTTGAGCATGCTCTCAGCCATGCGTCCGTCGCCGAGCCCGAGCAGCTCGGCCAGACCGGTGTCGTCCTCGCTGAAGGGGATGAAGCGCTGCCAGAACCAGTAGGTCAGGCCGCCCACCGCGCCCGACCACCACACAAGGGTCAGCACGAACGCCACCAGACCCGTGACGAATCCCGCGATCGTCCAGACGACGTCGAGCCACGACTGCGGGTCACGCAGCGGGGTCAGCATCCGCCTCCAGAACCCGTCGTCGGACCGGGCGCACACGTAGCGCGGGCTCGCCACCTCGCGACCCAGCATCGTCCGGATCCGGTAGCGCTCGAGCCGGGCGAAGCCGCGCGCGACGTTCACGCAGAGCGTCAGCAGCAGCACGCCGCCGACGAAGATCAGCAGGCCGACCCCGGTCGTGAGCAGGATGATGCTCGGGATGAAGCCGGCCAGGTTGATCGGGAACGCCGAGAGCGCGTAGCCGCTGTCGAGCAGCACCCGCTGGAGCCCGCGCGGGGCTTCCGCCGGCGCCGGCCGGGCGGTGGTCGGGTAGTCGCTCACGAACAAGGTCTCCGTCATGGGTACGACGCTAGGTACCTGGCGCCTCCGGCACGATCCTGCCAGCCCGACAGTCGGTGTCGGGCCAGCCCGACACCGGCAGGGCATGCCCATCTTGGGGAGCTCGACATACTCCTCGCCGCGCTCCGCGTCGTACCGTGGCGTCGTGACGAGGCTCTTGGTGGTCGGCGGGGTGCTCCTGGCGCTCTGGGTCGTCTCCTGCCTGGTGATGATGCTCCTCGCGCACCGACTGCCGCCGGGTCTGCTCCGGCAGGTGGCGGAGTTCCTGCCGTCCTGCGTGACGGCGGCGCGGCAGCTGCGTGCCCACCCCGACGTTCCCCGTCGGGCCAAGGTGGCGCTGCTCGTCGCCGTGGTGTGGGTCGTGTCGCCGATCGACCTGCTGCCGGAGTTCCTGCCCGTGATCGGCCCGCTCGACGACGTCGTGGCGGTCGTGCTGCTGCTGCGGTACGCCGCGCGCAGCATCCCGCGCGAGACCCTGCTGGGCGCCTGGCCGACCGACCCGGCCCTGCTGCTCCGGCTGCTGGGGGAGCGGGCAGCCACGCCGAGCTAGCGAGTCTGCTTGTCGGAGCCGCTCGCGGGTGAAACGGTTGGCCTGCCACGTGGCACGAAAGTTTCCCGACCGCGATGTATCACCACCGCTCGGTGGTGCTCTGTCAGGTCGTGGAGCCCTACCCGAACCGCACGCTGGTGGCCGTGCGACCGAGCTGGAGGCCCCCCATGGACCACCCCGCGACGGTGGGTGGTCTCGTGAGCGCTGCCCGCGACGGCGACACCGCCGCGTGGGACGCCCTCGTCGACCAGTTCCTGCCGCTCGTGCGCGCGGTCGTGTCGCGGGTGCGGCTCTCAGCGGCTGACGCCGCCGACGTCAACCAGACCGTGTGGCTGCGCCTGGTCGAGCACCTCGGCGCGATCCGCGAGCCCGACGCGCTCGCCGGCTGGCTGGCCACCACCGCCCGCCGCGAGGCGCTGCGCGCCGCCGCCGTCGCCGGTCGCACCATCGTGCTCGACCCCGCCGCCTCGGTGCTCGAGGGCATCGACGACGACGAGCTCGACCAGGTGATCATCGACGAGGAGCGGGACACCGCGATGCGCGAGGCCCTGGCCGAGCTGCCCACCGACCGGCGCCGGCTGCTCGAGCTGCTCGTCGCCGACCCGCCGGCGTCGTACGACGAGATCAGCCGCACCCTCGGGATCCCCATCGGCAGCATCGGGCCCACCCGGGCCCGGGCCCTGACCCAGCTGCGCAACACCCGTGCGTTCCGGGAGTGGTCCGCGACCACGCCCGCCGACGCCGACCCGGAAGGAGGCGGTCGCCGTGGCTCACGATGACGACCGGTCCCAGAGCTCGACGGCACCGACCTCGGAGGCACAGAACCTCGAGATCGAGGCCATCCTGGGCAAGGCGCTGGCCGCGCCCCGGGAGATCCCGCCCGAGTGGCGCGAGGCCGCTCGCGCGGCGTACACGTGGCGAACCGTGGACGAGGAGTTGCTGGCTCTGGTCCACGACTCGGCCGCGGACGGGGTTGCTGCCGTCCGCGGTGAGGCCGAGGCCAGGACGCTGGCCTTCTCCGGCGGCGGGCTCACCCTCGAGGTCGAGCTCGCCGACCGGAGGATCGAGGGGCAGCTCGACGGCGACGGCGCCGGCGAGGTGATCTTCGAGCACGTCGACGGCCGGAGCCGGTCGACGACGATCGACGAGTCCGGCTTCTTCACGCTCACCGGTGAGGACCACGGTCTCGTGCGGTTCGCGGTGCGGGCGGACGCCGGGGGGCGGCTCGTCACCGAGTGGATCGTGCTCTGAGCGCGGGGGGCTTCTGGTTGTCCTGCGCCCTGTCAGCTGACGACAGGGCGCAGGCAACCGGAAGGCCCGGCACCGTGCACGCAGCTCAGCAGTAGTCGGGCGCCAGCACCTGGATCGGGCCGACCGTCGGATCGGAGTGCCGGACGGCGCGGGCGAGGACGGCGTCGGCCGCCGTCCGGGCGTCGGTCTGGCTGGCCGCGATCTCGGCGGCGATCAGTCCTGCCACGATCGGTGCCGCGAACGACGTGCCGCTCCATCGGGCCAACCCGGTCCTGAACTTGCGGACGTCGCCCTTGTGCGGGGTCTCGAAGCAGACGTACTTGCCGTCGGGGAAGGCGTTCACGATGTTGCGGCCGAGCGCGTAGACGTCGGCCGAGATGCCGTAGTTGGAGAAGTCGGAGACCCGCAGATCGCGGTCGAGCGCGCCGACGCCGATGGCCCAGTCGAACGCCGCCGGCCAGAACGGCGCCGGAGAGGTGTCGTTGCCGGCCGCGGCCACCAGCACGCAGTCGGCGCCCTTCAGGTGCTTGTCGTGGAACCTCTGGAAGGCCAGGGACGGCAGGTCGAGACGGGTGCGCAGGCCCGCCGACATGTTGATGACCTGTGGCTTGTGACGCATGGCCTGGCGGAGCTGGCGGACCATCTCCGACTCGAGGATGCCGCCGCCGCCGATGCCGTTGACCGCGAAGCCCTCGACGAACATCCCGGTCGCCGGCGCGAGACAGCGGATGATGCCGGCGATGTGGGTGCCGTGGCCGGCGTACTCCCGCAGGACGGGGCCGTTGTTCTCGTCGTCGCCGTCGATGTCCTTCATCCAGGGCGTCCGCGGGTCGGTGGCCGCAGGCGGGTGCCAGCCCGTGTCGACGACCACGACCTGCACGCCCTTGCCGCGGCCCTCGTCGCACAACGGCGGCCACGGCTTGCGCAAGCCCGTCTCCTCCGGCTCGGTGGCGGGGCACGCCGTGCCGCCCGGAGCAGAGGTGGATCCAGTGGTCGGGGGTCACCCGGCCCCGGCCCAGCTCGGGGTCCTCGTCGAGGCGGTCGAGGACGTCGCCGACCGTCTCACCGTCCTTGCGGTCGGTCAGCCGGTAGCGGACCAGGTCCTCCGGCTCGTCGGTGGGCGGCCGGACCCGTTCGACACTCCGCTGGAGACGGCGGAACGCGCTCTCGGCCGCCTCGACGTCGTCGGCGTCCACGATCACGTGGTCGGGGTCGTAGAGGTAGGTGAAGTCGGCCGGCGCCTCGGTGTCCCAGCCGACCAGACCGTCGTTGGTCCGCCTCAGGTGCTCGAGCTGGTCGGTGGTCCGGCGGCGGTGGTCGTCACCGATCTTGAAGTCCGACACGGTGGTGCTCCTGTCGTGGTCAGATGGGGGGAGGCTCAGGAAGCTCAAGGTCAGCGTAGAGGGAGGCGGCAGGTCGATGGCGCGCCCCACCGATCCCGTCGAGGCGGATGACCTCCTGCTCCTGGCCGTGTCAGATCCGGAGAGTGCCCGCGTGCGGGCCGCGGCGATCCTCGACTCCGACCCGGACGCCTGGTGGACCGCAGTGGGCCGCCAGGTCACCGGACTCGCCTGGCGCCAGAGCGGCGACCTCGACCGAGCCCTGCCTGATCTGCGGGCGGCCGTGCGCGCCGCGGAAGCGTCGGGCGATCCCGACCGGGTCGCCGACGTCAGGGCCACGCTCGGGGTCACCCTCGCGATGGCAGGGCGCACGATCGCGGGTCTGGAACAGCTCGACCGGGGAGTCGCCCAGGTCGTGGACCAGGGTGTCGCCGCCAAGGTGCGGATGCGGCGTGGATACGTCCTCTCGGCGATCGTCGGCCGGCACCGCGAGGCGTTGGCCGACTACGACTGGTCGCTGGCGGCGATCAGGTCCGCCGGCGACCGCGTCTGGGAGGCCCGGACCCTCAACAACATGAGCGTGCTCCACCTGCTGCTCGGCGAGCCCGAACCCGCCGAGACGTTGGTCGTCGCAGCGGAGCGGATCTTCGCCGAGGAAGGACAGCCGGTCGAGGCGGCGCAGGCCCGCCACAACCGCGGCGACGTCGCCTTCTGCCGGGGGACCTTCCGGTCGCACTGCGCCTGTACGACGAGGCAGCCGCCCGGTTCGCCCAGCTGTCCATGAACACCGTCCAGCTCTCGCTCGACCGCGTGAAGGCCTTGATGACCGCTGGCCTGCCGATCGAGGCAGCCGAGGTCGCGCGGGACGAGCTCGCCCGGGACGGCCTCCAGCCCATCGAGATCGCCGACCTGCGCCTCAGCCTCGCGACGGCCTTGTTGGCCGGGGGTGCGGCAGCCGACGCACGACACCACGCACGCGAGGCGCGGATCGCCTACCGTCGCCAGCGGAGAGACTGGTTCGGCCGACGGGCGGAGCTCGTGGAGCTGCAGGGCCCGGGCGCGCCGCAGGGCCGGCCGACCGTCGGCGCGGCCGAGCAGGCACGTGAGATCGCGCGCCTGCTCGAGGCCGAGCCGGCTGAGGAGGCCGTGCACGCCTGGCTGCTCGCGGCCCGGCTGTCGCCGGCCGAGCCGATCACGGCCTTGCGGTCGGCGGCGGCGTACCGGAGCCGCGGTGCTGCCGCTCGTGCGCGCCACCGGGTGGCTCGCGCATGGCCTCGAGCGCGAGGTGACGGTGACCGGCGTGGCGTGCTGGCGGCCTGCCGGCGTGGACTCGACGAGCTCGACAGGCACCGCTCCACCCTGGGCAGCTCCGAGCTGCGTGCGCTGGCCAGCCGGCACGGCGCCGACCTGGCGGACCTTGCCCTGCGCGCGGCCGTCGACGGACCCCCGCGCCGGTTGCTGGGCTGGAGCGAGCGCTGGCGCGCGACGTCGCTGACCCAGCCGAGGGTGCGTCCGGGGGAGCGGGTCGTGGCCGGCCCGGTGGTCGCCCTGCGGGACAACGCCCGGCGCCTCCGGGAGGCCCGCGAGCAGGGCGACGACGTCGGTCAGCTCGAGACCGAGCGGCGACGGCTCGAGAACACGCTGCGGTCGAGGCTGCACCAGACGGCCGGAACCGAAGCCGGCGAGGGCAGTGCCATAGCCGTCGGTGGACTGGTCGACGCCGTCGGGGACGGGTCCTTCATCGAGCTGGTCGAGATCGGCGGGACGCTGCACGCCCTGGTGGTCTCGGGTGGTCGCGTACGCCGCCACGAGGTGGGCCCGGTCGGGGCCGCCGACGCAGGCGGTCGTCGCGACGGCGTTCGCGCTGCGTCAGGCGGCTCGCGGGCGTCCGGCCAGGCTGACCGAGGCGGGCGCGCGGCTCGAGCGCGCGCTGCTCGGTCCGGCCGCTCGGCGGCTGCCGGGGCCGGTCGTGGTGTCACCGACCAGCCGGCTGCACGGGGTGCCGTGGGGGTTGTTGCCGGCGCTCGCCGACGTCCCGCACTCGGTCGTGCCTTCGGCGGCGCTCTGGCTGCGCGCCCGGGAGCGGGCGTCGGTGTCGGACCGGCGGGTGTTCGTGTCGGGGCCGGGCCTGACCACGGGAGGCGCCGAGATCGCGGTGGTCGCGCCGCGGCACGCCGACGCGATCGTGCTGCGCGACGGCGCCGCGACCGTCGACGACGCGATGGAGGCCCTCGACGGGGCCGGGATCGCGCACCTCGCCGCGCACGGCCACTTCCGCGCCGACTCGCCGCTCTTCTCCTCCCTCGACCTCGCCGACGGACCGCTCGCCGTCCACGACTTCGAGCGCCTCGACCGGGCGCCGCACCGGGTCGTGCTGTCGGCCTGCGACTCCGGCGTGCTGGCCCCGGTCGGCGCGGGCGAGCTGCTGGGCCTGGTGTCGGCGCTGCTGGCGATCGGCACCGCCGGCGTCGTTGCCAGCGTCGCCGTCGTCAACGACGAGGCGACGGTCGACGTGATGGTCGACGTACACGCGGCTCTGGACGCCGGCGCCGATCTCGCGACAGCGCTGCACACCGCCCGCTCGGCCGCCGCCGGCGACCCCACCCGCGTCGCCACCGCCGCGGCGTTCCTCGCGCTCGGGGTGTGAGGTGGGCGCGTGGTGACCGACTGGTGCGGTGCTGTGGTCGGTTAGGGGGTGGCCGGCGGGGTGCTAAGCGGCAACAGCACCGCGCTAGTCGGGTGCCCCGCGCGCTCCGCACCCGAGGGTGTGGTGCCCGGCCCGCCACCCCGGTTGGCTGGAGCGATGTCCCGGATCGGATTCCACGCCTCTCACGAGCAGATCGACCCACGCCGACTGCTCGCCGACGTCCAGCACGCGGAGGTGGCGGGATTCGAGATGGCGATGTGCTCCGACCACTTCTCGCCGTGGACCACCAGCCAGGGTCACAGCGGTTACACGTGGTCCTGGCTCGGCGCTGCGCTCGCCACGACCGGGCTCGAGCTCGGCTGCGTCAGTGCACCGGGCGCGCGCTACCACCCGGCTGTGCACGCCCAGAAGATCGCCACCCTGGGCGTGATGTTCCCAGGCCGCTTCTGGGTCGCGCTCGGGAGCGGCGAGGCGTCCAACGAGCACATCACCGGCCAGCCCTGGCCGGACAAGGAGACGCGCACGCGCCGGCTCGAGGAGTGCGTCACGGTGATCCGGGCGCTGCTGGCCGGCGAGGAGGTCACCCACGACGGCCTCGTCACGGTCGACCGGGCGAAGGTGTGGGAGCGCGCCGACCCGGTGCCCCTGCTCATCGGCCCGGCGGTGTCGGCCGAGAGTGCTGCCCGCGTCGCCGTCTGGGCCGACGGTCTCGTCACGGTCAACCAGCCACCCGAGACACTCCGGAAGGTGATCGACGCCTACCGAGGGGCCGGCGGCCGCGGCGCGGTGTCGCTCCAGCTCCATCTCTCCTGGGCCCCGACCGACGCCGAGGCGCTGGCGATCGCCCACGACCAGTGGGCGGCCAACGTGTTCGGGCCACCGGTGCCCTGGGACACCGCGACCGTCGAGGCCTTCGACGCCCTCGCCGCGCAGGTCCGGCCCGACGCCGTACGAACGCCCGTCCGGGTGTCGGCGGACCTCGCGGAGCACCGCGCCTGGATCGAGGAGTACGCCGACCTCGGCTTCGACGACATCTACCTCCACCACGTCGGACAGGACCAGGCGGCGTTCATCGACGCATTCGGCGAGCACGTGCTCCCAGGCCTGACAGGAGGGCAGCGATGAGCAGGATGGCCAACACCAGCGACGTCTGGTGGAAGGACGCGGTGATCTACTGCGTGGACGTCGAGACGTTCCAGGACTCCGACGGCGACGGGATCGGCGACTTCGCGGGGCTGACCAGTCGCATCGACTACCTCGCCGAGCTCGGGATCACCTGCCTGTGGCTGATGCCGTTCTACCCGACGCCCGACCGCGACGACGGGTACGACGTCACTGACCTCTTCGGCGTCGACCCACGGCTCGGCACCCACGGCGACCTGGTCGAGCTGATCCGAACGGCGGGCGACCGCGGCATCCGCGTGATCGCCGACCTGGTGGTCAACCACACCTCCGACAGGCACCCGTGGTTCAAGGCGGCGCGACGCAGCACGACCAACCGCTACCGCGACTACTACGTCTGGCGGGCCGACCCGCCGCCCGACACCTCCGACCAGGTCGTCTTCCCCGACAAGGAGAAGAGCATCTGGAGCAAGGACGACGCGACCGGCGAGTGGTACCTCCACCACTTCTACTCCCACCAGCCGGACCTCAACTTCGCGAACCCGGCGGTCCGCGACGAGATCGCCAAAGTCGATCGGCTTCTGGCTGCAGGTGGGGCTCGCCGGATTCCGGGTCGACGCGGTGCCGTTCCTGGTGCAGGACATCGACACCGCGCGCGATGACGTACCCGGCGATCCGCACGAGTACCTCAAGGCATTGCGCGCCTTCCTCGGTCGCCGTCGGGGCGACGGGATGCTGCTGGGAGAGGTCAACCTGCCCCGGCCGGAGCAGCGGCGCTACTTCGGCGGGCCGGCCGGCGACGAGCTGCAGATGCAGTTCGACTTCATCACCATGCAGGCGGTGTACCTCTCGATGGCCCGCCAGGACGCCCGGCCCCTCGCGAAGGCCCTCCGCGGCCGTGGCGGGATCCACCCCGACGCCCAGTGGGCGACGTTCCTGCGCAACCACGACGAGCTCACCCTCGACAAGCTCACCGACGAGGAGCGCCAGGAGGTCTTCGCGGCGTTCGGTCCGGAGCCGGCGATGCAGGTCTACGGTCGCGGGCTCAAGCGGCGGGTCCCGCCCATGCTCGGCGGAGACCCGCGGCGCATCCGGATGGCGTACAGCCTGCTCTTCTCGCTCCCCGGCACCCCCACGCTGTACTACGGCGAGGAGATCGGCATGGGGGAGGACCTCGCCGCCGAGGGCCGGATGGCGGTGCGCACGCCGATGCAGTGGGACCCTGGCCGCAACGGGGGGTTCTCCGACGCGACGCCTGGCCGTCTCGTCCAGCGCCTCGTGCCGGACGGCTACGGCCCTGCGCACGTCAACGCCCGTGACCAGAAGCGCGACCCCGACTCGCTGTGGGCCTTCCTGCAGCGACTGATCCGGGTCTACCGGGAGTGCCCCGAGCTGGGCTGGGGAGAGTTCGTCGAGCTGCGCCAGCCCGCCCGGTCGGTGCTCGCCCACGCCTGCACCTGGGAGGGCTCGACAGTGGTCGCGGTCCACAACCTGTCGGCCGATCCGGTCGCGGTCGAGCTGGCCGTGCCGCTGCCGGACGCCCCGTCGGGCGTCCAGGGCCACGTCCTGGACGACGTGCTGACGCCCGGGTCCGAGGAGCTCGACGCCCACGGGCGGACGACGCTCGCGCTGGAGGGCTACGGCTACCGCTGGTTCCGCCTGACGCCCCTTTAGGTGAGTCAGGTCGGGGGCCAGGTCTTGGCGACCAGCGTGAGCACGTCGTACGTCGCCACGGGATCGCCGTCGGCGTTGGTGACGGTGGCGTCCCAGCGGACCTCGCCGTAGTCGGCGTTGCTGCGCGGAGTGATCTGCTTGACCGTCAGCTGCACGGCGATCTCGTCGTCGACCTTGACGGGGGTGAGGAAGCGCAGGTTGTCGACGCCGAAGTTGGCGAGCACCGGGCCCGGGTCGGGGTCGACGAACAGGCCGGCGGCGAGCGACACGACGAGGTAGCCGTGCGCGACGATGCCGCCGAAGAGCGGGTTGGCGGCGGCCGCCTCGGGGTCGGTGTGGGCGTAGAAGGTGTCGCCGGTGAACTCCGCGAAGTGGTCGATGTCCTCGATCGTCACCCGCCGCGACGCCGACGCGATGGTGTCGCCGACGCGCAGCTCGGCCAGACTCTTGCGGAAGGGGTGCACGTCCTCGACGCGGCGCTGCGACCCGGTGGTCCACCGGCCGGTGATGGCCGTCATCAGGTCGGGAGACGCCTGGAGGGCGGTGCGCTGCATGTGGTGGACGATGCCGCGGACTCCGCCGAGCTCCTCGCTGCCGCCGGCGCGGCCGGGCCCGCCGTGCACGAGCATCGGGAGGGGAGATCCGTGACCGGTCGACTCCTTCGCGTCGTCGCGGTCGAGCACCAGGACGCGGCCGTGCCAGGGCGCCAGGCCCAGCACGATCTCGCGGGCCACGGCGGGGTCGTGGGTGACGACGGAGGCGACCAGGCTGCCCTTGCCGCGCGCGGCGAGCGCGACGGCCTCGTCGACGGAGTCGTAGGTCAGCACGGTGCTGACGGGGCCGAACGGCTCGACGTCGTGGGGCTCGACCGCACCCTTGGCGGCGCGCAGGAGGACGGGGGAGAGGAACGCGCCGCGCTCGGCGTCGCCGTCGAGGACCTCGACGCGATCGGGATCGCCGTACACGATCTCCGCCGAGGCACGCAGCGACTGGATCGCCTTGCGCACCTCCTCGCGCTGGTCGAGGGAGGCGAGGGCGCCGACGCGGGTGTCGGGGTGAGCGGGGTTGCCGACCGGCATCGACGCGAGCCGTGCGGTGATCGCGTCGACAACGGTGTCGGCCATCGCGGCCGGCACGATCGCGCGGCGGATCGCGGTGCACTTCTGCCCGGCCTTCACGGTCATCTCGGCGACGACGGCCTTGACGAAGAGGTCGAGCTCGGGGTCGTCGGCGGAGACGTCGGGACCGAGCACGGAGCAGTTGAGCGAGTCGGCCTCGACGTCGAGCCGGACGCCGCCGTGCAGCACGTTGGTGTGGGTGCGCAGCAGCCCGGCCGTGTGGGCCGAACCTGTGAACGCCACGGAGTCCTGGACGGTCAGCTCGTCGAGCAGGCCGCCCGCCGAGCCTGCCAGCAGCTGCAGGGTGCCCTCGGGCAGCAGCCCCGACTCGATGATGCGGCGGACGACGAGCTCGGTGAGGTACGCCGTCTGGCTGGCCGGCTTGACGATGCTCGGCACGCCGGCGATGAACGCCGGGGCGAGCTTCTCCAGCATCCCCCAGACGGGGAAGTTGAACGCGTTGATCTGGACGGCGACACCGGGTCGCGACGTCCACACGTGCTGGCCGACGAAGGTGCCCTCACGGCCGAGCCGCTCGAGCCCGCCATCGAGGAACACCGTGTCGTTGGGCAGCTCGCGGGTGCCCTTGCTGGCGACGCCGAAGACGGTGCCGATGCCGCCCTCGATGTCGACCATCCCGTCGCGGGCGGTCGCGCCGGTGCGCAGCGAGAGGGCGTGGAACTCGTCCTTCAGGGACGTCAGGTGCTTGCCGAGCTCCTTGAGGATCATGGCCCGCTCGTGGAAGGTCAGCGCGCGCAGCGGCGGGTCCGCCGACCTGACGGGCGTACGTCGTCATCTCTCCGAGGTCGAGCCCCTTGGCGCTGATCCGCGCGACCTCGTCGCCCGTGGCGGCGTCGAGCAGAGGGCTTCCCTCGTCGGTTGCGGTGAACCAACGGCCGGCGGCATAGCTCTGGAGCAGGGCGGACACGTGCGATCTCCTTCTCGATCGGGACGCACCCGAGCCTACCGATCGGTCAGGAAACCCTGGGGCGGCATGTGCCCGGTGGCCCGGCTCAGCCGTCGAAGGTCGGGAGGGCGTGGTCGCTGACCGGTGTGATGCTCGTCGTGCACACCTTCATGCCCGGCAGGAGGAACTGGTTGAGCCGGTCGATGTCGTCGGCCTCGACGACGAGGTAGACCGTGTGCTCCATGAAGGCGCCGTAGATCGCCTTGACCTCGACGCCGCTCACCGACGCGTCGTGCAGGGAGCGGGACCCGCCGTGGCCGTAGGGGCAGTCCTCGGGGCCGTGCACCTGCTCGATGTGGAACAGCATGGGATCTCCTTTGGTCGGCTCAGGGCCAGCATCGCCTCTCGGCCAGGCAGCGCGCCAGAGGCATCGGCGTCAGGCGACGGCATACACCGCGTCGCTGACCAGGCGGGCCGCCCCGACCACGCCGGAGTCGGCGCCGAGCTCGCTGAGGACGACGGGGAGCTTGCCCGTCGCGAGGGGGAGCGACCGGCGGTAGATGGTGCTGCGGATCTCGGCGAGCAGGGTGTGGCCCAGCCCGGCCACGCCGCCGCCGATGACGATCAGGCCCGGGTTGAAGAAGGACACCAGGCCGGCCAGCACCGACCCGACGCGACGGCCGCCGTCGCGGGTGAGCTGGAGGGCGACGGCGTCGCCGAGCCCGAGCGCCTCTCCGACGTGGGCGGCGCTCAGCGACACCGTGCCGTCCTCGAGCAGCTCCGCGAGCACCGACGACCGCCCGGACAGCGCGGCCGCCGTCGCGTCGCGGGCGAGAGCAGCGCCGCCGAAGAACGCCTCCAGGCAGCCCTGGTTGCCGCACGCGCAGACCGGTCCGCCCGCCTCGGCGCGGATATGGCCGATGTCACCGGCCGATCCGTCGGCACCTCGGTAGAGGTGGCCACCGACCATGATCCCGCAGCCGATCCCGGTGCCGATCTTGACGAAGAGGTAGTCGTGGGCACGCCGCGCGACGCCCGCCTGCTGCTCGCCCAGGGCCATCACGTTCACGTCGTTGTCGAGCAGCACCGGCGCGCCGAGCTCGCGGGAGAGCGCGTCGCGCACCGGGTAGCCGTCCCAGCCCGGCATCAGCGGAGGGGAGACGGGTACGCCGCCGTGGAAGTCGACCGGCCCGGGTACCCCGATGCCCACACCGGCAGGACGGTCGACACCCTCCTCGGCCAGCAGCTTGCGGGTGAGGTCGAGCGCCTCGGCGAGAACGGCCTCGGGGCCCCGGCGGATCTCGATGCTGGTGACGTCGACCGGCGCAGGACGCCGAGCCGGCCATCGGTGACCGCCACCCGGAGCGAGGTCGCGCCGAGCTGGATGCCCACGAAGCGCAGCGCGGATCGAGGTCGACGAGCGTCGAACGCCGACCTCCCCGCGAGGCCGCCGGACCACCGTCGGCTGCGAGGCCCAGCTCGACCAGCCGCCCCGCCTCGGCCGCGACCGTGGTCCGGAGACGCCCGAGCCGGCTGCGAGCTCGACGCGGTCGAGCGGTCCCTCGTCACGCACATCGTCAGGATCCGCGACTGGGTCGGCGTCTCGGCCCGGCCGGACAGGATGTGCACCATGGCGCGGCATCCTGCGCACGCGACCAGGGTACCGTGAAACGATCTCGGCCATGGCGAGAATTCCGCAACTTGTTGCGAAAGAATCTTCCATTCGACGTGTGACCGCGGTTACGGTTCGCAGCATCGGCCCGCGAGGCTTCACTCCCCGCATGAGTGATGCGTCGCCGGGTCTCTCCATGCCCTTCTGGCCCTCCGGCAGCTGCCGGTCGAGATGTGTTCGGTTGAACCCGACGTGTCCACCTCGCTCAACTTTCGAGATTTGTCGGCGAAAGATCTTCCCGCGCGGCTTCACGTCCGTGGGTAACGTGCCGTCTCACTCTCGACCGTGATGCGGGCACGGCCAATTCGGTCGACTGTGCGCGGCCTCGCCGGCCTCGCACGAGGAGGTACCCCCCATGAATGCTCGCTCTCTGACCAGTCGCCTCCCTGAACCGCCGCCGGCTCCTCGGGCTCGGGGCCTGCGGCGCCGCCGCGGTCGCTCTCTCCCCGTTCGGCGTCCGCCACCGCTACCGCCGCGCCCGGCGGAGGGCCGAACGGCCGGCTCATCCCGCCGCCCCGCGTCGGCACCATCACCTACACCCAGCGCGACGTGCCCGGCCGCCTCGGCATCGCGACCGGCTCGCCGACGATGGGCTACCTCGGCGGCGCCGACTTCCCCAACGACCCGCACGGACCTCGGGCCGCTCGTGCCGCTGCCGGGCGGGTGGAAGGAGCTGTTCGAGTACTTCGCCGCGGTCGGCATCAACCAGGTCGAGTTCGCCGGCTACGGGCAGAACGCCGCCAACCCGGGCGGCACCGCGGCCTACCCGCCGGACGGCAACGCGGGCGGCGGGCGGCGTACCTCGCCTATGCGCACGAGCTGCGCGGCCTCCTCGACGACAACGGGCTCGAGGCGATCGGCAACCACGGCAACATCCCGAACACCTGGTACGGCCCGAACAGTCCCGGCGGCACCATGACCGACGCCGACTACACCCGGCTGCAGACCGAGCTCGAGTTCGCCTCGATCCTCGGCATGCCGTTCATGGGCACCGGCAGCGACCCGCGCAACGCCTCGGACCGCAACATCGAGTCGTGGACGATCGCGGGGGAGAAGTGGGAGGCGCTCAACCTGATCACCCGTCAGTGGGGCATCCAGATGTACACCCACAACCACGCCGAGGCCTACCACTTCCTGCCAGGACGGGCCGCTGGTCACCGTGACGCAGGACCGCGCCACCGGGGCGCCGATCGCCCCGACCCAGGTGCGGGCGGAGTCGGGCAAGCGGCTGATGCAGCACTACCTCGACGTCACCGACCCCGGGCTGGTCGTGGTGGAGATGGACATCTACTGGGCGCACGTGGCCCAGCACCGGTTCCGCTGGCGCTACGACGAGAACGGCAGCCGCGTCGAGGACATCTTCGACCCGCTGGCGACGGTCGCCCAGCAGACCAAGCGCTATCCGCTCTACCACGCCAAGGACGGCGACCGGACGGCCGAGCCCGTCGGCGTCGGCAACGGCTACAGATGGTGCCGTTCGGCGACCCGACGGCCGACATCGACTACCGGACCTTCTTCCGCCAGCAGGGCGCGAAGGGGTTCCACAACCCCAACTACGAGCAGGACAACGCTCCCGGTGGGTCCGCCGACCCGGGCCGCTCGCTGCGCTTCACGGCGATCAGCGCGGCGAACATGAACGGGCTGCGCGGCTGACCGCCCCGTAGTCCCGAGGCCGGGACCCCCGAGCGCCTGACGCGGCGCCCGGGGGTCTCGCGCGTCGAGCGCGTCGGCTGACCGCAGCTCCTCGTGGCCGTTTGCCGGTGCCCGACGCGCGTGTCACACTATTCCCGACCGATCGGTCAGTAATTGAGCCTGTGGCAAGGTGCGGAGACTGGGTTCCAAGAGGACGGGCGAGGAGGCAGCGATGACGAGCGAGGCCGTGAAGGAGTCGATCCTGCAGGCCGACTTCGACGCCACCGTCGAGGCCGGCGACCGGATCGAGCCGCGTGACTGGATGCCGGAGGGCTATCGCAAGACCCTCGTGCGCCAGATCGCCCAGCACGCCCACTCCGAGATCATCGGCATGCAGCCCGAGGGCAACTGGATCACCCGGGCTCCGTCGCTGCGACGCAAGGCGATCCTGCTGGCGAAGGTGCAGGACGAGGCCGGCCACGGGCTCTACCTCTACTCCGCCTGCGAGACCCTCGGCGTCTCCCGCGGCGAGCTGACCCGCATGCTCATCGAGGGGCGGCAGAAGTACTCCTCGATCTTCAACTACCCCACGCTGTCGTACGCCGACGTCGGCACGATCGGCTGGCTCGTCGACGGCGCCGCCATCTGCAACCAGGTGCCGCTGTGCCGCACCTCGTTCGGGCCGTACGGACGGGCGATGATCCGGATCTGCAAGGAGGAGTCCTTCCATCAGCGGCAGGGCTACGAGCTCCTGATGACGATGATGCGCGGCACCGACGAGCAGCGGGCGATGGTGCAGGAGTCGGTCGACCGCTTCTGGTGGCCGTCGCTGATGATGTTCGGCCCGCCCGACGCCGACTCGCCCAACACCGCCCAGTCGATGGCCTGGGGCATCAAGCGCAACACCAACGACGACCTGCGCCAGCGGTTCGTGGACATGACGATGCCGCAGGCCGAGGCCCTCGGCGTGACGCTGCCCGACCCGGACCTGCGATGGAACGCCGAGCGCGGCCACCACGACTTCGGACAGCCCGACTGGGACGAGTTCATGCAGGTGGTCAAGGGCAACGGCCCGTGCAGCGCCCAACGCATCGCGCACCGACGCGCCGCCCACGAGGACGGCGCCTGGGTCCGCGATGCGGCTACCGCGTTCGCCGCGCGGACGGCTGCCGGAGGCGAGGCATGAACGCCGAGCGCGAGTGGCCCCTCTACGAGGTGTTCGTGCGCGGCAAGCGTGGCCTCAACCACGTGCACGTCGGGTCCCTGCACGCGGCTGACGACGCGATGGCCGTCCGGCATGCGCGCGACGTCTACACCCGCCGCAACGAGGGTGTCAGCATCTGGGTGGTCCGCGCCGATGCGATCACGGCGTCGAGTCCCGGACGAGAAGGACCCGCTGTTCGACCCGAGCGGCGACAAGGTCTACCGGCACCCGACGTTCTACGAGATCCCCGACAACGTCCCGCACATGTAGGCCCGAGAAGAGACATGAGCCACTCCACTCCTGACCCCAACGAGGCGCACGGCAGCGTCTACGACGGCCTGCTCGGCGGCGACCCGTCGCACTGGGCCTTCGGCACCGACTTCGAGGACCCGCTGGCCGGCGTCGACACGACGCTGCCCGACGGCGTCGACGGGGCCGATCTTGCGGCGTACTGCCTGATGCTCGGCGACGACGCCCTCGTCCTGTCGCACCGGCTCTCGGAGTGGTGCAGCCGGGCCCCCGACCTCGAGGACGACATCGCCCTGGCCAACATCGCGCTCGACCTGCTCGGTCAGGCGCGACTGCTGCTGGCCCGCGCGGCTGCCGCCGACCCGTCGTGCGTTCCCGCGCTGCCTCCGTCCCGATCGGGTGAGAGGTCGCCGGTTCCGGACGAGGACAGGCTGGCGTTCTTCCGGGAGGCCGGCGACTTCCGCAACGTGCGGATGGCCGAGGTCGCCAACGGCGACTTCGCCGAGGCGATCACGAGGGTGCTGCTGTTCGCCACGGCGCGGCTGGCGGTGTTCCAGCAGCTGACGCACAGCCGCGACCACGTGCTCGCCGCGGTG
This sequence comes from uncultured Actinomycetota bacterium, assembly GCA_963767095.1. Taxonomy (GTDB): domain Bacteria; phylum Actinomycetota; class Actinomycetes; order Propionibacteriales; family Nocardioidaceae; genus Nocardioides. Next base: position 43,227 of record CAVYCK010000017.1, on the reverse strand, counting down.
GCGGCCAAGGGTGTGAAGGAGCTGGCCTACCACCGCGACTACGCCGGTCGTTGGTTCCTGACCCTCGCGCAGGGCACAGACGAGTCGCGGCGCCGACTGCTGGCCGCCCTCGACGGGCTCTGGCCGCTCTATCCCGAGCTGCTGGCTCCCCACGCGATCGCGACGAGACTGGCCGACGGTGGCGTCGGCGTCGACCCGACGACGGTCGTCGCCGAGGTCGACGTCGTGATCGAGCAGGTCCTCAGCACCAGCGGCGTCGACCGCCCCGAGCGCGGAGCTCTCGCCGGCGTGCAGGGCCGCACCGGACGCGACGGGCTGCACACCGAGGAGCTGAGCCGGCTGCTCGCCGAGATGCAGGTCGTTGCCCGGGCGCACCCGGAGGGCCGCTGGTGAGCGTCATGACGAGCACGGCCTACGACGTCGCCGCGACGGTCACCGACCCCGAGATGCCCATGCTCACGCTCGAGGATCTCGGCGTGCTGCGGTCGGTCGACGAGCGCGACGGGGTCGTCGACGTGGCCATCACCCCGACGTACTCCGGCTGCCCGGCGATGGCGACCATGCGCGACGACCTGGTGCGGCGGCTGACCGACGCCGGGTACGCCGACGTGCGGGTGCGTGTCGAGCTGGCGCCGGCCTGGTCGAGCGACTGGATCAGCGACGCCGGCCGGCGCAAGCTGGTCGAGCACGGCATCTCCGCGCCCGGTCCTGCCCCGGTCGGGGGACCGGTCGCGATCAACCTGCTGCCGACCCGGCGCGCGATCGCCTGCCCGCGGTGCGGCTCGGCCGAGGTCGAGCTGACCTCGGAGTTCGGCGCGACCTCGTGCAAGGCGCTCTATCGCTGCACGGCCTGCCTCGAGCCGTTCGAGCACGTCAAGGAGATCTGATGACGCTCGCTCCCGTCGCGCCGCCGCGGGCGACGCCGGTCTTCCACGAGCTCGTGGTGGCCGACGTCGAGCGGCTCACCGACGACTCCGTCGCGGTGACCTTCGACGTGCCACCCGACCTCGTGGACGCCTACGCATTCCGCGCCGGTCAGTCGCTGACGGTCCGCCGGATCGTCGACGGGGTCGAGCAGCGGCGGTCCTACTCCATCTGCGCTCCGGCAGGTGCTCGTCCCCGCATCGGCGTACGAGCGATCCCGGAGGGCACGTTCTCACGGTGGTTCGTGGAGGAGGTGCGGGTCGGCGACCGCGTCGACGTCGGGACGCCGACCGGCACGTTCTCGGCCGACGAGACCATGGGTGGGCGGCACCTCTGCATCGCTGCGGGCTCCGGCATCACCCCGATGATCTCGGTCGCGGGCACCGTCCTGCGGCATCCCGACGCGCACGTGACGCTGCTCTACGGCAACCGCACCACCGGCTCGGTGATGTTCGCCGAGGACCTCGGTGACCTGAAGAACCGCTACGGCCCGCGTCTCCAGCTCGTGCACGTGCTCAGCCGCGAGCCGCGCGACGTCGAGCTGTTCTCGGGCCGGCTGGACGCCGACCGGATCCGCCGCCTCGTCGACCTGCTCGCCCCCGCCGAGACCATCGACCACGTCTGGCTGTGCGGCCCGTTCGCGATGATCAACGATGCGCGCGCCGTCCTCGCCGATCTCGGCATCGCGTCGGACCGGATCCACTTCGAGCTGTTCTACGTCGACGAGCCGCCGCCCGAGCTGCACCGTGAGGACCCGGCGATCGAGGGGGAGACCAGCGAGGTGACCGTGGTCCTCGACGGGCTGTCCGCGACCGTGCCGATGCCGCGCAACCAGTCGATCCTCGACGCCGCCCAGGCCGCGCGCTCCGACCTGCCGTTCGCCTGCAAGGGCGGCGTGTGCGGCACCTGCCGGGCCAGGGTCACCGACGGTGAGGTCGACATGCGCCGCAACTACGCCCTCGAGGCCGCCGAGGTCGACGCCGGCTTCGTCCTCACCTGTCAGTCGTACGCCGTCTCCGACGCCGTCACCGTCGACTTCGACGCCTGACTGCGTCCCTCCTCGCCTGTCAGGTCGCGCTCGACCACGTGACGGACCGGGGGTGGCTGCGCCGACAGCAGCAAGGACACCGCGGACCGCGCGGCCTCAGGAGTCGCCGAGGATGGCGGCAGGGCCGCGCTTGAGGAGCTGCTGCCCGACGATGACGCGCTGGAGCTCGGAGGCGCCCTCCCAGATGCGCTCGACGCGCAGCTCGCGGAACATCCGCTCGGCGACGTTCTCGCGCATGTAGCCACGTCCGCCGAAGACCTGCACGGCGCGGTCGGCGATTCGGCCGGCGGTCTCGGAGCAGAGCAGCTTCACCATCGAGGCGCGCGCATGCAGCACCTTGCGGTCGACTCCGGCGTCGATCGCACGAGCCACCTCGTACAGCGCCGCGCGGGCCGCGAACAGCTCGGTGGCGGAGTCCGCCAGCATGCCCGTGACCAGCTGGTGCTCGCCGAGAGGCCTGCCGCTCACGATGCGCGAGCCGGCGAACGCGGTCATCTCCTCCACGAGCCGCGCGGACGCGCCGACGCAGCGGGCGGCGACCATGACCCGCTCGAAGCGGAACCACTCGTGCGCGAAGGTCATCCCCTCGCCCTCGCCGCCGATCAGCTGCGACGCCGGGATCCGGACGTCGGTGAACGAGACGATCGGGTGCTCGTCGGCGATGTGGTGGGTGTACGCCGGCGTGCGCACCACCTCGATGCCGGGAGACGGCAGGTCGACGACCAGCAGCACGTGCTCGCCGGCGTTGGGCCCGCCCGAGAGCACGGCCTGCACGAAGCAGTAGTCGGCCACGTTGTAGGAGGTGACGTGCCACTTCACGCCGTTGACCACGTAGACGTCGCCCTCGCGGCGCGCCGTCGCCGCGAGGGCGCTGACGTCGCTGCCGGCCAGCTCCTCGGTGATGGCGTAGCACTCGTGCCGCTCGCCCCGCACGGCCGGGCGCAGCCACCGCTCCAGCTGCTCCTCGCTGGCGACCTCGACCCACCACTGCGGCGGGGTGTGGAGGCACCACGCGAGGCCGTTGGTCACGCGGCCGACCTGCTCCTGCACCAGCACCTGCTGCAGAGCCGTGAAGCCGGGGCCGCCGACCGACGGCGGCATGTTGGTCGCGTAGAGACCACGCCGCAGGGCCTCCGCGTGGTGCTCCTTGACCAGCTCGGGCGCGAGTATGCCGCCGGCCAGCTCGGTCTCGACCTCGTAGGGGATCAACGTGTCGACGAACGCCCGGGCCCGCCGCCGGATCTCGAGATCGGTCTCGCTCAGGCCGTCCATGCGGTGTCCTCCTGGTCAGCTGGTGCCTCGGGTTCGTCGGGCCTGCTGGCGACGACGAGGGCGTCCACGGCGACGGCGCCCCGGGGGGTGACCACGACGGGGTTCAGGTCGAGCGCGCCGATCTCGTCGGCCAGCTCGTGGGCCAGCCGGGAGACCGCGACGACCACGTCGGCGAGCGCGGTCGACGTCGGCCGGCGGGCCGCCGCGCCACCCGTCGAGGAGCGGCCGCAGCCGCAGCCGGCCCAGCAGTCGACGCGCTCCCGCGGTGGTCAGCGGTGGCAGGCCGACCACGCGGTCGACGAGCAGCTCGACCAGGACGCCCCCGGCGGCGACCACGACCATCGGGCCGAGCGCGCCGTCGCGCACGATGCCCACGGCGATCTCCACGCCGGCGGGCACCTGCTGGTGGACGGTCACGTCGGGGCCGAGTCGCGCCGCGAGGTCGGCGTACGCCGCCGGAGGCGGCGTGCTCGTCGGCGATCCCGACGACGACCCCGCCGACGTCGGAGCGGTGCTCGATGCCCGGTGCGGCGGTCTTGAGGACGATGGGCCAGCCGACCTCGTCGGCGGCGGCGACCACCTCGGCGAGGGAGGTGGCGTCGCGCACCTCGGGGGCGGGGATGCCGTAGTCGGCGAGCAGGCTGCCGAGCTCACTCGCGGACAGCGCTCGGGCATCGCGCAGCCGGCCTCGCCAGCGAGCCTGGCGCTCGACGTCGACGGCGAGGTCGAGCTCGTCGGGCGCGGGTCGGGAGGCGCTGTCGAGCAGGTGGCGGAGCGCCAGCAGCCCGGAGCGGAAGCCCTCGAGGACGGGCACGCCGAGGAGCCGGAGCCGTTCGGCGGCGGCGTCGTCGACGGCGCCGGGCAGGCCGGTGAGCACGACCACCGGCGCGTCGGTCGCGGTCACGACGTCCTCGACGGCGTCCGGGTAGGAGATGTCGCCGTCGTACTCCGGCACCAGGTCGACCGCCAGCGCGGTGACGCCGACGGCCGGGTCGGCGGCGATGGCGGCGAGGCAGTCACCGAACAGCGCGCGGGTGTCGGAGCCGCCGCCCCACACGTCGAGCGGGTTGCCGGGCTCGAGTCCCTCGTCGAGACGTGCGGCCAGGGCCGCGCACGTCGCGGCCGAGAGGGGCGCGAACGGCACGCCGAGGGAGTCCGCGAGGTCGGCCACCAGGCTGCGCTCGGCGCCGGAGTCGTGCACCGTCGCGATGCCGCGACCCGCGACCGGTCGACGACGGGAGGAGAGCACGGCCAAGGTGTCGCCGAGCTCGGCGAGGTCGCCGACCAGGTGGGCGGCGACGTCGTCGGCCAGCGCCTCCCAGGACGCCGGACTCGCCGGCCACGGCGCCCGAGTGCGCGGCCACCAGCGACGAGCCGAGCGGGGAGCCGCCGACGGGCAGCAGGACGACCTCGATGCCGGCCTCCGCGCGCCGCGCGGAGCCCGGCGCGCAGCCGCGGGCCGTCGCGCACGGTCTCCAGCACCAGGCCGAGCACCCGGGTGTCGGCGGCTCGACCACGTGCTCGACGTAGGCGGCGGCGTCGTGACCAGCTCCTTGCCGGACGAGACGGCCAGGTCGAAGCCCAGCCGCGGCCGGGTGTGGAGCAGGGCCGAGAACACCGACCCGGAGTGGGTGACCACCGCCACCGGCCCGGCGGGCAGGTCGGGCGCTCGGTGTAGCCCATGCGCGCAAGCTGTGGCGACGTTGAAGAACCCCATGCAGCCGGCGCCGCACAGCGCCATCCCGGCCCCGCGGGCGATGCGCCAGCAGCTCTCGCGTACGCCGTCGGCGTGCGGCGCTGCCGAAGATGACCGCCCCCGGGCGCCGGCCGCGGCCGCCGCGTCAGCTGCTCCACGAGCCGCTGGTCGCGACGCCGAGCAGCACCAGGTCGAGCGGCCTCGGCGACGGCGGCAGGTCGGGAGGCAGGGTCGCCCGGCGACCTCCCTGTAGCGGGGGTTGACCAGCCACACCCTGGGCGCCGGGCGACCGGAGCACTCGCCGACCAGCCGGTCGCCCGAGGCTGCCGGGCCGGCTGCTGGCGCCGACCACGGCCACGGTCCGCGGCTCGAGCAGGGCCGTGACGGCGCTGCTCACCGGCGAGCGCTTCGCTCAAGACCTGCGTCCCACGAGCGGACCGCAGCCGCTCCGCCGGTCGCTTGTCGGCCAGCACCGCCGCGCGGCCTGCCAGCCGGGGATGCCGCAGACCCCGCCGCCGCCGTGGGTGGCCGAGCTGGCCTGGTAGAGCCCGGCGATCGGGCTGCGGTAGTCGGCGTACCCGGGGGCCGGGCGCATGTGGAACAGCTGCTCGACCGAGAGCTCGCCGTGGAAGATGTTGCCCCCGACCAGGCCCCACTCCTGCTCCATCTGCGGGCCCGACGACGTCGCGGTGCAGGATCGCGCCCTTGAGGTTGGGGGCCAGCTCGGCGTAGCAGTCGATCATCCGGTCGGCGTAGGCCTCCAGCTCCTCGGTGTGCGGCGCCTCGGACCACTCGTGCGGGACCACTGGGTGAACAGCGACATGATGTGGATGCCCTCGGGGGCCAGGGTCTTGTCGAACACCGTGGGGATGCAGCCGTCCGAGAACGGCCGGGTCGCGGCCCGGCCCTGCTGGCGTCCTGGAACGCCTGCTCGATGTAGCCCACCGACAGGGCCATCTCGACCGACCCGGTGTGGTGCTCGCCGACCTCGGTGCCGGGGTCGGCGGTGAAGTCGGGCAGCTCGGCGAGGGCCAGGTTGATCTTGACCACGCCGCTGCGCGAGTGTTCCAGCGCTCGATGTCGGTCGACGAAGTCGGTCGGCAGCTCGGTCCCGGTCGACCTGCTCCAGGAAGGTGGTCCTGGGATGCAGGCGGTGACCACCACCGGGGCGCGGAGCTCCTCGCCGCCGGCCAGCACCACCCCGGTGGCCCGGCCGCCGGAGATCAGCACCCGCTCGACCCGGGCGCCGGTGCGCACGCTCGCGCCCGAGCTCGCGGGCCGAGCGCTGGATGGCGTCGGAGACCGCCCCCATGCCGCCCTCGGGGAAGCCCCAGCTGCCCAGGTGGCCGTCGCCGACGTCGCCGATCGAGTGGTGGGCCATCACGTAGGCCGTGCCCGGCGAGTACGGGCCCGGCCCAGGTGCCGATCACCCCGTTGACGGCCAGGCTCGCCTTGACCTGCTCGGACTCGAACCAGTCGTCCAGCAGGTCGCTGATGCTCATGGTCATCAGCCGGGTCACGTCGCCGACGGTGCGCACGTCGAGGCCCCGGTAGCGCCAGGCCAGCCGGCGCAGCTCGGCGAGGTCCGGGGGCTTGCGGAGCCGATCTTGGGCGGGATCCGGGTGAGCAGCGGGCCCAGCACGTCGGCGAGGCCCTCCAGCCAGGCGTCCCAGCGGGGCATGCCTCGGCGTCCTTCTTGGAGAACTGGGCGATCTCGTCGTGGTTGCGGCCGCGTCGTCGTCGTAGATGGTCAGCGAGCCGCCCTCCGGCCAGGCCTGGTAGGCCGGGCCCATGGGGAACACCTTGTAGCCGTGCCGCTCCAGGTCGAGGTCGCGGATGATCCTGCGGCGGCATCAGGCTCATCACGTACGACAGCCGGGTGACCTGACTCGGGCGCCTCGGGCCAGGGCGCGTCGGTGGCGGCCGCGCCGCCGATCTTGGCCTGGCCTCCAGGACCACCGTGCGCAGCCCCGGCCCGGGCCAGGTAGGCGCCGGCCACCAGCCCGTTGTGGCCGCCCCCGATGACGATCGCGTCCCAGGTGCGGCCATGAGCACCCTTCCGGTCACGCTACGTTTGACTGACAGTTCAGTCTAAGATGTGGTAAGTCGCCGCAAAAGGCCGGCACGGCCATACTGCACGACCCGGGATACGACGCCATGGCCGAAGCCGAGCCCGCGACGAGGGCAACGACGCACGACGCCGGCAGATGCTCCAGGCCGCCGGCCGAGGTGATCGCCGAGCACGGCCTCTGCGACACCGGGATCAAGGACGTCGCCGACCAGGCCGGCACCAGCCCAGCCCTGGTCATCTACTACTTCGGCACCAAGGACCTGCTGCTGGTCGAGGCGCTGCCGGTTCTCCGAGGAGGCCTTCTACGAGGCCGCCACGGGGCTGCTCGCCGACGTCGGCGACTTCCGCACCCGCCTCGAGATGCTGGCCGAGTGGTCGTGCGTCCCGGAGCTGCCCGGCGAGGTGAGCGGCTCGTGGGTCCTCTGGCTCGACCTGTGGGCGACCGCCCTGCGGCACCCCGAGGTCCGCGAGGCCCGCGAGGCCCTCGACCGCCGCTGGCGCGAGCTGGCCGAGCGGGTCGTCCGCGAGGGCAGGAGGCCGGCGACGTCACGGCCGGCCCGACGCCCGCGCCTTCGCCCTGACCTTGACCATCCTGCTCGACGCCCTGTCCACCCAGGTGGCGCTGGACGACCCCGAGATCACCTCCGACGTGCGCGTACGACATCGCATGGAGTACGCCGAGCAGCGGCTCGGCCTCCCCGCCGGCGCCCGCCGGAGCAAGCAGGCCTGAGGCCCTCAGCGGCTGAGCTCGACCTCCTCGTCGAGCTGGGGGACGACCGCGTCGCTGCGGCGCAGGATCTGCACCGAGGCGCGGGAGAACCAGCAGGCGACCCGCTCACCGGGCGTCGCCGCGAACGACCGCGGTCCGGCCTGGTTCGGGACCTGGACGAGCAGGACGCCGTTGGCCACCCGGACCCGCACCTGGGTGGCCGCGCCCAGGTAGACGACGTCGCGCGACCATGCCCGGGACCCGGTTGTGGCCGGCCGGCTCGCGCGCGGTCTCCAGTCGATCGCACCCGCTCGGGCCGGATGACGATGGCGGCCGCGCCGCGAGGCACGTCGCCGGTCGCCGTCCGCGTGCACCCGGGCAGCCCAGGGCCGTGCACGTGGCCGTCGAGCCGGCGACCTCCGTGACCGTCGGCGTCGAAGATGTTGGCCACGCCGAGGAACCCGGCCACGTAGGCCGTCGCGGGTCGCGCGTAGATCTCCTCCGGCGAGCCGACCTGCTCGACCTTGCCGCCGGCCATCACCGCCAGGCGGTCGCTCATCGTCAGGGCCTCTTCCTGGTCGTGGGTCACGTAGACGAAGGTGATGCCGACTCGCGCTGCAGCTGGCGCAGCTCGAGCTGGAGGGCCTTGCGCAGCTTGGCGTCCAGGGCCCCGAGCGGCTCGTCCAGCAGCAGCACGCGCGGGTTCAGCACCAGCGCGCGGGCCAGGGCGACCCGCTGCTGCTGGCCGCCCGACAGCTGGGCCGGGCGGCGCTTGCCGAGCTCGGTGATGCGGGACAGCTCGAGGGCGACGCCGACCCGGCGGCGTCGTCGTCCTTCGTGCAGTCCTGGAAGCGCAGCCCGAAGGCGACGTTGTCGGAGACCGTCAGGAACGGGAACAGGGCGTAGCTCTGGAAGACGGTGTTGACCTTGCGCTTGTGGGGCGGGGTCCGGGCCATGTCGCGGCCGTCGAGCAGGATCTGGCCCGAGTCGGGCCGCTCGAAGCCGGCGATCATCCGCAGGGTGGTCGTCTTGCCGCACCCCGACGGGCCCAGCAGGGAGAAGAACTCGCCGGCCGGGAGGTCGAGGTCGATGCCGTCGACGGCGATGACGTCCTCGAACCACTTGACCAGCCAGACCAGGCGCAGCGCCCCACCCCCGGTGGACGTCATCAGGCGGCTCCGCCGGCCCCGGACGGGAGGGTGGCGAGCGCGGCCCCGGCCACGACGGCCAGCTTGCCGAAGTTGGCGATCAGGCGGTCGACGTCGGCCTCGGTGTGCTGGACCGACAGCAGCCACTGCTCGACCTTGCCCCACGGGGGCAGGAACACCCCGCCATTGTGCTGCAGCAGCCAGTGCAGTGGCCCCAGCGGTCGTCGACGGCGAGGAAGTCGCGGTAGTTGCGCACCGGCTCGGCCGTGAAGCAGACGCAGCCCTTGGCCCCGACGCTGACGACCCGCCAGGGCAGCCCGTTGGCGGCGATGTGGGCCTCGAAGCCGGCGCGCGCCTGGGCGGCGAGGGCGTCGAGGTGGGCGTAGCCGGCGTCGTCGAGGACCTCGGCCAGGTCGGCCGCGGCCGCGGCCATCGCCAGCGGGTTGCCGTTGAACGTGCCGACCTGCTCGTAGTGGCCGTCGGCGATGAGCTCCATGATCTCGGCGGTGCCGCCGATCGCGGCGACGGGGATGCCGCCGCCGATCGCCTTCGCCAGGCAGACGATGTCGGGCGTGACCCCGTAGCGCCCGGTGGCGCCGGCGGGTCCGGCGGTGAAGCCCGTCTTCACCTCGTCGAAGGTGAGCAAGGCGTCGTGCGCGTGGAGCAGCTCCTTCAGGCCCTCGAGGTAGCCGTCGTCGGGCGGGATGATGCCGGCGTTCATCATCACCGGCTCGAGGATCATGCCGGCGATCTGGCCGGGGTGCGCGTCGAGCGCCCGCTCGACGGCGCCGAGGTCGTTGAAGGGCACGACGACGATCAGGTCGACGATCGGCCGGGGATGCCGCTGTTGCCGGGCACGTTGTGGCGGCGCGTCGGCGGGGCCGATCTCCTCGGGCTGGGTAGCACCGAGACCTGCACCGAGTCGTGGTGGCCGTGGTAGCAGCCCTCGACCTTGATGACGAGGTCGCGGCCGGTGATGGCGCGCATCAGGTGGATCGCGTCCATCGTGGCCTCGGTGCCGGAGTTGGCGAAGCGCCACTGGGGCAGGCCGAAGCGGCGGGCGAGCTCCTCGGCGACCCAGATGGCGTCCTCGGTCGGCTGGGCGAAGTGGGTGCCCGGCGGACCCGCTCGGAGACCGCCGCGACCAGGGCCGGGTGGTCGTGGCCCGCGCATGAGCGCCGTAGCCGCCGTGCATGTCGACGTACTCGTTGCCGTCGACGTCCCAGACCCGGGAGCCGTCGCCGTGGCTCATCCACACGGCCTGGGGCTGGGCGATCTGCCAGTTCGAGGTCACCCCGCCGGCCAGGACGGAGCGGGCCTCGGCGATCAGCTCGGTGCTGCGTGGCTGGCGCTGGACGAAGATCTGGGACTCGGACTCGATGAGGGCGTCGACGTCGGTTGAGGACGGGTCGACCACCACGGTGGAGGTCACGGGAATAGCCTTTCTTCGAAATCGGTCGTCGAGCTGGTCGAGAGCGATTGACTGAGTATTCAGTTTATGTGACGGTGATCATGCCCGACAACACCCGAACGCCGCACTGGACCTGTGGGGAGGCACGGATTGGCTGCTCATCAGGGGCCACGTCCCCGTCGAGGTCGAGGCGTGCCCTCGACCTGGCCGGCACGCGGCGTCGACCGGCGCACCTTGCTCCGCAACGCGGCGCTCCTCGGCATCTCGGTGCCGACCCTCAACGCCCTGCTCGCGGCCTGCGCTGACGCGCCGACCGGCAGCGGCGGCAGCGCCAGCGGCGGCGGCGGCGCGATCGAGATCGCCTCGCCCGACAACCCGGTCACCTGGGACATCTCCGACGACAACCAGCCCATCGCCGACGGGCTCCCGCCCGAGGCCGGGCCGTTGCTGCTCTACAACTACGCCGACTACATCGGGCCGGCCGTGGTCAAGTCGTTCGAGGAGCAGTACGGCGTCGAGGTGAAGATCTCGACCTTCAACGACACCGACGAGGCGATCACCAAGATCCGCACCGAGGCGGTTCCCTACGACCTCTACTTCCCGAGCTACGACCAGATCGGCCGGCTCGTGACGGCCAAGCTGGTGCGGCCGATCAACCACAGCTACGTCGGCAATCTCGGGAACGTCTGGGACTCCTTCCAGAGCCCGTGGTACGACGGCGAGGCGCGCTACTCCGTGCCCTACAGCGTCTACACGACCGGGGTGGGCTGGCGAGACGACCAGGTGCCCGATGACGTCGCCGGCACTCGACAACCCCTACGACGCGCTGTGGGACCCGGCGTACGCCGGCAAGGTCGGGATCATCGACGACTGGCACACCGCGATGGCGATGGTGGGCCTCCGGGCCGGCGTCACCGACGTGAACAGCGACGACCCCGACGACCTGGCCACCATCCAGGAGAACCTGACCGCGTTGAGCCAGGCGGTCAAGCCCCGGGTGACGGTCTCGATGTACAACGACCTGCCCGCAGGCCAGCTCGGGATCAGCCAGATGTGGTCCGGCGACGTCGTCAACGCGCAGTACTACCTGCCCAAGGGCCAGTCCGTCGACGTCTTGCGCTACTGGTTCCCCGACGACGGGGCGGGGCTGGTCGACAACGACCTGATGATGGTGCTCAGCGGCGGGAACAACCCCGTCCTCGCCCACCTGTTCCTCGAGCACATGCTCGACGAGAAGAACTCGCTGAAGAACTTCGGCTACATCGGCTACCAACCGCCCCAGAAGGTGCTGGACACCGAGCGGCTCGTCGCCGACGGCTACCTGCCGGAGAACCTCGCCACTGCCGCCGTCCGCGAGGAGTGGTTCGACGTGGCGTACCGCCTGCTGGAGCTGACGGTCGAGAACGACGCCGCCTGGCACCAGGTCTGGCAGCAGTTCAAGGCGGGCGCGTGACGGCTGCGCCGCTGCCGGCGACCCAGGAGACGCCCGGACCGCCGGACCAGGGGCAGCGCGCGCCCAAGGAGGGGCGCAGGGGTTTTCTCGGGCCCTTGCTCGCCCTGCCGGGCATCGTCTGGCTGGCGCTGTTCTTCGTGGCGCCCCTCTACGTGGTGCTGGCCGTCGTCTTCGGCGGGGTCGACCCGGTCTTCCGCACCGTCATCCCGGTCTGGAACCCGATCCTCTGGTCCTCCGACCAGCCGATCTACGTCCTCACCCACATCGTCGGCGAGGACGGGTTCTTCGGTCCGGCCCTGCTGCGGACCGCGGTCTACGTGCTCACCGCGAGCGTGCTCTGCCTGGTGATCGCCTTCCCGATCGCCTACTACGTCGCCCGCCTCGCCGGCCGCTGGAAGGGACTGCTGCTCACGCTGCTCATCGCGCCGTTCTGGATCAGCTACATGATGCGGATGCTGGCCTGGGTCAACCTGCTCGCCAACGACGGCCTGGTCAACCAGATCATCTCGCTCGGCGGGATCCTCCCGGGCGACACCGAGTGGCTCTCCGGTCATGGCGGGGTGGTGATCCTGGGCCTGGTCTACGGCTACGTGCCCTACATGATCATCCCGTTGTACGCCGGCCTCGACCGGCTGCCCATGGATCTCGTCGAGAGCGCGCGCGACCTGGGCGCGAGCCGCTCGTCGGCGTTCTGGCGGGTGACGTGGCCGATGTCGCGGCCGATCGTGATCGCGAGCGTGCTGCTGACCTGCCTGCCGATGCTCGGCGACTACTTCACCAGCGACCTGCTGTCGGGCTCGCCGAGCACGTCGATGGTCGGCAACCTGATCAACAACACGGTCCTGACGCCCGGGCAGACCGGACAGGCGGGCGCGTTCGTGCTGCTCGTGCTGCTCGTGTCGCTGCTGCCGATGATCTACTACGTGCGGTCGGTCCAGCGCTCCGACGGAGCCCTCGGATGACCACGACGATCGCTCCACGCAAGCCGTTGGGGCCGGTGCGCTGGTGGCGCGACCCGTGGCGCAAGCCGCGGCTGCTGGCGGCGGTGACCATCGGCTACCTGGTGTGGTCGCTGCTCCCCGTTCTCATCGCCGCCCTGTTCTCGTTCAACGACGGCCGCTCGCGCACGAGCTGGCAGGGCTTCTCGATGCGCTGGTACTACGGCGACCCGATCCGCTCGGTCTGGCACGACGACACCCTCCAGACCGCGCTGGTCCAGACCCTCCGGCTGGGCGTCCTGACCACGCTGGTCTGCGTCCCGCTCGGCGTGGCCCTGGCCGTCGGCCTCCACCGCTGGCACGGCCGGATCCCGGACGGCGCCAACTCGATGCTGCTGCTGTCGTTCGTGCTGCCCGAGACCCTGCTCGCGGTCGCCCTCCTGCTGGTGATCACCAACCTGGCCCTGCCCTTCACCCTCGGCACGACCGCGCAGGTCCTCGGCCTGGTCACGTTCCAGCTGTCCTATCCGGCCATCCTGGTGCGCGCACGGCTGGCGACCATCGGGTCGCAGCTGGAGGAGGCGGCGATGGACCTCGGCGCCTCACCCCTGTCGGCGCAGCGTCGCGTCATCCTGCCGATGCTGGTCCCGGCGATCGTGGCCAGTGCGGTGCTCGTCTTCGCCGATGTCATCGACGACTTCGTGATCGTGCGCTACCTCTCCGGCGACGCGGCCAGCGAACCGACGTCGGTGAAGATCTACAACACCGCCCGCGCCGCGCCGACGCCTGCGTTGAACGCCCTGGCGACGCTCATGCTCGTGGCCGCGATGCTGGCCATCGCTCTGGGCTTCCTGCTCTACCGCTACCTCGAGCGCCGCGCCGGCCACCGCGAGTCGGGCCTCGGCGGCTTCGCCGGCGAGACCTGATCGGGGGACCACCTCGAGTCGGCGCATCGTCGCCCTGTGAGGAGCCGAGTCGGCGACGTTGCAACCCCACGTAGCGCCGAGTCGGCGCTGTTGCAACCCCACGAGCGCCGAGTCGGCGACGTTGCAACCCCACGTAGCGCCGAGTCGGCGCTGTTGCAATCCGACGTAGCGCCGACTCGACGTTGTTCTGGCGGGACGTAGCGCCGACTCGACGTTGTTCGGGCGCGAACCTGCGCCGACTCGACGTCATTCTGGCGGGATGTAGCGCCGACTCGACGTTGTTCGGGCGCGACGTAGCGCCGACTCGACGTTGTTCGGGCGCGACTAGCGCCGACTCGCGAGATGATGGGATCTCCACCCTGGACCCACGGCACCCTCGAGACCTAGGATTGACTGCATGTTCAATCAACTGCGCGGAACCTTGGCCCCTCTTCCGCAGGAGGAGGTCGCGGCGTCGTACGCCGAGTTCGGCACGTCCCGCATGCTGCCGCGCCTGGCGTACGTCGACGAGAGCGTCTTCGCCTGGGAGCAGGCCAACATCTTCGCCGGCTGGGTGTGCCTGGGGCGGGCCGAGACCTTCGCCGCCCCCGGCACGCAGCACGCCGTCGAGACGGGCGCGGGCAGCGCGCTGGTGGTGCGAGGTGAGGACGGCGAGCTGCGGGTGTTCGCCAACGTGTGCCGCCATCGCGGACACGAGCTGGTCGCCTGCGGTACGACGGTCAACCGCCGCAACATCGTGTGTCCCTACCACGCGTGGACCTACAAGCTCGACGGGTCGCTGCGGGTGGCGCCCGGCGACTTCCGCAAGGTCGAGGACTTCGACACCAGCCAGTTCGGACTCGTCGAGCTGGGCTCGGTCAACTGGCACGGGTGGCTCTTCGTCGACCCGAGCGGCGAGGCCGGGCCCTTCGCCGACCACGTGGCGGGGCTCGACGCGATCGTGGCGCCGTACCGGCCCGAGAACCTGGTCACGGTCGACACCCACTCCTACGAGCTCGAGACGAACTGGAAGACGATCGTCGAGAACTACCAGGAGTGCTACCACTGCTCGTCGATCCACCCTGAGCTGTGCCGGGTCAGCCCACCCCAGAGCGGTGAGAACCTCGAGCCGGACGGGGAGTGGATGGGCGGCTGGATGGACCTGATGGACCACGCGGCGACGATGTCGTTCGACGGTGCCAGCGGCGGCCACCTGATCGAGGGGCTCTCCGACGTCGAGCAGCGGACGGTGATGTACCTGGTCGCCTTCCCCAACCTGCTGATCAGCCTGCACCCCGACTACGTCATGACCCACACGCTCCGGCCGCTCTCCGCCGGGCGCACCCACGTCGAGTGCTCGTGGGCCTTCCCGAAGGCCGTCGCCGAGCGCGAGGGCTTCGACCCGTCGTACGCCGTCGACTTCTGGGACCTCACCAACCGTCAGGACTGGGCCGCCTGCGAGTCCGTGCAGCGCGGCCTCTCGAGCCCGCACGCGATTCCCGGGCCGCTCGCGCCCGAGGAGGACGGCGTCTACCAGTTCGTCAGCCGGATCGCCCGGGCCTACGCCGGCCTGGGCCGCGCCGACGACGCGCGCCCGTCGATCGTGACCGAGGACGCCGCCCCGGCAGAGGGGACAGCCGCCCCGGCGGCGACCGAGCCCGAAGCCGCCCGTTGACGACCGCCCGCCCGGCCTCCACGCTGAACGCGCGGTCACGATCGACGACAAGCACGTCGACACCCTCGGCCCGGGTGCCAGCTTCGGCGAGAGGCGGTCCTGGCCCACGCCAAGACCATGGCCCAGGACCGCCTCTCGCAAGCTGACGGGAGCCGACCGCTCGGCTCAGGCGTGCAGTCCGTCGAAGGCCAGCGTCGCGATGGCGTGGCTGAGGTCGTCGGCCGACACCGTGCCGTCGGGGCGGTACCACTCGACCAGCGAGTTGACCATGCCGAAGAGGAGTCGGCTGACCAGGTCGGGGGAGAGGTCGGCGCGCAGGGCGCCCTCGTCGACCGCTGCCTGCACGAGCGTCGCCAGCCGGGAGTCCAGCTCGCGGCGACGGCGCAACGCCTCCAGCTCGGGCTCGCTGTTGCCACGCACCCGCAGCAGCAGCGTCACCGCCGGCTGGTGCGCGACGAGCACGCGGACGCTCTGCTCGACGACCTCGACGCAGCCTGTCGTACGCCGTCCGGGCCCCGGTCTCCTCGGTCGCCGTCGTGACGATCGCGGTCAGCTCGTCGAGAGCCTCGTCCAGCGCCTCGGTGAGCAGGTGCTGCTTGCTCGGGACGTGGTGGTAGATCGCGGACTTCGTGAACCCGAGCTCACGCGCGAGATCGCCCATGCTCGTGCCGTCGTAGCCCTGCTGGTTGAACAGCGCGATGGCATGACGCAGCACGGTCGCCTGGTCGTAGCCAGGGCGCCCGCGCCGCGGCCGCTCGGTCGCGCCGTCCATGCCCCGACCCTACGACCAGGTCGAGCCCTACTTGCGCACGACCGCCTTCAGCGTGAACGCCTGGGCGTCGTCGCGGGGGTTGCCCTGGCAGGACCAGGTGGTCTGCCGGAAGCACGAGAACCGGGCCGACGCGTTGGCCATCGTGACGGTCACCTTCTTCACCGAGCGGGCGCTGAAGTCGACCTTGACCGTGGCCTTGCCCTTGCGGCTCGAGCTTGACGTAGCGCTTCTCGTCCTTGCCCTTGCGCCGGTCGACGAGCAGGTACGCCGCGGGGGCGGTGCGGCGCTTCGGGCCCGCGATCTTCACCTTCAGCCGCCACGACTTCTTGCGCAGCGACGAGTCGGGCCGCAGCACGACGTTGTGGGAGGTCAGGTGGTCCAGCGCGACGGCGTACGGCGTGATCGAGCGGGTGGCCTTGCTCAGGGTCGCGCTCGCGCCGACCAGTGGCGCTCGGCCAGCGGCCGCCCTCGGGATAGGTCCGGCCCGGGACGGTGTTGCCGGCGGCGAACTCGGCGTACACCTTCGCGAAGCCGCCCTTCTTCTTGAGCACCTTCACCACCGCGCGCGTGGAGTAGTCGTCGGGCGACTTCTTGTCGGCGGCCATCCGGTTCCAGATCTGCCGGACGACGTCGCGGCCGAACCGCTTGGGAGAGGAACTCGAAGAACGCCCAGTTGCCGTACTGGTTCAGCGCGCCGCCGGCGGCGGAGTCGAGCGGCTGGCTCGGGTCCGCTCACCTGGCCGTAGGGCAGGTACTGGCGGTTGTCGTTGGCGTTGTCGGCGAGCCGCTCCTCCATCCAGGTCGCCGTCGCCTCCATCAGCCAGCGGTCGTCCTCGGCGTCGTAGGCGTACTGCACGGCGTGGAAGAACTCGTGGGCGGCGGTGACCTTGAGGCTCTTGCGCGGAGAGGAGGGGAACTGCGCGCGCGAGAAGTCGTTGTCGAGCACGCAGTAGCCGGTGGCGAGGAAGCGCTGGACCCGCGTCTCGGCCGCGCAGTAGCCGTAGAGGCCGAACGGGCCGATGTCCTTGAGGTAGACGTCGAACTTCTTGTTCCCGCCCCGGTTGCCGTCCTTGAGGGGCTTGCGGTAGCCGTAGCGGCCCGGTCGTCAGCCTGTAGACCCGCTGCATCTCCTTGAGCGTCCGCCTGACCCACGCCTTGCTGGGCGGCGCGTCGGCGGTGCTCCTGACCCAGTGGACGCAGACGTCCCTGGCGCACTTCTTGGCCGACGGCGCGGTGTAGCCGAAGCCGAAGGGGTCGGCCGGGCCGTCGGTCGGGCCGGGCGAGCATCGCCTCGGCGCGGGCGCCGGGCCGCGGCGGACAGTGCGGGCAGCGACGACCACAGGTCGCGCAGGGCCACCGTCGCCGACGGGTCGCGCGGAGCCGCGCGGCCGTCGAGCACGCGCCGGGCGACGTCGAGGGCCTGCTGCGCAGCCGCCCGCTCGAGCCGACGGCGGGGTCGCGATCGCCTCCCGGGAGCCGGCGGACGCAGGCTGGGCGCCGAGCGGCCGCCACCACGAGGGCGAGCGCAGGGAGAACTGCGGTGAGGGTGCGTCGCATGGGCGTCCTAGTCCGAGTCGGGGGCGGTGCGGCGTTGCGTGCGGTCAGGGCTCCGTCAAGGCTCAGACGAGACTAGGCGATGGAAGGTTCACCGCGAGAGCGAGGCGGTGAACGCGAACGCCGCCGTCGTCGTCGCGGGGCTCGCCCTGGCAGGAGTACGACGTTCCGCGCCAGCAGGGGTCGAAGCGGGTGGAGCCGTTGGTCAGCACCAGGGTGACGGCGCGTACGCCGCTGGTCGACGACCACGTTCCGCGCGCCGGTGCCGCGCGCGCTCAGATGCACGTCGGCCAGCGTGGCGGCGCCCTTCCTGCGACTCGACCAGCACCGTCGCGGCGGTGCCGGCGGCCGCGGGCGGCCCGGTCACCTCCAGGCGCAGCCGCCAGCGTCCGCCGCAACGCGCCCGCCGGCTCGAAGCGGTAGGCACGCGCTGGTGAGGTGGTCGAGGCGGCGGCGCTCGGTGACCCTCGCGCAGTCCCGGGCGGAGCCGGACCGTGCGTTCGACGGGTGCCGTCCGGTAGGCCGACGCCCTCCTCGTAGAACTGCGGCGGGCAGCTGGTTGCCGGCCGCGAACCGCCCGTAGAACTCCGCGAACGTCGTGCCCTGCCGGCGCAGCACCTTGGCGACGGCGCTGGTGGAGTAGAGGTCCGGTGCACCCTTCCGTCGCGTCGGCCTGGTCCCACACCTGGTGGACGGCCTCGACGCCGTAGCGCTGGGAGAGACGCTCGAAGAAGACCCAGTTGCCGTAGTGCCCCTGCCCGAAGGCGTCGTACTCGTCGAGCGGGTGGCGTGGCCGGCCGAGCTGCCCGTGCTTGAGGTACTGCCGGTTGTCGTCGATGTCGTCGGCGTAGCGCTCCTCGGCCCAGGTGGCGGTCGCCTCCATGAACCAGCGGTCCTCGGTGGCGTCGTAGGCGAACTGGATCGCGTGGAAGAACTCGTGCGCCGCCGTCACCTGCAGGCTCGGAAGCGGGCCGCGCGGGAACTCGACGAAGTCGTTGTCGAGCACGCAGTAGCCGGAGTAGAGGAACCGCTGGCCGGACACCTTCTGCTCGGGCGCGCAGAAGCCGTAGAGCCCGTCACTCGCCAGCTGCGAGAGGTAGACGTCGAACTGCGCGCTGCCCCCGCGGGCGCCGTCGGTCGCGGGCGGGCGGTAGCCGAGGACGCGGGTGTGGAAGTCGAGCACGGACTCGAGCGTGTCGAGGGTCGTGGTGACCTGGTCGGGGACGCCGTTGGCGTCGGCGTCGGCCGGCGGGGGTGCGTCCTCGGTCGAGGCGACGTAGTGCACGCAGAAGTTCACGCTGCACACCGGCGTCGACTCGGCGACCGACCAGCCGAACTGCTCCGGGTCGGCGCCGCCGTCGGTGGGGCGGGCCAGCAGCGGCGCCGCCGCTGCTCGGGCAGCGGGGGACAGGTCCGGGTAGGCGACGCGCAGGTCGGCCAGGGCCAGCGAGGCGCCGTTGGCGCCGCGGCCGACCAGGGCCTGCTGGGCCGCGGACACGACGCGGGGTACGGCGCCGGCCGGCGCGGCCGGTCGGCGGTCGCCGGCGTCGGCCGGCAGCGCCAGCAGCACGAGCGCCGCCGTCGTCAGGACCGCGACGAGGACGGCGACGGGGCGAGGGGGGCGCGGCACGCCGGCCAGCCTAGATGAGCACCCCTCGGGAACGTGCTTCGTCAGGTGCCGGAGATCTTCTCGATCAAGGCGGTCGTCGAGATGGCCGGGGTCCGGGGGAGGTAGACGACCTCGCAGATGTCGCCGAACTCGTCGAAGCGGCCCTTCCAGTCATCACCCATGACCAGCACGTCGGCGGCGTGCTCCAGGAGGTAGTGACGCTTGAGCTCGAGGCTCTCCTCCACGAACACGGCGTCGACGACCTTCAGCGCGCCGACGATCTCCATCCGCTCGGCCTGGCTGAACACCGGCTCGCGGCCCTTCTTGCGCAGGTTCAGCGCGTCGGCGGAGACGCCCACGACGAGACGCTCGCCGAGGGCGGCGGCGCGCTCGATGACCCGCAGGTGGCCCACGTGGAAGACGTCGAAGGTGCCGAAGGTGACGACGGTGCGCGCCCGGGCGGACGCGGACGACGACGCGGACGACGGGGACGACATGGGCCACATCCTTCCACGCAGGTACGCCGTGCTCGCGCCGCGCGACGGGCGGTTAGGCTAGCCTCACCTTGCTCGCTCTCCGGCACCGACGCGTGCCCGTCCCAGGAGGACCTCGTCCATGCGGCGTACTTCCCCGCTCACCGCGACCGGGCTGACCCTCGCGTCCGTCGCCGCGCTCGCCGGCTGCGGTGTGTTCGACCAGCCGGCCGACCTGCAGGTGTACTCGGCACGTCACTACGACGTGGAGGACGCCTTCAAGGAGTTCGAGGAGCAGACCGGAAAGAGCGTCGAGTTCATCTTCGACGACGATGCCGTGCTCCTCGAGCGCATCAAGGCCGAGGGCGAGGACAGCCCCGCCGACGTCTACATGACCGTCGACGCCGGCAACCTCTGGAACGCCGCCGACCAGGGGATCATCGAGGCGATCGAGAGCCCGACCCTCGAGGGGGCCGTGCCCGAGAGCTACCGCGACCCCGAGGGCCGCTGGTTCGGTCTGGCGCTGCGGGCGCGCACCGTCCTCTACAACCCCGACGCGGTCGACCCGAGCGAGTTCGATGCCGAGGAGACGTACGCCGGCCTGGCCGACCCGGCGTGGAGCGGGCGCCTGTGCATGCGCGACTCCAGCGAGGCGTACACCCAGTCCCTGGTCGCGTCGCTGATCGCGCTCTACGGCGAGGAGCGCACCCGCGAGATCGTCCAGGGCTGGCTCGACAACGACGTCGAGATCATGAGCAACGACATCCTGCTCATCGAGGCCGTCGACGCCGGCACCTGCGACGTCGCCCTCGTGAACCACTACTACGTCGCGCGCGAGCTCGAGGACGACCCGGACCTCGACGTGGAGCTCTACTGGGCCTCCCAGGAGGGCGCGGGCACCCACGTCAACCTGTCCGGCGCGGGCGTGGTCGGGTCCAGCGACAACAAGGCCGACGCCCAGGAGCTGATCGAGTGGCTGGCCACCGACGGGCAGCACGACTTCATCGGCGGCAACCACGAGTACCCGGTCAACCCCGACGTCGAGCCCGACGAGATCGTCGCGTCGTTCGGCGAGTTCACCCCGATGGAGCTCGACGCCCAGGCGTACGGCGAGAACAACGCCGCGGCGGTCGAGCTGCTCGCCGAGCTCGGCTACGAGTGAGCTCGTGGTCGTGTCCGGTCTGCCCGGGCGGCTGACCGGATGACGCAGCTCGCCACCCCTGCGCCGGTAGCGCCGGCCGGGCCGCGCGCTCGCCGGGCCCCGGCGCGGGGCCGCACGGGCTGGTCGCTGGCGGTCGTGGTCGTGGCGTTGCTCGTGGCGGCTCCGGTGCTGGCCGTGCTCGTCGACGTCACGACGAGCTCGCTGCCCGCGTGGCCGCACGGGCTCGGGGAGATGGTCGTCACGACCCTGCTGCTGATGCTGGGTGTCGGGATCGGCACGCTGGTGATCGGCGCCGGCCTGGGCTGGCTCGTCACGACGTACACGTTCCCGGGCCGCGACACCTTCGTGTGGCTGCTGGTGCTGCCCCTGGCGATGCCGGCCTACATCCTCGGCTTCGTGTTCCTCTCGACATTCGACGAGGCAGGGCCGGTGCAGCAGGCCGTCCGGGCGCTGCTCGGCGATGGTGCGGGGGTGTCGGTGCGCACGCTCGCGGGCTGCATCGTGGTGATGTCGCTGACGCTCTACCCCTACGTCTACCTGCTCGCGCGGGCGGCGTTCGTCGAGCAGGGCTCGCGCACCCGGGACGCCGCTCGCACCCTCGGGGCGGGGCGTCGGCGGACGTTCTTCCGGGTGCTGCTGCCGCTTGCCCGACCGTCGCTGGCCGCGGGTCTCGCGCTGGTGATGATGGAGGTGCTCACCGACTTCGCCACGGTGCAGTACTTCGGCGTCCGGACCGTGTCGGTCGGCGTCTACTCGGTCTGGAAGGGCACCTACGACTTCGGCTCCGCCGTGCAGCTGAGCACGCTCGTGCTGCTGTTCGCGCTCGCGGTGCTGGCGGGCGAGCGGTTGATGCGCGGCCGGGCCCGGTTCACCCAGCCGGGGCGCGGCCCGGTGGGTCCCCTCATCCGGCTGCACGGCTGGCGGGCCGCGTTGGCGCCCGCCGCCTGCCTGCTCACCCTCGCGGCCGGGTTCTTCGTGCCCGTCGGTCGCCTCGCCGGCTGGGCGGTCCAGGGACTCGCGACCGACGGTCTCGCCTCCGTCGACCGGCGCTTCGGCGAGTACGTCACCAACTCCGTCGTCGTCGCCGCGATCGCCGCCTTCACCTGTTGCGCCCTCGCGGTGCTGGTCGGGCACGCGGTCAAGCTCGGGGGCGGGCGCGTCGTGCGGGGGTTCGCCGCCCTGACGACCTTCGGGTACGCCGTCCCCGGCGCCGTGATCGGCATCGGCACGCTGCTGCTGTTCGCGGCCGCCGACGACCTCCTCGAGGCGCTGGGGGTCCGGGGCGGCACGGGCCTGCTGGTGACCGGCTCGGTGGTGGGCATCCTGTATGCCTATGCCGTGCGCTTCCTGGGCCCGGCCTACCAGGCCGTCGATGCGTCGTACGCCAAGGTGTCACCGACCATGACGCAGTCGGCTCTCTCGCTCGGCGCCACCCCGCGGCGGGTGCTCACCCGCGTGCACCTGCCGTTGATCCGACCCGGTGTCGCGGTCGCGCTCGTGCTCGTCGCGGTCGACGCGGTGAAGGAGCTCCCGATCGTGCTGCTGCTCCGGCCGTTCGGGTTCACCACGGTGTCGGTGTGGGTCTACCAGCTGGCTGCGGAGAACTTCTGGAGCCTGGCGGCGCTCCCGGCACTGCTGATCGTGCTGCTCGCGCTGATCCCCGTGGTGCTGCTCTTCCGCCAGGTGCGCGCCGCCGACGAGCGGGTGGGTCTGTGAGCGGGCCGACGAGCCTGGAGGCGCCCGCGGTCGCGCTCAGCGGCGTGGGCAAGACGTTCGGCCAGACCGTGGCCGCCGACGGTGTCGACCTCCAGGTGCTGCCCGGTGAGCTGGTCACGCTGATCGGCCCCTCGGGCTGCGGCAAGTCGACGGTGCTGCGGCTGCTCGCCGGTCTCGAGCGCCCCGACAGCGGATCGATCCTGCTCGCGGGGTCCGAGGTGGCGGGGCCACGGCGCTTCGTCGCGCCCGAGCGTCGGCGGGTCGGGCTGGTCTTCCAGGACCACGCGCTGTTCCCGCACCTGACGGTGGCCAGCAACGTCGGCTTCGGCCTCGACCGGCTCTCCCGGTCGGAGCGGGCCGGGCGGGTCGCCGAGGTGCTGGCCCTGGTCCGGCTCGGTGACCTCGCGGCGCGCTACCCCCACGAGCTGAGTGGCGGGGAGCAGCAGCGGGTCGCCCTGGCGCGGGCGCTGGCGCCGGGTCCGACCGTCGTCCTCCTCGACGAGCCGTTCTCCTCGCTCGACGAGACGCTGCGCGCCCAGGTGCGCGCCGAGCTGGTCGGGGTGCTGCGCGAGACCCGGACCACCGCCGTGCTCGTCACCCACGACCAGACCGAGGCGCTCTCGGTCGGCGACCGGGTGGTCGTCATGCGTGCGGGGCGGGTCGAGCAGGAGGACACGCCCCAGGGCGTGTTCGAGCGGCCGGCGACGAGGTTCGTCGCGTCATTCATGGGCGACGCCGACTTCCTGCCCGCCCACGTCCACGACGCACTGCTCACGTGCGAGATCGGCATCGTCTCGACCCTGCCGGGCTGGGGCGGCGTCGACACCGACGTGGAGGTGGTCCTGCGTCCGCACGAGGTCGCGCTGCGGTCCCTCGAGGTGCCGGTGGCCGAGCCCGGCGGGACGGGGGAGGGCGTTGTCACCGCGGTGGAGTACCACGGAGCGTTCGTCCTGCACACGGTCCGACTCGCGTCGGGCCGCAGCGTGCGCTCCTGGCAGCCGCACGCCGTACGGCACCCGGTGGGGTCGCGGGTGACGGCCAGCGTCGTCCCGGGCATCACACCCACCCTGCTGTCCGGCGACCGGGCGATCGACCGGCCCCCCCGGCTGGGTGGCGATCAGACACCCGTGGTGGACAATCGGTCGCGATGAGCGCGACGAGCCCACCCGACCCTTGGCCCGACCGGCGATCTCGATGATCACCCCTGATCCGGCCGCCGACGAGGCGCGTCGGCGGGGCCTGCGCCAGATGCGGACGGTGGCGGTCGGGCTCCTCGTGTTCGCCGCGGTGGTCTACGTCGCCACGCGGGGCCACGCCGGCTGGCTCGGGTTCGTCAACGCCGGTGCCGAGGCGTCGATGGTGGGCGCCATCGCCGACTGGTTCGCCGTCACCGCGCTCTTCAAGCATCCCCTGGGCATCCCGATCCCGCACACGGCGCTGATCCCGAAGCGCAAGGACGATCTCGGTCGTGGCCTCGAGGAGTTCGTCGGGGAGAACTTCCTCCAGGAGGGGGTGATCCGCGAGCGCATCGCGGCGGCCACCATCTCGCTGCGGGTCGGCGAGTGGCTGGAGGACCCCGCACACGTACGCCGCGTGGTCGACGAGGTCGCCGAGGTCGCGGCCCTGGGCCTGGGCAAGGTGCGCGACGACCACGTCGAGGACCTCGTCCGCACGGCGCTGGTCCCGCGCTTCCGTGAGGAGCCCATCTCGCCCCTGCTGGGCGGGCTGCTGGCGGAGATGGTGGCCGACGACCTGCACCACGGACTGGTCGACCTGGCCCTCGACGAGCTGCACGGCTGGCTGCGCGTCAACCGGGTGGCCTTCACCGACATGCTGTCGGAGCGGGCGCCCTGGTGGGCCCCGCCCCGGGTCAACGAGGCGGTCACGAACCGCATCCACCTGGAGGTCGTGCGCTGGGTGGAGGACATCCGCTCCGACCCGCAGCACCACGCGCGCGGCGCCCTGGACTCGATGCTGGCCCAGCTCGCGCGCGACCTCCTGGTCGATCCCGAGACCCGCGAGCGGACCGAGCGGCTCAAGGAGCGGCTGCTGGACCACCCGGCCGTGCTGTCGTCGTCGGTGTCGCTGTGGAAGGCGTTCCGGCACGCCCTGCTCGGCTCCCTGCAGGACCCCACGGAGCGGTCCGGGCGCGGCTGCAGACCGAGATCTCGTCGTTCGGCGCCCGCCTGCGCGAGGACGCGGAGCTGCGCGGGCGGCTCGACCAGGTCGGCGCCGACGTCATGGTGTTCGCGGTCGAGCGCTACGGCGCCGAGATCACCGACCGTCATCACGCACACCATCGAGCGCTGGGACGGCAAGGAGGCCTCGCGGCGCATCGAGCTGCACGTCGGGCGCGACCTGCAGTTCATCCGCATCAACGGGACCATCGTCGGCGGGCTCGTCGGTGTGCTGATCCACACCTTCACGGTGCTGCTCCCGTGACCGACGACGACGCCGCCGACCCGGTCGAGGTGCCCACGCGGGAGGGCACCATCCGGCTGGGTCAGTTCCTCAAGCTCGCTGACCTGGTCGACCAGGGCTCCGACGCGAAGGTGCTGGTGTCCTCGGCCGGCGTCCTGGTCAACGGCGCGGTCGAGACCCGCCGGGGCCGCCAGCTGGTCACGGGAGACGTCGTGACGGTCGGTGCTCGGAGCGCGCGCGTCGGCTGATGCGCGCTGGGATCACGGGGCGGCGCGCTCCCGGCGTGAGGTCAGTACGGCCAGTTCGCCGGGATCGGCGCGTCGTACACGAGCGTCTCGCAGCCACCGGTCGCGACGGTGTGGATCACGTCGAGCGGGTCGAGGGTGCCCACGAAGACCAGGGTGTCGTTGCCGCCCTGGCAGTAGAGGTCGTCGCGCTGACCGTCGTTGAGGACGTAGATGACGTCGTCGTCCTCCTCGCCGTAGACCTCGTCGACGCCGGGACCCACGAAGATGGTGTCGGCGCCGGCGTCACCGGTGAACTGGTCGTCGCCCAGGCCGTCCATCAGCACGTCGTTGCCGTCGCCCCCGTCGAGCTCGTCGTTGCCCGGCCCCGCGTCGACCCAGTCGTCGCCGAGCCCGCCCTGCACGTGGTCGTCGCCGTCTCCGCCGGCAACGCGGTCGTTGCCGTCCATCCCCTGGAGCGAGTCGTTGCCGAGGCCGCCGTCGAGCAGGTCGTCGCCGAGCATGCCGACGATCGTGTCGTTGCCGTCCTCGCCGTACATGGCGTCGTTGCCGTCGCCCCCCAGGACCTTGTCGTCGTCGGGGCCACCGAAGGCGGCGTCGTTGCCGGCGTGCAGGAGCAGCAGGTCGCTGCCGGGGCCGCCGTACACGATGTCGTCGCCGATCTGACCCTTGACCACGTCGTTCCCGCCGTACGACGACACGGTGTCGTCGCCGGCCTTGGCGTCGATGACCTCGCCCTTGGGGGTGCCCTTCAGCTTGTCGTTGCCGGGGCTGGCCTTCTTGACGTGCTGCGGCACCTTGTCGTGCTGGGGCTTGGCGCTGGCCAGCAGAGGCGAGGAGAGGGTGAGTGCTGTGGCGACCGCGAGCGCGAGGACGCCGGCCCGCCGGAGGCGGTGGGCGCGAGGGTGCGCCGGTGTCGGCGGACGCCGAAGACAGGTCACACGAGTGGGGGGTCATCAGTCACCTAGGGGGGGTCGGTGCGAATGCTCGGTTCGTTGTCGACTCTAAGCCGAGACCCCCGGCGCGCGAGGAACTACCGCAGACTTTTACCTTCGAAAGGGTGAAAGTTGAAGACTCCTGAGGTGTTGGTGCTAGCGGTGCTGGTGTGACTGTGGCTTCCGCCCGTGTGGAGGCGGATCAGCTCGACCGCGACCAGGTCGCACACGAAGATCAGGGTCTCTCCCGGAGCGATGGCGCCGCCCGCGCCGCGGTCCCCGTAGCCGAGGTGGGGCGGGATGACGAGCTTGCGCCGGCCGCCGACCTTCATGCCCTGCACGCCGGTGTCCCAGCCCTGGATCACCTGGCCGACGCCCAGCCGGAAGGCCAGCGGGGCGCCCCGGTTGTACGACGCGTCGAACTCCTCGCCGGTCGAGTGCGCGACCCCGACGTAGTGGACGTGCACCGTCGCGCCGGCCGTGGCCTCGGCGCCGTCGCCCTCGACGAGGTCGGTGACCACCAGGTCGGCGGGCGGGTCGAAGTCGGGGAAGTCGATCTCGGGCTTGTCCATCCGCCGTCTGTCATCGCTGTCGAGCCCTGTCAGGTCTGGTGGACGTAGCTGTCGAGCTGGTCGCGCTCGAACTCCAGCTCGGCCATCCGGCTCTTGACCACGTCGCCGATGCTGATGATGCCGGTGAGCCGGCCGTCGGTGACGACGGGCACGTGGCGGATCCGGTGCTCGGTCATCATCGCCATCAGGCTGTCGACGGTGGCGTCGGGCGCACACGAACGGACCTGCGCGGTCATGATCGCGCTCACCGGGCCCTCCAGGACGCCGTCGTCGGCGTGCAGCCTGCGGACGACGTCGCGCTCGCTGACGATCCCGTCGACGGACGAGCCGTCGATGCTGACGATCAGCGCACCGACGTTGTGCTCGGCCAGCAGGGACCAGCTCGCGCACGGTGGCGTCGGGCGCGATCGTCACCACATCCGCTCGCTCGCCTTGCCCTTGAGCACCTCGTTGATCCGCATGCACCGCTCCTGTCAGTCGGGCGTCCCACGCGTATCGACAACGGCCATGGGGTGGCCACCCCTCCGGGTCTCCTGGCGCCCGGCCTCGAGCGGCTGTCCTCCAGGTCCACTCGGCCGTCGGGCCGGAGCGCGTGCAGGTCGCTCACGGAGCCGGGCCCGGCGCGGCCGCGCGTCGGGATCGTCGTCTTCGTCGGCGGGGGTCCCGAGGAAGGCCAGCGCGGCCTCGTGCAGGTGCCCGTTGGTCGCGAGCGCGTTGCCGCCGAACGGGCCGTCGGTGCCGTCGAGCGCGCTGAAGCGCCCGCCTGCCTCGGACACGATGATGTCGAGCGCGGCCATGTCGTAGAGCTTGAGCTCGGGCTCGGCCGCGATGTCGACGGCGCCCTCGGCCACGAGCATGTAGGACCAGAAGTCGCTGTAGGCACGGGAGCGCCAGACCCGCCGGGTCAACGACAAGAAGTCCTCGAGCCTGCCGCGCTCGTCCCAGCCGTGGAGGCTGGAGTAGGACAGGGAGGCGTCCTCGAGCCGGCGTACGTCGGAGACCTGGCACTGCGTCGCCTTGAGCAGCGAGCGACCGGTCCACGCGCCGTTGCCCTTCGACGCCCACCAGCGCCGGTTGAGCTGGGGGGCCGACACCACGCCCAGCACCACCTCGTCGTCGACGACCAGCGCGATCAGGGTCGCCCACACCGGGACGCCGCGCACGAAGTTCTTCGTGCCGTCGATCGGGTCGATGACCCAGCGGCGCTGCGAGTGCCCGGTCGAGCCGTGCTCCTCGCCGAGCACGGCGTCGCGGGAGCGGACCCGCGAGAGCGTGCGGCGCAGGCTCTCCTCGACGGCCAGGTCGGCCTCGGTGACCGGGGTGAGGTCGGGCTTGCTCATCACGTGCAGGTCGAGCGCCTTGAACCGGGCCCCCGTCAGCGAGTCGGCGTCGTCGGCCAGCACGTGGGCCAGGCGCAGGTCGTCGGTGTAGTCGGGTGACCCGGATCCCGCGCGGAGTGCCATGGGCACAATCTATTCACATCCGTAGCCCGTACCTTTCAGGCATGGAGTTCAACGGGCTGCCTCTCCACCCCCTGGTCGTCCACGCCGTGGTGGTCTTCGCGCCGCTCGCCGCCCTGGGTGCCATCCTGTTCGCCGTGCGCCCGCAGTGGCGATGGGCGCTGCGCTGGCCGCTGCTCGTCGTGACCCTGATCGCGGTCGGTGCCGCGGTCGTGGCGGCGCTCAGTGGTGAGAACCTCGCCGAGACCCGCGGTCTCGACGCGCTGCCGGAGGTGCGGACCCACGAGGAGCGCGGCAAGCTGCTCCGCAACATCCTCCTGGGCTTCACGATCGTCGTCGGCCTGGCCGTCTGGCGGCTCGGCGGCCCCAGCGGCCTCAAGTCGGGACGCGGCGAGCGAGCCGCGACGACCGGGGTTGTCGGGATCGTCCTGATGGGCCTGCTCGTCGTCGGCGCCGTCGCCGTCGGCGTCGCCGTCTTCCTCGCGGGCGACTCCGGGTCGCGCGCCGTCTGGGGCCTCTGACGCCGACCGGGCGCAAGTTCACCGCCGACCGGGCGCAGTTCACCGCCGACCGGGCGCAAGTTCACCGCCGACCGGGCGCACGTTCACCGCCGACCGGGCAGTCACCGCCGAACGGTGAAGTTGCGTCTGCTCGGCGGTGAAGTTGCGTCTGCTCGGCGTCAGAGCGACGAGGCGTCGTAGCGTGCGGCGAGGAGTCGGCGGAACGACTCGACCCGTTCGGGGTCGGCGTCGCCGCGGGTGACCGCCTCGTCGAGGCCGCACTCGGGCTCGTCACCGCCGTGGGTGCAGCCGCGCGGACAGTCCTCGGTCATCTCGTCGAGGTCCGGGAACGCCTCGATCAGGTGCTCCGGATCGACATGGGCGAGCCCGAACGACCGGATGCCCGGCGTGTCGATGATGAACCCGTCGTCCCCGGGGAGCGCGAGCATCCACGCGGAGGTGGACGTGTGGCGGCCGCGGCCGGTCACGGCGTTGACGTGCCCGACGTCGCGGTTGGCGTCCGGAACGAGCGCGTTGACGAGCGTCGACTTGCCCACGCCGCTGTGCCCGATCAGCACGCTGGTGCGTCCGGACAGCCGGTCCCGCAGCTCCGCCAGATCGCCGCCCTTCTGCGTCACCAGCCAGGGAACGCCCAGCGAGCGATAGGTGACGAGCAGTGTCTCGGGGTCGGCCAGGTCTGCCTTCGTGAGGCACAGCACCGGCTGCATCCTGGCGTCGTACGCCGCCACGAGGGCGCGGTCGATCAGGCGGGGCCGTGGCTCCGGGTCGGCCAGCGCCGTGACCACGACGAGCTGGCTGGCGTTGGCCACGATGATCCGCTCGACGGGGTCGTCGTCGTCCGCCGTGCGCCGCAGCACCGTCTCGCGGGGGGCGACCTCGACGATGCGCGCGAGCGACCCGTCGGCGCCGCTGGTGTCACCGACGACGCGCACCCGGTCGCCGACGACGACGCCCTTGCGCCCGAGGGGTCGCGACTTCATCGCCATCACGGTCCGGCCGTCGACGCGCAGCGTGAAGCGGCCGCGGTCGACGGTGACGACGACGCCGTCCTCGGCATCGTCGTACGTCGGGCGCTCCTTGGTACGCGGCCGGGTGTGCCGGCGCGGCCGCTCGTAGTGCTCCTGGTCGTGCTCGTAGTAGCGGCCGCTCATGACGTCAGCCCTCCAGCAACCCGGCCCAGTACGGCGCGAAGTCGGTGAAGGTCTTGGCGGTGGTGCCGACGTTCTCGACGAGAACGCCGTCGACGGCTGCGCCGAGGATCACGCCCGCGTGTGCCATCCGGTGGTCGGCGTAGGTGCGGAAGATCCCGCCGTGCAGCGGGGCCGGGCGGAGGCTCAGGCCGTCGTCGTGCTCGCTCACGTCGGCGCCGAGCTGACCCAGCTCGGCTGCCAGGGCCGCGATCCGGTCGGTCTCGTGGCCGCGGATGTGGGCGATGCCGCGCAGGTGGGAGGGGGAGTCGGCAAGCGCGCACAGCGCAGCGACGGCCGGCGCGAGCTCGCCGGCGTCGTGGAGGTCGAGGTCGACGCCGCGCAGGCCGCCGGTGCCGTGGACGGTGAGGCCGTCGGGCGTCTGCTCGACCCGGCAGCCCATCGCCGTCAGGATCTCGCGGAGCAGGTCACCCGCCTGCGTCGTGTGCTCGGGCCAGTCGCGGACGGTGACCGAGCCGCCCGACACGGCGGCGAGGGCGAGGAAGGGCGCTGCGTTGGACAGGTCAGGCTCGATGGCGGCGTCGACGGCGCGCACCGGCCCGGGAGCGACGAGCCAACGATCGGCGTCGGTGTCGTCGACCTCGACCCCTCGCTCTCGCATCATGGCCACGGTCATCTCGACGTGGGGGAGTGAGGGCACCGGCTTGCCGTCATGGCGCAGGTCGAGCCCGTGGTCGAACCGCGCGCCGGCCAGCAGCAGCCCCGAGACGAACTGCGAGGACGCCGACGCGTCGATGACGACGCGGCCTCCGCGCACGGCCCCCGACCCGCGGACCGTGAACGGAACGCCGTCCCCGTCGATCTCCACTCCCAGCGCACGCAGCGCGACGAGCATCTCGCCGATCGGGCGGGCGCGCAGGTGCGGGTCGCCGTCGAAGGTGACCGCGCCGCTGACGAGCCCTCCGACCGGGGCCAGGAACCGCAGGACGGTGCCGGCCAGCCCGCAGTCCAGCTCGACATCCCCGGCCAACGGGCCGGGCACCACGAGCCAGTCGTCCTGCCGGCTGTCCACGGCCGTGCCGATCGAGGCGAGTGCAGCGGCCATCAGGGCGGTGTCGCGCGAGCGCAGTGCGCGGCGTACGACGGAGGGCCCATCGGCCAGCGCTGCGAGCACCAGGGCCCGGTTGGTCAGCGACTTGCTGCCCGGGAGCGAGACCGTCGCCAGCACGGGTCCGCGCGCGCGCGGAGCCGGCCAGGGGTCGGTCACGACCCGGTCGCGGGCAACTGTCACCCGCTCAGCCTCTCAGGAACGGCGCCTCGCGTGCCGTCCGGGCCGATACGACCTGAGTCGCGAGCGGGTCGCCCGAGCGGCCAGCAGGGTCAGGTTGGCCGCGAGGAGCCCCACCGCCATCGACTGGGCGGCGGGCACCTGGTCGGATGCGCCGGCCCCGATGACCACCCGGTCGACGTTGTTGGAGGAGTCGGGGTCGACCCAGGTGGGAACGATCGTGAAGGTCAGCGAGCCGACCGCGCCGTCGTCGGGAGAGGCCGAGAAGCTCAGGTTCTCAGCCGCCCCACGGGAGAACGTGCAGACGCCACCGTCCGGTCCGACCTCGCAACGCTCGTCGGACGTGGCGAGCTGGTCGAGGTCGTCAGCGTCGATGAGCAGGATCGAGGTTCGTCCCGGAAGGAGCTGCCGGAGCGACACCGAGACGGTGTAGCTGTCGCCGCTGCCCGATGCCTGCGCGTCGACCGAGGCGTCCCGGCCACCCGGAGGATCGGTCGGAGGGTCGGTGGGTCCGGTGGTCGGGTCGGTCGGTCCGGTGGTCGGGTCCGTGGGTCCGGTGGTCGGGTCCGTGGGTCCGGTGGTCGGGTCGGTCGGTCCGGTGGTCGGGTCGGTCGGTCCGGTGGTCGGGTCGGTCGGTCCGGTGGTCGGGTCGGTCGGCCCGGTGGTCGGGTCGGTCGGTCCGGTGGTCAGCTGGGTGGGTCCGGTGGTCGGGTCGGTCGGTCCGGTGGTCAGCTGGGTGGGTCCGGCGGTCGGGTCCGTTGTCGGGTCCGTTGTCGGGTCCGAGGTGGGGCCGGAGGTCGGGCCGGCCGTGGGATCGTCGGTCGGCCGCGAGGTCGGGTCACCCGTCGGGTCATCGGTCGGGTCACCCGTCGGGTCATCGGTCGGGTCATCGGTCGGGTCGCCCGTCGGGCGGCCCGTCGGATCGGTCGTGGGATCGGTCGTCGGGGAGCCAGTCGGGTCGGTCGTCGGGTCCGAGCTCGGCGAATCGGTCGGTGAGGCGGTCGGTGGGACGGCTCCCGGGTCGCCAGGGTCGGTCGCGTCGGTGCCCGGGTCACCCGGCAGACCGTCGCCACCGCCGTCGGTCCCCGACCCGCCGGAGCCGCCCGCGTCACCTGCGTCTTCCGACGGCGCGGCGGCGACGCCGGCTTCCGCCGGGGCGACGATGCCCGGCCGGTCCGGGTCGGCCGTCATCAGCGCCGTGGTGTCGGGGCGGAGGAGCAGGAAGGCCGCCGATCCGCCGAGCACGGCGGTGGCCGCCACGCCGGCGATGGCGGCGCCGCTGGCCTGGCTGGTCACGAAGTCGCGCACCCGGCCGAGCCCGAAGACGAGGCCACCCGCCTTGACGGCGACGTCACCGGCGGCGACGTACGCCGCTGCCGCTCCGCCCAGCACGATCGGGCCGAGGATGCCGGCGAGGTTGGAGTTCACCTCGGTCAGCTCGAGGTAGATCGCCATGCACTTGCGGCATTCGCCGAGGTGCTCGCGGACGGCGTTCGAGTCCCGACGCGAGGTGCCCCCGCGGACGTACGGACCGAGGTTCTGGTGGGTGAACCGGCAGCCGTCCTCGTCGAGGTCGCCGGCATGCATGGTCAAGAAGGCCTGGCGCAGGCCCTCGCGGGCGCGGTAGGCCAGCGCGGCGACCGAGTTGGCGCTCATCCCCAGTATCGGCGCGATGTCGGCCGGCTTGTGGCCCTCGACCTCGGTGTGCCACAGCACGAGCTGCCACCGCTCGGGCAGCGAGGCGAAGGCGCGGGCCGCTGCGCCGCTCTCGAAGCCTTCGACGGCTGTGTCGCGGAACGGCTCGCCCGGATCGAAGGCAGTGATGTCGTCGGTGGTCTGCACGCGCTTCCCGGCGCGGATCTGGTCGACGTGCAGCCTGCGCACCGAGGTGAGCAGGTAGGCCCGGAAGGCGACGTCGGGACCTCCACCGCGCTGGAGCACGGCGAGCACCTTGGCGAAGGCGGCCGAGACCAGGTCGTCCGCGTCGGACGGGGAGACGAGCTGGCGGGCGAGCCGGCGCGCGGCGTCCACGTGGCGCTCGAAGAGGTCACCGTAGGCAGACACGTCCCCACCCCGGACGGCCGAGATCAACTCGGCGTCGGCGGGGCCCTCGACGCGGGGCAGTGTCGAGCTCATGTCAGGTAGGACGCTCCGGGGGGACGATGATGACGCCAATCGTAGGCGTGAAACAAGGAACAGCGTCGGGAAATCGTGGACGTCGCCCGGAGGCGCGACGAATCGCGATCGGACAGCTGGTGAAAAATTCTTCCCGGAAGTCGCGTCATGGCGGCCCGCTGCCCGCGTCCCATCCTCGAAGCCCGGTGGTCGATCGCCGGGCAACCGGACCAAGGGGGTTGGAGCACGTGGGGATCTTCACGACGAAGAGAACCCTCACGGACGATCCCGGAGCAAGAGCAGAGCCGGCTGAGGACGCGATGGGCTTGGGGTCTCCGGTGGTCATGGGGCTACCGGCGCGTTTTGAAGCGGTAGGGGAGGCTCTTGCTTCGGGATCGTGCTCCAGTGAGGCGTGCGCGGTGGTCGGTCGCGACCTGGCCCGCGACGGCGTCTCCCTCCACGAGGGCCTCGAGGCCCTCCGCGTGACGTACCAGCGGGTGCGCGGCTACGACCCGTCGTACGACGACGTCTTGTCGCTCTCGCAGGCGTGGAGCGAGTCCACGCTGGGCTACCTGCACCAGATCTCCTGCGCCGACCCGATGACGGGGCTGGCCAGCCTGGCGCACCTGCGCAGCAGGCTGGCGGACCTCTACCGCGGCCAGGGGCCGGAGTTCGGCCGGGTCCGCCACGCCTACGCGCTGGTCGTCGCCGACCTGCCCACCGACCTCTTCGGGGTCTCGGACGACATGGCCGACCCGCTGACCCGCTCGCTGCGGCTCTCGCGGCTCGGCGAGGCCGCCCGCACCGTGTTCGCCGGCGCCGAGACCGTCGCCGGCATCGGGGGCAACCGCATCGTGGTGCTGGCCCGCCGCGACGAGCGTCTCGGCCAGCGCGCGGCCCTGCTGCGCCGCATGGTCGACACCCTGGACCTGCACGGCCATCTCGCCCGCGTGTGGATCGAGGGACTTCCGCCCACCGATCTCGGCGCGGCCCAGCTGCTCGACGAGCTCGCCCGACCTTAGGCAGCACCCGGTTTCCCGCCCCCCGGCGGTTGCCAGGAGCCCCGCCCCCACCGTGGGGCGGGGCTCCTGCCGTCTTCCGGGCCTGTCGGTCCGGCCTCGTAGGCTGGGCGCATGTGCGGTCGCTACGCCTCCAGCAGGCGTCCCGAGGACCTCGTCGAGGAGTTCGAGATCGCCGACTCGCGCGTCACGGCACCCCTCGAGCCCGACTACAACGTCGCGCCGACCAAGGAGGTCTACGCCGTCGTCGAGCGGGCCCCGAAGCCCGATGACGAGGCGCCCCAGGACCAGCCTGTCGACGCCGTACGCCAGCTGCGGGTGCTGCGGTGGGGGCTGATCCCCTCGTGGGCCAAGGACCCCACGATCGGCAACCGGATGATCAACGCCCGGATGGAGACGGTGGCCGAGAAGCCGGCCTTCCGCCGGGCCTTCTCCAGCCGCCGATGCCTGCTCCCGGCCGACGGCTACTTCGAGTGGTATCCCACCGAGCAGAAGACCAAGGCGGGCAAGCCGCTGAAGCAGCCGTTCTTCATCACGCCCAAGGACGGCGGCGTCCTCGCGATGGCCGGGCTCTACGAGATCTGGCGCGACCCCACCCGCGACGACGACGATCCCGACCGCTTCCGCTGGACCTGCACCGTCCTCACCACCCAGGCCGAGGATGCCGTCGGCCACATCCACGACCGGATGCCGCTCATGGTCGACCGGGAGCGCTGGGGTGACTGGCTCGACCCGCACCCCGGCCGGAAGGTCCCGACCGAGGACCTGCTCGGCCTGCTCACGCCCGCCGCCCCGGGGCAGCTCGACGCCTTCCCCGTCGCGACGCTGGTCAACAACGTGCGCAACAACGGCCCCGAGCTGCTCGACCCGCTGCCGCTGGACGAGCTGCCCGACGGCGTCAGCGGTGGGTGAGGAGGGCCGCCGGGCCCGTCTCGACACCCCGGCTCCACGATCACCGTCCCCACGCCGTACGGCGACGGCCGGCTCGTCGTGGCCGAGGCGTCCGACCCGCTGGCCACCCTGCTGCTCAGCCACGGCGCCGGCAACGGGATCGAGTCGCACGACCTCGCGGCCCTGATGGCACAGCTGCCGGGCAGCGGCGTCACCGTGGCCGGCTTCGACCAGCCCTGGCGGGTCGCGGGCCGGAAGATCGCGACCGCGCCACCGACCCTCGACGTCGGCCTGCGGGCGGCGTCGGCCGCACTCGCTGCGACGGGTCCGCTGATCGTCGGCGGTCGGTCGGCCGGGGCGCGCTCGGCGGCGCGGTGTGCGCGCGACCTCGGTGCTGTGGGGTGCCTGGCGATCTCCTTTCCGTTGCACCCGCCCGGTCGTCCGGAGCGCACGCGCCACGACGAGCTCGCGTCGGCCGGCGTCCCCACCCTGCTCGTCCAGGGTGAGCGCGACGCGATGGGCCGACCCGAGGAGTTCCCCGCGCTCGCAGGGGTCCGGCTCGAGGTGGTTCCGTGGGCCGACCACGGGCTGAAGGTGGCGAAGGCGTCCGGGCTCACCATCGTCGACGTCCACACGAGCGATCGTCGAGGCGGTGGTCGCCTGGGTCCGCGACCTCGTCGGGAATCCCTGAGCGCTCTGCCGCTGTTCCACCTCACGTGCTGGCCCTGATGACCCACCCCGGTGCCACGACCGCGGGCACCACCGGCAGCGGACTAGTCTGGACGGCGATGACCGACCCAGGAACGCCCGCCACCGACGCCATCCTTGCCGAGCTCGACGTCCTCGACGAGGAGCCCGAGCCCGTCGACCTCGAGAGCGAGACAGAGGCCGAGCGCACGCTGCGCTTCGAGCGCGACGCGCTGCCCTACCTCGACCAGCTCTACTCCGCCGCCATGCGGATGACCCGCAACCCGAGCGACGCCGAGGACCTGGTCCAGGAGACCTTCGCGAAGGCCTACGGCTCCTTCCACCAGTTCCGACCGGGCACCAACCTGAAGGCGTGGCTCTACCGGATCCTGACCAACACCTTCATCAACACCTACCGCAAGAAGCAGCGGCAGCCGCAGCAGTCGATGTCGGAGGACGTCGAGGACTGGCAGCTCGCCCGCGCGGAGTCGCACACCTCCAGCGGGCTGAAGTCGGCCGAGATGGAGGCGCTCGAGCACCTGCCCGACTCGCAGGTCAAGGACGCGCTCCAGCGGCTGCCCGAGGAGTTCCGGCTCGCGGTCTACCTCGCCGACGTCGAGGGATTCCCGTACAAGGAGATCGCCGAGATCATGGGCACGCCGATCGGCACCGTGATGTCGCGTCTCCACCGCGGACGTCGCCAGCTTCGTGAGCTGCTCTCGGACCACGTACGGGCCCATGACCTGGTCCGTGTCCCGGAAGGAGCGGGTTCGTGAGCCACACCGAGTGCACCGCGTTCCTCGAGCAGATCGTCTACTACCTCGACAACGAGTTGGCCGAGGACGACGTCGTGGAGGTGCGACTGCACCTCGACGGCTGCGGCCCTTGCCACGACGCCTACGACGTGCAGAAGGCGATCAAGTCACTGGTCGCCCGGTCGTGCGCCGAGCGGGCTCCGGAGGAGCTGAAGGCGAAGGTCCTCTACTCGATCCGGCACTCGGTGACCCAGGTGTCGGTCCAGCGGCTCGCTCCCAGTGAGGCGGATTCGGCCTCCGGCACCGGCGTCTGAGACGATCTGCGGGTGTTCCACGGGGTTCGTCCCCGTCTGTCAGTGGGTGAGGAGGTCACCATGAGCAAGACCGGACGCAAGCGCCGCGGTCGCAAGAAGAAGGCCGCCAACCACGGCAAGCGCCCCAACGCCTGAGTTGATGGGTCGAGCCGGGCCTAGAGCCGCCCCAGGAACCTCTCGGCGTCGACGACCACGCGGGTGACCTCGCCGGTGGCGACGACCTCGGTGGGGGACCCCCGGACGACGTGCCGGGCGGCGACGGTGAAGCGGTGCAGACGCCCGTCGACGTACGACGCGGCGGCGCTGACCTCCACCTCGCGGCCGATCGCCGAGGCCGCCTTGTGCTCGAGCTCGATCCGGGTGCCGACGCTGGTGCCGCCAGGCGGCAGGGCGGGCTCGATCGCGGCGCAGCTGGCTGCCTCGAGCCACGCGAGCAGGCGCGGGGTGCCGAGCACCGGCAGATCTCCCGACCCGAGGGCCGACGCGGTGTCGGCGTCGGTCACGGTGAAGCGCAGGGTGGCCGCCAGCTCGCTCACGCGTCCTCCGGGGCGACCAGGTCGAGACGGAACGAGATGAGCGAGACGCCGGGCAGCGGCGACCAGTCCAGCTCCGGCGTGCGCCGGAAGCCGAGCTGCTCGTAGACCCGGTGGGCGGCGGTCATCTCGGCCAGCGTCGACAGCACCACACCACGGTAGCCACGCTCGCGATAGCGCGCCGAGCAGGAACTCCACCAGCGCCCGGCCGACGCCGCGGCCCTGCGCGGAGGGCGCGACCGCGAGCATCCGGAACTCGCCGTCGTCGGCGCCGCCGAGCTCACGGTACGTCGAGCCGGGGGGCGGGTCGGTGACGGTGCCGACCAGGACACCGTCCTCGACGGCCACCCAGAGGTCTGCGCGCGCGGCGCGGCCCGCCGCGTCGCGCAGGGTCGCCACGTAGGGGTCGCGGGGACCCAGCGTGAACGGTGCGTACGCCGCGACGGTGAGCTCGCCGACGTTCGTGAGCTCGTCGGGCCGGGCCAGGCGGATCTCCATGGCCATGCGCGCCGACCGGCTCAGATCCCGAAGGTGGTGCGCGGGTAGGCCGCCGACACGTCGGTCACGACGTTGACGAGGTAGGGCACGCCGGAGTCGTAGGCGCGGTCGAGCGCGGGCCCGATCTGCCTCGGGTCGGTCACCGTCTCGCCGCCGCCCCCGAGCGCGCGCACGACACCGTCGTAGGAGGTGGCGGGCGAGAGGTCGGCGACGACGTCGTAGCCGTAGAGCATCTGCATCGGACCCTTCTCCAGGCCCCACGCCGCGTTGTTGCCCATCACCATCACGACCGGCAGCCGGTGGCGCACGAGCGTGTCGACGTCCATCAGCGAGAAGCCGGCCGCACCGTCGCCGAGCAGCAACGTCACCTGGGCGGAGGGGCGGGCCAGGCGAGCGGCGATCGCGGCGCCGAGCCCGGCGCCGAGGCAGCCGTAGGGCCCGGGGTCGAGCCAGCCCCCGGGACGCTTGGGCTCGACGAACTTGCCCGCGAAGGAGACGAAGTCGCCGCCGTCGCCGATCACCACCGCGTCGTCGGCGAGGCGCGGCACGAGCTCGCCGTAGATGCGCGCGGGGTGGATCGGGTCGGCCTCGGCCTGCAGCAGCGCGGCGTCCCGGTCGACTGCGGCGGCGACCCCGGCCCGGAGGTCCTGGGTCCACGCCGACCACTCGGGGCGGCGGTCGAGCCGGTCGACGGCCGCGAGCAGCCCGTCGAGCACGGCGCTCAGGTCGCCGGACGCCGAGGCCGCCAGCGCGGCGTGCGTGGAGACCTGCTCGGCGGAGTCGGCCAGGTGGACCACCCGCGCCGGCGTGGCCCCGTCCTTGCCCCCGAACACGCCGTAGCCGAGCCGGAAGTCGAGCGGCGTCCCGACCACCACGACGAGGTCGGCGCCACCGAGCGCCTGCCCGCGGGCCTTGGTGACCAGCAGCGGATGTCCGCCGGGGACGACGCCACGTCCCATCCCGTTGGTGATCGCCGGGAGGTCCAGCGCCTCGACGAGTCGGAGCGCCGCCGTCTCGGCCCGGTCGGCCCACACGTCGGTGCCGAGGATGAGCACGGGACGCTCCGCGGCGCCGAGGAGGGCGGCGACACGGTCGATCGCGTCGGCGTCGGGCGTGCGGTCGACGGTGCCGGCCGGTGAGATCGTGCCCACGCCCTGGTTGAAGAGCTCGTCCATCGGGACGTCGACGAACGCCGGCCCCCGGTGTGCGGCGGCGGCGGCCGTGAAGGCCTGGTCGAAGCCGGCCACCACGTCGTTCGCGGTGGGGATGGTGCGCGCCAGCTTGCTGATCGGCGCCAGGATCGGCGGCTGGTCGAGCTCCTGGAGGCTGCCGCTTCCCCAGCGGTTCTGCGGCGCCCGGCCGCCCACCACGACCATGGGCGACCCGGCGAACTGGGCCTGCGCGACAGCGCTGATCCCGTTGGTCACGCCCGGCCCGGCGGTGAGGACCGCGAGACCGGGCACGCGGGTGAGCTTGCCGGTCGCCTCGGCCGCGAACGCCGCGGTCTGCTCGTGGCGGACGTCGAGCAGCCGCATCGGGGGCTCGGCCTTGACCGCACCGTCGTACATCGGGAAGACGTGCGCGCCGGACAGCGTGAACATCGTCTCGACGCCGTGTGTGCGCGCCACGGCGACGGCGAGCTCGCCCGCGTGGCCCTCGATCTTGTCGGGGGTGACAGCCTCCTGGGTCATACCGAGATGTTACTCACGGGTTCGGGTTCGGGCGGCCCGTCGGCTAGGACCGTCAGCCGCGCCCGAGGTACGCCGGGTTGGCGGCCCGCAGCGCGTCGCCCAGCACCAGCAGCAGGTCGGAGCGGATCTCGGGCGGCTCGGGCGACAACAACAGCTGGAGGTGAAGCGCCCGCAGGAACGACTCAGGGTTGCCACGCCGCAGGTAGGGGTCGGCCGACGCGGAGGACGGTGGCTCCGCCGACGCCGTGGCGCTCAGGCGGGCCACCCAGGGCTCGACCACACCCAGGGGCACGAGGTTGCGGCGCAGGATCGCCATGGTCGCCGCAGCCAGCCGATCGGGCTCACCCGCGGTGTAGACCGCGTCGGCGGGCAGCAGCAGCCGGTCGGCGATCACGTCGAGAAGCACCGTCAGCTCGTGGATCCAGAAGTGCGGGGACCTGGCCAGGCAGGTCAGGGCATCGGCCCCGTGCGCGACGGCGTGCGCCCATCCCTTGCCGTCGACGAACCCCCGCGTGTCGCGCTCGCGCACGAACCACGCCGTCACCCGGTCGCCCCACTCCAGCAGCTTGAGCGGCGCCACGAGGGCCGCCTGGTTGTCGCGGTTGATGCACTCGGCGAGCACCAGCGCCGAGAAGCTGCGCCGGAAGACGGTGTCGGTGCCGCTCTCGCCCAGCCCGATCTGCAGGCCGGCGGCCATCCCGTCGCCGAGCCCGGCGAGCAGGTCGTCGTACACGCCGCGCTCGATCCAGGTCGCGAGGATCGGATAGGCCACCGAGTCGCGCAGGGTGGGATCGGTGGAGCCGAGCATCGTGGTCAGCTCGGCGGTCAGGTCGTCGAGGCGGCGATCCGTCGGCACGCGCAGGTCCTCGTCCTGGACCTGCTGCCAGTACGAGCCCGAGACCATGGGCCCCATCTTGCCAGCCGCCGAAGGGGGACTCTCCACCTGGTCAAGGGCCTTGGGCCCCCTACCCTGGCAGGCGTGCCGTCCCTGACCGAGCTCGTGAGCGTGCACACCGACCTCGACGACGAGGACGTGGCCTGGCTCCACCTGCTCCAGGCCGACTGGCAGATCATCGCCGACCTCTCCTTCGCCGACCTCGTGCTCTGGCTGCCCGACCGGGAGGGCCGGGGCTTCTGGGCGGGGGGCCAGATGCGACCGACGACAGGTCCCACGGCGTACGTCGACGACGTGGTCGGCACCTTCGTGCCGGCCGGGCGCCGGCCGTTGCTCGACTCGGCGTACGCCCAGGGCCGGCTCGCGCGCGAGGGCGACCCGGAGTGGCGGGACGACGTGCCCGTCCGAGTCGAGGCCATCCCGGTCCGACGCCGTGAGCGGGTCATCGCCGTCGTGGCGCGCAACACCAACCTGATGGGGATCCGCACGCCGAGCCGGCTCGAGCTCTCCTACCTCCAGACGGCAGCCGACCTGACGCGGATGATCTCGGAGGGCTCGTTCCCCTCGCCCGGCCAGCGCAGTGACCACGCCGACTCGCCCCGCGTCGGCGACGGCTTCCTCCGGCTCGACGCGGACGGCCTGGTGGCCTACGCCAGTCCGAACGCCCTCTCGGTCTACCGCCGGCTCGGGCTCAGCGGCGACCTCGACGGCAGGTCGCTGGCCGAGGTGACCCGCGGCCTGGTGCCGCCGCTGCGGCGGCCCGACGAGGAGACCCTGAGCGCGGTGCTCAGCGGCCGGGGCCACCGCGACACCGAGATCGGGGCCGCCCAGGTCGCCCTCATCATCCGCTCCATCCCGCTGCGCAGGGACGCCGAGCACCTCGGCGCCGTGGTGCTGGTCCGCGACGTGACCGATCTGCGGCGCCGCGACCGCGAGCTGGTCACCAAGGACGCCACCATCCGC
The DNA here is from genome assembly GCA_963767095.1 of uncultured Actinomycetota bacterium. Classification (GTDB taxonomy): domain Bacteria; phylum Actinomycetota; class Actinomycetes; order Propionibacteriales; family Nocardioidaceae; genus Nocardioides. Next base: position 1,740 of record CAVYCK010000017.1, on the reverse strand, counting down.
GAGATCCATCACCGGGTGAAGAACAACCTGCAGACCGTCGCCGCCCTGCTGCGTCTCCAGGCCCGACGCATCGAGGAGCCCGCCGCCCGCTCGGCGCTCGAGGAGGCGGTGCGTCGGGTCGGTTCGATCGCGATCGTCCACGAGACGCTGAGCCAGTCCACCGAGGAGTACGTCGAGTTCGACGAGATCGCCGACCGCCTGGGGGCGATGGTGACGGAGGTCAGCGTTGTGGGGTCGCGAGCCCGGGTGCATCGGGTGGGCACCTTCGGTCGGCTCGCGTCCGAGGCGGCCAACGCCCTGGCCATGGTGCTCACCGAGGTCCTCCAGAACGCCGTCGAGCACGGCTACCCCGACGGGCGGGACGCCGAGATCGCGCTAAGCGCCCGCCGGAGCGTGGGCCGCCTGCACGTCACCGTCGACGACGACGGCGCCGGCCTGCCCCCCGACTTCGACGCGGACCTCTCGACCACCCTGGGCCTCTCGATCGTGCGGACGCTGGTCGAGTCCGAGCTGGGCGGCCAGTTCGACATCGGTCCCGGTCCGGCCGGCCGGGGCACCCGCGCCGCGGTCGACATCCCGCTGCTGCGCGACTGAGCCTGGCATCGGGGAGCCGGGCTGGCCCTGCCTCAGGCGGCCGGACCGGTGTGGCCGGCCAGGTAGACCAGCCGCCCGGCCTCCTCGACGTACACCTGCGTGGTGGCGAAGGTCCACACGTGCACGTCGCTCCCGACCTGCACCTGGTCCTCGACGAGACCGGTCACCACGACGACCTCGCCGGCGCGGGTGACGGAGCCGACGTCGACCCGTTGGTCGCGCCAGCGCAACGTTCCCCGCACGGTCAGGTCGAGGTAGCCGTCGAGGTCGAGCACCGAGCCGGAGGCGTTCGTGTACGTGAACAGAGGGTGCAGCTGGTCGCGCAGCGCGTCGGCGTCGCGCGCGACGAGAGCCCGGGACCGGCACGTGAGAGCGGTCTGCACGGCCTCGTGGAGCGCCGGGTCCGCAGCGGGACCTGGACGCGCGACGGTCATGGGTCAGGCCGAGGTGCGCACCCGGTTGCGGGCGTTGCGACGCTTCAGAGCGCGTCGCTCGTCCTCGCTGAGACCACCCCAGACGCCGTGATCCTGCCCGGCCTCGAGAGCCCACTGCAGACACTGCTCGCGCACGTCGCAGCGCCGGCACACCTGTTTGGCCTCCTCGATCTGGAGGATGGCCGGACCGGTGTTGCCGATCGGGAAGAACAGCTCAGGGTCCTCGTCGAGGCACGCCGAGCGGTGGCGCCAATCCATGGCTTTCGGGAACTCACTTTCGTCGACTGCGTGCAGGCACGCCTGCGAACGCACGTGTGAACTGCTTCACGAGCGCCTCTGCAAGGTTGTCAAGAAGCAGAGCCCGACACAACCCCTTACGCCTCTTGACTTCGGGTAACCGTGGTCACACGGGGTCCAGGTCGTCCGTACCCCGGACACTCCCGTCCTCCCCCCAGGCCTACCCTCGTGCCATGCCTCCCCCTGCCCCGCTGGTCGTCGCGGCCGGGCTGGTCGCGGTGGAGGGCCTGCTGATGGTCGGGTACGCCGTGCTGGAGGCGCTGGCGATCTCGTCCGGTCGGGTGACCATGGGCGCGACCACGGCGGTCTTCTTCCTGGCGTACGGCGCCGGGCTGCTCCTCAGCGCGTGGGGGCTGTGGCGGGTGCGCGCCTGGGCGCGGGGGCCGGTCGTGCTCGCCCAGCTGATCCAGCTCGG
>CAVYCK010000016.1:0-74911 GCA_963767095.1 uncultured Actinomycetota bacterium | reverse complement strand
TCAAGCCCATCGAGGAAACGACTCTGGCGGAGTGGGACCGCACCGTTGCCATCGACCAGACCGGTGTCTTCCTGGGCATGAAGACCGCCGCGCCTCACCTGAAGGCATCCGAACACGCATCCGTGATCAACATCAGCTCGATCTTCGGCACGAGCGGAGGCTTCGGAGTCTCCCCGGCCTACCACGCAGCCAAAGGCGCAGTCCGCACGCTCACCAAGAACGTCGCGCTCCACTGGGCCACCGAGGGTGTCCGGGTGAACTCGATCCACCCTGGATTCATCGCCACCCCCATCCTGGAGCAGTCCCGCAACACCCCGATCTGGGACGGCATGACTGCCCTGACGCCCATGGGCACCCTTGGCCGCCCCGAAGACATCGCCGCCGGCGTGGCCTACCTCGCAAGCGACGACGCCGCCTTCATCACGGGTCTCGAGCTCTACATCGACGGCGGCTACATGGCCCGATAGGCCCACAGCACGGGGCTGTCTGCCGCCGCGACGAGGGTCGGTCCGGGTTGGCCCATGCCCAGAAGCATTCCTCCGCGATCGCGGCGTCGTGCCACCTGGCCACGGTCACGTGCGGCCTCCGCGTCTACGTGCCGACCACGCAGATCCCCTCTCCGGCCTTGACCTCGCCCCGGCCGGGATCGACACGGACGAGTCCGTCTTCGAAGGCCGCGCCGTAGCCCACGCGCGTGGGGGGACGGCCACCACGGGTGGGGTGACCAGGCCCGCGACCACGCTTGACAGGGCGCCTTCCCATGCCGGTCACCACCGACGATCGCCCGCGACCCGCCCGGCTGACCGCGCCCAACCTCAAGAGGGGCGCCCGCCTACTCCGAGTCCGGGTCGTAGAGCCCGGTCAGTTGCCCGTCGGGGTCGAGTCGCGTGTGCAGGGCGCCACCGATCCTGCGCAGCTGCTTCAGCTGGGCGGGGGTCCGGGGTCGGCACCCCCATCTCCCGCAACACCTTCCGCACCCGCATCTGGCAACCCGCCGTCAAAGCATCCGGCATCAACTTCAACGTCCGCGTCCACGACCTCCGCCACGCCCACGCCTCCTGGCTCCTCGCCGGCGGCGCAGACCTCAAATCCGTCATGGACCGCATGGGCCACACCCAAATCCAAACCACCCAGAAACACCTCCACACCCTCCCCGACACCGACCAACGCAACCTCGACGCCCTCACCCGCATCCAAGAACAGCCCTAGCACCGCCGCCTTTCACAGCATGGCCGCGAGTGTCGATGAGGGCATAGACGCTACCGCCACTAAGGCAATGCAGGGATTGCATCCCGGTTCCGCAACGTCACCCATCCCACCAACATCCAAGCGAGTCCCAGGCATACGAGGGGGATCCCCAGGAGTCGCTCTTGTCGATCTCAGCGAGGCTGCTCCTCCAACCGCAAGGGCTGGCAGTGTGCCCACACCGATCCAGAACGTCAACGGGGCGGGTGCTCGGCCGCTCCTCTCGAGCGTTAGCTGCCCGATCAGCAAGGCCAGATACGAGGCAGCGATCGACGCGTCCCAGCCTTTGTCGAGAAGCTCGCTTACCAACGCCAACAGTCCGGTAACGACTGCCAGCCAGGCCAAGATCACCACTACTGTTCGGCGCAGCCCCCGAGAGCGTCAGGTGGGCAACGCCCAATAGACTCAAACCGAAGAGAGGAAGTGGGACCTCGAACGCTAGAGGCGGCTGGTTGTCTACGGCGAGGATCGCGACGCCCTTGATCACCCAGGCAAGCCCGCCTACCAGACCGGCCGCTCCTCCGCATCCGGATCAGCCGTGCGCTGCCGCTGGTCCGGAGGGCTGTCATGTGAGCCATGTGCGCAAGATTGCACTCACAGTGGCCCCGGTGCGAGTCAGATTGCCCTGGCGATGAGCGGGCCAGGCGGCTCGGTGTGCGTCACTTCGGCCGCCTGTCGGCGCGACGGGAGCGTCCGCTCATGCCGAGAGGAACGCGGCTGATGATTACCTTGGGCGTTGTTGAGCCGATACCACGTCTGGGCCGAACACGCCGAACACGCCGCCCCTGTCCGCGGACGTGCGCTAGACCCCAGTCGGCGCGCGTTGTGGATCCATCTCTTGGCGAGGATCGTGTGGGCGGTGTTCACCCGCCCCGCATCACTATTGGTCCCATCCGCTGTCAGCAACCTCTCGGGCGCTCATCGTGGTGGCCGTTGCGGTGATGATCTCCAGTTGCGGTGGCGGCGGCGAGAACACCCCGGACGAGTCCGCCTCGACGAGCACCCCATCGTCTTCGTCGGCCACGGAGTCACCGAAATCGGACCTAACGGTCGCGGTGATCGGTGATTCGATCCCGTACGGCGGAACTGACTGCTACCAGTGCGAGACCTTCGTCGACCTCTACGGAACCTCCTTGAGCCAAGCAACCGGACTGACTGCCGAGTCGGTCAACCTCTCCACCCACGACAGCCTCACGACCCCGGCCCTGCTCAGCAGGATCGAGAACGATGACTATTACCGCGACGCCGTCGCCACCGCGGACATTCTCATCGTGTCCACCGGTCACAATGACACCCCCTGGGCCGTCCTTGACGACCCGTGCGATGGAGCATCAGGTGAGAGTCCGACGTGGAGCAAGTACGTCGAGCCCTGCATGACACAGACTGCCCAGAAGCAGGCCCAGGCTCTGGAGCAATTCCTCAAGGAGGCCCAGACCTTGCGCGCCGGGAAGCGAACGGTCCAGATCGTCACGACGGTCTACAACGACTGGATCGGTTGGGACGAAGCTCCCGAAGCGGCCACCAGGCCCTCGGTGGCCACCCTCGATGCGTTCTTCCAAGCAGAGTGCGCCGCAGCCGACAAAGCCGGAGCGGTCTGTCTTGACAACTACCACGCCTTCAACGGACCTCAAGGCCTCCAGCCGGCCGGCATAGCTGCTGGGCGATGACTACACCCACCCCTCCCAGAAGGGTCATGACCTGTTCGCCCGGTTGCTGATGGACGTCGACGTGACACACGTCATTGGCCAGTAGGGGGCCTGTTCGCCCGAGACGTCGGCGCAGGCACGACGGATGGTCTCGAACGAGGAGATCGGCGTCAGCGTCGATCAGGAGTGACCAACCCATCAGCGGCCCGGCAATTCATTCACTAGGCCATCACTGAGCTGGTCGCCGTTGCGCAGCGACGGCATGCCGAACGCGCGGACACCTGGTTGTCGCAGTACAAGCGTTGAAGAGGTGCGTCTACTTAGCCGCGTCTGGGCGAGCTCGAACCACTCCGGGTCTGCCGGCTGCTTTCGGGCATGTCCCGTCCCGTGGCCGAGTTGACTCGTACAAATGCGAATGGTTCCTCCACGTCGGCGACTCGACACTCGAAGTCGAGAACCCCGACGAAGAGAGGAACAGTCATGAACCGTCCACGAACCGCCACTTTCCTGACTGGCGCCGCAGCGACCATCGTGCTGATGCTCCCGGTCACCGGTCACGCCGCGGGTCCGGGCAGGCGGCTACCCCGTTGCCGGAACCGGGCGCCACCAGGCCGTGCTTCATGGTGCCGGCACGGTGGAACGAAGCGCTCGACGGGCCTGTGCCGCGCTGCCTGGCGGGCACGTCCACGTCCGCCTCCACGTCTGCGTCCACCGCGAACGACTCCGGCGCGGATACCGCCGACAACCCCGACCGGCCGTGGCTGGTCAGCTCCTGAGCCCCACGCCAGACCGCAGACCCGCACGCCGGGGCGGGCGTATCCTCGAAGAACCTTCAGCAGAAGGGATCCACCATGCCGGACGTGATCTTGACCGAGCGAGACCAGCACCTGTTGCGGACGCTGATGGAATCCGAGCCCGTCCCGGGGTCGCCGATCCCCGAGCGACGCGTGCTGGAGTTGATCGGCGAGCTGGTGCCGTCCGACGAGGTCATTGCGGTCCTGCGCGTGAACGGCGGACCGTTGCTGTCCTTCGCCGGGGTGCCCAGCGGCGCCGGTGACTTCGAGGACGACCCGAGCCGCTGGTGCACGCTCAAGGTCGGCACGATGCACTGGTCCCGTCACCCGAGAGAAGCCGAGGCCTGCGGGCCGCTGGTTGGCGCGGCCGACAGCGTCGCCGTCGGGTTTCGCAACGGGTCGAACGCCGTCGCCCAGATCGGGATCTTCAGGGTGAAGCACATGTACACCCGCCGCGACCTGGCCGTGCTCGACCTCCTTGGGCCCGTTCTCCAGCGGCATCTCCGTACCGAGCCCACACCAGCACTCCCTGCCTCCCTCACCGTGGCCGAGCGCAGGGTGCTGAACCACGTCGCCGCGGGCCGGTCCAACAGCCAGATCGCCGAACGTCTGTTCGTCGCCCCGAGCACGGTGCGCAAGCACCTGGAGAACATCTACGCCAAGCTTGGCGTCACCAACCGGATGGCCGCGGTCGTCGCCGTACGGGGTGCGCCCTTGACCGACCCGGAGAGGGTCCGGCAGGTCGAGACGGCCAGTTGACCCGGCCCTGGGCTGCACCCGCACGCGCCCAGTCCCTTGTCGACCGCATCTGCCTGACCCGATCGGCCTCGAGCTCAACGAACGCCGTCGACAGACCCTCGGATTCAAGTCACCATCACAAGCACTAGCCGAAGTGTTGCATTGACCGCCTGAGCCCGCACCGCTGATGGTGCGTGGATCTGCCAACGGAGCACTGCGTCTCCGCCGCCTAATCCCGTCAGCCGCAGAGGGCTTCCTGGACGAGGCTGTGCGCGACCGAATCGTTGAGATCGTCGTTCACCATCACCACTACGGCGCGCTCTTCAGACTTGAGGGTCCATGACTCGTTGGTGAACCCCGAGATCCGGCCACCATGGCCGAACGCGTCACCACAGGAAAAGTGAGCCTGCGCGAGGCCCAATCCGTAGTCGTCCCACCAGAAGCCGACTGGACCGCGGCCGTCTCGCATCTGCGCGAGGGAGTCGGCGTCGATGAGGTCGCCCGCCCACAGGCTCTGGAAGAAGGCATCGACGTCGCCGACCGACGCAACCACGCTGCCCGCGGCCGGGAACAGGTCTAGGCCGAGCAACGCGTCCGTGTCACGGTTGCCGACATACCCGACCACCTCCGGGTCCCCGCCGAGCGATGCCGTGGTCATCCCAGCTGGCTCGAAGATTCGTTCCTGGAACGCGGCCGCCAAGGGCTGGTTCAAGACTCGCTCGATGAGAAGGCCCAGGGCTGCGTAGCCGAGATTGTCGTAGCTGCCGTCAGTTCCGGGCCTGAAGTCGACACCGTCTGCGGCGGCCTCGCGAAGCTGGGGTTTGCTGCCGAAGCCGAGCCTCATGATGTCCGCGTTGGTGGCATCGGGCAGCCCACTGCGGTGGCTCAGCAGTTGCTCGACGGTGATCGGCGTGCGCACGGCGGCCAGCTCCGGCAGCCACGGCTGGACAGGCTCATTCAGAGCAAGCCGGCCCTCCGCGACCAGTTGCAGCACCACGGCAGCGGTCATCGGCTTGGTGATGCTGGCGATCGGGAACGTCTGGTCGGCCCCCATCGGAATGTGGTGGGCCTTGTCGGAGCGTCCCGACGTGACCACCTCAATCTGATCGCCAACCCGGACCAAGACGATCATTCCGGTGGAGACCGGGCCGTACGCCTCAGCCTTGTCAGCCACCCCCGCGGCGACGTCTTCGAGGCTCCGGGTCTCGATTGTGGTTTCAGTGTCCGGTGACGGTCCCGGCTCGTCGGACGTGTCCGCGCATGAGCTCATCGCCAGGACCGCGCCGATCAGAGCCCATCTCGGCAGAGCACCAACTGCCATGTTCCTAGTCTCCGCTGGGGTGCCATGCCTGTCGACCGCCACCGCCGTGCCAGTCATCCCCGCTCACTCGCTGGACGTCAGCATCGCTGGACTCGGCTCTGCCCCCGCTATCTAGACCAGGGAGCGACCCGCCCGACACGAACGTCCATGCTGATGACCGTGTCGGATGCCGAGCTTGGCATCACCTAGCGACACACCGCCCACTAAGACGCACCTGAGCGACCGTGGGCCAAGGGTCGAGGGCACGGTCGTCAGGTTCCGCGAAGGCGCCGTGGAGGGCCATGAGCGACCGATTTCGGTTGGCGGCCCGCGGTCAGAGGTGGGGTTCCACCTGCCCCCTCGTGAAGTCGCCAAAATAGTTCGGCGCCTCGAGGTCCGTTCGGGAGGCGCGATGCGACAGTCCTTGTATGGCTACCCGTGATCTCACGGACGCCGACCTGCTCCGCGCAATGGCCGGTAGGGACGAGGGTGCCCTCAACGAGCTCTACAACCGCCACGCACTCTGGATCTCGGCGCGGCTGGCCCGTCGGTGCGCGGATCCTGACGCCGTCTTGGACGTCCTTCAGGACACCTTCATCGCAGCCTGGGACGGCGCGTCTCGCTTCCGCGGCGATGGCGAGGTGGCCGCCTGGCTGTGGGGGATCGCCATCCGTCGGCTCATCAGTCGGCTCCGCCGGCGGGCCGACTTCCGGCTCGGGCCGGCACTCCTCGAGGGCGACCACCAGGAAATTTCGGCCGAGGAACGGGTCCTGCTGCGGCTCGAAAACGTCGATGTCGGCAGCGCTATGGCGCGGATCTCCCCGGAACTGCGGGTTGTTCTGCAGCTGACGGTGCTCGACGGGTTGTCCACCAAGGAGGCCGCGGTGCTGCTCGGCATCCCGCGCAGCACCGTGAAGTCCCGGCTGCGACGAGCCCGGGTGACGATGAGGGAGGAGCTGGCATGAGCCGACAGAGCACACCCACGTGGCACCTCGACGAGGCGACCCTGCGGGCCTACGTCAATGGGCGGCCGCTGACCGTCGTGGGTGCGTCCGTAGAGGCCCACCTCGTCGACTGCCCAGACTGTCGGATCCGGCTCGGTGAGGTAATGCCCCACGAGGTCGTCGACAGGGCTTGGAGCGCCATCCGGGCCCATGTCGAGACACCTCGGCGGAGTCTCCCGGAGCGGCTGATCCACCGATTGGGCATCTCGACCGAAACCGCGCGGCTCCTGGTGGCGGTGCCGGCCTTCCGGGGTGCCTGGCTGCTCGGGCTGTTCCTGGTCACCCTTTTCGCCGGACTGGCGGCGCTCTTCACCGGCAAGTACGGACTCGTCCTCTTCCTCATCGTCGCGCCGCTCGCGCCGGTGGCCGGCGTCGCGGCGTCCTTCGGCGGGGACGCGGATCCCTGTCACGAGCTCGTGACGGTCACCCCGCACCCCGCCGCCCGGATGCTGATGCTGCGGACCGCCGGCGTGCTCGTGACCTCGCTCCCGATCACCCTGCTCGCGGGGCTCGCACTGCCTGGACCCGCCTGGCTCGGCGTTGCCTGGCTGACCCCGGCAGCCGCGGGGGTCGCGCTCACCCTGCTGCTCACGCCCCTGTTCGGCTCCACCGTGACGGCCACGACTCTCGGCGCCTTCTGGTCCGTCGGCGTGGTCACGGCCGCCCGAGTCAGCGACCCCGTCGAGGCGGTCGAGCCCGCCATGCAGCTGATCTTCACCCTCCTGACCCTGGTCGCGGTCACTGCCCTCGTCCTGCGTCAACCCTCTTTCGATCACCTGGGAAGGCAGTCATGAACACCGTCACCCTCAACGGCCTCGGGAAGTCCTACGGCCGCACCGCCGCACTCTGCGGAGTAGACCTCGCGCTCGCGCCCGGGATCACCGGGCTGCTCGGCCCCAACGGCGCCGGCAAGACCACCATGCTGCGGGTCCTGGCGACCGCGCTCGCCGCCGACACCGGCTCGGTGCGGATCCTCGGGGAGGACCCGACAACCACCGAGGGACGCGTTGCGGTACGCCGTCGACTCGGGTATGTCCCGCAGGAGACCGGGTTCCCCAGGGGGTTCACGGCCTTCGCGTTCGTGGACTACCTGGCGATCCTCAAGCAGTGGACCGATCTCCCGACCCGGCACCAGGAGGTGCGCCGGGTGATCGACCTGGTCGGGCTGACCGACGTCGCCCCCAAACGGGTGAGCTCCCTTTCTGGAGGCCAGCGACGCCGGGTCGTGCTGGCCCAAGCGATGCTCGGACGTCCGGACCTGCTGATCCTCGACGAGCCGACCGCCGGACTGGACCCGGCGCAGCGGGGCCGGCTTCGCGACGTACTGGGTCGGGCCGGGGAGACGTCGACGGTGGTCATCTCGACCCACCAGACCGAGGACGTGGCCGCCCTGTGCGAGCGAGTGGTCGTCTTGGACGGGGGCCGGGTGCTCTTCGACGGCACGGTGACGGACATGGTCGGGCAGGCCGCAGGCCGGGTCTGGATGGCGGCCGAGCGCGACCCGGTCGCTCAGCACGCGTGGCGGACCGGCAGCGGTCGCTTCCGCCACGTCGGCGATCCGCCTCGGTCGGCGGAGATCATCGAGCCCGCCCTCGAGGACGCCTACCTGCTGCTGGTCGGAGACGCGGCGCGCGACACCGAACTCGAGGCCGCGTCATGAGTGCCACGCTCTCCGCGACTCCCCAGGCTCTGCCCGCCAACGGCATGCCCGCCCTCCGGGCCCTCGCCCGCGTCGAGGCGAAGCGCTTCGCCCGGCACCCGCTGTTCCTGCTCGGGGTCGCGATCATGTTGATCCCGATGGTCGCAGCGGTGTGGCGGCATGAGGTCGACGCCAACCCGATGGTCGGCACCCTCTTCATCGCCTTTCTGATCGGCGTCTTCGGGTTCATCGTTGCGCACCGACTCACCACCTCGACGCTGCGCACCCGGGACCTCGTGACGACAACCCCCGTGGACCGGCAGCAGCGCACGCTGGCCCTGTGTCTGGCCTGCCTGGTGCCCGCCACCGCCGGGTTGGTCGTGGCGGTCTTCATGCTGGTTACCGCGGCCATCTGGACGCCCGTCGGAGACCCGGCCAGCGCGCACGTCGCCTGGTTCCGGGACGACTCCGCCATCGACGTCCTCGCCACCCTCGTCGCGATGGGGCCGGTCGCCGCATTGGGCGGGCCACTGCTCGGGGTGACCGTTGCGCGATGGGCGCCGTTCCGGGGGTCGGCCCTGATCGGGGTCGTTACGCTGGTGTTCCTGACCGCCCTGCCGAGCGAGTCGCCCAGCCCCTGGCGTCTGCTCTCGGCCTGGCCGATCCTCGTCGACGAGCACGTGAACAGTGAGAACGGTCCGGTCGTCCGGTCGAACTTCGTGCCCGACGTGACGCCCGTCTGGGCCCTCGGCTACCTGCTCTGCCTGTGCGGCCTGGCCGTCGTCGCCGCTCTGTTGCGAGACCCCGGGCACCGTCGCCCCCTGCTCGCGACCGGCCTCGCACTCCTGGCCGGCGCGGTGGGATGCTTCCTGATCGCCGTGTCATGAGGCCCCTGGTTCCTCGGGCGCTGGTCGGGGCGGCGGCAGCTGCAGTCATCCTGATGCTGGTCGCCTCGCTCGCCCAGCCGAACGCCGGTGTGTCGAGACTCGTGGTCCTGATCTCCGAACTCCTCCTCGCAGGTGGAGGCGCGTACCTCCTCGACGACGCGGCGGTCGCGCTGACCACCGTGACGCCGGTCGGAGTGTGGCGACGCCGATTGCCGCGACTGCTGTCGGGGGTGGCAGTGCTCACTGCGGCCTGGGTTGTGGTCCTTGCTGTCCTTCGATGGCGGGACTCCCTCCCGAAGCCCTGGCTAGCGACGGGCGAGTGGGCCGTGCTGTGCCTGGTCGCGCTGGCAGCGGCCGCGGTGCTGGCCGCTCGTGGGGAGGGCGAGCCCGGTGGGCTCGTCGCCCCCGCCGTCGGGTTGCTCGGCATCGGTGCGCTCATCGCCGATCTCGTCCTGAAGGCCGCGATCTTCGTGCCATGGGACGGGACTGGTGGTCAGACTGTGCGTCTGGCTTGGGCTTCCCTCGCTGGCCTGGCCCTGCTCGTGAGCGCCGTCGCGGCGCGTGATCCCGCGCGATCCCCTCCGTTCCGAGCCACAACGGCGCGCTTGCGCTCCACCGACCCCGCGAGACGGGTGACCGTTGACGGAAAGATCGATCCATGGTGACGCGGGCGTGGGCGAGGTGGGCGGTCCCAAGGGGACAAACATGCAAGCGTCAAGGTTCTGGGTTCTGCTCGATCAGCCCCTCACCCAACCCAGCGTCGTCGACGCGCAGAAGGCCACCAAGGCCCTCAAACGCCTAAGAATTCAGGCCAACCAGCCGGCGGGGATCTGTGTGCGTCTATCCGCCGCCTATCGGGCTAGCCACGACAGTTCGACATGCTCGCCTCAAGGCTCTGCTGATCGATGGACGAGTCTTGCCGCCACGGTCCCGGCGAGCAGTCGGGTCACCTGGTGTGAAGCGATGTAGGCAGCCGAGCTTCAGCCGCCGGGAGCCGGCGTGGGCGGCGAGTACGACGTGTAGTCCGTGGAGCCGAGCTCGTACGACCCCGGACCGGCCACGATGAACGCAACCAGTCCGATGGCGGCCAAAGCGCCTGCGCCGTAGGCCAGGAGGCGGCGCAAACCCGGCCGCCGCTTCCGATCCAGTGTCGCGTCGGTGCTGGTCGTCGCGGGTGTCGGCTCCGGAGACATGGTCATCAGCTTCCTTCGATGCAAGGACCCCGACGCTCGTCGTCGGAGCCTGAGGCATCAGCACATCGCGTAGGCGTGTGAGGCCGAGTGTGATGTTCAGAGGAGGTCAGATGGCGGCGAGCAGCGGCACGAGCACCGGGTTGTCGATGTCGCCGGCCAACAAGATGGCCGCCTCGGCGTCCCCGCGGACACCCGCCGCCGCCTGGTGGAGCATCGCGCGCACGGTGAGCTCGCGCATCCCTGTGCGCGATGCGCGGTCCAGCATCGCCTCGGCCCACGACGCAGTCATCGGATGGGCATGCCGCCGGCCAATCTCGCACAGGGCGTCGAGGATGTGCACGTCCAGCCACACGTAGGGGTCGGCGAACCGGTTGGTGCGGGTGCGCGCGTCGATGAGAACGGTGAGCGCCGCGTCTGCATCGCCGCCGGCCTCTGCCAACAGGGCCAGCCCGCGGGCCGAAATGCCTTCCCAGCAAGGGTCTCCGATCTGGCAGGCCCGCGCGAAGGACTGCTCCAGGGTCCGCTCGGCGGCATCAAGGTCGCCGAGGGAGAGCCAGGCCTGGCCGAGCATGGCTTGGGGCCACGGCAGGAACGAGAGCCAATGATCGCGCTCGGCCAGGGCGACGGCGCCCTCCAAGGCCGCGGTGGCCTCGACCAGGTCGCCGCGCAGCAGACTGACGCGGCCCAGCATGGACAGGCCGAACGCCTCACGACGCGGCTCGCCGACGGCGCGCGAGGCCTGGACGGCGTCCCGCAGCACGGAGACCGCGCGCGGGTAGTCCGCGCGGTCACTCGCCACCGCGCCCAGGTACGTCAGCGCCTTGGCCCGCACTGACTGCGAGGTCGCGGCGTCGGCAAGGACCTGCGTCAGCGCACGCTCGGCGCGGTCGTAGCGTGCGCGGAGGAAGTCGACGTACCCGACCTCGGCCTGGACCCGGGTGACGGTCTCGCGGTCGCCGTTCGCGACCGCGATGCGCTCTGCCTCGTTGAGGGTCGCGAGGCCCGCCTCGTCCAGACCGCCCAGCGTGTGGATGAGCGCCTCTGCGAGCACCAACCTGGTCTGGACCCGCTCGCTGTCGGCCCCACTCCGGTCGGCGAGGTTGACTGCGGTCTCGAACGACGCGACTCCCGCGACCAGAGCCCCGGCGGACACGGCGGCCGCACCGGACTCGGTCACGGCATGGATCGAAGCCGACTGGCTCTCGCGTGCGACGCGCGGGCCTTCGCGCATGGCGAGTACGACGGCGGCTCCCGGGGCCGCACCCAGCTCGCGTTCGGCGATGGTAGTCCAGGCGTCGTACTGGCGGCTGGCCGCCTCGTCCTCGCCTGCTAGCCGGTAGAGCTTGATCAGCAGCGCCTGGTGGTTCTCGTCCAGGGGACTCAAGACCGAAGCCCGGACGGCCAGTGCGCGCGCTCGGGCGAGCTCTCCCCGCGCAAGGAGACCGACGGCTGCCTCGTGGAGGATCGCCTCGGAGGCGGCCGCCAGCCGCCGGCGCTCGGAGAGCAACCAGGACTCGAACGCGTCGGCGTGACCGATGCTGATGCCGTCGAGCAGGTCGTCGCCCAGCCCCGGCAGCTCGACGGCTGTGCTCCAGTGCGCGTGGACGAGCACGTCGACATCCAAAGTCGCACCCGCCGGCAGGGCGATGGTGACCGGGTCGCCGTCGAGGACCGCCGTGGGGCCCAGGGCCCGCCGGATCTCCGCGAGACACCACCGCAGCGCGCCCAACGGGTCGTCCGCCTCGCTGAACAGCAGGGACGCCAGCTGGCTGCGCGTCGGCGGGCGCTCGCCGAGCAGCAGGAAGGCCAGGAGGGCCCAGCTCTTGCGGCTGCGGTAGCGGTAGCCCGGCGCTCCGTCGACCTCGATGCGGGGTCGCCCGAGCAGGTGTACGCCGAGCCCCGATGGCGGGTGCCGCTCCGCGTCAGGCTCGTTCGGACTCACGAGACGCAGCGTGGCACACAACGGGTCACGCGACCCGGCTCGAATTCGCTTCGCCGCGCCTTCCGCCCAGGAGTTCGAGCAGGTGGGCGTGTTCGCGCGGCCCGAGCTCCTCGATGACGTGCGCGTGCACGACACCGAACGCGCGCAACCGCGTGATCTCGGTGCCCGTGTCGTCGACGAGTGCGGCGGCTGCCCCGGGCGCAGTGGGCGCCGTGACGATCGACAACGCCCGGAGCAACGTGTGCTCGGATGTCATGCCGAGCTCGGACACCCGGTGGGCGGCCGCCTCGAGGATCTGCGCGACCTCGACGGAGGGATCGAGCTGGGGTGCTTCGGCGACGGCGGCCAGGGCGGGGCCGCAAGACCCGGCTCGGCCATCCGCGCGGCTCTGTCGCCAAGCGTCGAAGGCGAGCCGGAGCCGGCGTCGTCGTTCGGCGAGTCCGTCCGCGCGGATCCGGTGGGCGACCCACCGCTCTTCCCCTTCAGCCAGTCGCGCGTCGATCATCAGTCGGGCGAGCTGCGCGCTCATGAGGTCCATGGTTGATCCTTCTCTTTCTGCGTGGGAGGTGTGCGAAGGGCAGCGGCGGGGCATGGCCCCGCCGCCGCCCGGCGATCGTCAGGCGCCCTCGGCGACGGAGTAGATCTCCTCGGCGACGAGGCCGTGAGCCACTCGATGGACGCTGGCGGCTGCCTCCGCGTCCGGCGCATCGACGAGGCAGAAGATCTTGCCCGCCGCCTCGTCCACCCAGTACCGCACGTAGTTGACGCCGTAGGCGTCCTGGGCAGCGACGTCGGCCGCATGGGCTGCGGCGACGTCGCTGAACGACACTCCGCCTTCGATGGTGTGGGCGTCCATGAACAGTGCCATGTCGTTGCCTTTCGGGTCCTTGGTCCGACGTCCTTCGCCGGGCTCGAGCACCACGACATCGCGCGGGCGTGTGACGGCGGGTGTGACGAGACCGTGGTGCTCTTCAGGCACCCGAACCCGGTCACACGAGGCCATCTCCTCCTCGTGCCACGCGAGCATGCGGTGGGTCTCGAAGGCGTCGATGCAGCGACGAGCGCCCACGTGGGCTCGGTCCGTCATGACATCGCCCGCGCTCTGCAACGTTCAAGAATGGGCTGCGAGGGGGATCAACGTCCTGCTCGCGACGGGGATCGCCCTCGAGACGGCGTTCCAATTCCAACCGCACATCATCCTTCGCTACGCGGAGACGGCAGGACCCTCAAGCCTGAGTCGCATGGACGCGAGCGGGAGCGTGCGGACGACGAACGCACTCTCATGGCCTGCCAGGCGTACGCCAGGGCTGCTCAAACACGACGCGGTCGCGTGGATCCCAGCCGATGTCCCGCGCCTGTGATGGCAAGGATGGCGCCGTCCGGGACGGCTTGACCCGGGTGACGGGATCGCCCGTGAGCCACTGGCCCGCCTGTCGTCGCAGCGCTTGGCGATCGCCGTCCCTCGTGCGACGCTGCTTGCGTGACTTGTCTCGGGACAGTCCTGCGGTGGGTGATTGCACTAGCAGTCCTTGGGGGCGCGGGCTGCACCGGGGAGCCGGCAGGCGAGGCCCCTTCACCGTCACCCCGGCAAGCACTGACTGCAGCTCCGGCCGCGCGTCTCGAGCCTGCGTGCCCACCCGCGCCGGAGAGCCCCGTCGAGATCGCCTCGGCGGAGGCGGGGAACGCGCTGCTCGCCGCGCAGGACC
Source organism: uncultured Actinomycetota bacterium (assembly GCA_963767095.1). Lineage (GTDB taxonomy): Bacteria > Actinomycetota > Actinomycetes > Propionibacteriales > Nocardioidaceae > Nocardioides. The sequence goes on along the minus strand of CAVYCK010000016.1, from coordinate 60,817 downwards.
TGCCAGCGTGGGATGCGGCCGACATCGGCGCCAGCACACTGCTGAGCGACGGCCGGATCGTGTGGGCGTTCGGGGACACCGTCCGAAGCGGCCAGAACCCAGGAATCGTAGCGAACTCCATGCTCGTGTCCGGCGGAGAGTGCGCATCGCAGCTGCTTCCGGCCCAGGACGGGCCCGTCATCCCTGATGCAGCGGCAAACACCGTGCACTGGCCGATGTCAGCGCTGTCCTGGGCCGAGGGGGGTCGAGATCGCCTTGTGGTGCTGTGCTCGCGGATTCGTCGGGGAGACCCTAGGGAGCTGCTTGACTTCACTTTCCTGGGTACCTCCGCGGCGGTGTTCGATGTCCCCGCGGGCGGGGTGCCGCAACTACGCAGCGTGAACCGGATCACGGAGAACAACCCCGACCCGCAACAGGTCAATTGGGGCGCCGCTAGCTTCCACGACGGACGTTGGATCTACGTCTACGGCACGCGGCTGACCGGCGAGCAGTACGTGTTCGGACGCGAGCTGTACGCGGCCAGGGTGCCGCTCACGTCCCCAGAAGACGGTTCGACGTGGAGGTTTTGGGACGGTTCGCGCTGGCAGCCGAAGCGGTCTCTTGCAGTGGCCGTGCTGGGCGCAGAGGGCGGGGTGTCGCAGACCCTTTCCGTGGACGACCTCGGCGGCGGGCACTATCTGGCGGTCTCCAAACGCGACGGCGACCTCGGTGAATTCATCTACTCGTGGTCGGCGCCCTCCCCGATCGGCCCGTGGACACCTCACAAGGGCGTCCCGGCACCTAACGACTTCGACGCCGGATTGTTGAAGTACGCGCCGCTAGCCCACCCCCAGGTTCCGCTCGGCACCGGGCAACTGCTGGTGGCCGTGTCCCGCAACACGACCGACTTCGCGCGGCTCGTGGAGGATCCGGAACTTGGAGTTGTCGAGTTTGTCGAGGTCGCGCTGCCGTGACGTCAGCGGCCCCAGGCTGAAGCGCTCCCGAGTGCCGTCCGGGCCGGTGTTGATCTGCTCACCGGTCCGGGCGGTCATGACAACAGCCCGCTCCCCCATAGGGAGCGGGCTGCTGGCTGTGCGTGTGGGTGCTCGATCAGGTCAGTTCAAGATGCCGTCGTTGACGTCGACGCCAAGGTCGCCACCGTCATCGAACGACGCGGTAACAGTGACCTTGTCGCCCTTGTTGATGGAAGCAAGGTCCTCGGTCGGGATGTCGTGGACGTGGACCGCGAGGATCTCGAAGTCGCCGCCGCCAGTCAGGTCCAGGACGTAGTTCTCCTCGTCGAAGATCTCGGTGTCGATCTGCTCGACGACGCCGGTGATCTTGAGGGTCTTGCCCTTGTACTTCGCGTCGGCCTGCAGTTCGTTGTCCTCGAACTGCTTGATCAGGTCGGCGGCGGTCACGGCAACCGGCTTGCTCGCCTTTGCCGTGGCCGAGGACGAGGAGTCGTTGTCGTCGGTGGCGGTGGCGTCAGAACCGCCACCCGCGGCCCCAGCCAGCATGGCGATGATGACGACGGCGACGAACGCCAGCAGCCAGTACCGCTTCTTCTTGTAGAACGGGCGCTTGGCCTTGGCGATGGCCTTGGCGGTCTTGTAGTCGATCTGGGTGTCGGTCATGGTGATGCTCCTTCACAAACGTCTTGTTGAGTCGGGTAGTCCAGGAACAACCCGCCCTGCCTAAAAGGGGCGGGCTGCTGGGGTGATGCGGTGGATCAGGCGGCGGGGATGACCTGGACCACCGGGGTGTTCGGCAGGTCGAAGGACCTGCCGCCGAAGTTCACTTGCAGACCACCGGTGACGCCGTTGGTGGACTGCGTGACACCGGCGTTGCTCCACAGCGGAGCACCGTCCGCGCACGGGATGGTCTCCATCCAGGCGGTCCCGGCGCTGATCGGCGCACCGAGCGAGGCGTTGAAGTCGAAGCCGAGGACCTGGTCGCCGCCCCGTTGAGCACGGGCGTGGCGTTGAGGTTGTAGCGGACGGGCTGGTGGATGACCCGGTGCCCGAACTCGGCGCTGCCGAGGCAGGTCATCTTGTAGTCGACGATGTTCTCGACGTTGGCGGTGAAGGTGATCTGGCCCTTCTCCGCCGCGGTCTGGAACTTGGCGTTGTTCATGTCGAGCACGGACGAGGACTGGATGTCGCCCTTGTCCACGTGGCCGATGCCCTTGTCGACTGTCACCGCCGCGTCGGCAGAGGCTGCCATGGCGATGGGGCTGGCGATCGCGGCGGTTGCTACGAGGCCGAGGAGGATCTTGCGGGTGCGCATTGGTTTCCTTTGGTTGATGCGTCGCTGCCTCCGACGCTGAGGGCGACTCCCGCCGCTTTGTTGACACAACGCTAATGCCTTTTTAACGGATCGCCAATTTGTCGAGACGATCTTGCAGGTGATCCGCGTCACCCCGCCGCGCGATCTCCGTCACGCCGCTGGCGAAACAAGAACAGTGTTTGACGGATCGCCAATGCCTGGCACACTGCCCTCGTGAACACAGAGCGGAAGCGCCGCCGCCTTCCCCCCGAACAGCGCCGCGTGCAGATGCTTGATGCGGCTAACGACCTGTTCGCCGAGCGCGGCTATGAGGAGGTTTCGGTCGAGGACATCGCGCGTGCGGCCGGTGTCACACGCGGTCTGGTGCACCACTACTTCGGCGGACGCACTGAGGTCTATGTCGCGCTGCTCCAAAGGCTCGACGCCCTCCGCGAGGACCAGTTACGAGCGCCCGAGGGGCGCAGCGCCCGTGCTCGCGTGGCGGACACGGTCGCGCGGTGGCTGGACTGGACCGAAGCGAACCAGGCGATCTATCTCGGCACCATCGCACCCGGCGACGACATCTCTGACCCCCAGGTGCGACGCGTCGTGGCTGACCTTCGGGAGCGTGCCGTCACGCTGCTCACGACTTTCCACACCGACATGGCTGAGGACTCACCCCGCCTGCGCTACGCGCTGGAGTGCTGGACCGGCCTGAACCGCGCCGCAACGCGACGCTGGCTACGCGGCGAGGCCACCCGTGAGACGACACAGGAACTGCTCGCCTCCACGCTCGAACACGTTCTCCGCACGTTCGGCACGCTCTCCGACGCACGCTGAACTCCACCCGAGTGGGCATATGAGAACAGCCCGCCCCGCAGAAGCGGGACGGGCTGCTGGACGCCCACTGAGCACTGCAAGGCCGACGCAAGCACAACCGACCGTGCTCCGGCCCGGCGCGATACTCAGTCTTGGTCAAGCCGGTCGGCCCGCCCGAGCCCTCCTCCGGAGTGGAGGAGGGCTTGATGTTGGGACCGGATCAGACTGGACCGACGTAGTTACGACGTCCTTAGGACAGGTGCCCGTTCTTCATCGTGACGCCGAGGTCGCCGCCGTCGTCAAACTCCGCGATCACGGAGACCGTCTGGCCGACCTTGATCTTCGCCAACTCTGCCGAGGGCATGTCGTAGACGCTGACGGTGAGGATCGCCCACTCGTCGCCGTCGGTCATGTTGAGGACGTACTTCTCGTCGTTGAACAGTTCCGTGTCGATGGTGTCGACTACGCCGGTCACCTTCAGCGTCTTGCCGTCGTACTTGGCGTCGGCAGCCAGCTCGTTGTCGTCGAAGGCGTCGATCAGGGTGCGGGCGTCCACCGCCAGGTCGAATTCCGATGCGGGCTTCGGCGCCGGCGCGGGCTCTTCGGCCTTCGGCTCTTCGACCTTCGGCTCTTCGGCCTTCTCCCCTTCGACCTTCGGCTCCTCGGCGTTGGTCGCCTCCTTCTCAGTTGAGGCGCTGGCCTGGTCGGCTACGGTCGGCTCCTCCCCGCCACCGGCGATGCCGCCGATGATCATCAGGGCCACGAACACGTAGGCCGTGACCATGTACCACCTGCCCCAGAGCGGCTTCTTCTTGGGCGCGGGCGGGGGCGGGGGCATCGGCGGCTGGGCGGGGTGCCAGGTCCCGTCGTTCCCGAGAACGTGGCCGTTGGCCATGTCGCCGGGCTGGTACTGCTCGGTGGTGCTCAATGTGCGTCCTTATGCTTGTTGGGTGAGGGCGTGGTCAAGTCGATCCACGACGTGACGCGCCATGGGTCGGTTGACCAGTGACCCGAGACCGGCGTTCGAGAGCTGGTCTCGGGCAGCACGCGCACCGTATGTGCGTTCCGGGCGCGGCGCAGGCGATTCGACGATCAAGGACGATCGGCCTGTTAGCGAAATGCTAACCCGCTCCGGGCCAGGGCGGTCGTGGCGTACCTCCGGGGCACCCGGGGCGACGCCGTTGCCCGGCTGCGGACCCGGCTGAAGGAGAACTACCCGCCGCCCCTGCCTGCCTGGGCGGCCCGGGCCCGGACGCCCGGCCCGAGGCCCTGGGCGCATCTGGACGAGGTGCTGCGCGCCCTCTGAACTCCGCCCGGGTCGGCGGCGGCTGGCTCACCGGCCCGGGTGGGCCTCACTCCTCGTCCGGCCAAGGCAAGAATCCCATGATCGCGTTTCGGGGCTTGCGGGTCACGAGCACATCTCCCACGAGAGCGCGCCTTCCTCAGGCCAGCCGCGTGCACCGAACTCGACCCGCAGGTCCCAACCCGGGACGTCGCCTTCGCGCTCCTCCGGCGCGGCCACGAGCACGCGCTCGCACGCAAACGTCAGTCGCGGCTCGCTCGAACGGTCGGCTGGTGGTGATTTAGGCCTGGGCGACCTACCCGAAGGTGGGAGCCCCTGCCCGCACGGACCGACCTCCGGTGATGAGGGTGAGGTCTCGAATCTCCGGAGCATCCGAGCGCACTCGGTGCCCTCTCGCCTCCACGGCAGCCCTGACCGACTTGGCAGTCCCCTGGTCCCGGTAGGTGACCGACTGCCACGCTCCCTGCCTCGCGCCCCCATAGCGCCAGCGGACGCGCCACGAGAGGGCTCCCCCCGCTCGCTCTACTCGCTTGACCTGTGCCATGCCTCGCCTGCCCTCTCCCGAACCCTGGTGAGCCCCTATGCGCTGTGGTGAGCCTCTTGTGAGCCACTTCGGAGCCCTGAGGTTTGCACTGGGAGAGTTTGTGCAGGTCATCAGAGGGCCTATAACCCCAGAGAACGCCCGATGATCTCCTTCTGGATCTCGGTGGTGCCGCCGTAGATCGTCTGCACGCGGGAGTTCAGGTAGGCGCGGGCGATGGGGTACTCGCTCATGTAGCCGTAGCCGCCGTGCATCTGCACGCCCTGGTCGACCAGCTTCTTCTGCAGCTCGGTGGTCCACCACTTGGCCATCGACGCGGTGGCCGTGTCGAGCTCACCGCGCACGTGCTTGGCGATGCAGTCGTCGACGAAGACCCGGGCGATCCGCGCCTCGGTGGCCATCTCGGCGATGACGAAGCGGTTGTGCTGGAACCTGCCGATGGGACGTCCGAAGGCCGTGCGCTCCTTGGCGTAGTCGAGGGTCAGGCCGAGCACCCGCTCGCACGCGGTCGCCGCCGAGACGGACATGGACAACCGCTCCTGCGACAGGTTCGTCATCAGCTGGACGAAGCCGGAGCCCTCCTCGCCGAGCAGGTTCGCGGCCGGCACCCTGACGTGGTCGAAGAACAGCTCGGCGGTGTCCTGGGCGTGCTGGCCGATCTTGTCGAGGTTGCGGCCGCGCTCGAAACCCTCCATGCCGCGCTCGACGACCAGCAGCGAGATGCCCTGGTGGCCGGCGTCGGGGTCGGTGCGGGCGACGACGACGACGAGGTCGGACAGGATCCCGTTCGAGATGAACGTCTTCTGCCCGTTGAGGACGAAGTGGTCGCCGTCCCGCTTCGCCGTCGTCGTGATGCCTTGGAGGTCGGAGCCGGCGCCCGGCTCGCTCATGGCGATCGCCGCGATCAGCTCACCGGAGCACAGACCCGGGAACCAGCGCTGCTTCTGCTCCTCGGTCGCCGAGGCGGCGAGGTAGGGCGCGATCATGTCGTTGAAGAGCGTGTACGCCGCGCCGTACACCCCGCGCTTGGTCATCTCCTCGCCGATGACCGCGTTGTAGCGGAAGTCGTCGGTGCCGCCGCCGCCGTACTTCTCCTCGAGCTGGAGACCGAGCAGGCCCTGCGCGCCCGCCCTGGTCCAGGCCTCGCGGTCGACGATGCCGTCGGCCTCCCACTGCTCGTGGTGCGGCACGACCTCCTTGTCGAGGAACGTGCCGACCGCGTCGCGGAAGGCCTCGTGCTCCTCGTCGAACAGCTCACGCCTGGTGGACGTGCTCATCACAGCAGCTCCTTGACCTGGGCGACCAGCGCCGCGGGGTCGTCGGCAACAGGGGCGACCTGGAGGTTGGTGACGCCCGACTCCCTGAACGCCTCGATGCGCTCCTTGACGTACGACGCAGGGCCCACGAGGTTGCAGGCCTCCAGCCACTCGGTGGGCACGAGCGCGGCGGCGTCGCGCTTGTTGCCGCCGAGGTAGAGGTCCTGGATCTCCTTGGCCTCCTTCTCGTAGCCGTACTGGCAGAAGAGGTCGTTGTAGAAGTTCTTGCCGCGCGCGCCCATGCCGCCGACGTAGAGCGCTGCGTGCGGGCGGGCGAAGTCGAGCAGCGCCTTGGTCTCCGGGCCCTCGCCGATGGCGAGCATGCCGCCGGCCGAGATCTCCAGCGGTCCCAGGCCGTCCTGCCGCTTGGCCGCACCGCGGGTGAGGGCGTCGCCCCAGACGTCGCCGGCCTTCTCGGGCCAGTAGAAGATCGGCAGCCAGCCGTCGGCGTACTCCGCCGTCGCCTGGACGTTCTTCTGACCGAGCGCCGCGATCCAGATGGGGATGCTCGGCCGCTCGGGCTTGGTCAGCAGCTTCAGCGGCTTGCCCAGGCCGGTGCCCTGGCCCGCGGGCAGCGGCAGGGTGAAGATGCCGTCGTGGACGAGGGTCTCGCGTCGTAGCCCCCGCCGGACCAGGTCGACGATCTCGCGGGTGCGCCCGAGCGGCTTGTCGTAGGGCACGCCGTGGAACCCCTCGATCACCTGGGGACCGCTCGCCCCCAGCCCCAGCACCGCGCGGCCGCCCGAGACGTTGTCGAGCCCGGCCGCGGTCTGGAGGATGGCGCTCGGCGTCCGGGAGTAGATGTTGAGGATGCCCGCGCCGATCTGCACCCGCTCGGTCTTCGCGGCGAGGTAGCCCATCAGCGTGGGCGAGTCGAAGCCGTACGCCTCGGCGACCCAGACCATGTCGAGACCCGCCCGCTCCAGTGAGGCGACCTGGTCGGCCGCCTCTCGCGGGTTTCCGGAGTACATCAGCGGCATCGAGAGCTGCATGCCGCCCACTCTGACAGAGCAGCGCGGCGCAAGGCACGAGCGGGGCACGTGGGTTCCCGTGGTGAGCAACGAGGTCTCGACTCGGCTCGACCACCAAGACGCGATCAGTCGAGACCACCCAGCCACCGGTGGTCGAGCAGCGAGGTCGACTCGGCTCGACGACCAAGACGCGAGTCGAGACCACCCTCCCCGCGCGACGTGGATCAGTCGTGCGTCACGGCGGTGCCGTTCCACGAGCGCCACAGCGCGGCGTACGAACCGTCGGCCGCGACGAGCTCGTCGTGCGAGCCCAGCTCGGAGATCCGGCCGTCCTCGACCACGGCGACCCGGTCGGCGTCGTGTGCGGAGAAGAGCCGGTGCGCGATGGCGATCACGGTGCGGCCCTCGACGACGGCGGCCAGGGAACGCTCGAGGTGGCGGGCGGCGCGGGGATCGATGAGCGACGTGGCCTCGTCGAGCACGAGCGTGTGCGGGTCGGCGAGCACCAGTCGGGCGAGCGCGACCTGCTGTGCCTGGGCCGCGGTCAGCGCCCGGCCGCCGGAGCCGACGACCGTGTCGAGGCCCGCTGGCAGGGCGTCGACCCAGACCAGCGCGTCGACGGCGTCGAGGGCCGACCGGATCTCGTCGTCGCCGGCGCCCGGGGGAGCGGCGAGGGCGAGGTTCTCACGCAGCGTGCCGACGAACACGTGGTGCTCCTGGGTGACCAACGCGACGTGACCGCGCAGGTCGTCCAACGGCAGCTCGACGAGGCCGACCCCGCCTACCGTGACCGCGCCCGTACGGGGTGGGTGGATGCCCGCCAGCAGCCGGCCCAGGGTGGACTTGCCCGCACCCGAGGGCCCGACCATGGCGACCCGCTCACCGACGCCGACGTCGAGGTGGACGCCGTGCAGGACGTCGCGACCGTCGACGTAGGAGAACCGCACGTCCCGCGCGTCGAGCTTCTCGTCGACCGGCTCGGCTCCCGAGACCTCACGGTCGTCGGGCACCTGCGCGACGCCGAGCAGGCGGGCCAGCGACGCAGCGCCCATCTGGAGCTCGTCGAGGATCGAGACCAGCCGGTCGACCGGGTCGATCAGCATCTGCACGTAGAGCGTCGCCGCCGTGACCTCGGCCAGCGACGCCGAGCCGCCCGCGTAGAGCCAACCGCCGAGGACCAGGGTCGGCACGGTCGGGATCAGGTAGGCGAGCTCCATGTTCGGGAAGAAGACCGTGCGCAGGTAGAGCGTGTAGCGCTCGGCCAGGTAGGACTCCCGGATGTCGCCGTCGAGGCGGCGTACCTGCTCGCTCCTCGAGGCGCAGCGCCTCGACGGTCCGGGCGCCCTCGACGGTCTCGGTGAGGGTCGCGTTGATCCGGGAGTACGTCGCGCTCTCGCGCAGGTAGCCGTCCTTGGCGCGGGTGAGGTACCACCGCAGCCCGATCACCAGCGGCGGGACGCCGAGCAGGCAGGGCAGCGCCACCCACCAGCCGACCGAGATGGCGGCCACGAAGGTCAGGACGGCGGTGATCAGGGCGATCGTCCACTCGGGCAGCGCGTAGCGGACCGACCAGCCGAGCTGGTCGACGTCGCGCGAGGTCCGGGTGAGGAGGTCGCCCGAGCCGGCGGACTCGACGACGCCGACGGGCAGCGCGAGGGCGTTGGCCACGAAGTCCTCCCGCAGCTCCGCCAGCACCTGCTCGCCGAGCACCTGGGAGACGTACCGGGCATAGCGGGTCAGCACCGTGGCCACCAGCAGGAAGCCGGCCAGCACGATCATGATGCGGTCGACGTGGGCGAGGGTCGTGCCCTCCTGGACCGCCTGCACGAGGTCGCCGAGCAGGCGCGGCGCAGCGAGCGCGGCCAGCGCTGCTCCGACGTGGAGTGCGATCGCCGTTCCGAGCAGGCGCGGGTGTCGCCGCGCGATGTCACGCGCGTAGCGGCGTACGCCCTGCGAGTCGGCGACGGGAGAGCGGTCAGGCTCATCGACCCGCCTCCGTCGTCACGAGCTCGTCGGGGCTGGGCAGGTCGGGCCTGCGCTGGTCGGGCCTGCGCTGGTCGGGCTCGGTGGCCGTCTCGCGGGTGACGACCGCACGGTAGGCGGGGTTCGTCGTGAGCAGGTCGTGGTGCCCGCCGACGGCGACGATGCGCCCTCCGGAGAGGTAGGCGACCTCGTCGACCTCGTCGAGCACCAGCGGGCTCGACGTCGTGACGACGGTGGTCCGGCCGGCCCGATGGGCGCCCAGGCGGGCCGCGATCCGTGCCTCGGTGTGCGCGTCGACCGCCGACGTCGGCTCGACGAGCACGAGCACCTCGGGGTCGACCGTCAGGGCGCGCGCCAGGACGAGTCGCTGTCGCTGTCCTCCGGAGAAGACCGACCGCGCTCGGTGACCTCGGCGTCGAGCCCGTCGGGCAGCGCATCGAGGACGTCCTGCGCCGACGCCGTGGCGAGCGCCCGCTCGAGGCCCCCGCGGCCGCCACGTCGAGCCGGTCCGCGAGGCGTCCGGAGAACAGCGTCGTGCCCGTGTCGGAGACCAGGATCCGCGAGCGCACCTCGCCGCGACGAAGCTGGTGAGGGGTACGCCGCCCAGCCGCACGTCGTCGTCCGGCACCGCGGCCACCAGGCCCAGCCGGTCGGCGAGGTGCAGCCGACTCGTCGGGCTGGTCGGCCACGATCGCCACCAGCGTCCCCGCCCGAACGCCGGAAACCGGTCCTCTCGTCGCTGCAGGTCCGAGCCCGGCGGAGGCGACGCGGCCGGCGCGGCCGGGTCGACGACGTCGGGATGCTCGGCGAGCACCTTGCAGACCCGGCGCGCGGACACCCGGGCGCGGATGAGCTTGTTCGCGAACTCGGTCACCGTCCGCAGCGGGATCATCAGGAAGGCGGAGAAGCCGTAGAACGCCACCAGCTCGCCCGGCGTGATGTCGCCGGCGACAGCGGACCGAGCCCCGAGCCAGACGATGAGGACCACGAAGACGCCCGGCAGGAAGACCTGGAGCGCCTCGAGCACCGACTGCACCCGGGCCACCTCGACACCCGCCCTGCGCGTTGCCTGCGACTCGCGGTGGTAGCGCTCGTGGAAGACCTGTTCGCCGCCGATCCCGCGCAGCACCCGCAGCCCCGAGACGATGTCGGTGGCCGTGTTCGACAGGTCGCTCATCAGGCTGCGCTGGTGGGCGCTGCGCTCCTGCAGCGGCCGCAGCAGCGGCCCGATCAGCAGCATCAGGAGTGGGACGCCGACCAGCACCACCAGCCCGAGAGGCACCGACGTGCTGAGCAGGATCACCGAGACCAGCAGGAACGACACGATGGCGCCGGCGAACCGCGCCATCACGTCCATGAGCTGGCCGAGGTGCGACAGGTCGCGAGGTGCCGATCGCGACGACCTCGCCGGTCGACACCTTCCGCGACAGAGCGCCGCCGAGGTGCACCGAGTGCCGCCCGACGAGCTGGACGGTGCGGTACGCCGCGACCAGCCAGTTGGTGACGGCGAACCGGTGGCGCATGATCCCGTGACCGCCTGCACCAGCCCGATCAGCAGCATCACCCCGGCCCAGAACAGCAGCGCGCTCGTTGTCCTTCGCCGCCACACCACGGTCGATCGCCCGGCCGATCACCGCGGGCATCACGGCCTGCGACGACATCCAGACGATGCCGAAGAACATCCCGCCGAGCAGGCTCCGCCACTGCCCCTTGGCCATCCACCAGCAGGAACCGCCCCGGTGCGCGGACGTCCGCCGTCCCGGGGTCCTGGAGGGGAAGCTGGCGCACTCGCCCCACGGTACGAACCCGGACCCCGCGTGAGCCAATCGTTATCTACCCCGGCTCTCGGCGCGATCATCCCAGTAGTCGACTCAGTTCCGGTGGTCGAGCAGCGAGCGGAGCGAGCGATCAGTCGAGACCATCACCATGCGGTCGATCGCCTCACCAGGGTTTGAGACAGGACTTCGTCCTTCCTCAACCAGCGGTCGGTTCCGGTGGTCGAGCAGCGAGCGGAGCGAGCGATCAGTCGAGACCACGCCCACCGTGCCGATGGTCGGGCATGCGGTCGGTCGCCTTACCAGGACCGGTTCCGAGCAGGAGCTTCGTCCTTCCTCAACCAGCGGTGGGCTACCGGTGGTCGAGCAGCGAGCGGAGCGAGCGATCAGTCGAGACCACCCCACGCCGTGGACAGCCGTGGTCGGCCAAGTGGTCGAGCAGGAGCGGAGGCGAGCGGGGAGACCACTCCGGTGCCGGGAGGGCCTCAGCAGACGGCGCGAGTCGTGGGTGACCCGCACTCTCTCTGATCCACCCCGTCCTGCCTTTCGGCCGAGACCCGGGAGTCGTCGAAGCGGCCCTCGATCAGATGCCTGCCGCTTGGCCCGCGACCAGTTCTGCACGCGCTTCTCGAAGGCGAACGCCTCGTCGACCCGTTCGAACTGTGCGACCACACCAGGGTCAGTGGTCGACGCCACCGCGTGTACGCCGCGCCCTCCCCGCTGCGGTGCTGATGCAGTCGAGCCTCTATGTGTGTGGTGCTGCCGACGTAGTACGAGCCGTCGGAGCACTCGAGGATGTAGACCCACGCCATGGGCGAGCCTGGGTGGCTGGACGGGAACGGCAACCGCGAGTGCGCGGTCCTGTGGACAGCCGTGGTCTCGACTGATCGCTCGCTTCGCTCGCTGCTCGACCACCGGGGACTTTCTCCTTGGCTTCTCGCTCGCTGCTACCGCCGCACCTTCTCGACTGTGCTTCTGCGCTCGCTGCTGCCCGCACCTCGTGGTCTCGACTTGTCCCTTGCTTCGCTCGCTGCTCGACCGCCGGCAACTGGGGTCTCGCTTGGCTTGCTGCGCTCGCTGCTGGACCGCCGGCAGCCGGGGCGACTGTGGCTCGCTGCGCTCGCTGCTGGACCGCCGGCAGCCTGGTGGTTCGACTGGTGGCTCGCTGCGCTCGCTGCTGGACCGCGGCGCTGGTGGTCTCGACTTGTCGCTCGCTTCGCTCGCTGCTCGACCACCGTCGGGCGGTGGTGGTGGTCGTCGACCCGGTCGTTCGCTGCTCGACCACCGTTCGCGCGGGTGGTCTCGACTTGTCGCTCGCTTCGCTCGCTGCTCGAGACCATCTGGCGTGGTGTGTTTTCGACCGGTCGCTCGCTGCTCGACCACCGGTCGGCGGGTGGTCTCGACTGTCGCTCGCTTCGCTCGCTGCTCGACCACCGGCTGCGTGGGTGGTCTCGACTGGTCGCTCGCTTCGCTCGCTGCTCGACCACCGGTCGTGGTGTGGTTCTCGACTGGTCGCTCGCTGCTCGACCACCGGTCGGCGTGGGGTCTCACTCGACCACCGGCGGCGTCCGCTGGCAGCCGCTTGGTGCTCGACCACCGATTCAGCTCGAGCACCTGGTAGCCCGGATGTGATGAGGTGGTGTCGTGATGATCCGGCCGGCGGAGCTGCGTGCCATCAAGGCGGGGGAGATCGACCTCGCGTTCCGACGGTGGGACCGCCCGCGCGTCGTGGTCGGCACGAAGATGCGGACCGGGGTGGGGCTCCTCGAGGTCACGTCCGTGGCCGAGGTCGACGTCGCGGACCTGACCGAGGAGGACGCCCGCCGGGCCGGTTCGCCCTCGTTGGCGGCGCTGGTCGCCGCGCTGGCTCCGAAGGCCGACAAGCCGACGTACCGCGTCGGCCTGAGGTACGCCGGCGAGGACCCCCGCCTCGCGCTGCGCTCGGCCGTGCCCGACCGCGACGAGCTCGCGGCGATCACGGCCCGCCTCGACCGGCTCGACAAGGCCTCGCCGATCGGCCCGTGGACGCGCGTCACCCTCGACCTGGTGGACCGCAACCCCGAGGTCCGCGCGCCCGACCTCGCGGCGAAGGTCGGCCGTGAGACGGCCGACTTCAAGAAGGACGTCCGCAAGCTCAAGGAGCTCGGCCTCACCGAGTCGCTCGCGATCGGCTACCGGCTGTCCCCGCGCGGCGAGGCCGTCGTCGACGCCGGGCGACGCCGCAGGCGCAAGCGCCCGCCCCGAGAGGAGGGCACGCCGATCCCCAACGTCGGTGCGCCCGCGACGCGAGCCCTGCGAGCGGCAGGCCTCACCACGGTCGAGAAGGTCGCCACAGCGAGCCGAGGCCGAGGTGGCTGCGCTGCATGGCGTCGGACCGTTCGCGATCGAGCGACTCCGGGAGTCCCTGACGCAGCAAGGTTTGTCGTTCGCCGACGGCTGACCCGCCCTGAGCGGGCCTACAGTGGGGCATGATCGCCCTTGATACTCCGCCGATACTCGAGCGGATCCGAGCGGCCGTCATCGGGGACGACCAAGTGATGCCCGGGCCTTACGGTCCTCGACGCGTGACCTACGCCGACTACACCGCGTCAGGCCGCAGCCTCGACTTCCTCGAGGACTTCATCCGCCACGAGGTGCTGCCCCGCTACGCCAACACCCACACCGAGGCGAGCGGCACCGGGCTGCAGACCACCAGGCTGCGCGAGGACGCCCGCCGCATCATCCGCGACCACGTCGACGCCACGGACGACTGCGCCGTGATCTTCACCGGCTCCGGCTGCACGGCGGCGATCGACAAGCTCATCGGCATCCTCGGCCTGCGCATCCCGGCGGGCCTCGACGACCGCTATCACCTGATCGACGTGATCCCGCCCGAGGAGCGGCCGGTCGTCTTCATCGGTCCTTTCGAGCACCACTCCAACGAGCTGCCGTGGCGCGAGTCGATCGCCGACGTCGTCACCATCCGCGAGGACGCCGACGGGCACATCGACCAGGCCCAGCTCGCCGCGGAGCTCGAGACGTACGCCGACCGCCCGCTCAAGATCGGCTCGTTCTCGGCTGCCAGCAACGTCACCGGCATCGTCTCCGACACCTGGGGGATCGCGGCCCTCCTGCACCGGCACGGCGCCTTGTCGTTCTGGGACTTCGCCGCGTGCGCGCCGTACGTCGACATCCACATGGACCCGCCGCCGGGCCGTGACCCGGAGGCGCACAAGGACGCGATCTTCCTCTCGCCACACAAGTTCATCGGCGGCCCGGGCACGCCGGGCGTGCTGGTGGCACGCAAGAGCCTGCTCACCAACCGGGTGCCGGACGTGCCCGGCGGCGGCACGGTCAGCTACGTCAACCCGGAGGAGCACCGCTACCTCGACGACCACGAGGCACGCGAGGAGGGCGGGACCCCCGCCATCGTCGAGGCGATCCGCGCGGGGCTGGTCTTCCAGCTCAAGGAGGCGGTCGGGACCGAGGCCATCGAGGCGCACGAGAGCGACCTGCTGCGTCGCGCCGTGGAGTCGTGGCAGCAGGAGCCGGCGATCGAGATCCTCGGCAACCTCACCGCGCGGCGGCTCTCGATCGTGTCGTTCGTGGTGCGGGCGCCCAGCGGCGACTACCTGCACCACAACTACGTGGTGGCGCTGCTCAGCGACCTGTTCGGCATCCAGACCCGCGGGGGCTGCTCCTGCGCCGGTCCCTACGGGCACCGGCTGCTCGGCATCGACCTCGAGCGCAGCCACGAGTTCGAGCGGCAGATCGCCACCGGCTGCGAGGGCATCAAGCCCGGCTGGGTGCGGGTCAACTTCAACTACTTCGTCGACGACGAGGTGTTCGACTACATCGTCGAGGCGGTCCGCCTGGTCGCCACCGACGGCTGGCGGCTGCTCGGCGACTACCGGTTCGAGCCCGCGACCGGCCTCTGGCGCCACAAGGACGGCGCCGGTCGAGCCGCCGCTGCGGCTGAGCCACGTGTCGTACGACGCCGACGGCACCATGACCTACGAGCACCACGACACCACCGCGCCGGTCAGCGTGCTGGCCGACTACATGGCAGCAGGCCCGCCGCATCATGGCGGCGGCCACGCCCGGCGACTCGAGGCCCGGCGCACCTGTCACGACGACTTCGACGCGCTGCGGTGGTTCGACCTCCCGCGCGAGTCGCTCGCGCTGCCCGCTCACTCCTCCGGCAGCAGCACCCACGCGACGAGGTAGGCGACCACGAGGCTGCCCATGCCGAGGCAGGCGCCGACGACGGCCAGCACCCTGACCAGGGTCACGTCGACGCGCAGGTAGTCGGCGATCCCCGCGCACACGCCGCCGAGCATCCGGTCGTCGTGGCGCCGCACGAGCCGGCGGGCGGGAGCCGAGTAGCTGTAGGCGGGGGCGGGGGACGGTGTCGGCTTCTGGTCGTTCATCGGTCCTCCTCCGGGGACTCGTAGCGGGCGAGCTTCTCGTCGATGTCGCTGGTGTGGTCGGGGGTGAGCGGCTCGTCGTACGTCGGCGCGGCCGGGGCGACGGTGTCGCGGCGGAGCGGCGCCAGCGCAGGCCCCCGGCGACCGCGGTGGCGATCAGCCCGGCGGCCCCGGCGAAGACCCACGGCAGCGGGAGCAGCCAGCGCACGTCGTCGTCGGGGACGAGCTCGAGCTGGACCGCGCCCCACACGGCCACCAGGCCGAGGAACGCCAGCCCCATCACGAGGTGCCCGATGTTGACGGTGTGCCAGCCGCTCGTGCGGGCGGTGTCGGGCGTGGAGTAGTCGGTGTAGGTGCTCATCGGGTGGCCTCTCGGGCGGTGTGGATGACGATCTCGCCGACGCTGAGGTCGGCGTCGAGGCTGAAGGTCGCGACCTCGTCGCGAACGTCGTGGGTGTCGATGACGCGCGGCTCGAACCCGTCGTCGTGGCGGCCGAAGACGGAGGTGTCGCCGAGCCCGTCGACGTATGCGTCGACCTCGCACGTCGACGTCGTCGGGGACGATGACCTCGATGCGGCCGAGGTCGCCGTCGACGTGGATCGAGCGGCCGTCGAGGTTCTCGGGGTCGGCGACCTCGGACAGGTCGAGGACCAGCTCGCCGGCCTCGAAGTCGTAGGTGTCCTGGACCTGCTGCTGCCGAGGCGGGCACCGAGGTCATCACGTCACCGTCGAAGCGCTCGCCGACCGTGCCGCCGGCCATGGCGACGGCGGCGAGGAGGCCGACCAGGATCAGCCCACCGGCGCGACCGAAGAACGCGCCGACCAGCAGCATCAGGCCGGTCACGGCGAGCACCAGGGCCGGGTACGCCGACCACGGCACGTCCGCGCCGCTCACGTCGACCACGCCGAGGATCCCGACGCCGAGCGCGGCCAGCGCCATGGTGAACCAGAAGAGGATCGGTCCGCGCTTGCGCGGGTTGGCCGGCCGCGGCGGCGCCGGCGGCGGCTGCCAGGCGCCGGTGGGCGGCTCGTAGCCGGGCGGCAGCACGGGATAGGCGGGGTAGGCAGTCGTGGCCTGGTGTCGGCCGTGGTGGCCGCGTCGAGGCTGCTCGGCCACGGCGGCCGGGCCGGCACGTAGGGCGTGTACGACACCGGCGGCGGCGCGGGCGGGTTCTTGCGGTCGCGGCTCAGCAGCACGACGGCGACGACCAGTCCGATGACCGTCAGCGGCCAGGGGAAGCCGTAGCCACCCCACGAGTCACCGACGAGCAGCACCGCCCCGAACACGAGCACGGCCAGCAGCGCGAACGTCAGGCTGCGGCTGTCGAGGTTGATGATGGCCTGGTCGCCGTCGTCCGCGGGCAGGAGGAGCCACAGGGCGCCGTACAGCATCAGGCCGGTGCCGCCGAAGAAGGTGAGCACCACGAAGAGCACCCGGACGATGGCCGGGTCGATGTCGAAGTGCCGGGCGACACCGCCCGCGACGCCGGCGACGTACTTGTTCGCGCCGGTGGTACGGCGGAGCCGGTCGAGGTTGCGGATGTCCTCGCGGGTCACGCGGGGTCCGCTGCCCGTCGGGCCGGGCTGGCCTGAGGGGGAGGATGGTGCTTCGGGCGGTGTCGATGTCATGGTCACAAGCGTGCGTCCTCGCGGCGCCGTGCGGTATCGGGGACGACCCTGAACGTCACCGGGTACGGCCCTGGTGGCCTCGGGGTCGGGTCGGGGTTCCGCCTCATGGTGAGGGCCTGCGCGCTGTGTGACGATTGAGCCACGATGAGCGCCACCCCTGTCGACCACCCGCTGCCGCCGGGCGCCGAGCCCCGTGAGGGTGTCGGCCCCGCACCGGAGGTTCCGGCGCGCCTACCGCGACACGCACGAGCCGTTCATCGGGGGCGTCGCGGGCGGCCTGGCGGCGCACCTCGGCATCCCCGTGCTCTGGGTGCGCGCGGCGTTCGTGCTGATGACGGCGTTCGGCGGCTTCGGCATCGCCGTGTACGCCGGCCTCTGGATGGTCCTGCCGTCCGACTCTCGCTTCGAGCAGTCGGCGCCCGGTCTCGAGAGCGCGACCCGCACCGGCAAGCGGCCGGGTCGCGTACGCCGGCTCACCGACGTCGGCCCTGCGATCGCGCTCGGCTGCCTGGGCTTCGGCCTGGTGATCGCCGTCGAGTCGCTGCTCGGAGCCGGGGCGATCTTCTGGCCGCTGGTCATCGCCGCCGCGGGCATCGCGCTGCTGTGGCGGCAGGCCGACGAGGCGCAGCGTGAGCGCTGGGTCGACTCGACCGGCCGCATCGACCCGGTCAAGGCCGTCTTCGGGCGCGGCGGCTGGGCGTCGTACGCCCGCGTGGGCGCCGGGTTCGTCCTCATCGTCACCGCCCTCGTCGTCTTCTCGCTGCGCAGCGGCTCGATCGGCACGGCCCGCGACGTCGCGCTTGCCGGCGTGCTCGGCATCGCCGGGCTGGCCGTGGTCGTGGGGCCGTGGGTCTACCGGCTCGCCTCCGACCTCACCGCCGAGCGCGCCGAGCGCGTGCGCACCCAGGAGCGCGCCGATCTTGCGGCCCACCTGCACGACTCGGTGCTGCAGACACTGGCGCTGATCCAGAAGAACGCCGGCGACGGACCCACGGTGGCACGGCTCGCCCGCGCCCAGGAGCGAGACCTGCGCTCCTGGCTGTACGCCGGAGAGGCCGCCGACGAGAGCACCTCGGCTCGGCGCCTCCGGGGCGTCGGGGCCGCGGTCGAGGACAGCCACGGCGTCTCCGTCGACGTCGTCACTGTCGGCGACTGCGCGTTCGGCGAGAGCCTCTCCGGCCCCTCGTGCAGGCCGCCCGCGAGGCCGTCACCAACGCCGCCAAGCACGCGGGCACGGGCAAGGTCGACGTCTACGCCGAGGTCACGGCCGACGCCGTCGACGTCTTCGTCCGTGACCGCGGGACGGGCTTCGAGTTCGACGCCATCGCGGACGACCGCTACGGGGTCCGCAACAGCATCATCGACCGGATGCAGCGTCACGGCGGCCAGGCCGAGATCCGCTCCGCCCCCGGCGAGGGCACCGAGGTGCGCCTGCACCTCCCGCGCGAGACCGAACGAGAGAGCTCCCGATGACCGAGACCCCGACGTCCGCTCCCACCCCCGCACAGGCCGGTCCCGTGAGCGTCGTGATCGTCGACGACCACGCGATGTTCCGTGCCGGCGTCCGGGCCGAGCTGGCGGCGTCCGGCGCTGACCGCGTCCGGGTGCTGGCCGAGGCCGCCGACGTCGACAGTGCCGTGGCGGCGATCGCCGAGCATCGGCCCCAGGTCGTGCTTCTCGACGTCCACCTGCCCGGAGGCGGGGGCGTCGAGGTGATGCGGAGGCTGGCTGCGCCCACTGCGGCGACCTCCGCGGTCGGGACGCGCTTCCTCGCGCTCAGCGTGAGCGACGCCGCCGAGGACGTCATCGGGACGATCCGCGGCGGTGCGCGCGGCTATGTCACGAAGACGATCACCGGTCCCGAGCTGGTCTCGGCCATCGGCCGCGTGGCCGGGGGAGACGCGGTCTTCTCGCCGCGGCTGGCCGGCTTCGTCCTCGATGCCTTCGCCGGGTCGATCGACGTGGCCGCCGTCGACGAGGACCTCGACCGGCTCACCGAGCGCGAGCGCGAGGTGATGCGCCTGATCGCGCGCGGGTACGCCTACAAGGAGGTCGCGAAGGAGCTGTTCATCTCCATCAAGACCGTCGAGACCCACATGTCCAACGTGCTCCGCAAGCTGCAGCTCTCGTCGCGCCACGAGCTCACGCGCTGGGCCTCCGACCGACGCCTGCTCTAGCACCTCCCACCCCGCGGGGTGATGGATGCACCCTCGCGGTCTGGTTGGCTGGTGGCTGCTCCGCACATCTCGGGAAAGCGAGCAGCAATGGCCACGACCACCCAGGAGCCGGAGCGGGAGGACCTGCTCACCCGGTCCATCACCGGCCGGCTCCTCTTCTTCTACGTCCTCGGCGACGTGCTCGGCTCGGGCATCTACGTGCTGATCGGCGCCGGTCGCCGGCGCGGTCGGCGGGGCGTTCTGGCTCGCCTTCGCGGCCGGCGTCACGGTCGCCACGATCACCGGGCTGGCCTATGCCGAGCTGGTGACGAAGTACCCGCAGGCCGCCGGCGCCGCGCTCTACGTCAACAAGGCCTTCCGCAACAAGCCCCTCACGTTCCTGATCACGATCTGCTTCCTGTCGTCGAGCTTCGCCGCGTCGGGCTCGCTGGCGTCCGGCTTCGCGGCGTACTTCGCCGAGGTCTGGGACCTGCCGCCCGCCCTGCTCGTCACGCTGGTCTTCCTCGCTGCTGCTGACGATCCTGAACTTCATCGGCATCACCGAGTCGGTGGTCGTCAACATGCTGATGACGTTCGTCGAGGTCGTCGGCCTGGTCGTCATCATGATCATCGGTCTCTGGTACGTCGTCGAGGGCAACGCCGACTTCGCCGTGCTGACCGAGTTCTACCGGCGAGGGCAGCCCGATCCTGGCGATCATCGCCGGCGTCGCCTCTGGCGTTCTTCGCGATGACCGGCTTCGAGAACGCCGCCAACGTCGCCGAGGAGACGATCGAGCCGAAGAAGGCCTTCCCGCGGGCGCTGGTCGGCGGCATGGTCGACCGCCGGGGTCATCTACGTGCTGGTCGCGATCGCTGCGGCGCTGACCGTCCCGGTGGACGAGCTCGCCGACTCCGACGCGGCGCTGCTCGAGGTCGTCAAGGCCGGGATCCTGCCCGATCGAGGTGGGCGTGATGACCATCGTCTTCGCGCTGATCGCGATGACGCCGATCACCAACACCACGCTCGTCTCCGTGGTCACCCAGTCGCGGATCCTCTACGGCATGGCCCGCGAGGACGTCGTCCCGGCCGTGTTCGCCAAGGTCCACCCGCACCCGTCGCAGCCCGTGTCGTCGGGCTCGGCTTCTCCTACGTGGTCGTGGCGGGCTGCTGATCCTCGGGACCCTGCTCAACAAGGCCGGGGCAGGCATCGACGTCGTCGAGCGGCTCGCGACCGTCACCGTCGTGTTCCTGCTGTTCATCTACGCGCTCGTCATCATCTCGGCCCTGAAGCTGCGCGGACAGGACGAGACGACGAGACCTACCGCGCCAACACCGCGCTGCTCGTCATCGGGCTCGTCGGCAACATCGTCCTCCTCGGCTACGTCGTCTACGACGACCCCGCCTCGCTGTCGTGGTCGCCGGGCTCCTCGCCATCGGGCGTCGCGCTCTACCTCGTCGAGTCCTTCTTCGGCAGCCGCGACCGCCCGCGCGGCGTCGAACGCGGCGACCCTGCCGCAGCCACGACGGACAAGGAGGTCTGACGTGCACGTCGTCATCGCCACCGACGGGTCTCGTGAGTCCCTCGCGGCCGCGCGGCACCTGCAGTCGTTCGCCGACCCCGAGAAGATCACCGGGATCACCGTGGTCG
Organism: uncultured Actinomycetota bacterium; assembly: GCA_963767095.1. Classification (GTDB taxonomy): domain Bacteria; phylum Actinomycetota; class Actinomycetes; order Propionibacteriales; family Nocardioidaceae; genus Nocardioides. The sequence goes on along the minus strand of CAVYCK010000016.1, from coordinate 40,021 downwards.
CCGTGATCCGGCCGCTCGCCGCGGTCGCCTTCGCCGACGAGCTGAGCCCGTCGGACAAGCAGTCGGCCGGCACCGAGGCGGGCAGCTTCCGAGCGGCGGCCCGGTCGGCGACCTCGGCGATCGCCGACGAGCTGCGCGGCTGGGGCCCGAAGGTGAGGACCAAGGTCCGCAGCGGCTCGCCGGCCAGCGAGATCATCAAGGAGGCCGAGCAGTCGGGCGCCGGGCTGGTCGTGGTCTCGTCCGGTGGCCGCGGGCTGACCGACACGGTGCTGGTCGGCAGCACGGCCCAGCGGGTGCAGCACTACGCGCCGTGCCCGGTGCTGGTCGTCCGCGGCCAGAAGCACGCGCGCCGTCGGTAGCTGCCCACGGCCAGCGCCCCTTCGAACGGGGTGGGTGGAGGCAGTAACAGGGCGTTACACAGGGAGCGGCCGCAGCGTCTGCCGATGGGGGTGGCCGAGCGTAGGGTTGAGCCCGAGATGACGAGTGAGACGGTGACCGGCCAGCCGGGGCTCCCGGGGCTCGAGTTCGCCGAGGCCGAGCGGACCGAGCGGGGCGGCCCCACCCGCGAGCAGCTGCTCGAGGGGCTCAACGAGCCGCAGCGGGCCGCCGTCCAGCACGCCGGGGCGCCACTGCTGGTGGTCGCGGGCGCGGGGTCGGGCAAGACCCGGGTGCTGACCCGGCGGATCGCGTGGCTGATCTCCGAGCGCAAGGCCCACCCGGGCTCGATCCTGGCGATCACCTTCACCAACAAGGCCGCCAACGAGATGAAGGAGCGCGTCGAGGCGCTGGTCGGCCGGCGCGCGCGGGTCATGTGGGTGAGCACGTTCCACTCCGCCTGCGTGCGGATCCTCCGCAAGGAGATCACCGCGTTCGAGGCGGTCGGGCTCGGCTACAAGTCCAACTTCTCCATCTACGACGCCGCCGACTCCAAGCGACTGATGACGCTGGTGCTGAAGGACCTCGACCTCGACCCGCGGCGCTACCAGCCCGGCGCGGTGCTCAACTGGGTCTCCGACCACAAGAACGACCTGAGGGACCTCGAGGAGGCCGCGCAGGACACCCGCAACAAGTTCGAGGAGGCCTACGCCGCGGCGTACGCCGCCTACCAGCGCCGGCTCAGGGACGCCAACGCCCTCGACTTCGACGACCTGATCATGACCACGGTGCACCTGTTCCAGCAGTTCCCGGAGGTGCGCGAGTCCTACCGGCGCCGGTTCCGGCACGTGCTGGTCGACGAGTACCAGGACACCAACCACGCGCAGTACGCCCTGATCCACCAGCTGTGCGCCGACGCCATGGAGGAGACCGTGGCGGAGGGTGACGAGCCGGAGGATCGCGTGCCCGCGGCCGAGCTGATGGTCGTCGGCGACGCCGACCAGTCGATCTATGCGTTCCGTGGCGCCAACATCCGCAACATCCTCGACTTCGAGCAGGACTTCCCCAACGCCTCCTCGATCCTGCTGGAGCAGAACTACCGCTCCACCCAGACGATCCTCAACGCCGCCAACGCCGTGATCGGCCACAACAAGGGCCGCAAGCCCAAGCGCCTCTGGTCCGATGCGGGCAGCGGCGCCGACATCGTGGGCTACGTCGCCGACGACGGGCACGACGAGGCGCGGTTCGTGTCCGAGGAGATCGACAAGCTCACCGACGACGCGGCCGCCAAGCCGTCCGACGTCGCCGTCTTCTACCGCACCAACGCCCAGTCGCGCGTGTTCGAGGAGGTGTTCATCCGCGTCGGCATGCCCTACAAGGTCGTCGGCGGGGTCCGCTTCTACGAGCGGCGCGAGGTCCGCGACGCGCTCGCCTACCTGCGGATGCTGGTCAACCCGGCCGACGAGATCTCGCTGCGTCGGGTGCTCAACACCCCGCGACGCGGCATCGGCGACCGTGCGGAGGCGGCGATCCAGGCGTACGCCGAGCGCGAGCGGATCACCTTCTGGGAGGCGCTCCAGGGTGCGGCCGACGCCCCGGGCCTGGCGACCCGGTCGCTGCGGGCGATCCAGGGCTTCGTCGGACTGGTCCAGGAGCTCCAGTCGATGGTGGACGCGGGGAGCGGGCCGACGTGATCCTCGAGTCCACCCTCGAACGCACCGGCTACCTCGCCGAGCTCGAGGCGTCCGACGATCCCCAGGACGGCACCCGGGTGGAGAACCTCGGCGAGCTCGTCGCCGTCGCGCGGGAGTTCTCCGACGACCCGGTGGCCGGGCCCTCGGCCGACCCCGCCGACGTCGACGCCGGCACGGTCGCGCCGGGCCTGGGCGACTTCCTCGAGCGGGTGGCCCTCGTCGCCGACTCCGACCAGATCCCCGACGCGCCCGACGGTGACGACGCGGGCGTGGTGACCCTGATGACGCTGCACACCGCGAAGGGGCTGGAGTTCCCGGTGGTGTTCCTGACCGGGCTCGAGGACGGCGTCTTCCCCCACACCCGCTCGCTGGGGGACCAGCAGGAGCTGGAGGAGGAGCGTCGGCTGGCCTACGTCGGCGTCACCCGGGCCCAACAGCGCCTCTACGTCTCCCGGGCGCTCGTCCGCTCCGCGTGGGGCGCGCCCGCGCACAACCCGGCGTCCCGCTTCCTCTCCGAGCTGCCCGACGAGCTGGTCAACTGGCGGCGTACGGCGGCCGCGCAGTCGAGCTGGGGCCGCCAGGACTGGGCCAGCTCGTCGCCCGCGTCTCCCGGCGCCGGGATGGGAGTTCCGACTCCCGCCGGCCGTCGCAACTTCGGGGCGGCCGCGGCGCGCGCGGACGCTGCGTCGAAGGCCAAGCCGGCCCGCGAGGTGCCCAGTCTCGAGCCCGGCGACCGGGTGGTGCACGACACGTTCGGGATGGGCACGGTCGTCGCCCTCGAGGGCGCGGCCGACAAGTCCGTCGCCTCGATCGACTTCGGCTCGGAGGGCGTCAAGCGGCTGCTGCTGCGCTACGCGCCGGTCGAGAAGCTGTAACCCCCAAGCAGGCGGTGAGGTTGCGTCCGGTCGGCGCTACAGGGTGATGCCGTGGACGAGGAAGGCCTCGTAGGGGTCGACCGGGTCGCCGCCGCCGGGGCGGACCTCGACGTGCAGGTGCGGGCCGGTGCTGTTGCCGGTGGAGCCGACGGTGCCGATGACCTCGCCGCCGCGGACGGCGTCGCCGACGTTGACGAGGAACGAGGTCTGGTGGCAGTACCAGATCTCCGTGCCGTCATCGAGGGTGACGACGGTCTTGTTGCCGTAGGAGCCGTCGTAGCCGACCTCGGTGACGACGCCGTTGGCGACGTTCTTGATGGAGGTGCCGATCGGCGCGGAGAGGTCCTGACCCGTGTGCAGGTGGGACCAGAGATAGCTGGACGCACCGAAGCCGGCGCTCATGCCGTAGGAGTCGAGGGGCTTGACCCACGCGTTGAGGGCGATCTTGGCCGCCTGGGCCTCGGCCTTCTTGGCGAACTGGGCCAACGTCGCGTCACGCTGCTTGGCCTGGGCCTCGGCCTCCTCGACGAGGTCGGAGTTGACCGCCTCGGCGAGGGCGTCGCGCTGGGAGTCGCGGCTGACGTCCTGCCCGCGGCCGGTGAGCAGGTTGCTGCTGCCGCTCGCGCTGCTGCCCGACAGGGCGCTTGCCGGGCTGAAGGCGACGTGGTCACCGGCCGACGCGGTCACCGGGGCCTGGACAGCCGTGAGGGCGCCGAGAGCGGCGATCGCCACGGTCGCCACACCGGCGAGAACGGGCACCGAGGGCAGGCCGGGAACGAACGGCGTCCTCGTCGTGGCCTTGCGACGGCCACCGCCGGCCGGAGCCGGGGCCGGAGCCGGAGCCGACGTCGCCGCACGGGATCGGGTGACGGTCGCGACGGGCGTGGGTGTGCTGGCCGCTCGCTTGGGCGCGGCGTGCGAGCCTGCTGACCGGCTGGGCGGGGTCGACCGGCTGGTGGGAGGGGTCACCGGCGTCCGGCGGCGCGAGCCGCGGCGGTCCGCCCGGTGGTCACCCATCGAAAGAAAGTCCCTCGCTGCTGGTCTGAAGGCCGCCACTGGGGGGTACACAACGTTGAGCACCCAGCCGCAGGACGAGCCCACACTGTAACGGTATGGTCACCGACGTTCGCAATCGGTGTCATTCGCCAGAGTGACCGACGGTTCCATCAACGCTGTGCTCACTGCACAGCGGAGCCCCCAAGACACGTGCGACTACCCTGCCCCCTATGGCACCCTCTCGCATTCGCATCGTCGTCGGCAAGCCCGGACTCGACGGGCATGACCGCGGAGCCAAGATCGTGGCCCGCGCTCTTCGCGATGCGGGCCACGAGGTGATCTACACCGGGCTGCACCAGACGCCGGAGCAGATCGTCGAGACGGCGATCCAGGAGGACGCCGACCTGATCGGCCTCTCCGTGCTCTCAGGAGCCCACATGACGCTCTTCCGCACGCTCGTCGATCTGCTCGCGCAGCGCGACGCCTCCGACATCGTCGTGTTCGGCGGCGGGATCATCCCGGACGAGGACATCCCGGTCCTCGAGGAGATGGGCGTCGCGAAGGTCTTCACGCCGGGCGCCACCACGGGTGAGATCGCCGGCTGGGTGGCCGACCACTTCGGAGCGAACGCCTGACCTGTCACCAGTTGGCGGCGTCGGTCAGGCAGAACGGGTGCCCGGCCGGGTCGAGGGCGACCGTCCAGGTCTCACCGGGCTGCTCGTCGGGGATGGTGCCGCCCAGCTCGGCGACCCGCTTCGCGGCCGCCTCGATGTCGTCGCAGGCCAGGTCGACGTGGAACTGCTTGCTGCCCTTGTCGTTCGGCCAGCCCGGGGGCTGGTGGTCGGCCACCTTGCCCATCCCGAGCGCGACCCCGCCCGGTCCGGTGAGCATGGCGTACTCGTCCTCCATCGCGGCGACGTCCCAGCCGAGGAGCTCGGCCCAGAACGTGCCGTTCACGCGGGGGTCGGGGCAGTCGAGGGTGATCATCTTCAGGGCGACGGTCATGGCTCCACCTTCCTAGGATCGGGTCGTGGGCGCTAGGAGAAATGCGACGTCGACCACCGCAGGCATCCTGCGGCCCGACGAGTTCGCCCGGCACGCCCACGTCGAGCGGCTGCCGTGCTCGCCCGACCTCGCCCCCTGGGTGGAGAACCACTGGGTGCTGACCTGGGACCTGCCGGTCGGCACGCGCTTCTCGTCCCAGACGCTGCCGCACCCGGCGTGCACGGTCAGCGTCGAGCTCGGGCACCATCGCGAGGGCGTGGGGGAGGACCCCGTCGTCGTGACCGGGGTCGTCAGCCGACGCTTCGACGTCACGACGGCCGGGTCCGGGTGGGTGCTGGGCGTCAAGTTCCGTCCCGGCGGGCTCGCGGCGCTGACCGGGGCCGACGCGGCCGCCTGGACCGACCGCACGCTGCCGGCCGTCGAGGTGCTCCCGGCGGCGGTCGTCGAGGGCCTGCGGAAGGTCGAGGCCGGCACCCCGGCCGCCGACGCCGCCGCCCTGGCCGACGAGGCGTTGCGTCCGCTCGTGGGCGGCGGGCCCGACGCGGCGTACGACACCGTGCTCGCCCTGATTGCCGACATGCTCGAGGACCGCTCGCTCCTGCGGGTCGCCGACGTGGCCGCACGCCACGACCTGCCGCGGCGCCGGCTCGAGCGGCTCTTCTCGAGGTACGTCGGCGTCGGCGCCAAGTGGGTGCTGGCCCGCTATCGCATGCACGACGTGCTGTCGGCCCTCGACGGCGGGTACGACGGCACGCTCGCCGACCTCGCGGCGACGTACGGGTGGTACGACCAGGCGCACTTCACCCGCGACTTCGTGGCGCTCGTCGGCGTGACGCCCCAGGACTACCGCTCGGCGTAGGGCGAGGTCGCGGCCCGGGTGCCGTTGCTGGAGAGGCGGCCGGCCGCCAGACGAGCACCCGCCCTCCCCGCGAGCCCTCCTCGCTACTAGGGTGCCGAGAGGAGAACGCCCCCGACATCGAGCGACGAAGGACTGGGTCGAGCACATGGACTTGATGGAGTACCAGGCGAAGGAGCTCTTCGCGAAGCACGGCGTCCACGTGACGCTCGGCATCGTCGCCCACACCCCGGCGGAGGCGCGGGCCGCCGCCGAGGAGCTCGGCGTGGTCGTCGTGAAGGCGCAGGTCAAGGCGGGTGGTCGCGGCAAGGCCGGCGGCGTGAAGCTCGCGAAGACCCCCGACGAGGCCGAGCAGCACGCCGAGGCGATCCTCGGCATGCAGATCAAGGGCCTGACGGTGAACCGCGTGCTCATCGCCCCCGCGGCCAGCATCGAGGAGGAGTACTACTTCTCCTTCCTCCTCGACCGTGCGAACCGGCAGTACCTCTGCATCGCCAGCGTCGAGGGCGGCGTCGAGATCGAGGAGGTCGCCAAGACCAACCCCGAGGCCGTCCGGCAGATCCCGATCAACCCCGGCACGGGTGTCGACGAGGCGAAGGCCCGCGAGATCGTGGCCGACGCCAAGTTCCCCGAGGCGCTCACCGAGCAGGCCGTCAGCATGATCCAGGCGCTGTGGAAGGTCTTCGTCGAGGAGGACGCCACCCTCGTCGAGGTCAACCCGCTCGCCCGGCTCTCCGGCGACGTGCTCGAGGCGCTCGACGGCAAGGTCTCGCTCGACGAGAACGCCGAGTTCCGCCACTCCGACCATGCGACGTTCGAGATCAAGGACGAGACCGACCCGCTCGAGGCCAAGGCCAAGGAGAAGGGCCTCAACTACGTCAAGCTCGACGGCCAGGTCGGCATCATCGGCAACGGCGCCGGGCTCGTCATGTCGACCCTCGACGTCGTGGCGTACGCCGGTGAGGCGCACGGCGGCGTCAAGCCGGCCAACTTCCTCGACATCGGCGGCGGCGCCAACGCCCAGGTGATGGCCGACGGCCTCGACGTGATCCTCCACGACGCACAGGTCAAGAGCGTGTTCGTCAACGTCTTCGGCGGCATCACCGCCTGCGACGAGGTCGCCAACGGCATCAAGGGCGCGCTGGAGATCCTCGGCGACGAGGCGACCAAGCCGCTGGTGGTCCGGCTCGACGGCAACAACGTGGTCGAGGGCCGCCGGATCCTCGACGAGCTGAACCATCCGCTGGTCACGCAGGTCGACACGATGGACGGCGCGGCCGACAAGGCCGCCGAGCTCGCGAACGCGTAAGGACGGGACGAAGAGATGTCGATCTACCTCAACAAGGACTCCAGGATCATCGTCCAGGGCATGACGGGCGGCATGGGCTCCAAGCACACCACCCTGATGCTCGATGCCGGCTCGTCGATCGTCGGCGGCGTCAACGCGCGCAAGGCCGGCACCACGGTCGAGCTGGGCGGGCAGACGCTGCCGGTCTTCGGCAACGTGAAGGAGGCGATGGCCGAGACGGGCGCCGACGTGTCCGTCGTCTTCGTGCCGCCGGCCTTCACCAAGGACGCCTGCATCGAGGCCATCGACGCCGGCATCGGCCTGCTCGTGGTCATCACCGAGGGCGTGCCCGTGCAGGACACCGCCGAGGTGTGGGCCTACCTCGACGGGCCCAGCAACCACGGGGCGACGCGGATGATCGGCCCGAACTGCCCAGGCATCATCACCCCCGAGGAGTCGCTGGCCGGCATCACGCCGCACACGATCGCGGGCAAGGGCCCGGTCGGCCTGGTGTCGAAGTCCGGCACGCTGACCTACCAGATGATGTACGAGCTGCGTGACTTCGGCTTCTCCACCGCCATCGGCATCGGCGGGGACCCGATCGTCGGCACGACGCACATCGACGCGCTCGAGGCGTTCGAGAACGATCCCGACACGCACGCGATCGTGATGATCGGCGAGATCGGCGGCGACGCCGAGGAGCGCGCGGCGGCGTACATCAAGGACCACGTGACCAAGCCGGTCGTCGGGTACGTCGCCGGCTTCACCGCCCCCGAGGGCAAGACGATGGGCCACGCCGGCGCCATCGTGTCGGGCTCCTCCGGCACCGCCCAGGCCAAGAAGGAGGCGCTGGAGGCGGTCGGCGTGAAGGTCGGCAAGACGCCCTCGGAGACCGCCCAGCTGATGCGGGCCATCCTCGAGGAGCGGGGCCTGCAGGCGCGCTGACCTCGTGCGGCGGTCGTGTGCTGGACCGGTTGCTCCGGCAGCCACCACAGCACACGACCTCGACCGCGACCCCGCGGGGGCCGGTCAGCAGCCGTCCTCGGTGAAGACGCACATCTCAGCGACGATCCGCCGGGTCAGCCTGGTCGAGGGGCGGGACGCCGGAGGCGACAGTCTCGGGTGAGTACTCACCCGAGCGCGCGATGCCCACCACCGCGCGGCCGACCCTCGTGACCTGCACGACGTAGCCGCCCAGCCCCTCGGTGTAGGTCTCGGTCCAGGTGAGCGAGTCGTAGCCGGTGTCGGCGTCGACGATGGTGCGCACCTCGGTGAGCTCCGACAGGCAGCCGGACAGCTGGTCACGCAGGCTCGTCAGCTGCTCGGCAGCCTCGTCGGCGGAGACGTAGACGCGCAGCTCGCGGACGTCGGCGTACTCGGGACCCGTCGCCGTCGAGGCGAGTCGTCCCGTGGACGTCGTCCAGACGGAGGCGCCACAGAGCTCGAGGTCCCGGAGCCCGGTCTCGTCGGGGGACGGACCCAGCTTCTCGCCGCCATCGCCCTCCATCGCCACCTGGTCGAGGTCGAGCGGGAAGTCCGCCGGGATGTCTGCGGCGGACGGCGGGAGCGCCTCCTCGTCGGAGAAGACCGTCATCGCCTCGATGACCGGCTGGAGCAGCGGGTCCGCGTCGACCATCCGCGGCCGCGCGGCCCCCGACCGTGACGACGAACAGGAGCGCACGGCCGACGGTGACGAGCCGGACCAGGTTTCCGCTGGCGTCGGTGAAGGCGAAGGACGACTCGCCGGCGGTGTACGGGACGGGCCTGAAGTCCCGACGGCCTGCGAGGCAGTCCGCGGTCCGGACGGCCGCCCGCGCGTCGTCCACCTCCGCGCGGGCGTCTGCGCCCGACCCGTAGACCTGGAGCGCGCGCTCCTCGGTCCTCGGCCGCTCGACCTGCGCGCGCATCACGTCCAGGACCGGACCGCTCGGCACCTCGTGGTCGCAGACCGCGATGCGTCGCTCCGAGGTCGTGCTCGACCACGAGCCCCTCGTGCTCCGGGACCCCCGCGGTGAGGGGGAAGTCATCGGGGATCTGACCGGCGGCGGCAGCCTGGGACGTCGTGGGAGACGGCGACGTGATCGCCGGCGCCGGCGAGGGCTGGACCTGGCCGCCGGGACTCGTGACGACGCCCACCACGCCGGCCACGAGGGCGACGGACGCGGCTGCGCCCAGCACGGTGAGCGTCGTACGCCGGCGGCGGAGGCGGTCTCCGCGGGCGCGGACCTCGGCTGCGGGCAGGGGCCGGACGTCGACGTCGCGCAGCCCGGGAAGGGGGTCGTCGTGGTCAGGCATGGGTGGGTCCCTCCTCGAGCAGCAGCGCGAGGGCCGCGCGGCCGCGGGACAGCCGGGCCTTCACGGTGCCGACGGGCGTGCCCTCCTGGCGCGCGATGTCGGCGACCGGCAGGTCGGCGAGGTGGTGGAGCACGAGCGCGCGGCGCTGCTCCTCGGGCAGCAGGCGGAGCGCGGCCACGACGGCGACGTGGTCCGCCGTGGGCGGGGCGGTCGCCGGGGCCAGGGCCAGGGCCCGGTCGGGGTCGCGCCGCCCCAGGATGACCCGGCGGAAGCGCGAGACCGCGATGCGGTAGGCCGTGGTGCGCACCCACGCCTCCGGGTGCTCGGCCTTCTCGAGTCGGCGGCGGTGCGACCACGCGCGGGCGAAGGCCTCCTGGACGCAGTCGCGGGCCTCCTCGAGGTCGCCGGTGAGCGCGTAGACCTGGGCGGTCAGGCGACGGAACGATGCGTTGTAGAGCTCGTCGAACTCCCGCTCGTCCATGCCCACGCCCCGTCTGGCTCTCGTGTCGTCGTCACCAGTGATACGCCGGGGCGTCCCGGGAGGTTGCACGTCAGCCGTCGTGGGATCCCTGCTCGACCGGCTCGGGCCCCGGCATCCTGCCCAGCCGGTCCAGGGCCCGCTCCGCGAGCCCGATGAAGGCGCCCGGCCGCATCTCGACGCCCGGGGCCGGGATGAAGCCGAGCTGCGAGATCGCGGTGCCCGATCTGAGCACCGCCATCAGGTAGTGCACCGACCGGTCGTCGGAGATCTCCGTGGTGAGGTGCCACACGGTGATGTCCTCAGCCTCGCCGGTGCGGTGCACGACGCGGTTGACCGTGGTGCCGAGCCGCTTCTCGGCGCACACCGAGATGCGCTGGCGCACGTGGGTCACCCAGTCGCCGGCCAGCCGCCTCGGCGTGGTCCCGACGGTCTGGGTGATGCCGAACTCGGCCGGCAGCTTCGCGTGGGGCACCACGAACGAGCGCGTCAGCGCGTTGGAGATGGTCTCCGAGGCGAACGGAGCCGCGCGCGCAGCCGCTGGCCGCGTAGTTGACCGTCGCCTTGCGCACCTGGGTGCCGACCCACGGCTTCTCGATGCGGGTGACCGGCGGCAGGTCGACCTCGCTCGAGCATCCCGGGCACCTCGCCGACGGCCACGGGGGCGATGTCGCTGACCCGCGGCGGGCCGGCGCAGCTGCCGGCGCCGGGGGAGCCGCACAACGCGTTGACGGCCGCCGCGAGGAGCGTGGCCGATGCCTCACGGTCGACCGTCTCGGCGCCCATGCTGCGGCTCAGCGTGGTCGTGGTGACGTGGCCGGTGCGCGCCACCCCGACCACCAGCGTGCTCACCGGGGCCTTCCAGGACCGCAGCACGAGCAGGTCGGCCTGGTCGCCGACCTTGTCGAGCTCGGCCGTGCTGAGCAGCTGCATCCGCCGGTCCAGGCAGCCGGCGTACCAGCCGACCGCTGTGCGGAAGGCCTGCTTGGCAGCCTGCTCGCTGACCGACAGCTCCGAGATCTGGACTGCCGACAGGGCAGGGCGCTTCTTCTCCGGCGTCGTGCCGAACCGCCGCAGCAGCGCCTGGCCGCCCTCCGGGTCGGCGTACCGCGCCTGCCGGCAGGGCACCTCCATGCCGGTGCCGGAGGTGTTGTCGCTCGTGCGCCCCTCGAACCAGGCGCGCCCCGGCGAGAGCCTCGTGAGCTGGTCGGCGGTCAGCAGGTCGGCGTCGGTCAGGGTCGCGGGAGCGCCGGCGACCGGGCTCGGCGTCGCGAGCACCCGCTGGCCGGCGGGGTCGGCGAGGGCCGGGCGGACGCTGCCGCCCTGGGTGACGAGGAGGCCGCTCACGACCAGCGCGGCCACGCTGCCGAGGACGCCCACCGAGGTGTGGGTACGCCGCCGGGCGGCCCCGGCCCGGCGGATGATCGTGGACCGTGGCCACCGGGCGTCGGCGACGTGGGCGCGCAGGGGCTCGAGCGTGGTCCGGGCGTCGGCCGACGCGATGTCGCGCGCCATGCCGTAGCGCGCCGTGGCCGTCTGCAGCTCGCGTTCGGCGTCGTCGCGGGGGACCCCCAGCTCGCGGGCGATGTCGGCCATGGTGCCGGTCGTGAGCAGGGTGAGCAGCAGCACCTTGCGCTGGGCGACGGTGAGCTTGCCGAGCGCGTCCAGGGTCGCCCGCACGTCGGGGTCGAGGCTCTTGTCGCGGTGCCAGACGCGGGCGGTGTGCCGGCGCTGGGCGTGCGCCCAGGCGTGCGGTCGGACCGAGCTCTCGGGGTCGTCGAGGCGCGAGACCTTGCGCCAGTGGTGCCAGGCGACGATGAAGGCGTCGCGCACCGCCGAGCGCGACGCCGGCAGGTCGCCGGTCAGCGCGTAGGCCTGGAGGAGCAGGCGAGAACGCGCGTCCTTGTAGAACGCGTCGAAGTCGTCCGGCGCCAGCATCCACCCAAAGTTACGGGAGCGTAGGGCGGTGGCGCACATCGGCGTGGGACCGCCGCCGGTCTCGGGCCGCGGGTGATGATGAACCGGTCATGACTGCCCTCCTCACCCCGCCGGCGGCCACCGACGCCGCGACGCGTGACGCACGGCACCGACGGCCGCTGGTCCTGACGGCCACCCTGGGCGGGGCGTTGGCGGCGGCTTCGACGCTCGTGGTCTGCATGGCGGTGGGCATGGTCGGCTGGTTCCTCACCGACGCGGGCGCCCACGGGCAGCCTCGCGACGGGCTCCGCACCGGTGCGCTCGGCTGGCTGGCCGCGCACGGCTCGGGCTTCCACGTGCAGGGCGTCCTGGTCTCGGCCGTTCCGCTCGGGATCACCCTGGTGTGCGCCTGGACCACCTGGCGCATCGCCCATCGCGTCGGAACGGCCATCTCCGGGCACGGCCCCGACGCCGACCGGATCGCCGACGGTGAGCGCGACTGGACGGTCCCGACAGCCGCTGCGCTGTTCGCGGCGGGGTACGTCGTGGTGACCGTTCTCACAGCGTCGCTGGCGGCAACGTCCGCCACCCGCCCCTCCGCCGAGCGCGCGGTGCTCTGGTCGCTGGGACTCGTGCTCTTCCTGGGGGTGCCCGCGCTGGCGGCCGGCTCGGGTCGCCTCGCGGTCTGGGCGACGCGCCTACCCGCCGCCGTGCCCCCGGCGCTGGCGGCGGCCTGGTCGATCGTCCGCACCTACGCCGTCGTCTGCCTCGTCACCGTTCTCGCCGCGCTCGTCATCGACCTCGACACCGCTCTCAACGTGCTGGGCCAGCTCGGGCTCGACGCAAGGGCTCGGGCCTCCTCGCGGCGTCGGCTCTGCTCGTGCTGCCCAACGCGGTGCTCTTCGGCGGCGCCTACCTGCTCGGTCCCGGCTTCGCCGTCGGCGCGGGCACGCTGGTGACGCCGTCGGCCGTCGTCCTCGGGCCGCTGCCGCTCTACCCGTTGCTCGCGGCGCTGCCCAGCCCCGGTCCGACCCCGGTCTGGACACCGTTCCTGGTCGCTGTGCCACCGCTGGTGGCCGCGATCGCGGTGGCCCGCGCCCAGCGCGCCCGCCCGGCGCTGCGGTGGGACGAGGGTGCCCTGCGCGGCTGTGGCGCCGGCCTGCTCGCCGGCCTGCTCATCGGGCTCGTGACGGCGCTGGCCGGCGGCGCGGTGGGTCCGGGGCGCATGCAGGTCGTCGCGCCGCTACGCCCAGGACGTGCTGTTGCACGCGCTGCGCGCTTCGGCTTCGGCGGCCTCGTGGGCGGTCTGGCGATGACGCTGTGGCAGCGCCGGGCGGCCCGACGGGAGCGCGACTCCAGCGCAGACTAGAGTTCGGGCCGTGCATCGCCCCGCCCGGCTCGTCGTGCTCGTCTCCGGCGCCGGGACCAACCTCCAGGCCCTCCTCGACGCGACCGCCGACCCGGCGTACGGCGCCACCGTCGTCGCCGTCGGCGCCGACCGTGCGGGCACGCGGGCCAGCAGCGGGCCGAGGCCGCCGGGGTGCCGACGTTCGTGCTGCGGGTGCGCCGACCTCGCCGCCGCGAGGACTGGGACCGGGCGCTGACCGAGCAGGTCGCGGCCTACGAGCCCGACCTCGTCGTGCTCGCCGGCTTCATGAAGCTGGTCGGGCCTGCCTTTCTGAGCGCCTTCGGCGGGCGGACGGTGAACACCCACCCGGCGCTGTCACCGTCGTTCCCGGGGATGCACGGCCCGGCCGAGGCGCTCGCCTACGGCGTCAAGGTCACCGGCTGCACGCTCTTCGTCGTCGACGGCGGGGTCGACACCGGCCCGATCGTCGACCAGCGCGCGGTGCGGGTCGAGGACGACGACACCGAGGGCTCGCTGCACGAGCGGATCAAGCTCGCGGAGCGCGCGATGCTCGTCGACGCCGTCGGCCGGCTGGCCCGCGAGGGCTTCACGATCACCGACAGGAAGGTGCGGTTCGGATGACCGACCACGAGCAGACTGCGCGTGCCGATCCGGCGCGCGCTCGTCTCCGTCTACGACAAGAGCGGGCTCACCGACCTGGTCCGCGGGCCTTGACGCCGCCGGCGTCGCGATCGTCTCGACCGGCGGCTCCGCCGCCCTGATCGAGTCGCTCGGCGTCCCGGTGACCCGCGTCGAGGAGCTGACCGGCTTTCCCGAGTGCCTCGACGGCCGCGTCAAGACGCTGCACCCCCTCGTGCACGCGGGCATCCTGGCCGACCGGCGGCTGGAGTCCCACCGCGCCAGCTCGACGAGCTCGGCGTCGAGCCCTTCGACCTGGTGGTGAGCAACCTCTACCCGTTCGCCGACACCGTGGCCTCGGGCGCGACCCCCGACGAGTGCGTCGAGCAGATCGACATCGGCGGTCCGTCGATGGTGCGCGCCGCCGCGAAGAACCACCCGTCGGTCGCGATCGTCACCTCGCCCGCGCGCTACCCCGACGTCCTCGCCGCCCTCGCCGCCGGCGGGTTCACCCTGGCCGAGCGCAGGCGGCTCGCCGCCGAGGCGTTCGCCCACACCGCGGCCTACGACGTCGCGGTCGCCTCCTGGTGCGCGCAGGAGCTCGCCGCCGGCCGACGACTGGTGGCCGGAGTTCGCCGGTCAGACCCTGCGGCGCGCCGCGGTCCTGCGCTACGGCGAGAACGCCCACCAGTCCGCCGCGCTCTACCTCGAGGACGGCGCGGCCCCGAGCCTCGCCCACGCCGAGCAGCTGCACGGCAAGGAGATGTCCTACAACAACTACGTCGACGCCGCGGCGGCCTACCGCGCGGCGTACGACCACGACCGGCCCGCCGTGGCGATCATCAAGCACACCAACCCCTGCGGGATCGCCGTGGGCGCCGACGTGGCCGACGCGCACCGCAGGGCGCACGCGTGCGACCCGGTGTCGGCGTTCGGCGGCGTCATCGCGACCAACGTGCCGTGTCGGTGGCGATGGCCGAGCAGGTCGCCGAGGTCTTCACCGAGGTCGTGGTGGCGCCGGCCTACGACGACGGTGCGGTCGAGGTGCTGGCCGCCAAGAAGAACCTCCGCCTCCTGGTGAGCGCGCCACCCGCGCCGCGGGCGGCGTCGAGCATCGTCCGGTGCCGGGGGGAGTGCTCGTGCAGACCGCCGACCGCTTCCAGGCCGAGGGCGACGACCCTGCCGCGTGGCGGCTGGTGAGCGGTGCGGCGGCGTCCGAGGAGGTGCTGGCCGACCTGGCGTTCGCCTGGCGCGCCTGCCGGGCGGTGAAGTCCAACGCGATCCTGCTCGCATCCGGCGGGGCGTCGGTCGGCGTCGGCATGGGCCAGGTCAACCGCGTCGACAGCGCGCGCCTCGCGGTCGCGCGGGCCGGCGAGCGTTCCGTCGGGTCGGTCGCCGCGTCCGACGCGTTCTTCCCCTTCGCCGACGGACTGGAGATCCTGCTCGACGCCGGTGTGCGGGCCGTCGTCCAGCCGGGAGGCTCGGTGCGCGACGAGGAGGTCGTCGCCGCGGCTCAGGCCGCCGGCGTCACGATGTACCTCACCGGGACCCGCCACTTCGCGCACTGACCGACCCGTCCGAGTCAGGTGGTCCGCGCGAGTCCAGCACGTGGCAGATCTGCTGCCACGCCGGTCGCGGCTCGTCGGCGAAGAACCGCACCTCGGTGACCTCGACGCGTCTCGCCGCGGACCAGGACCCGGAGCGGCGCGCTCAGGCGCACCTCGACGTTGGTGCGGCCGCCCATGGGACGAGCAGGACGCCGTCCTGGTGGACCAGCGACTTGTTGCCGTCGACGCTGCGCTCGCGGGTGCCCGCGCCGGCGATGGCGTCCCACGGGACGTCGACGGCGACGTGATGCCCGCTCGCAGCCGGAGCCCCTCGGCGCCGATCGAGGTGGGGGTAGACGTAGTGGCTCGCCGTGAAGCCGAGCATCCACATCAGCCCCCAGATGCCGAGGATGTCGGCGGCGAGTCGCACCGTCTCCCAGGGCAGGATCACGTGCAGGGCGACCAGCTCGACGGCCGACCCGATGACGAACGCCCAGAGCAGCACGCTGATCGCGCCGACGTACGCGCACGGCGGTGGAGCCCTCGGGCACGTCCGGGCGGCGCGTCAGGAACCGGAACAGGCTCCTGTAGAGGTTGACCTCGAACCGCCAGGCGAACACCGCCCAGCCCCACACCATCCTCATCGCCGCTCCTCCTCGAGGAGGTCGCTGACGGTGGCCAGCACGGAGTCCAGGCCGGTCGACGAGGCCGCTGAACATGCGCTGCGGCATGTCCTCGAACAGCTGCCTGGCGAGCTCGACCCGGCCCGCGGCCAGCCGTCGGCGACCCGCGGCCCCGGGTCGGTCAGGCTGACCAGCGTCGCGCGCCGGTCGGTCGGATGCGGACCGCGCCGGACGAAGCCCGTCTCGACGAGCGCGTCGACGAGCCCGGTCACGTTGCGGGCGCTGACTCCCAGCGCCTCGGCGAGCTCGCGCTGGGTGCTCGGGCCGTTCTGGTGCAGCAGCCAGACGGGGCCGCACACGGGACTGGGAGAGGCCGACCTTCTCGAGCCCCCGCGTCATGTCCGCGTCGAGGGTGATGGTCAGCAGGAGGATCCGGTCGAGTGCCTCGACCTGCTGGTCCACGCCCGTCATGGTCGCCACCTCGTCGCCTCACTTATCGTGAAGGTGCTTCACAATGAAGTGACTACATCAATTCTAGGTGGACAGGGCTCGCGCGGCGAATCGCGGCATGCCAGTATCGGCGCCCGTGACCGCGCAGACGCTGGACGGACAGGCAACCCTCAACGAGATCAAGGCCGAGCTCGCCGCCCGCGTGGCCGTGCTAAGGAGCAGGGCATCGTGCCGGGCCTCGGGACCGTGCTGGTCGGTGACGATCCCGGGTCGCACTGGTACGTCGGCGCCAAGCACCGCGACTGCGCGGCGATCGGGATCGCGTCGATCCGTCGCGACCTGCCCGCCGGGTCCACGCAGACCGAGGTCGAGGCCGTCATCGACGAGCTCAACGCCGACCCGGCGTGCACCGGGTTCATCGTCCAGCAGCCCACCGGGCTCGACGAGTTCGCGCTCCTCTCGCGCGTGGACCCCGACAAGGACGTCGACGGCCTGCACCCGGTCAACCTCGGCAAGCTCGTGCTCGGCGAAGCCGGGCTGCTCCCGTGCACGCCGGTCGGCGCGATCGAGCTGCTGCGCCGCCACGGTGTCGAGATCAACGGCGCCGAGGTCGTCGTGGTCGGGCGCGGCCTGACCGTCGGGCGGCCCCTCGGGCCTGCTGCTCACCCGGCGCAGCGAGAACGCCACGGTCACCCTGTGCCACACCGGCACCCGCGACCTCGCCAAGCACGTCCGCGACGGCCGACATCGTGATCGCGGCGGCCGGCGTGCCCAGCATCATCACCGCCGACATGGTCAAGCCCGGGGCCGCCGTGCTCGACGTGGGCGTCAGCCGGGTCGACGGCGGCATCGCCGGAGACGTCGATCCCGGCGTGTGGGACGTGGCCGGCTGGGTCTCCCCGAACCCCAAGGGCGTCGGGCCGATGACCCGCGCCATGCTGCTGTCCAACATCGTCGACATCGCGGAGCAGCAGGTAGCCTGACCGCTCGATGAGCGACGAGGCCCGCCACGCTGGAACCCCCCGACGACGTCCCCGCCGTCTCCGCGGAGCGGCTCGTCGACGGGCGACTCCCCGACGAGGAGGCCGAACCGGCTCCGGACGACGCCCCGCGGCGCTACCCCTCCACGATCGGCGGCGCGTTCTACCTGGTGATGCTCGCCATCGCCGGCGCGGGCCTGGTCTTCGTCGTCCTCGGCGACTGGCGCACCGGCGTACGCCTCATCGGCGGAGCACTGGTCTTCGGCAGCCTCGTGCGTCTGGTGCTGCCCAGCCGCGACGCCGGCATGCTCGCCGTCCGCTCCAAGCTGCTCGACGCCCTGCTGCTCAGCGGCACCGGCGCGGCCTTCTTCTTCCTCGCCGCCACCATCCCCAACCAGCCGGCTAGAGCGGCTCAGATCAGCCCCAGGTCGCTTGACCGCGTCGCGCTCGTCGGCGAGCTCGGCGGTGGAGGCGTCGATGCGGCCGCGGGAGAAGTCGTCGATGTCGAGACCCTGGACGATGGTCCAGTCGCCGCCGCTCGTGGTGACGGGGAACGACGACACGAGACCCTCGGGCACGCCGTAGGAGCCGTCGGAGACGACGGCCATCGACACCCAGTCGTCGGCGGGCGAGCCGAGCAGCCAGTCGCGGGCGGCGTCGACGGTCGCCGACGCAGCGGAGGCCGCCGAGGACGAGCCCGCGGGCCTCGATGATCGCGGCGCCGCGCTTGGCGACGGTCGGGATGAAGTCGTTCTCGATCCAGGCCTGGTCGCCGATCACCTCGGCGGCGTTGCGGCCGCCGACCTCGGCGTGGAACACGTCGGGGTACTGCGTCGCGGAGTGGTTGCCCCAGATCGTCATCTTCTTGATCTCGGTGACGGCGGCGCCGGTCTTGCGGGCCACCTGGGAGATCGCGCGGTTGTGGTCGAGCCGGGTCAGCGCCGAGAACCGCTCGCGGGGGATGTCGGGGGCGTTGGTCATCGCGATCAGCGCGTTGGTGTTGGCGGGGTTGCCGGTGACGCCGATGCGGACGTCGTCGGCCGCCACCTCGTTGAGCGCCTTGCCCTGCGCGGTGAAGATCGCGCCGTTCGCCTCGAGCAGGTCGCCACGCTCCATGCCCGGGCCGCGCGGCCGCGCGCCGACGAGCAGCGCGAGGTTGACGCCGTCGAAGATCACGGCCGGGTCGCTGCCGATCTGCGACGCCCGCGAGGTCGGGGAACGCGCAGTCGTCGAGCTCCATGACGACGCCCTCGAGGGTCTTCAGCGCGGGCTCGATCTCGAGCAGCCGCAGCTCGATCGGGCGGTCCGCGCCCAGCAGCGAGCCGCTGGCGAGACGGAAGAGCAGGCTGTAGCCGATCTGGCCGGCGGCGCCGGTGACGGCGACCTTCAACGGAGAGGAGCTCATGGCTCCCGAACCTAGCAGCGGGTGCACCGGCGGATCGAAGCGGGGTGGTGGGCCATGCTGGGCGCATGCAGCGCCTCACGCCGCGAGGACCCGCCGCTGGCTCGCCCGGTGCCGCCGCCGTGCTCCTGCTGGCCGGCTGCGGCAGCGCCGGAGCCCCCGGGACGACCGCTCCCGCCGGCGTCGACGGGCTGGAGATCCCGACCCCGTCGCCCGACCCGCGCGACTTCGTCGAGCGCATCGACAACCCCTACCTGCCGCTGGTCCCCGGCTCGCACTGGACCTACGAGGAGAGCGGCAGCGAGGGCACGTCACGATCACCGTGACGGTCACCGACCAGACCCGCGAGGTCGCCGGCGTGCCGACCACCGTCGTCCACGACGAGGTGCGCGACGCCGGCGGGCGAGCTGGTCGAGGACACCTTCGACTGGTACGCCCAGGACGCCGCGGGCAACGTCTGGTACTTCGGCGAGGACACCACGGCGTACGACGGCGAGCAAGACCTCCACCGAAGGCTCCTGGGAGGCCGGCGTCGACGGCGCCATGGCCGGGGTCGTCATGCTGGCCGAGCCGCGGGTGGGCGACGGCTACCAGCAGGAGTTCCTGCCCGGGCGTCGCCGAGGACCAGGCCGAGGTGCTCGAGATCGACGGCACGGTCGACCTCGACCTGGAGTCCTACGACCGACGTGGTCGTCACCGCGGACACCACCCCGCTCGAGCCCGAGCTCGAGGAGCGCAAGTTCTACGCCCCCGGCATCGGCCTGGTCGCCGAGGAGACGGTGCGCGGCGGCGACGAGCGGGTCGTGCTGACCTCCTTCACGCCCGGCTGACGCGGTGACTGCGGTCCTCTGGCGTGCGGCCGGACCTGGGTGCGGCCGTCCTCGTCGTCGGCGGCCGGGGCGCCGTACTGCTGGGGCTCGTCGGCCGGCTGCGGGGCCGCCGAGCGGGGCTGCTGCCCACTGCTGCGGCGGCTGCTGCTGGCGGGCCACTGCTGGGCCGTCGGCTGCGGCTCCGGGGCGGGCGGCTGCTGGTACTGTCTGCGTAGCCCTGCGGGGCCGCCTGCGGGTAGCCCTGCTGCTGGTAGCCCTGCTGCGGGTAGCCCTGCTGCTGGTACCCCTGCTGGGCGTAGCCCTGCTGCTGGTAGTCCTGCTGCGGGTAGCCCTGCTGCTGGGCGTTGCTGCCGCGCTCGCCGTACTGCTGCGGGCGCGCCGTACTGCTGCGGCTGCCCGCCCGGCTGGGGGTAGTGACCCTGGTAGGGCTCCTGCTGCTGGCCACCGCCGGCGTCGGGCTGGTTCCACTGCTGCTGGTACTGGTCGGGCGCGCCGTAGCCCGGGACCGCACCGGCGGGCTGGCGGCGCGAAGCGCAGGCCCGAGCCGGGCACGGGGTCGTCGCCGCCGAAGAGCACCGGGTAGGCGAGGCCGGCGAGGGCGCCGCCGAGCAGCGGCGCCAGGATGAAGAGCCAGAGCTGGATGATCGCGTCGGAGCCGGCGAACAGCGCCACGCCCGATCGAGCGGGCCGGGTTGACCGACGTGCCGGTCGCGTTGATCGAGGCGAAGTGGATCATCGACAGCGCGAGACCGATCGCCAACGGCGCCATGACGGGGTGCTCGTGGCGGCTGTCGGTGACGGCGAGGATGACCATCAGGAAGACGAACGTCATGCAGCGCCTCGAGCAGGAACGCCGCCCACCAGGCGTAGCCGCTTCCCACGTCGCCGAAGGAGTTCTGCCCGAGGCCGTCGGTCGTCGAGTCGTAGCCCTCGAAGCCGTGCATGAGGACCCACAGGCACAGGCCGCGCCGACGATCGCGCCGGCCAGCTGGGCGCCGATGTAGAGGCCCACCTCGCGCCAGGAGAGCCGACCGCCGAGCGCCGCACCGATCGTGACGGCCGGGTTGAAGTGCCCCCCGGAGATGCGGCCGACGGCGTACGCCATCACCAGGACGGTGAGGCCGAAGGCGAGGGCCGTGGCCACGTAGTCGCCGCCGCTGATCAGCGCGGCGCCGCAGCCGAAGAACACCAGCACGAACGTGCCGAGGACCTCGGCCGCCGAGCTTGTGCACTGCGGTGGGTGTGTCCGTCATGATCGAGTCCCTCTCGCTCGACGCCTGGTCGACGACCCCGACGAGGGGCGCTCTCGCACTCTAGTACGCGTCCGATGTGTGAGTGACTCGACGATCATCTACACCCACACCGACGAGGCGCCGCTGCTGGCGACGTACTCCTTCCTCCCGATCATCTCGGCGTACGCCGCCAAGGCGGGCGTGCCCGTCGAGACCCGCGACATCTCGCTGGCCGGGCGGATCATCGCCCAGTTCCCCGACCGGCTCACCGACGAGCAGCGCATCGGCGACGCCCTCGCCGAGCTGGGCGCGCTGGCGAAGCCGCCCGAGGCCAACATCATCAAGCTGCCCAACATCAGCGCCTCGATCCCGCAGCTGAAGGCGGCGATCAAGGAGCTGCAGGAGCAGGGCTACGACCTGCCCGACTACCCCGAGTCGCCGTCGACCGACGAGGAGCGGGCGACCCGCGCGACGCTACGACAAGGTCAAGGGCTCCGCGGTCAACCCGGTGCTGCGCGAGGGCAACTCCGACCGCCGCGCCCCGCGCGTCGGTCAAGAACTACGCCCGCTCGCACCCGCACTCGATGGGGGCCTGGTCGCGCCGACTCCAAGACCAACGTCGCGACACATGGACGGCCGACGACTTCCGCTCACAACGAGAAGTCGGCCGTCATCGCGACGGCCGACGACCTGCGCATCGAGCTCGCCGGTGACGACGGCTCCGACGACGGTGCTGAAGGAGTCGGTCCGCGTCCTCGAGCGGCGAGATCGTCGACGCCACGGTCATGCGGCGTCGCCGCCCTGCGCGAGTTCCTCACCGCGCAGATCGAGCGCGCCAAGGCCGACGACGTGCTGTTCTCCCTGCACCTCAAGGCGACGATGATGAAGGTGTCCGACCCGATCATCTTCGGCCACGCGGTGCGGGCGTTCTTCCCGGACGGTCTTCGCCGAGCACGGCGAGACGCTCGCGGCCGCGGGCCTCTCGCCCAACGACGGGCTCGGCGGCATCCTCGCCGGGCATCGAGCCGCTGCCGGACGGCGACGGCGATCAAGGCGGCCGTCGAGCAGGGCATCGCCGACGGCCCGCGCGCTGGCGATGGTCGACTCCGACCGCGGCATCACCAACCTGCACGTGCCGTCCGACGTGATCGTCGACGCCTCGATGCCGGCGATGATCCGCACCTCGGGCCACATGTGGGGTCCCGACGGCCAGGAGGCCGACACGCTCGCCGTCATCCCCGACTCGTCGCTACGCCGGCATCTACCAGGTCGTCCTCGACGACTGCCGCGCCCACGGCGCCTACGACCCGGCGACCATGGGCACGGTGCCCAACGTCGGGCTGATGGCCCAGGCGGCCGAGGAGTACGGCTCCCACGACAAGACCTTCGAGATCCCGGCGACCGGCACGGTCCGGGTGGTCGACGGTCGCGGCGACGTCGCTGCTCGAGCACGCCGTCAGCGCCGGCGACATCTGGCGGATGTGCCAGACCAAGGACGTGCCGGTCCGCGACTGGGTCAAGCTCGCCGTCACCCGGGCCCGCGCGACCGGCGACCCGGCGGTCTTCTGGCTCGACGACGACCGCGCCCACGACGCCAACCTCATCGAGCAAGGTCGACGACCTACCTCGCCGACCACGACACCGACGGGCTCGACTGCAGATCCTGGCGCCCGGTCGACGCGATCGCGTTCACCCTCGAGCGGATCCGCAAGGGCGAGGACACGATCTCGGTCACCGGCAACGTGCTGCGCGACTACCTCACCGACCTCTTCCCGATCCTCGAGCTCGGCACGAGCGCCAAGATGCTCTCGGTCGTGCCGCTGATCAACGGCGGCGGCCTGTTCGAGACCGGCGCCGGCGGCTCGGCGCCCAAGCACGTGCAGCAGCTCGTCAAGGAGAACTACCTGCGCTGGGACAGCCTCGGCGAGTTCCTCGCGCTGGCGCGTCAGCTTCGAGCACTACGCCGAGCGCGACCGGCAACGCCCGGGCGCAGGTGCTCGGCCGACACCCTCGACCGGGCGACCGAGCACCTTCCTCAACGAGAACAAGTCGCCCGCCCGCCGGGTCGGCCAGATCGACAACCGCGGCTCGCACTTCTACCTGGCGCTCTACTGGGCCGAGGAGCTCGCCGCCCAGACCGACGACGCCGAGCTGGCCGCCGGCGTTCGCCGCGCTGGCCGACGACGCTGCGCGAGCAGGAGCAGACGATCGCCGACGAGCTGATCGCCGTCCAGGGCTCGCCGGTCGACATCGGCGGCTACTACCGCCCCGACCCCGAGAAGGCGTCGGCCGTGATGCGGCCGTCGACGACCTTCAACGAGGCGCTCGCGGCCCTCTGACCCGTCCGGGGCCACGAGCCGAATTTTCTTGACTGATTCAGGTTAACTCGATGAGATCGGCACGTGCCTCCTGTCGACCAGTCCGCCCGGCTGCGCGAGGCGGGGCTGCGGGTCACCCGGCCCGCGGCTCGCGGTGCTGGACGCGGTGGCCGAGATCCCGCACGCCGACACCGACTCGATCATCGCCGCCGTGCGCCGCGACCTGCCCGCCGTCTCGCACCAGGCGGTCTACGACGTCCTCCGCGCGCTGACCGACGCCGGCCTGGTGCGCCGCATCCAGCCGGCCGGGTCGGTGGCGCGCTACGAGGCGCGGGTCGGCGACAACCACCACCACGTGGTGTGCCGCTCGCTGCGGCGCCATCGCCGACGTCGACTGCGCGGTCGGCGAGGCGCCCTGCCTGACCGCGTCCGACGACCGACGGCTTCGCGATCGACGAGGCCGAGGTCATCTACTGGGGCCCGTGCCCCGACTGCGCCGCAGCCGTCCTGACAGCTCGACACCGGCCCACCGCACCGAGAGTGATGACACGAGAGCACCGACGTGACCGCAGCACGGCAGCGAGAGCGAGAACCCAGCGATCGACGCGCCCAGCCCAAGCCGGCAGCCGGCCGCGGACCAACCAGGACTGGTGGCCCAACCAGCTCGACCTGCCGGTCCTGCACCAGCACTCGCCCCGGCGGCCAACCCGCTGGGCGCGGACTTCGACTACGCCGCGGAGTTCGCAGACGCTCGACGTCGACGCCCTCAAGCAGGACCTCGTCGACGTCATGACGCACTCGCAGGACTGGTGGCCGGCCGACTACGGCCACTACGGCCCGCTCTTCATCCGGATGAGCTGGCACGCCGCCGGCACCTACCGCATCGACGACGGCCGCGGCGGCGCCGGCGACGGCGCGCAGCGCTTCGCGCCGCTCAACAGCTGGCCCGACAACGCCAACCTCGACAAGGCCCGCCGCCTGCTGTGGCCGGTCAAGCAGAAGTACGGCCAGAAGATCTCCTGGGCCGACCTGCTCGTCCTCGCCGGCAACGTCGCCCTCGAGTCGATGGG
Organism: uncultured Actinomycetota bacterium; assembly: GCA_963767095.1. GTDB lineage: Bacteria > Actinomycetota > Actinomycetes > Propionibacteriales > Nocardioidaceae > Nocardioides. Next base: position 15,803 of record CAVYCK010000016.1, on the reverse strand, counting down.
CTTCGAGACCTTCGGCTTCGGCTTCGGCCGCGAGGACGTCTGGGAGCCCGAGGAGATCTTCTGGGGCCCCGAGGACACCTGGCTCGGCGACGAGCGCTACAGCGGCGACCGCGAGCTCGCCGACCCGCTCGGCGCGGTCCAGATGGGCCTGATCTACGTCAACCCCGAGGGCCCCAACGGCAACCCCGACCCGCTGGCCGCGGCCCGCGACATCCGCGAGACCTTCCGCCGCATGGCGATGAACGACGAGGAGACCGTCGCCCTCATCGCCGGCGGCCACACCTTCGGCAAGACCCACGGCGCCGGCGACCGCCGACCTACGTCGGCCCCGAGCCCGAGGGCGCCCGCTCGAGCAGCAGGGCCTCGGGCTGGAAGAACACCTACGGCACCGGCAAGGGCGGCGACACGATCACCAGCGGCCTCGAGGGCGCCTGGACCCACGACCCCGACGCAGCTGGGACAACAGCTTCTTCGAGACCCTCTTCGGCTACGAGTGGGAGCTGACCGAGAGCCCGGCCGGCGCCAAGCAGTGGGTAGCCGAAGGACGCCGCCGAGGGCACGGTCCCCGACGCCGCACGACCCGCGAAGCGCACACGCGCCGACGATGCTGACGACCGACCTCGCGCTGCGCATCGACCCGGCCTACGAGCCGATCTCGCGGCGCTTCCACGAGAACCCGACGAGTTCGCCGATCGCCTTCGCCAAGGCCTGGTACAAGCTGCTGCACCGCGACATGGGCCCGGTCTCGCGCTACCTCGGCCCGTGGGTCCGCCGAGCCGCAGCTGTGGCAGGACCCGGTGCCCGCGGTCGACCACGAGCTCGTCGACGACGCCGACGTCGCCGCGCTGAAGGCAGACGGTCCTCGGCTCCGGGCCTGTCGGTCTCGCAGCTGGTCTCGCACCGCGTGGGCGTCGGCGTCGACCTTCCGCGGCACCGACAAGCGCGGCGGCGCCAACGGCGCCCGCATCCGCCTGGAGCCGCAGAAGCGACTGGGAGGTCAACGAGCCCGGCCGAGCTGGCGACGGTGCTGAAGACGCTCGAGCGGGTCCAGCAGGACTTCAACGGCGCGCCAGTCCGGCGGCAAGCGGATCTCGCTGGCCGACCTGATCGTGCTCGGCGGCGGCGCCGCGGTCGAGCAGGCGGCCGCGGGACGCCGGGCACGACGTCACCGTGCCGTTCACGCCCGGGCCGCACCGACGCCACGCAGGAGCAGACCGACGTCGAGTCCTTCGCCGTGCTCGAGCCGACGCGCCGACGGCTTCCGCAACTACCTGCGGGCCGGCGAGAAGCTGCCCGCCGGAGACGCTGCTGCTCGACCGGGCCAACCTGCTCGACCCTGACCGCTCCGGAGATGACCGTGCTGCGTCGGCGGCCTGCGGGTCGCTCGGCGCCAACGCCGGCGGCTCCGCGCACGGCGTGTTCACCGACCGGCCCGGCGACGCTGACGCAACGACTTCTTCGTCAACCTGCTCGACCGCGGGCACGCGAGTGGAAGGCGTCGGCGACCGACGAGAACGTCTACGAGGGCCGCGACCTGCGCACCGGCGAGGTCAGGTGGACCGCCACCGCGGTCGACCTCGTCTTCGGCTCGCAACTCGCAGCTGCGGGCGCTCGCCGAGGTCTACGCCAGCGACGACGCCGAGGAGAAGTTCGTCGCGCGACTTCGTCGCCGCCTGGACCAAGGTCATGGACGCTCGACCGCTTCGACCTCGCCTGACGCGCTCTCGGTCCCCGGAGTTCGCCTGACCAGCGGTGTCGCGGAATAGGTCGTTGACGGCTCTGGGTTGGAGCATGGGTGGAGATGACGACGACCGCCCCTCCCTACGCACCGCCCTCCGCCAGGCCCACGCACTTCGGCTTCGCCGTGCTCGCCCTGGCCACGGGGGGCTTCGCCATCGGCACGACCGAGTTCGTCACGATGGGGGTGCTGCCGCAGATCGCCGAGGGTGTCGACGTCTCGATCCCGACGGCCGGCCACATCATCTCGGCGTACGCGCTCGGCGTCGTCATCGGGGCGCCCGTGCTGGCGTACTTCGGTGCGCGGCTGCCCCGGCGGGGCCTGCTGATCGGCGCTGATGGCGGCGTACGCCGTCTTCAACGCCGCCAGCGCGCTCGCGCCCGACCTTCGAGGTGCTCGTCGTGATGCGCTTCCTCGACGGCCTCCCGCACGGCATCTACTTCGGCGTCGCCTCCCTGGTGGCGGCGAGCCTGGCCCCACCGGACCGCAAGGGTCGCGCGGTCGCGATGGTGATGATCGGGCTCTCGGTGGCCAACGTCGTCGGCGTGCCGGCGGCCACGTTCCTCGGCCAGCAGGTCGGCTGGCGGGCCGTCTTCTTCCTCGTCGCCGGGCTCGCGGTGCTGACCGTGCTGCTCACGATCGCCTTCGTCCCGTCGATCCCCGGCGACCCCGAGGCGCGGGGCCGCCGCGAGCTCACGGCGTTCGCCCAGCCGCAGGTCTGGCTCACCCTCGCGATCGGCGCATCGGCTTCGGCGGCATGTTCGCCCTGATGACCTACATCGCCAAGACCGTGACGGTGACCGGAGGCCTCGCCCGAGTCGGCGGTCCCGGTCTTCCTGCTGGCGTTCGGCCTGGGCATGGTCTTCGGCACCTGGCTGGCCGGTGAGCTGGCGCGCTGGTCGATCATGCGGTCCCTGTTCGTCGGCTCGCTGGGGATGGCGGGCGCGCTGCTCGGGTACGCCGCGCTGGCCCCCACGGGCTGGGCGCGCTGCCGATGGCGTTCCTGGTCACCGCCCTCGGGTCGGTGCTTGTCGTCAACCTGCAGCTGCGCCTGATGGACGTGGCCGGCGAGGCGCAGACCCTCGGCGCGGCGCATGAACCACGCGTCGCTCAACGTCGCGAACGCGCTCGGCGCCTGGCTCGGCGGCCTGGTCATCGCGGCGGGCTACGGCTACCGCGCGCCCGCGCTCGTCGGCGTCGCCCTGTCGCTCGCCGGCTTCGTGGTCCTGCTGGTCTCGGGACGGCTGCACCGGCGGACCGCCAGTACCTTTGCCTGATGCGACCCCTTCGCTACTCCATCAACGTCACGCTGGACGGGTGCTGCGACCATCGCGCGATGTCCGCGGACGAAGACCTGCACCGGCACGCAGCGGAGAACCTCGAGCGGGCCGATGCCCTGCTCTTCGGGCGGGTGACCTACGAGATGATGGAGGCCGCGTGGCGGCCACCGGCGCCGCCGGAGCGAGGCCCGCTGGACGGAGCCCTTCGGCCGGACGATCAACGCGGCGAAGAAGTACGTCGTGTCGAGCACCCTGGACCAGGTCGACTGGAACGCCGAGCTCGTGCACGGCGACCTGGCCGAGGCCGTTCGGCGGCTCAAGCAGGAGCCGGGCAAGGGACTGTTCGTCGGCGGCCTGCAGCTCCCGCTGGCGTTGGCGGAGCTGGGCCTGATCGACGAGTACGAGCTCGTGGTGCATCCCAGGATCGTCGGCCACGGGCCGACGTTGTTCGCGGGGCTGTCGACGCATGTCGACCTGAGGCTCGTGAGCCGGCTGGAGCTCGGCTCCGGGGCCGTGGCGATGCGGTACGAGCCGACCGGCTAGCCGTCGCGCTCGCCGGCCCGAGCCGGTCGCGGACTAGAACCTGCTGCTGAACACCACGTAGACGATCAGGGCGGGGAACGCGAGGAGCGGCAGCCACAGCAGCGCCGACCGCTGGTGCTGGACCTTGGCGGCGACGGCCTGGGTGAAGGCGATCATGGCCAGGGCGAACGCAGCCACCAGCGCGAGGGCCAGCGCGAAGTGCATGCCCGCACCGTCGTCGGCGACCGGGCTACCAGTGAACGTCGCCATGCTGAGGCCGAGGAACACGACCGCGACCAGGCCCGCCAATCCGATCGCCCAGCGCGCAGCGTTGCTCTGCGGGACCTCGTCCGGCTCGACTGTCGTAGCGCTGAGATTGTGCTGGCCGACGGTCATCGGGATCACCTGGGATCGAATATTGAGGAGTGGAACTCTCCACTCTCCTCCTCCGACCACCGATTCGTTGCATCGGCGCGTCACGGGGGGTCGGGCTCAGAGGTAGTCGTCGCCGTCGACGCGCACCCAGAGGTCGAGGAGGTCGGGTTCGTGTGCTCACGAAGAGCCCTGCCTCGCTCCACCCGAACACCTGGTCGCCCGCGGAGGCCACCTGCTCGAAATCGATCTGCTTCGACGGCGAGAGCAGCTGTCCCTCGGGGGAGATGAAGCGGGTCGACGAGTCGAAGGTGATGGCGGTGGTCCCGCCCGAGGTGATCGCGAACGAGCTGACCCCGCCGAACGGGTCCGGCAGCGCCACGGCGCGCCAGGTCAGCCCCGAGTCCGACGAGACGGCAGCGCCCACGATGGGGATGTCGCCGTCGGGCTCGCTGCCGAACGCGATCGCCGCGACGTGCGGGCCGTTCCCCACCACGGCGACGTACCTGGTGCGCGCGGGCAGGCGCGTGCGTCCTCCCGCGTCGGAGACGACGTCGCGACGCCCGCTCTGGGCGACCAGCCCTCCGTCGGGGGTGATGTACGTCGCGAACGGCGTCGTCGGCGGGTCCTTCGGGTGCAGCAGCGTGCCGTCTCGGAAGATCAGGTAGCCGGCCTGCTGCGGCTGCGGAACGGCGACGTCACCCGCCGTCGGGTCGTCGACGAGGGTGCTGACGGGCAGGTCGAGCACGGCTCCGTCCGGTCGCACCAGGTAGTGCGGCTCGCCGACGTGTCCGACCGAGCCGACCCAGCCGCCGGGCACCGCCGTCAGGGTCGACGGCGGCTCGCCGAGCAGTTGGCCGGTCACGACGCCGTCGGCGCTGCGGGTCACCAGCGCGAACATCGGCGCGGGCTGCACCAGGTTGCGCCAGACCACCGCGACGGACCCGTCCAGCCCCCCGGCCACCACGAAGCGGTGCGCGCGGGAGTCCTGCACCAGGTCCTGGACCACCTTCGGGACCGTGCCCGTCTCGACCCGTGTCGGCCCCTCGGTGGACGGCCCCGGCGTGGCCTCCGGCAGCGCGCCGAGGCCGGGCGCCAGGACGATCGCGACGACGACGGCGGCGGCAGCGGCGACCGACCCGACCGCCGCGATCCGCGTACGACGGCGGCGCAGCGCGCGGGCCTGGACGGCCGCGAAGTCGGGCAGCCGTGCCCGGTCGGCGACGTCGTCGCGAAGCGCGGTCAGCTCGCGGTCGAGCAGGCCGGTGCCATCGAAGTCAGGACGGTCGGACATGGTGCTCCTCCTCGGGGTGGCCGAGCAGCGTGGCGAGCCGGGCCCGCCCGCGCGCCAGCCGGGCCTTGACGGTGCCGGTGGGGACGCCGAGGGTGGCGGCCACCGCGTGCACGGGGAGGTCGGCGAGGTGGTGCAGCGCGATCGCCTCGCGCTGCTCCGCCGGCAGGGCGCGCAGGGCGGCGAGCAGGGCCAGCCGGTCGGCCGGCAGGTCGTCGTACGCCGTGCCCCCGGCTGAGGGCTCGCCCTCGCCAGGCTCCAGCGGCGTCGTCCGCATCCGGCTCAGCCGGCGCCACCGGCTCCTCGCGACGTTGACAGCGACCGTGCGCAGCCACGCCTCGGGATTGTCGACCCGGGCGAACTCCCGATGGCGCGTGACCGCGCGCGCGAACGCCTCCATCACCACGTCCTCGGCCTCGAGGGGGTCACCGGTGACTCCGGCGAGCTGGCCGACCAGGCGGCGGTAGGACGCGACGTACACCTCGCGCACCCGTCCGACGCCCTCGTCAGCCATCGACCCTCCTTGTCAAGCCGGTCCTGCAATCTGCTCATCGTGGTCCCGTCGTCCTCCAGTGTGACGACTCCGGAGGGGGCCGGGCGGTTGCACCGACCGCCAGACCGCCCTGACAGAATCCTCGCCATGGCGCCGCAGACTCTCGGGATCGAGACCCAGACCCAGGCCTCCGGCGCCGCGGCCGGATCGGCCCGCCCGCGCGTGCTCTCGGGGATCCAGCCCACGGCCGACTCGTTCCACTTCGGCAACTACCTCGGCGCGCTCCGGCAGTGGGTCGATCTCCAGGCCGACTACGAGCCCTTCTTCTTCATCGCCGACCTGCACGCCATCACCGTCGAGCAGGACCCCAAGGTGCTGCGCGAGCGCACCCGCCGTGCCGTGGCCCAGCTGGTGGCGATGGGCATCGACCCGGCGCGGTCCGCGATCTTCGTGCAGAGCCAGATCCCCGCCCACGCGCAGCTCTCCTGGGTGCTCCAGTGCCTCACCGGCTTCGGAGAGGCGCGCCGGATGACGCAGTTCAAGGACAAGTCCGCCAAGGGTGGCGAGGGTGCGGCCTCGGTCGGCCTGTTCACCTACCCGATCCTGCAGGCCGCCGACATCCTGCTCTACCGCCCGCACTACGTGCCGGTCGGCGAGGACCAGCGCCAGCACCTGGAGCTCACTCGCGACCTGGCCCAGCGGTTCAACCACCGCTACAAGAAGACGTTCCGGCTGCCCGAGCCCTACATCCTGAAGGCCACGGCGAAGATCACCGACCTCCAGGACCCGACGGCCAAGATGTCGAAGTCGGCCTCCTCGCCCGCCGGCATCATCGAGCTGCTCGACGACCCGAAGGTCTCGGCCAAGAAGATCCGCTCCGCGGTCACCGACTCCGGGACCGACGTTCGCTTCGACCAGGACGAGAAGCCCGGCGTGAGCAACCTGCTGACGATCTTCTCGGCGATGACCGGCCGGCCGATCGGCGACATCGAGGCCGACTACGTCGGCTCGGGGTACGGCGCCTTCAAGGGCGACCTGGCCGACGCGGTGGTCGAGTTCGTGACGCCGTTCCGCGACCGCACCCTCGAGCTGCTCGATGACCGCGAGCACCTCGACGAGGTGCTCCGCCAGGGTACGGCCCGGGCCGAGGCGGTGGCGAAGGCCACCTTGCGCGACGTCCTCGACCGGGTGGGCTTCCTCCCGACGGCCGCGCGCTGATGCCGACGATCGGCGTCGCCCTCACGATTCCCGAGCCGTGGGGTGCTGAGCTCCAGGACTACCGCGCGTCGATCGGCGACGCGACGGCGACCCAGATCCCGACCCACGTGACCCTCGTGCCGCCGATGGCCGTGGAGGACGACGCGCTCGGCGTGGTCGAGGCGCACCTGGCTGGCGCTGCCACGGAGGTCGAGCCGTTCCGCATGCGGCTGCGCGGCACCGGCACGTTCCGCCCGGTGTCCCCGGTCGTGTTCGTGACGGTCGCCGAGGGCATCTCGCAGTGCGAGGCCCTGGCCGACGCCGTACGCCGCGGTCCGCTCGAGACCGACCTGCTGTTTCCCTACCACCCGCACGTGACCGTGGCCCACCACCTCGGGGACGACGTGCTGGACCAGGCGTTCGAGGAGCTGGCGGCCTTCGAGTGCTTCTTCGACCTGGACCGCTTCCATCTCTACGTCCACGACGTCGAACGCGGCTGGCAGGCGACGCGGCAGTTCCCCCTCGGCTGAGCCGCGACCCGGCGCAGACGCTCACGCCCAGCACGTCGACCCGGCGCAGGTGCTCACGGCAAGCACGTCGAGTCGGCGCAGGTGCAGACGGCCAGCCCATCGAGTCGGCGCAGGTGCTCACGGCGAGCACGTCGAGTCGGCGCAGACGTCCGGCGAACGCGCCGACTCGCGGGCTGTACGCGCGGCGAACGCGCCGACTCGCGGGCTTTGCGCGCGGCGAACGCGCCGACTCGCGGGCTTTGCGTGCGGCGGGTGCGCCGACTCGCGGGCTGCGGGGTGGATCAGTAGCCGTGCCGGATGGCGTTGCGCAGGTCCTTGTTGAGCTGCGAGATCACGTCGAGCGGGATCTCCTTGGGGCAGGCAGCCGTGCACTGGCCGATGTTGGTGCAGCCGCCGAAGCCCTCGTGGTCGTGCTGGGCGACCATGTTGACGACCCGGGAGTCGCGCTCGGCCTGGCCCTGGGGGAGCTCGCCGAGGTGGGTGACCTTCGCGCCGACGAACAGCGACGCCGAGCCGTTGGGACAGGCCGCCACGCAGGCGCCGCAGCCGATGCAGGTGGCGACGTCGAAGGCCCGGTCGGCCTTGTCCTTCGGCACGGGCGTGGCATGCGCGTCCGGAGCGGCTCCGGTGTTGACGGAGATGTAGCCGCCGGCCTGGATGAGCCGGTCGAAGGCTCGCCGGTCGACGCAGAGGTCCTTGATGACGGGGAACGCCGTGGCCCGCCACGGCTCGATGGTGATGGTCTCGCCGTCGCTGAAGGACCGCATGTGCAGCTGGCAGGTCGTGGTGACCTCCGGGCCGTGCGCGTCGCCGTTGATCATCAGACCGCACATGCCGCAGATGCCCTCACGGCAGTCGGAGTCGAACGCGATCGGCTCCTCGTCGCCGGCCTGGAGCTGCTCGTTGAGTACGTCGAGCATCTCCAGGAACGACATGTCGGGGCTGATGTCGGCCACCTCGTAGGTGTGCATCGCGCCCGGCGTCGCCGCATCCGGCTGACGCCAGATCTTGAGGGTCACGTCCATTACTTGTAGGACCTCTGCTTCATCTCGACGAACTCGTAGGTCAGCTCTTCCTTGTGCAGCACGGGGTTCTCGCCCTCGCCGGCCCATTCCCACGCAGCGACGTAGGCGTAGTGGTCGTCGTGACGCAGCGCCTCCCCGTCCTCGGTCTGCGACTCGCCGCGGAAGTGGCCCCCGCAGGACTCGCGCCGGTTGAGGGCGTCGATGCACATCAGCTCGCCGAGCTCGAAGAAGTCGGCGACCCGCCCGGCCCGCTCGAGCGACTGGTTCAGGCTCTCGGCGGCCCCGAGCACCTTCACGTTGCGCCAGAAGTCGTCCTTGAGCGTGCGGATCAGGTCGATCGCCTTCTTCAGGCCGTCCTCGGTCCGCTCCATGCCGCAGTACTCCCACATGATGTTGCCGAGCTCGCGGTGGTAGGAGTCGACCGAGCGGGTGCCCTTGTTCGTCATGAAGTGGTCGATGCGCGCGCGCACCGCCTGCTGCGCCTCGACGACCGCGGGGTCGTCGTCGGCGATCCGGTCGAACGGCCCGTCGGCGAGGTAGTCGCGGATGGTGTTGGGCAGCACGAAGTACCCGTCGGCGAGGCCCTGCATCAGCGCCGACGCGCCGAGGCGGTTGGCGCCGTGGTCGGAGAAGTTCGCCTCGCCGGTCACGAACAGCCCGGGAATCGTCGACTGCAGGTCGTAGTCGACCCAGAGGCCACCCATGACGTAGTGCACGGCGGGGTAGATGCGCATCGGCACGGTGTAGGGGTCCTCGCCCGTGATCCGGGCGTACATGTCGAAGAGGTTGCCGTACTTCTCCTCGATGGCCTTCTTGCCCAGCCGCTCGGTGGCGTCGGCGAAGTCGAGGTAGACACCGCGGCGTACGCCGTCGACCTCGGGTCCGACGCCGCGACCCTCGTCGCACATGTTCTTGGCCTGGCGCGACGCGATGTCGCGCGGGACCAGGTTGCCGAACGCCGGGTAGATCCGCTCGAGGTAGTAGTCGCGGTCGCCCTCGGGGATCTGGCGGGGATCCTTGGCGCAGTCCTCCTTCTTCTTCGGCACCCAGATCCGGCCGTCGTTGCGCAGCGACTCGCTCATCAGGGTCAGCTTGGACTGGTGAGCGCCGGAGACCGGGATGCACGTCGGGTGGATCTGGGTGAAGCACGGGTTGGCCATCAACGCGCCCTTGCGGTGGGCGCGCCACGTCGCGGTGACGTTGCAGCCCATCGCGTTGGTGGACAGGAAGAAGACGTTGCCGTAGCCACCGCTGGCCAGCACGACGACGTCGGCGAAGTAGGTCTCGATCTCGCCGGTGACCATGTCGCGCACGATGATCCCCCGAGCGCGACCGTCGACGATGATCAGCTCGACCATCTCGTGGCGGGTGTAGCACTTCACCGTGCCGGCCGCGACCTGGCGCTCGAGGGCCTGGTAGGCGCCGATCAGCAGCTGCTGGCCGGTCTGGCCGCGGGCGTAGAACGTGCGGGACACCTGGACGCCGCCGAAGGACCGGTTGTCGAGGAGGCCGCCGTACTCCCGCGCGAACGGCACGCCCTGGGCGACGCACTGGTCGATGATGTTCACGCTGACCTGGGCGAGCCGGTAGACGTTGGACTCGCGCGAGCGGTAGTCGCCGCCCTTGATGGTGTCGTAGAAGAGCCGGTAGACCGAGTCGCCGTCGCCCTTGTAGTTCTTGGCCGCGTTGATGCCTCCCTGGGCGGCGATCGAGTGCGCGCGACGCGGGGAGTCCTGGTAGCAGAACGACTTGACGACGTAGCCCGCCTCGCCCAGCGTCGCGGCCGCGCTGGCGCCGGCCAGACCGGTGCCGACCACGATCACCGAGAGCCGCCGGCGGTTGGCGGGGTTGGCGATCCGGGCCTCGAACTGACGGGTGCCCCAGCGCTCCTCGAGCGGCCCTCCGGGCGCCTTGGTGTCGCGGACCGGCTCGCCGGGCGTGTAGTAGCCCGCGGCGTCGTCGTAGTCCTCGGGTGCATCGATGTGGACCGAGGGCTGACCGGTCAACGTGGTGTCAGGCATGTCCGTCATGAGCGCCTCACTTCTCGATGATGCCGGCCAGCACGGCGAGCGGGACCAGGCTGAAGCCGACCACGATGATCAGCGCCAGGGTGAACCCGACGGCCTTCGCCGGCTGTGCGGGCGCGGGCGGTCCCGGTCAGCCCGAGGGTCTGGAAGGCGCTCCAGAACCCGTGGTGCAGATGTGCGCCGAGCATCGCCATCGCGAGCAGGTAGATGAGCGTCAGCCACCACACGTCGAAGGTGTCGACGAGCAGGTTGTACGGGTCGTCGGTCGCGCCGCCCTGCACGTTGACCTTGCCGATGGTGAAGTTCAGCAGGTGCCAGATGATGAACAGCAGCAGGGTGACGCCGCCCCAGCGCATCATCAGGCTGGCCCACGTGGCGCCGGTGCGCTTCTTCATGACGTACGGCGTCGTGCGGGCCCGCTTGGCGCGCGCCCACAGCGCGAACGCGGAGTAGACGTGCACGACCAGCGCCAGGAGCAGGCCGACGCGCAGGATCGTCAGTGCTCCGGCGGCGGGGAAGAACGGCTCTCCGAAGCTCCTGAGGTGCTCGGCATAGTCGTTGAACGCGTCGTGCCCGGCGAAGGCATGGAGGTTGCCGTACATGTGGCCGAGCACGAAGGCGATGAACGCCAAGCCGCTCACGGCCATCAACATCTTCAGGGCGATGGTCGAGCGAACCGCCCGCCCGTCCCTGACCAGGTCGGTCGTAGCCACGAACGGTCACGCTACTCGCTGCGCGACTGCCCTCACGAGTCGGGACCGTGTGAGATTCCCCGTGCGCTCAGCCGGGAAGGCGCACGCGCAGGACCGTCTCGTCACCGTCCCGCTCGATGTCGATGGCGCCCTCGTGCCGCTCGACGACGATGCGGCGGGCGATGTCGAGGCCGAGGCCGGTGCCCGAGCCGACCTCCTTGGTCGTGAAGAACGCGTCGAACGCGCGGGCCGCGACCTCGGGCGGCATGCCGGGGCCGTTGTCACGGATCTCGACCACGACGTCCCGGCCGTCGGCGACCGAGGTCGAGGCGGCGGCGTACGCGCGGATGCGGACGCGGCCGCCGGGAGCTCCGCGACAGCGTCGAGCGCGTTGTCGAGCAGGTTGGTCCACACCTGGTTGAGCTCGCCGGGCAGGCCCTCGACCTCGGGCAGGTCGGCGGCGTACTCCTTCACGACCTCGACTCCCTGGCGGGTCTTGTGGCCGAGCATCACCAGGGTGCTGTCGAGCCCTTCGGTGACCTGCAGCCGCTGGGCGGAGGCCCGGTCCATCTGGGTGTAGGAGCGCACGGACGACACGAGCTCGGAGATGCGGTGGGTCGCGTCGCCCACCTCCCCGAGCACGCTGGTCATCGTCAGCATGCCGGCGACCCAGCGCAGGGCCGGTGTGAGCGCTCGACCGGGGAGCTGGTCGGCGGCTCGGTCGAGCCACTCGGTGTCCGCACCGTGGGCGGCGAGCGCCGGCGCGAGGCTCCAGGCGTCGTCGACCTCGAGATCGTCGAGTCGCTCGCCGACCTCCTCCTCGAGGTCGGCGAGTCGCAGCGCCCCGGTGACCCGCGGCCGCTCGAGCAGCTCGCGGCGCAGGCCGGCCAGCGCCAGCGCCTGCTCGGCGGAGAGCTGTGCCTGACCGAGTCCCACCAGCGAGTCGACCAGCGCGTCGCAGGTCTTGGCCATCGCGTCGACACCGCGCGCGGCCGCCGCCGCCGGGTTGTTCAGCTCGTGCGCCAGACCGGCCGCCAGCGTGCCGAGGGTCACGAGCGAGTCGCGCTGGCGTGCGTTGGACTCGATCGACCGCGCGGTGCCGTAGAGGCCACTGATCAGGTGCATGCCCAGCGGGAACCAGGCCGACACCTTCTCGCGCAGGACCGGAGACGACATCCGGAGCGCCCGGCCGGGCAACGCGCCGCGGCCGGTGGCCAGGTAGGTGCCGTGCGGGTCCCACGCCTGCATGCCCCCGGCCCAACGCCCGGCAACGTCCATGCGCCCCACCACGACGTCCTCGCGCCCGATGTGCCGGACGAGGTCGAGGGCGCCGTCGAGCAGCACCCACCAGTACGCGGCAGGCTCGCCCTCGGCGAAGTAGACCGTGCCCGGCTCGATCGTCACCTCTTCGGCGCCGGCGGCGAGCTCGGCGAGCTGGGCCGGGGTGAGCCCGTCGAACAGCGGGATCGCCGAGATCTCGGTCGCGAGGTCGGTCATCGGCGCTCGGCCATCAGATGGTCGCCAGGTAGCGGTGGACCAGGTGGACCGCCATCGCGCCCTCACCGACGGCCGACGCCACCCGCTTCATCGAGTCCAGGCGTACGTCGCCCGCGGCGAACACGCCGGTCACGCTGGCCTCCAACGGGTACGGCGGCCGCGCGTGCACCCAGTGGGCTCCGGACCCGTCGTGCCAGGCGATCTCCTGGCCGGTCACGACGTAGCCGGCCTTGTCGCGCACGATCGCCTCGCCGAGCCAGTCGGTCCGCGGCGAGGCGCCGATGAAGACGAACATCCAGGTGGCCGGGACGTCCTCACGAGTGCCGTCCTTCGTCTCCAGCGTCAGCAGCTCGAGGTGGCCGTCGCCGCACGCCGCCGCCACCTGTGGTCTCGTAGCGCACCGAGATCGTGGGGGCGGCGAGGATCCGGTCGACGAGGTACTGCGACATCGAGGTGGCCAGGTCGTTGCCGCGCACGACCATCACCACCTGCTTGGCGTAGCGAGCCAGGTTGAGGGCGGCCTGCCCGGCGGAGTTGGCGGCCCCGACGATGTAGACGGTCTCGTCCTTGACCTGGGCCGCGTCGCTCGCGTCGGCGCCGTAGTAGACGCCACGCCCGGTCAGCTGCTCGAGCCCGTCGGCGTCGAGCTTGCGATAGCTCACCCCGGTGGCCACCAGGACCGCCCGGGCCTCGATCTCGTCGCCGCCGGCCATCAGCACCGCGCGCACCGGGCCGCGCTGCTCGAAGCCGACGACGTCGCGCGCCAGCACCAGCTCGGCCCCGAACCGACGTACCTGGGCGATGGCACGGTGGGTCAGGTCGGCCCCGCTCAACCCGCGGGGGAACCCCAGGTAGTTCTCGATCGAGGCGCTCGTTCCGGCCTGCCCTCCGGGCGCCTCACGCTCCACCACGACGGTGCTCAGCCCCTCGGAGGCGGCGTAGACGGCCGCGGCCAGTCCGGCCGGGCCGGCGCCGACGATGCAGAGGTCGTAGAGCGGCTGCTCCGCGCGCGTGCGCAGCCCGAGCCGCTCGGCGAGCTCGACCGTGCTCGGGGAGACCATCGGCTCGCTGTCGGGCACGAGCACGAGCGGCAGGTCCTCGGGAGACGCCTCGGCCAGCTCGGCGAGCCGCTTGCCCTCCTCGTCGACCTCGACGTCGAGCCACAGGTAGGGGACGTGGTTGCGGGCCAGGAACGTCTTGACCTCGTAGCTGCGCTCGGACCACCTGTGCCCGACCACCCGGACGTCGACCTCGGCGAGCGGGTTCTCGGCGCGCCAGTCGTCGAGCAGGTCGTCGACGACGGGGTAGAGCCGGTCCTCGGGCGGGTCCCACGGCTTGAGGAGGTAGTGGTCCAGGCCGATCTCGTTGATGGCCGAGATCGCGACGTCGGTGTCGGCGTACGCCGTCATCAGCAGGTTCTTCGCCGACGGTGCGTGTGTGCGTGCGCGGGCGAGCAGCTCGATGCCGGTCATGCCGGGCATCCGCTGGTCGGTCACGACGAGCGCCACCGGCCGGCTGCGCAGCGCGAGCTCGGTGAGGATCTCCAGCGCCTCGGCACCCGACGTCGCCCGGATGATCCGGAACTCCTTGCCGTAGCGCGAGCGCAGGTCGCGCGTCAGCGCAGCGGAGACCGGCTCGTCGTCGTCGACGGTCAGGATCGTGGGTCTGGGCAACACCGCTCCCGGCTCGACGCATCGCTGCGTCGCTACTCACTGGTCCGCCAGGCGGCCCGAACCCCCCGGTGCGTCGCAGCCTACCTCCGCGGCGCGCGGTCAGCGCGAGGACCGACGGGCCAGCGACCAGCCCGAGGGCGGCGAACAGGAGCATCCACCCGGTGATCGCCAGGCGGGCCGGCACGTGGCCGGCCATCAGGGCGGGGAACATCGGCACGAAGACCCAGACCCCGAGGGCGAGCGGCAGCCACCGCCCCGCCCCTGGCGCCGCGGCCGGCCCGCAGGGTGGCGATCCCGAGCAGCACCAGTCCGACGCCCGCCGCGGTGCAGGAGATGCCGTAGAGGGCGTCGAGGGTCCCGGTGTGCGGACCCGGGTAGTCGGACTCGGCGGCGCGGATGGCGTACAGCTCGGTGATGGTGAGCAGCCCGAGCCCGCCCTGGGCGAGGACGATGCCGGCCGAGGCCGCCCGCCCGCGGCCGGTCCAGCCGGCCATCCAGAGGCCCTGGATCGCCGGCCATCAGGCCGAGGTGCTGGACCACGAACCACAGCTGGATCGCGACGAAGGCCGTGGCCGTCAGGGGATAGCTGAACCGGGTGTCCGGCACCTGGGGGTCGACGACCGCGAGGTAGCAGGCCGCTGGCGGCGCCGAGGACGCCGGCGACGGCGCAGAGCCAGCCGGCGATGCGGATGCGGGTGGGGTCGTGGATACGGCGTGGTGGTGGCGCTCATGGCGGACTCCTCTGGTGCTTCGCAATTTGTGATGTGACACGCTAGAGTGATGCTCTAGTGAGATACCCCATAGTCTTCCGACCTGTGGCCACCGTCAAGCCCTCACGCCGGGAGAAGGCAGCCCAGACCCGCGCGAAGATCCTCGACGCGGCCCACGACGAGTTCTGCGAGCGGGGCTTCCACGGCGCGACGGTCACGTCGATCGCGGCGCGGGCAGGTGTCGCGCCGCAGACGATCTACTTCGTCTTCCACACCAAGACGGAGCTGATCAGCGCCGTCATCGACCGGCGGGTGATGGGCGACGACGACCCGCTGCTACCGCAGGCCACGCCCTGGTGGCGCGAGATGATGGCGGCGCCCGACGCTGTGACCGCCCTGCGCATCTTCGTCGCCGGCGCTCTGCCGCTGTTCGCGCGGGCCGCCCTGGTGAGCGAGGTGCTCAAGGCGGCCGCCCTCACCGACGACGAGCTCCGGGTCGTCCACGAGGGCACGAGCGACTGCGGCGCGAGGGCTTCGGCGAGGTCGTCGACGGGCTTGCCGCCAAGGGTCCGTCTGCGGCAGACGCTCGATCGGGACCGGGCCGTCGACGTGCTGCTCACCGTCCTCGGCGACGCGACGTACGTCGAGCTCACGCGCACCTGCGGCTGGTCTGACGAGCAGGTGCTGGCCTGGATGCAGGACGCCCTACCGCGGCTGCTGCTGGCCGACTAGCCAGGCCCGAACGACCGCTCGCTG
>CAVYCK010000015.1:0-65569 GCA_963767095.1 uncultured Actinomycetota bacterium | reverse complement strand
AGACCGGCCCGGGCCGCCCTGCTCGACCACGCCCGGCTCGTCGACGCGCAGGAGCGCGACCTGCCCGGGACCGAGCTGTCCTTCCACGAGGCCGGGGCCTCGCCGTGGCGACGCGGTCAGCTGCCGCTGCCCCTCCAGGGGCCGGGCGGGCCCCTGGTCACCGTCGTCGCACCGCTCCAGCCGACGCAGGCGGCGGCGTCGGCGACCGAGCTGATCCTCCAGGGCCAGACGCTGCATCGCTGGGAGCTGCTGCTCGTCGGCGACGACGGCGGAGAGCCACCGGTGCTGCACGACGGGCGGGCTCGCGTGGTGTCGATGGCGCCCGGCACGGACTGGCGCAACGCCGGGCTGGCGGAGGCGGCCGGAGGCTACGTCGCGTTCCTGATGCCGGGCCATCACTGGCGCGCGGAGTTCCTCCAGGGGGCCGTCCAGTGGCTGCACGACTCCGGGCACGAGGCGGGCCACGCGGCGGTCTCCCTGCACGACGCGACCGGCCAGGTGACGGTGATGTCCGGCAGCGCCGACCTGCAGACCCTGCGGGCCGGAGGCTGGATCGACGTGGGCACGCTGGTGTGCACGACCGAGGTCGCCCGAGCGGTCGGCGGATTCCAGCCGGGCCTCGGGCTGGGCGCGGACCCCGAGTTCGCGATCCGGCTGGCCTCGCGGGCCAGGCTGGACGCCCTTCCCATCGTGGCCAGCGACCGGATGGTGCAGACACTGCCCCGCCAGCAGACGACCGCCGCGGGTGCAGACGGCGACTGGCTCGCCGTCATCGGGAGCGCCTGGGTCAGCTGGGACGATGTCCGCACGAGGCTCCCCGACCGCCAGCCGGGCCGGGTCTCGGTGGTCGTCCCCACCTTCAACGACGCCCGGATGACCGGCGACGCCGTCGACAGCCTGCTGGCCACCACCTCGGTCGAGGACATCGAGGTCATCGTCGTCGACAACGGCTCGCCGATGGAGCTGGGCCAGGAGCTGACGGCACGGTTCGTCGGCGAGTCGCGGGTGCGGTACCGCCGGCTGCCCGTCAACCTGAACTTCGCCATCGCCTGCAACGTCGGCCTCGCCGAGTCCACGGGCGAGCTCGTCGTCTACCTCAACAACGACACCCGCTCCGACACCGACTGGCTGCCGGCCGTGCTCGCCCACCTCGAGGACCCGCTGGTCGCCGGCGCGCAGCCGGTGCTCGTCTACCCGGACCAGACGATCCAGACCGCCGGCACCGTGTTCCCGTACGCCGACGGTCTGGCCTGCCACTTCCTCACCGGCCGGCCCTACCTCGACGCCCTGCCCACCGCGCAGATGTCGTTCCACGCCGCGACCGCCGCCGCGCTGGCCATGCGCGCCGTCGACCTGGCCGAGCTCGAGGGCTTCGACCCGCACTACGTCAACGGCATGGAGGACGTCGATCTCTGCCTGCGGGCCCGCGAGCTGCGCCCCGGCGGCTTCCGCGTCGAGCCGCGCTCGCTGGTCATCCACCTCGAGGGCAAGACGCCCGGCCGCGGCAAGCGGATCCCGCAGAACCGCCAGTTCTTCATGGAGCGCTGGCACGGCCGGCTCCCCGGCCCCGAGATCGACAAGTACGAGCGCGCCGGCTTCACCCTCGTGCGCCTCGACGACGACGGCCAGCCGATCCCCTCCCCGCGCCCCGTGATCGCAGCCCGCTAGAAGCAACAGCACCCCGAGACAGAGCCCGCTAGAAGCAAGCAGCAACCCGAGACAGAGCCGAGCCGGCGGTTCGGCGTCGGAGGAGCGAAGCGGGGGAGGCGCCCACTAAGAACAGCCGACCCGGACGAGCCGAGTCCAGCGGTCCGGCAGGCCGAGGAGCGACACCGGCCGGGAAGCGCGACTAAGCGCCAGCTCGGCGAGGTGTCCACGGTCCGCAGGCCGAAGCGCACCTACCGGGAAGCCGCTCGCCAGCACGCAAGCGCCGACTCGACGACGTACCAGCGCGCACAAGCGCCGACTCGGGCGACGGACCGGCTCAGCGGTGGGCGGCGCGGTTGGCGGCGACCATGGCGGCGTACCACTCGAACGAGCGCTTGGGCGTCCGCTTGAGGGTGTCGTAGTCGACGTGCACGAGGCCGAAGCGCTGGGTCAGGCCCTCGGCCCACTCGAAGTTGTCCATGAGCGACCACGTGTAGTAGCCGCGGACGTCGACGCCCTGGTTGACCGCCTCGGCGACGGCGCGCAGGTGCGAGTCGAGGTAGTCGATGCGCGGCTGGTCGTCGACGACGCCGTCGGCGTCGGGGCCCATGCCGTAGGAGCAGCCCGACTCGGTCACGTAGATCGGCGGCAGTGCCGCGCGGTAGCGGGCGCGCATCAGGATGAGCAGCTCGCGCAGTCCGTCGGGTACGACGGGCCAGCCGAAGTCGGTGGTCGGGTAGCCGAGCACCTCGCACTGCTCCCAGGGCAGCTCGGCGTCCTCGCTGGTGGCCCCGATCTTGTGCGGGTTGTAGTAGTTGATGCCGTAGAAGTCGAGGGGCTGGCGGATCGTGGCCAGGTCGCCGTCCTGGGTGTACATGTCCATGATCGGCGCGATGTCGGCCGGGTAGCGGCCGAAGAGCATCGGCTCGGCGTACAGCGCGTTCCAGAGCGCGTCGAAGAGCTTGGTGGCCCCGACGTCGGCGTCCTTGTCGGTGACCGGCCACATGGGGGCGTGGTTGTTGGCGCAGCCGACGCTGGTGGCGCCGGCCTGGCGCAGCGCGATCGCGGCCTTGCCGTGGCCCAGCAGCAGGTGATGGGCGACCCGGAGCGCCTCGAACATCAGCTTCTTGCCCGGCGCGTGGGTCCCGTTGCCGTAGCCCAGCATGGTGACGACGTTGGGCTCGTTGACGGGGATCCAGTGCTCGACGCGGTCGCCGAGGGCGGCGCCGACGATCGCGGCGTACTCCTGGAAGTGGTCGGTGGTCGCGCGGTTGAGCCAGCCGCCGTCGTCCTCGAGCGCCTGCGGCAGGTCCCAGTGGAAGAGCGTCACCATCGGCTGCACGCCGTTCTCCAGCAGCGTGTCGACCAGGCGGTCGTAGAACGCGAGGCCCTTGGCGTTGGCCGGGCCCTTGCCCGTGGGCTGGATGCGCGGCCATGCGACGGAGAACCGGTAGCCCTCGACGCCGAGGCGCCGCATCAGCTCGACGTCCTCGTCGACCCGGTGGTAGTGGTCGCAGGCGACCGCGCCCGTGGACCCGTCGACGACGCGGCCCGGCTCGGCGGTGAAGGTGTCCCACACGCTGGCGCCGCGGCCGTCCTCGGTGGTGGCGCCCTCGATCTGGTACGCAGCAGTGCTGGTCCCGAAACGGAAGCCTCCGGGCAGCGCAGGGAAGCCATCCCTGGCCCGGGCGTCCGGTGCACGCCTGGTCACCCGAAGACCCTAACTGTTGACAGACCGCCCGCGCGGGTGAACCCCGCAACTTAAGACTGTGCGCCACGATCGACGGGTGAGCCTTTCCTGGCAGCGCGCCGCCGACCGCGCGCGGACCGTCGACCATGGGCGCGACACGCGGCACTCCTTCTCCTTCGGCTCGCACTACGACCCCGACAACGTGGGGTACGGCGGGCTGCTGGCCCACAACGACGACCTGCTGTCGCCGGGCGCCGGCTATCCGGAGCACGGGCACGCCGACGTGGAGATCGTGACCTGGGTCGTCGCGGGGGTGCTGGTCCACCGCGACGGCGCGGGCGGCACGGCCGACCCGGCCGTCGAGCCGGCCGTCGGGCTGGCCGTCGAGCTGGGCGCGGGCACGCTGCAGGTGCAGTCGGCCGGCGCGGGCATCCGGCACTCCGAGCTCGCCGACGCGGCGTCGGGTCCGACCCGCTTCGTGCAGGCGTGGGTGCGCCCGGACGTGTCCGACGCGCCGCCGGCCCGCACGGTGGTCGCGGCCGACCCGGCGCTGGCCGCGGGCGGGCTGGTGCCGTTGGCGTCGGGCGGTCGCGGCGCGCTCGCCCGCGTCGGCGCGGCCGCGGCGACGCTGTGGGTCGCGCGCCTGGCCCCGGGCGAGGCGGTCACGCTCCCCGACGACCCGCTGCAGCACGTCTTCGTCACGCGTGGCCTCGTCGACGTGGCCGGGGACAGCCTGGGCACGGGCGACGCGGTGCGGGTGACGGACGAGCCCGGTCACCGCGTCACGGCCAGCGCGGAGTCCGAGCTGATGGCGTGGACCTTCAGGCGGTGACGCTCAAGCGCTGAGGCTCAGGCGATGACCTGGAGCGCGCCGGGGCGGACCTCGACGACGGTCGGCTCCTCGCCCAGGGACGCCAGCGGCTCGCCGTCGGCCCCGGTCGGCACCGGCGTGGTCGCCGACAGCTCGACCCGTCGGCCGCGCAGCACCGTGACCTCGGGCAGGTCGACGTGGGTGCCGGCGTACACCAGGGGGAGGTGCCGGACCAGGTCGCGCCTGCTCGCCGCGCCGACGACGACCACGTCGAGGAGGCCGTCGTCGATCACGGCGCCGGGCGCGATCTGCATGCCCCTGCCGTAGTACGCCGAGTTGGCGACCACCACGGTGGCCGCGTCGATCTCGTGCACCGCGCCGTCGACGTCGAGGCGGTAGCGCGCCGGGCGGTAGGTGAGCAGGGAGCGGACCGCGGCGTAGGGGTAGTGCACGGATGCCGGGAGCCGCCGGGCGCGGTCGACCGTGGCGGCGGCCAGGGCGTCGACCCCGGCGTAGACCGATCCGGCCACCAGGCGCTCGGCGACGCCGGGCTGGGCCACGGCCACGAGGTCGACCCGGCGGACCGGTCGGCCGAGCAACGTCGCCGCCTGCTCGGCCGGGTCGTCGCCGACCCCCAGCATCCGCGCGAAGTCGTTGCCCCGCCCGGCGGGGACGATGCCGAGCGTGCCGCCCAGGCCGGCAACGGCGCCGGCGAGGTGGCAGATCATCCCGTCGCCGCCGACGGCGACGACGACGTCGCCGCGCCGGACCGCCTCGGCCACGAGGTGCCAGGTCGCCCTCGGCCCTGGCGAGTACGTCACCTCGACCGACGCGCCCCGGTCGCGCAGCATCCGCGCCACCGGGACGACCGCCGCCGGGGCCGCGCCGCCACCGGCTGCCGGGTTGACCAGGAACGCGAACGATCGGGTCACGACGCTGCTCACGGGACCACGCTCACCCCTCATCGGACCGGGAGGCTCAGGCTCATGGGACCAGGACGCCCGGGTTGAGGATGCCGGTCGGGTCGAGCTCGGCCTTGACCGCGCGCAGCACGCGCACCCCCACCGCACCGACCTCGGCGGCCAGCCACGGGCGGTGGTCGGTGCCGACGGCGTGGTGGTGGGTGATCGTCGCACCGGCCGCGACCATCGCGTCGGTCGCGGCTGCCTTGGCCTCGCGCCAGGTCGCCTCGGGGCTGTCCCCGGCCTTCGCGGCGACGGTGAAGTAGAGCGAGCAGCCGGTCTCGTAGACGTGCGACACGTGGCAGAGCACGAGCACCGAGCCGGGGAGGCGCGACTCGAGGGCGGCCTTCACGTCGGCGTACACCTGCTCGACGCGCGACCAGAAGGTCGCGGTCTCCAGCGTCTCGACCAGGACACCGACGTCGAGCATCGAGTCGCGGAGGTACGGCGCCTTGAACCGACCCTCGACCCACGCCTGTCCGGGCCCCTCACCCTCGGCGGTGCCGCCCGCGGCCTCCAGCGCCGCTGGAGACGGCTGCGCGCCGCGTGGCGACGTCGTCGGCCGTGCCCTCGTAGCCGGCGATCATCAGGCAGCCCGCCTCGGACTCCCCGCCGATCCGGTCGGGATCGGCCAGGCTGAGCGCCGTCTCGGCCTCGTCGGAGAGCCGGAGGACGGTGGGCAGCAGGCCGTTCTGCGCCAGGGCGCGCATCGCCTCGCGTCCGGCGCCGAAGCTCGGCCAGCGCCAGCCGTCGTACACGCGCGCCTCGGGCAGGTGGCGGACCCGCACGGTCACCGACGTGATGACGCCGAAGACCCCCTCGGAGCCGAGGAGCAGCTGCCGCAGGTCGGGTCCGGCTGCCGAGGCGGGCGCGACGCCCAGGGAGAGCCGCCCGGTCGGGGTCACCGCGGTGAGCGCCACGACCATGGCGTCGAAGCGGCCGTAGCCGGCCGACGCCTGGCCGGACGAGCGGGTGGCCGCGAAGCCGCCGATCGACGCGTGCTCGAAGGACTGCGGGTAGTGGCCGAGGGTCAGGCCACGCTCGCCCAGCAGCGCCTCGGCGTCGGGCCCGCGCACGCCGGGCTCCAGCGTCGCGGTCATCGAGACGGGGTCGACGTCGAGGAGCCGGTTCATCCGCACGAGGTCGAGGCTGATCACTCCGGCGAAGCCGTCGCGCGCGGGTGCCAGTCCGCCGGTGACGGCCGTGCCGCCGCCGAACGGCACCACCGCGACGTGGTGGCGCACGGCGATCGCGAGCACCGTCTCGACGTCGTCGGCATCACCGGGACGGACGACGACGTCGGGGGCGTCCGCCAGGTCGCCGGACCGGGCGCGGAGCAGATCGGGCGTTGACTTGCCCCGGGTGCGCAGCCGCCGGGTCAGGTCGTCGGCCAGGACGTGATCGGCGCCGAGTGCCGCGCGCAGCTCGTCGACGACGGCCGGCTCGAGAGTGGGTGCAGGGAGGGTGGGGTCGTCGACGGCGGGGCGGTCGTCGAGCCCGAAGGCCAGCTCGACCAGGGCACGCGCGGCCTCCGGCAGGGGCGTCGCGGCCGCCGGGTCGCCCCAGCGGGTCGGGTGCATCTCGGGCGTCGGGGCCATGTGTTACAGTGTGACACATGACGTCACTTCGTCACAACCCGGTTCGTGACAAGCCGTCACACCACGGTCCGTGACGGTTACCTCGACGCCGCGCGGGCCTGCATCCTCGACGTCGGCTGGCGTCGTACGACGCTGACCGAGGTGGCCCGCCGGGCGGGCGTGAGCCGGATGACGATCTACCGGACCTGGTCCGACATGCCCCAGCTGCTCGGCGACCTGATGACCCGCGAGTGGGGGTCCGTGGTGGCCGGCACCCTCGCGCGGGTCGGGCCGGCCGAGAACCCCGAGAACACCGCCGACGACACCGAGGACAACCCCGAGGACGACGCGGTCACAGCTCTGACCCGCGGCCTCGTCGCGACCGTGGCCGAGCTCCGCGAGAACGAGCTGTTCGTGCGCATCGTCGAGCTCGACCCGGAGCTGCTCCTTCCCTACCTGCTGAGTCGCCGCGGCCGCAGCCAGCAGGCGCTGCTCGAGCTGGTGCGCGACCGGATCGCCGCCGGCCAGCGCACCGGCGCGGTCCGGGCCGGCGACCCCGGCGCCATCGCACGGGCGCTGCTGCTGGCCAGCCACGGGTTCGTGTTCTCCGCCCAGACGATGGTCGACGACGAGGTGTCCCTCGCCGACCTGGACTCCGAGCTGGCCGTCCTGGTCGAGCGGGTGCTGGCGCCGTGACGACGCCGTCCGCTGCGCGACTGATCCGGCCCCGGCCTCGCCGACCTGCCCGACCACGTCGACCTCGTGGTCGTCGGACTCGGCGTCACCGGTGCGGGGGTCGCCCTGGACGCCGTGTCGCGCGGCTTGTCCGTGCTCGCCGTCGACGCCCACGACCTCGCGTTCGGTACGTCGCGCTGGTCGTCCAAGCTCGTGCACGGCGGGCTGCGCTACCTCGCCCAGGGCAAGGTGGCCGTCGCCCACGAGAGCGCCGTCGAGCGCCAGGTGCTGATGGAGGTCACCGCCCCGCACCTGACCCGCGCGGTGCCGATGGTGCTCCCGCTCAGCTCGGCGGTCAGCCACCGCCAGGCAGCGGTGGCGACGGCCGGGCTGCGCGCGGGCGACGTGCTGCGGCGTGCCGCGCACACCCGGCGCGAGACGCTGCCCGCTCCGCGCCGGCTGTCGGCGATCGAGACCCTGCAGCTGGCGCCCGGGCTGCGGCGGGCGGGGCTGCGTGGCGGGCTGCTGTCCTGGGACGGCCAGCTCGAGGACGATGCCCGGCTCGTGACGACGATCGCGCGCACGGCGGCGGCCCACGGAGCACACGTGCGCACCCGCGCCCGCGTGCTGCACGTGTCCGGCACGTCGGTGACGGTGCGTGACGAGCTGGACGGGCGGGTCCACACGGTGGCGGCCCGGGCGGTCGTCAACGCGGCCGGGGTCTGGGCGGGCGACCTGGTGCCCGAGGTCCGGCTGCGCCCCTCGCGGGGGTCGCACCTGGTGCTGCGGGCCGGGACCTTCCCGGGTCTCCGCGCCATCGTGACCGCGCCGGTCCCCGGGTCGACGAGCCGCTACGTGATGGTGCTTCCGCAGCTGAACGGGCCCCAGCCGAACGGAGAGGGGCCCGACGGCACCGTCTACGTCGGCCTCACCGACGAGCCGGTCGATGGCCCGATCCCCGACGTCCCGACGCCCGCCGACGCCGAGGTCGGCTTCCTGCTCGACGTGGTGGCGGCCGCCTTCGAGCGGCCGCTGAGGCGCTCCGACGTGGTCGGCACCTTCGCCGGTCTGCGGCCGCTGCTCGACACAGCCACCGCAGACACGGCCGACCTGAGCCGGCGGCACGCCGTGCTGACCTCCGCCTCGGGGGTGGTGTCGGTCGTCGGCGGCAAGCTGACGACGTACCGCCGGATGGCCGAGGACGCCGTCGACGCCGCCGTCGCGGCCAGCGGCCTCGACGCCGACCCGTGCCGCACCCGCAGCCTGCCCCTCCTCGGCGCCGCTCCTCGCGACGTGCTCGCCAGGCTCGAGGCTCCGCCGCGCCTGGTCCGCCGCTACGGCACCGACGCCGACCTCGTCCTCGCCACCGCCCGCGAGGTCACCGGCCGCTCCGACGACGAGCTGCTCGCCCCGCTCGCCGACGGCATCCCCACCTGCCTCGCCGAGCTCGTCTTCGGCGTCACCCACGAGGGGGCTCACGACGCCGCCGACCTCCTCGACCGGCGTACCCGCATCGGCCTGGTCCCCGCCGACCGCGCCAGAGCCGTCGTCGCGCTGGGTGCTCTGGCCCCTCGACGCGGGTCTGACGGCCCCTTGGCCGACATCTTCAGCCGCACGCGATGAGTTCGGGGGTCGACCCGGGTCGGTAGTTCTGGGCAGGATGGAGCTAGCGAGGGGATGACCAGATGACGACGACGAGCGGTGTGAGCGAGCTGGACGACTTCCCGACGCTGACCGCGCGCTACCAGCGTGAGCTGCTCGCGCACTGCTACCGGATGAGCGGGTCGGTGCACGAGGCGGAGGACCTCGTCCAGGAGACCCTGCTGCGTGCGTGGAAGGCCAGCGCCGACTTCGAGGGACGCAGCTCGGTCCGCACGTGGCTCTACCGGATCGCGACGAACGTCTGCCTCACCAACCTCGAGTCCCGCCCCCGGCGACCCCTGCCCACCGGGCTCGGCACGGCCGACCAGCTCGCCGGCGACGCGCTCGAGCTGGACGCGGAGATCCCCTGGCTCGAGCCGGTGCCCGACGCCGCCGTCGTGGTGGCGGAGAAGGACTCCATCCGGCTCGCCTTCGTGGCCGCGCTTGCAGCACCTGCCCGCCCGGCAGCGCGCCGTCCTCATCCTGCGCGACGTGCTGCGCTGGTCGGCCAAGGAGACCGCCGAGGCTCTCGACACCACCGTGGCCGCGGTCAACTCGGCCCTCCAGCGCGCCCACGCCCAGCTCGGCGAGAAGGGCCTCACCGAGGACACGGTCGACCCCGACCTCGACGAGCGTCAGCAACGGCTGTTGACGGAGTACGTCGACGCGTTCTGGCGCAAGGACATCGACGCCATCGTCGCGCTGCTCAAGGCCGACGCGATCTGGGAGATGCCTCCGTTCACGAACCACTACCGCGGCGCGGAGAACATCGGCCGCCTGATCGACACCCAGTGCCCGGGCGGCGTGCACGACATGCCGATGCTGCCGACGACCGCCAACGGGCAGCCCGCGTTCGGCCTCTACATGCGCAGGGGCGACGAGTTCGTGCCGTTCCACCTGCAGGTGCTCGATCTCGACGGCGACCGGGTCCGCCAGGTCGCCGCGTTCTTCGACGCAGACTTCACGGCGTTCGGGCTGCCGGCCCGGCTGCCCGCCGACTGGTCGGCCGACCCGACCCGTCGGACGGCGTGATCCCGTCCCTCCCCACGTCCATCTCGCTGCTCGACAGGGCGCTGGGGTACACCCGCGGCCGGCTGCTCGGCATCTCCCCCGGGCGCCTCGGCGACGCGACCCCCTGCGCCGGGTGGGACCTGCACGCCCTGCTCGTCCACATGGACGACTCCCTGGACGCGTTCCTCGAGGCCGCCGGCGGCGAGGTCGCGCTGCGGCCCCGGCCGGACGAGGCGAGCGCCGCCGACCTCTGCACGCGGCTCCAGGTCAAGGCCTGCGCGCTGGCCGACGTCTGGCGCGCCGCGGAGCGCGACGGCCGTCAGGTCGTGCAGGTGGCCGGCCACCAGGTGCCCGCCGTGCTGCTGGTCAACACCGCCGCCCTCGAGATCACCGTGCACGGCTGGGACGTCGGGCAGGCACTCGGTGACCCGGCGCGGATCCCGTCCGACCTGGCCGGGCACCTGCGCACCGTCGCCCTCGGCGTGGTCTCACCAGCCGACCGCGGGTCGCGCTTCGCACCACCCGTTGTGACCACTCCCGACGCCCCACCTGACCAGGCCCTCCTGGCCCATCTGGGCCGGGTCGGCGGTCCGCCCGGGCAGGCTTGGCGCATTCCGCCGCCGGGAGCAGAAGCCGCCTCCTAACGTTCACGTCATGCAGGCGCTCGGTCAGGGACCGATCGTGGAGAGGGAGGCAGAGCTCACCACCTTCACCAGGATCACCCGCCGCGCGGCTGCGGGTCGCGGCTCGGTACTGGCCGTGACGGGATCGGCTGGGATCGGAAAGACCCGCCTGCTGGAGCAGGTCGCCTCCGATGCCACCGCAGCGGGCTGGTCTGTCCTGATGGCTCGTGCGCCGCGGATCCGGGCGCGCCGGAGCACCCTGGGGGTGCTCTTGGAAGGCTTGGATCCGCGGACGCACCCTCTCGACGGACCAGCTCGCGCCCTCGGGTCGCTGCTCGCGACCGACCCGACCACCCTGAGGTCCGGGCCTGCCCCCCACCCGGACCTCGTGCTCGGCCTCCGCTGGCTGCTCGCGGACCTGACCGCCGTACAGCCGGTCCTCCTCGTCGTCGACGACCTCGACTACGCCGACGCGTCCACCATCCGGGTGCTGCACGCGCTGCACGACGACGTCCGCAGCACCCGCTGCGTCCTGGCGGTCTCGGCCACCGACGACGAGCCGGGTACGCCGGCGCGACCCGACACCCGCGGCCCCCTCACCGGCTTCGTGGCCGACGCTCGCCGCGTCCCTCTCAGCCCGCTGTCGCGCGGCGGGGTCGCCCGCCTGGCGGGGATCTGGCAGCCGGGCCTCGACGACGACGCCCTGGCAGCGACCTACGCGCGGACCCGTGGCAACCCCCGCGCCCTCACAGACCTCCTCCGGTCCGGCGGCCCCCTCGGTGCGCAGCGGCGCACGGCGACGCCCAGCACCCAGGAGCTCACGACGGCGGAGACCGAGCTGCTCAGGCTCGTCTGCCTGGTCGACGACCGGCCGGAGATCGACGAGGTGCTGGCTGCGGCCGGGGGTGACCCGGCCGAGACCCGGGCCGCACTGGAGCAGCTGGCCGCCCGCGGGCTCGTCACGATGGACCCGCCGTACGTCACACCCGCCGGGCCCCGGGTGCGCACGGCCGTTCTCGCCGAGACCCCGCGAGCCGCGGCCGGGCTCCTCCACGACCGTCTCGCCCAGGCGCTGATCAGCCGGGGCGCCTCGTCCGGCCGGGTCGTGCCGCACCTCCTGCAGACGCGCCCGCACACCGACCCGGCGGCCCGCGCCGCGCTCGCGGAGGCCGGCCGTGCGGCACTCGCCGACGGCGACGACCGGCTCGCGACGGCGCTCCTCCAGCGGGCCCTCGACGAAGGACCGCACGGCGCCGACGACGCGCCCCTCCACGCCGACATCGCCCGCGCGTTGGCGAGCCTGGGCGACCTGGACGCCGCGCTCGCCTCCTGGACGCGGGCCCGGGCATTGGCCGTCGACCCCGCCCTGGAGATCGGGTACGCCGCCGCGGCCGCCGACGCGCTCGCCGACGCCGGGCGGCAGCCCGATCGCTCGGTCCGGGTCGCCGCGGCCTTCGCCCTCGCCGCGCGCAGCCGGGCGCACGCGGCGGTGGCCGACCTGGCTCTGGGCGTCGCCGAGGACGTGGCTGTCGGACGACGACCCGCGCGCGTCCTGATGCCGGCTGCCGTGCTGCTCGTCGCCTCGAGCGCCTTCGAGGTCGCCGATGACGTCCTGACCGCCACCCTCGAGCGCGCGAACGACCAGCCTGACGGTCGGTCCGACGCGGTGGTCGTGGCGGCGTGTCGAGGGTTCGTCCGCGTGCGCGCCGGCCGCGTCACCGACGGCCTGGCCGACCTCGACAACGCTGCCCGTGGACCCGAATCCTTGGCCGCGGGGCACGCCGGCGGCGCGCCTGGCGGTCGTCATCGAGGCCCGGCTGGCGCGCGGCGAGCTCGCCGAGGCCGACTGGGCTCGCCGACGACCTGGCCCGGCGGCCCGCGGGCCGCGGGCTGGCTGCTGGGCTGATCCGGCACGCGCTGGCCGAGGTGGCCAGCGCCCAGGGTCACGACCAGCGCGCCCTGGAGCTCTACCGCGACGCCGGCCAGACGATCGGCCGCCACCTGGACAACCCGGGCCTGCTGTCGTGGCGGGTCGGTGCGGCCTTCGCCGAGATGAGGTGCGGTGGCACCGGGCGCGCACCGGCGCTGGCCCGCGAGAACCTGCGGCTCGCCCAGCAGTTCGGGGCGCCGTACGCCGAGGCACAGGCCCTGCGCACCGTCGCCGCCGTCGACGGGACCGCCGACCGGGTCGGGCTGCTTCGCGCGGCCGTCGAGCGCGCCGGGCCGGCCGGGGCGCCCCGCCTGAAGCACCTGGTCGCGACCGACCTGGCGTCGATGCTCGCCCTCTTCCCGACCGGGCAGGAGGAGGCCGTCTCCCTGCTGCGCGATGCCGACTCCTACGCGACCGGCGAGCACCTCGCACCGCTCCAGCAGCGGGCCCGCCGCCTGCTCGACCGCCTCGGTGCCGGACCCGGCCGGCGCCGCGAGGAGGAGCTCGCCACCCTCACGACCGGCGAGCGGCGTACGGCCCGCCTCGCCGCCGACGGACACAGCAACCAGGACATCGCGGACCGGCTCGGCGTGTCGGTCAAGGCCGTCGAGTGGCATCTGTCCAGCTGCTACCGCAAGCTCGGGATCCGCTCGCGCCGGCAGCTGCCGGCGCTCTTCGGCACCGCCTGAGTCGCTGGCCGGTGGTCTCGCTGATCGCGTCTTGCTGCTCGACGCCGGGTCGAGACCTCGCTGCTCGACCACCGGTACCAGCCGGTGGTTGAGGAAGGACGAAGTCCTGTCTCGAAACCTGGTGAGGCGTCGACCGCGTGGGTGGGGTCTCGACTATCCGCTCGCTTCGCTCGCTGCTCGACCACCGGTTCGAGACCTCGCTGCTCGACCACCGGTACCAGCCGGTGGTTGAGGAAGGACGAAGTCCTGTCTCGAAACCTGGTGAGGTGGTCGACCGCGTTGGCGTGGTCTCGACTGATCGCTCGCTTCGCTCGCTGCTCGACCACCGGTTCGAGACCTCGCTGCTCGACCACCGGTTCGAGACCTCGCTGCTCGACCACCGGTTCGAGACCTCGCTGCTCGACCACCGGTACCAGCCGGTGGTTGAGGAAGGACGAAGTCCTGTCTCGAAACCCTGGTGAGGCGTCTGACCGCGTGGTGGGGGTCTCGACTATCCACTCGCTTCGCTCGCTGCTCGACCACCGGACCTCACCACCGGGCGCGACCTGCTCAGCCGGCGAGGGGACGCCCTTGCACGGCCAGCACATGACCGAGCGTCCCGGTTGAAGTCGGCTTGAGGTCAAGCCGGATTCGGCCGGGCGGCATCCAGCCAGGTCATCGAGGTGCCGTGCCCGTGCGCCCAGGCGAGAGCGCGGCCATCGAGGCCGACGACGAACTGCGCCGGGGCCGGCGGCTCGCCCAAGGCCGGCGCGGTGACCTCGGGCAGCACCCGGGGACCCTCATTGCTGACCCAGCGGCAGGCACCTGCGTCGACCAGGCCGGTTACCAGCTCGGCGAAGCGTCGCCGGTCGGCGGGCTCGAGATAGGCGATCACGGCACTGTGGAACACCACGGGGGCGCCGTACGACGCGGCCTCCTCGACCAGTCCGGGCAGCGCGTCGAGCAGGTCGCCCTGGCGCAGGTCGGGCGGGTGCGCCGCGGCAACCGCGCTGGCGGAGCGGAGCCGGGCGCGCCGGTCGTCCTCCTCCGGCCAGACCAGGTTCGCGAGCCAGGCCGTGGCGTCGGGGTCGGTGACGTCGAGCGGGTTCAGGTCCACCCCGGCGCGCCACGCGACCTCGGGGTGTCGATCGGGAAGGGGAGCCGGCCCGACGACCCGGCAGGTCAGCTCGGGCGCACCGGCCAGCGGCAGCGCGACCTCGCCGTCGGCGGTGGCCCAGCGGTAGGCGTACCGGTCGGGATAGAGGCACAGCCCGGCGCTCGCACCGAGCTCGACCAGCGCGAGCGGTGCGGCCTCCTCCGCGGCGATCCGGGCGAAGAGCGGCACGAGGGTGGCGAGCCGGCCGACCTCGTTGGTCTGGGTGCGCCGCTCCAGGATCGTCGCGCGGATCGCGCCGTCGTCTGCGAGCAGGGCGGTTCGCAGGCTGGCGTACGGTCCCGGCGCGGGCACGCCGTGCCAGCGGGCGGCCGCGAAGACGATGTTCGGCTGACGCTTCAGCGACGGCAGGGTGTCGATCCACGCGAGCACCTCGGGGTCGGAGGCGACCCCGCGCCCCCACGCGTCGAAGCAGGGCGAGCTGGCCGCGGCGTCGGCCGCGAAGGTGAGGTACTCCTCTGCTACGTCGCCGTACGGCTCCACGACGACCTTCGAGCTGTTCAGTCGGCCGGCAGGGAGACGTAGGTGGTGTCGAGGTACTCCTCGATGCCCTCGAAGCCGCCCTCGCGGCCGAAGCCGCTCGCCTTCACACCACCGAACGGCGCCGCCGCGTTGGAGATCAGGCCGGTGTTGATGCCGACCATGCCGTACTCCAGTCGCTCGGCCAGCCGGATCGTGCGGCCGAGGTCGTTGGTGTAGGCGTAGGAGGCGAGGCCGTACTCCGTCGCGTTGGCGCGCTCGATGGCCTCCTCCTCGGAGGCGAAGGTCGTGATGGGCGCGACCGGCCCGAAGATCTCCTCGCTGTTGATCTGCGCGTCGGCCGGCACCCCGAGCAGCACGGTCGGCGTGTAGAACGTGCCCGGTCCCTCGGGGATGGTCCCGCCGGTGACCACGGTCGCGCCCTCGTGGACGGCGTCGGTCACGAGCTGGTGCACCGACTCGACGGCCTTCGCGTCGATGAGCGGGCCGACGTCCACACCGGCGTCCTGGCCGCGACCGGTGGCGAGCTTGCCCATCCGGGCGCCGAGCCTCTCCGCGAACGCGGCGGCGATCGACTCGTGGACCAGGAAGCGGTTGGCAGCCGTGCACGCCTCGCCCATGTTGCGCATCTTCGCGATCATCGCGCCGTCGACGGCCGCGTCGACGTCGGCGTCCTCGAAGACCAGGAACGGCGCGTTCCCGCCGAGCTCCATGCTGATCCGCTGGAGCTGGTCGGCGGACTGCTTGACCAGCATCTTGCCGACGTACGTCGACCCGGTGAAGCTCAGCTTGCGCAGCCGCTCGTCGGCCATCAGCGCGACGGACACCGCCGGTGAGCTGCTGGTGGTGATCACGTTGAGGACGCCGGCAGGAAGGCCCGCCTCCGTGCATCGTCTCGGCGAGCTTGAGCATCGTCAGCGGCGTCGCCTCGGCGGGCTTGACGACCATGGTGCAGCCGGCGGCGACCGCGGGGCCGATCTTGCGCGTGCCCATCGCGAGAGGGAAGTTCCACGGCGTGATGAACAGGCAGGGGCCGACCGGCTTCTTCACCGTCAGCAGGCGGCTGCCGCCGGCGGGATTCTGCATCCAGCGGCCGTGGATGCGCACCGCCTCCTCGGCGAACCAGCGGAAGAACTCCGCACCATAGGTCACCTCGCCCTTCGCCTCGGCGAGCGTCTTGCCCATCTCGAGGCTGATCAGTCGCGCGAAGTCGTCGGCCCGGGCGGTGATCAGCTCGAAGGCTCGACGCAGGATCTCCCCCCGCTCACGCGGCGCCGTGGCGGCCCAGTCGGCCTGCGCGTCGACCGCGGCGTCGAGGGCGTCGAGGGCGTCGTCCGGGTCGGCGTCGGCGGCGTCGGTCAGGGTCGAGCCGTCGGCGGGGTCGGTCACGCGGAAGCGTTTCCCGCTGTCGGCCTCGCGCCAGGAGCCTGCGATGAAGAGCCGACCGGGCTGCACGGCAAAACTTGTCATGCTCCGCAGCCTCCCACGCCGCTCAATCTCCGGAAAAGGCTGACGGGGCCAGCCGCCGGATGACACTCTTGACCTACCCCGGGGGGTTGATCTCCTCCGGAAGAGCCGGACCCGCCGTTGACCCCATGCGATGGCGGGTTCGTGCTGTCCGTGCTACCTAAGCTCCCCGGCACCGGATCCAGTTCCACCTGCTCCGCGGCGACCGCCCGAGGCCCGAGATGCGCCGCCTGCTGAGTGCGGCGCCCCCGGGCGGTCGCGCGAAAGGCCCGTCCGACCCACGCCGCGAAGGCGGACAGGGGGCCCGGATCCGGGGGCTGGTCCGAGCACCGCCGACGAACGTAGAGGGACCCGAGGGCCCGTGTCACTTGTTGAAATCGGGCGGTTCGGCGGACGTGACGTCAGGACTCACCTGCTGTCTGGAGGAGTCGAGGGGGTCGACCACGGTCGAGGCCTTGTCATCTGCGCCGCACAGGAGTTACCTCGCTCCATGGCGGAGAAGGGAAGCGCGCGTAGACCAGCCGGCCAGGATCTCGAGGCGAGCAGCCCCGACCGGATCCGCAACGTGGTCCTCGTCGGACCGGGTGGCTCCGGCAAGACCACCCTGGTGGAGACGCTGCTCGCCTCGGCTGGAGCGATCCCCCGCGCCGGGACGGTGCGCGACGGCTCGACCGTGTGCGACTTCGAGGACGCCGAGCACGCCCACGAGCGGTCCATCTCGCTGGCGGTGGCACCGCTGGTGCGCGGCGGCGTGAAGGTCAACCTGATCGACACGCCCGGGTACGCCGACTTCGTGGGTGAGCTCCGCGCCGGGCTCCGGGCGGCCGACTGCGCGCTGTTCGTCATCGCCGCCAACGAGGGGGTCGACGCCGCCACGAAGACGCTGTGGCGCGAGTGCGCCGAGGTCGGCATGCCGCGTGCGGTCGTCATCACCAAGCTCGACCAGGCCCGGGCCGACTACGACGGTGTGCTGCTCGCGGCGCAGCAGGCGTTCGGCGAGAAGGTGATGCCGCTCTACCTGCCGGTGCGCTCGGGCCCCGGCAGCGACGACGAGGTCACCGGCCTCGCCGGCCTGCTCTCGCCGTCGGAGCACGCCGACGACGACCTGCGCGGCACCTTCATCGAGGCGGTCATCGAGGAGTCCGAGGACGAGAGCCTGATGGACCGCTACCTGGGCGGCGAGGAGGTCGACGAGGACGTCCTGGTCGCCGACCTCGAGAAGGCGGTGGCACGGGCGAGCTTCCACCCCGTCGTACCCGTCTGCTCCGTCACCGGCGTCGGCTGCGACGAGCTGCTCGACCTGATGGTCCGCGCCTTCCCGTCACCGCCCGAGCACACCGCCACCCGAGGTCTTCACGCCCGCCGGCAAGGCCGCCGGCGCGCCTGAGCTGCGACCCCGGCGGACCGCTGGTCGCCGAGGTCGTGAAGACGACCAGCGACCCGTACGTCGGTCGGCTGTCGCTGGTGCGCGTCTTCAGCGGGACCCTGGTGCCCGACTCCACCGTGCACGTGTCGGGGCACTTCTCGTCCTTCTTCGGCGACGACGCGGGCCACGCCGACCACGACGAGGACGAGAAGATCGGCAACCTCGTCCTTCGCCTTCGGTCGGCAGCTGGAGCCGGCCGGCAAGGTGATCGCCGGCGACATCGCGGCGATCGGGCGACTCACCCGCGCCGAGACCGGCGACACCCTCTCGACCGTCGACGACCCGCGGGTGCTCAAGCCGTGGTCGATGCCCGAGCCACTGCTGCCGGTGGCGATCGTGGCCAGCTCGAAGGCCGATGACGACAAGCTGTCCTCGGCGCTGACCCGCCTCGCCGCCGAGGATCCCTCGATCCGGGTGGAGAACAACGCCGAGACCCACCAGCTGGTGCTGTGGTGCATGGGTGAGGCGCACTCCGGAGTCGTGCTCGAGCGGCTTGCGGAGCGCTACTCCGTCAACGTCGACACCGAGCCGTTCCTGGTGTCGCTGCGCGAGACGTTCACCGGCACGGCGAAGGGCCACGGGCGACACGTCAAGCAGTCGGGCGGCCACGGGCAGTACGCCGTCTGCGACATCGAGGTCGAGCCGCTGCCCGAGGGCGGGGGCTTCGAGTTCGTCGACAAGGTCGTCGGCGGGGCCGTGCCG
Organism: uncultured Actinomycetota bacterium; assembly: GCA_963767095.1. Lineage (GTDB taxonomy): Bacteria > Actinomycetota > Actinomycetes > Propionibacteriales > Nocardioidaceae > Nocardioides. Next base: position 47,085 of record CAVYCK010000015.1, on the reverse strand, counting down.
CGCAACTTCATCCCGTCGGTGGAGAAGGGCGTGCGGGCGCAGATGGAGCGCGGCGTCCGGGCCGGCTATCCCGTGGTCGACCTGCGGGTCACCCTCGTCGACGGCAAGGCCCACTCGGTCGACTCCTCCGACATGGCGTTCCAGACCGCCGGCGGGCTGGCCCTGCGCGAGGCCGCCGCCGGCACGACGGTGTCGATGCTGGAGCCCTACGACGCCGTCACCGTCATCGTCCCCGACGACCTCGTCGGCGGCGTGATGTCCGACCTGTCCTCGCGGCGCGGGCGCCTGCTCGGCACCGACAAGGTCGGCGACGACCGCACCCTCGTGCGCGCCGAGGTCCCCCAGACCGAGCTCAGCCGCTACGCCACCGACCTCCGCTCCGCCACCCACGGCGCCGGCACCTTCACCCGCTCCTTCGCCCACTACGAGCCCATGCCCGAGGACGTCGCCCGCACCGTCGGCGTGCGCGAGCACCGGATGTAGGCGGCCGGTCGTGCCGAGCGGCCCGGCGCGTTCCCGACTCAAGGCCGCGCGACTCAACGAGCTTGGCGCAGGAACGCCTCGAGGATCGGGCCGGCGGTGCGGGAGCCGGACTGGCCGATGTCGACGTACACCGCGACGGCGAGGTCGCCCTGGGCCGCGACCATCCAGGCGTGCAGGAGTCGCTCGCCGTCGAGGTCGAACTCCGCGGTGCCGGTCTTGGCGATGACGGGCGGCCCGGGCACGTCGAGCAGGCCGACCCCGCTGCCGGAGGTGACGACCGTGCGCAGCATCGAGCGCAGGGCGTCGGCCTCGGCCGGCGCGAGGGGCGGCGCCTCGTCGGGGACCGCGACGTCGACCTGCTCGAGGAGGCGGGGTACGACGGTGCGCCCCGCCTGGATCGAGGCCATCACGGTCGCCATCACCATCGGGGAGGCGAGCACGGTGCCCTGGCCGATCAGGTCGGCGGCCGCCTCGGTCTCGGTCTCGGGCGGCGGCACCTGGCCGAAGTACGCCGGGAAGCCGAGGTCGTGGTCGATGCCGAGGCCGAGCGTGGCGGCGGCGTCCGCCAGGTCGGAGCGCCCGAGTCGGCGGTGCTGTCCGATGAAGGCGGTGTTGCACGAGTTGGCCAGCGCCGAGCGCAGCGGGATCCGCCCGAGCCCGCCGGGCGGGTAGTCGTCGTAGTTCTCGAACGACCGCCCGTCGACCACCACTGACGCCGGGCAGTCGACGAGGTCGTCGGGCCGCAGGCCCGCGCGCAGGAGGGCCAGGGTCGAGACCGTCTTGAAGGTCGAGCCCGGCGCCGCCTGCCCGAAGGTGGCGATGTTGGCGCCTGCGGTGCCGGGCCCGTTGGCGGCGGCCAGGATCGCGCCGTCGGAGGGGCGGACCGCCACCAGCGCGGCGGCCGGGCCGACGCCGGCGAGCAGCCGCTCGGCGGTCAGCTGCAGCTCGGCGTCCATCGTCGTGGCGAGCGGGTCGCCGTCGACCGCGTCGACGCGGAAGAGCTCGCGCTCCTTGCCGTCGGAGGCGATCGCGTCGACGACCACGCCGTCGGACCCGATGAGCTGGTCGTCGTACCTCAGCTCCAGCCCCGAGACCCCCACCACGTCCCCGGCCGCGTAGCGCTCCGGGTCCTCCTCGACCATCTCGGCGGTGACCGGGCCGACCCGGCCGAGCAGCGGCACGGCGAAGTCGGGCGTCGGGCCCAGGTGGAGGTCCTCCGCCAGCGCGGCGGCGCCCGGGATGTCGAGGTAGTCCTGGGCCACCCGCACCGGCACGTCCTCGCGACGCAGCACGAGCGCCTCGACGAAGGCCTTCTCGCCGGCGGCCTCGACCTCCTTGGCGTACGCCGCCGCGTCGATCTCCAGCAGCGCGGCGAGCTCGCCGGGCCGACCGGACCGCCCGCTCGAGGGGCACGCGCGCCTTGTCGATCCCGAAGCGGGTGACCGGCCGCGGCGCGACCAGGCCCTCGCCACGGGCACCGGTGATCGCGCCCCGGGCCGCGCGGATGGTCGTCACGTCGAGGACCGCGCCGGCGTTCAGCGACGGCTCCACCAGGGCCCGCTCCCAGGCGACCTGCCAGGAGTCGCCGACCAGCGTGAGCCGCGCCTGCGTCTCGTAGGTCCAGCCCTGCGCCGGGTCGCCGGTGCCGGCGACGTCCCAGGTCCAGGTGAGGGCGGCGGTCGACGTCGCCGGCGACCCGTCGGTCCCCTCGACGACCTCGCCGGCCTCGGCGCGGACGACGTACTCGGTCGAGCCCATCAGCTCCACCACGTCGGCGAAGTCGTCGGCGTCCGCCGCGGTCGCGTCGGTGAAGGCGACCTCGCTCAGGTCGCCCTCGCCCAGTCCGGTGGCCAGCGCGCTCACCGCGGGCTCGGGCGAGGGGAGGTCCGGCTCGTCCTGCTGGAAGGGGCCGGTGCAGGCCGTGAGCGAGACCACCAGGGCCACGGACGTCGCGATCCCCGAGCCGGCGTACCTCACGCGCCCGAACCTAACCCAGCACGCCAACGCCACCTCTGAGGTAGGGCTCCGTGTCCCGAAACCCCTGCGAGATAGGGAGTCTTACCGATGTGCGCGGCGTGGCCGACGCCTAGCGTCGGGGTCACCACCAGGAAAGGAGGAGACCATGCACCACGTCGGACCCACCATCGTCCGGGCGCTCAGCGACCACCTGCAGAAGCCCGCGTACCCGCGCCGACGCGCGACTCGCAAGGGTCGCCGTGGTCTCGGGGCCATCATTCCTCGTCGATGACGTGCATCGCGGCCTCCTCGGCGGAGGCCGCCGATGCGTCGATGCCCGCGTCCTCCACGAACCGGTCGTCGCCCTCGTCGCTCGCGATCAGCCGGCCGGACCGCTCGTCACCCACCTCACCGTCGTCGAGGTCCTCCTCGTCCCAGGTGTCGGTGGCCGGGTCGTAGTCGGGCTCCTCCTGCCGGATCCGCTGGTCGAGCGTCTCGCCGGCATGCTCCTCGGCGGGCGTGTTGCCGAAGCCCTGGCCGGGCGACCAGTCCTCGCGCGGGTTGATGCCCTCGTCGAGGACGTCGTCGACCCCGCGGTCGTCGAGGGTGTCCTCGGCCTGCAGCTGGTCCTCGTCGTCGACGCTGTAGTCGCCGTACTCTTCTCGGCCCTCGGTCATGGCTCCATCATGCACATGCGAGCCTCGGTCGCTCACCACCCGTGCGGGTCAGTCGGTGCCGAACTCCATCGCGGCGCGGTCGAGCGCGTCGTCCTCCTCGGCGTCGACCGAGGGGTTGGCGGCGATGCGCTGCGCGCCGCCGGCGGGCAGGGCGCCGAGGAGTACGCCGTGCTCGACGAGCACCTGGCCCTCGTCGAGGGGCTGGGTGGCGTAGAGCTCGAGCTTGGCCCGCGAGTCGGCGATGTCGAGGTTGCGCATGGTCAGCTGGCCGATCCGGTCGGTCGGCCCGAAGGCTGCGTGCTCGACGCGCTCCATGGACAGCTTGTCGGGGTGGTAGGAGAACGACGGCCCGTCGGTGCGCAGGATCGAGTAGTCCTCGCCGCGCCGCAGGCGCAGGGTCACCTCGCCGGTGACCAGGGAGGCCACCCAGCGCTGGATCGCCTCGCGCATCATCAGCGCCTGCGGGTCCAGCCAGCGGCCCTCGTAGAGCAGCCGGCCGAGCCGTCGGCCCTGGCTGTGATAGCTCTCGATGGTGTCCTCGTTGTGGACGGCGTTGAGCAGCCGTTCGTACGCCGCCCACAGCAGCGCCATGCCCGGCGCCTCGTAGATGCCACGTGACTTGGCCTCGATGATCCGGTTCTCGATCTGGTCGGACATGCCGAGCCCGTGCCGGCCGCCGACGGTGTTGGCCTCGCGCACGAGGGCGATGGGGTCGGCGTACACGACGTCGTTGATCGCGACCGGCCGGCCGCGCTCGAAGCGGATGGTCACGTCCTCGGGCTGGATCGACACCGCGGGATCCCAGAACCGGACCCCCATGATCGGCTCGACGGTCTCCAGCGAGACGTCGAGGTGCTCGAGGGTCTTGGCCTCGTGGGTGGCGCCCCAGATGTTGGCGTCGGTGGAGTAGGCCTTCTCCTGGCTGTCGCGGTAGGGCAGGTCACGCTCGGTCAGCCACTGGCTCATCTCCTTGCGGCCGCCGAGCTCGCTGACGAAGTCGGCGTCGAGCCAGGGCTTGTAGATGCGCAGGTCGGGGTTGGCGAGCAGCCCGTAGCGGTAGAACCGCTCGATGTCGTTTCCCTTGAAGGTCGAGCCGTCACCCCAGATGTCGACGCCGTCGTCGTGCATGGCGCGCACGAGCATCGTGCCGGTCACGGCGCGGCCCAGCGGGGTGGTGTTGAAGTACGCGCGACCCCCGGAGCGGACGTGGAAGGCACCGCAGGCCAGCGCGGCGAGCCCTTCCTCGACGAGCGCGGTCCTGCAGTCGACGGCGCGCGCGATCTCGGCGCCGTAGGCCCGGGCCCGATCGGGTACGCCGTCGATGTCGGCCTCGTCGTACTGCCCGATGTCCGCGGTGTAGGTGCAGGGCACCGCCCCCTTCTCGCGCATCCAGGCGACCGCCACCGAGGTGTCGAGGCCGCCGGAGAAGGCGATCCCGACGCGCTGGCCGACCGGCAGGGAGGTGAGCACCTTGGACATGGGCATGAGTATGCAAGCCACTGCATGACTATGCAAACCGATGCCGTCCCGACACCAAGGTCCCCGTGAGCCTTGGTGCCGAGACGCCCGCTCGCCCGCTCCTCAACCAGCAGCGAGCCAGGCGGTGGTGGTGACCACGCCCCCCGCGACGCTGACGTGCCGTCGCGCGGACTCGTCGCCGATGACCACCAGCACGTAGCGCCCCCGCGGCACGCTCGGGTAGACCAGGCAGGGCAGCGGACCGTCCTCGGTCTGCCGCACCACCACGGCCACGTGCGGGTGGTGCACGTGGCCGTGGTGGCGCGACGAGCCCGCGCCCGTCGGCCGGTCGGATCTCCACCTCGACACCGGCCATCTCCGGCGGCATCGCGACCACGAGAGCCCCGACGTCGCCGCCGATGTCGACCATGACGGGGCCCTGGCCGGCGTACCGGTTGTGGGACTCGGTCGCGGCCGGCATCACGATGCCTTCGTGGTGCCCGGCGTCGTCTGGTAGCCACCACCTGGCAACCCCAGGTGCGGGAACGAGTCGGTCGCCGCGGCGTTGGTGTTGGTGGTGCCGTCCGCCGCGGCGCTCGCCGCTCCGTCCGGCGTGAACGACGGGTCGACCAGCGGCAGCGTCAGGCCGGCGATGGCCCGCAGCTCGATGGTGACGACGTCGTCGTTGATGCGGCGGCCGTTGGGGAAGCCGGCGGCGTCGCCGGCGACCAGGCCCAGGTTGTTCGGCTGGGCCGACGGCGGGATCGCGACGTTGAGCCGCAGCATGTCGGCGGCCACCGGCCCCGTGAAGTTCTGGAAGCCGGGGACGACGCCCTTCGGGATCCCGGTGAGCAGGATCGCGTTGAGGTCTGCGCGCGGCTTGCCGTACTTCGCCAGGTTCGGGAACGCGCCCGGGTAGAGCACCGGCAGCAGCGCGGCCAGCTCGGGCTTGTCGACGTACTTGGCGTACCTGTCGTCGTTCTTCGGCGCGGTGTGGTTCCACCGGTCCTTCTCCGCCATCGGGATGAGGACCTCGTTGACCAGCGGGTTGCCGAGTCGGGAGACCTGCTCCCAGGGACCGGTGCCGCGGTAGCGGTTCTGCTTGTCGTCGTACATCCGGTTCTTCTGGCGCTTGGCCGTGGTCCAGACGCCGATCGTGGCGTTGTCGGAGTTGACGCTCTTCGGCTTGCGGCCGTTGCGGGTCAGCTCGGTGATCGGGATCTCGAGCGCGATCGAGTGCACGTTGAACGCCTGGACGGAGTTGATCCCGTCCATCTTCGCCAGCGGGATCAGGTGCGCCTCGTTGAGCGGACGCAGGGCGCCGAGGTCGAAGATGCTGCCGAGGTCGACGTGGAAGGCGTCGGCGCGCTGACCCGCGAAGACCCGGCCGCGGCCGAGCTTGTGCACGGCCTGCTGCGACAGCTTGGCGTAGTCGGGCGTGCTGCGCGGACCCACGTTGACCGGCGGGCAGGCGAGCTTGCCGGCCAGCTGGCGTCGCTTGCCGTTCTCGACCCGGGTCACCGAGTAGAACTGCGGGCGGTTCCAGTTCTTGTCACCGATGCTCGAGATCGGCCCGATGTTGTAGAGGAACGTCTTCGGGTTGCGGATCTCGGTGGTGAAGCGGAACTGGTAGGAGATGTCGGCGGTGCTCTTGCCGGAGTTCGAGATGTGGATCTCGTAGGTCACGTCGTCGCCGAACTCGTAGAAGTTCGGGCCGCCGTCGGGTGCCTGCAGCGGGACGTAGTTGGCGATCAGCACGACGTGGTCGGGCTTCGACGGGCTGACGAACGCGTAGACGTCGGTGCTGTCGGCGACCGGGTCCTTGCTGATCTCCGGTGCTTCGCGGTGCGACGACATGTCAACGCCCCTTCGCGTGCGTGGAGCCGGCCGCGTTGAGGATGCGGACGACGAGGTCGCGGTCGCGCACGACCACCTCCCGCTCGCCGACGAGGAGCGTGAGCGTGTCGGACCGGTGGTCCTCGACGTACGCGACCACGGAGTCCGTGGCGCTGCCTTGGCGAGCGCGGGTCTCGCGGGCGAACGCCAGGCCCGGCGTGAGCGCCACCGCGCCGGCTGCAGCGCCGGCACCGGCCACGGCGATGAGCTTCCTTCTGCTGGTGTCTGTCATGTCGATGTGCCCCTCACAGATGCGGGCACGTCGGGGTGGCGTGCCTCGCGAGGGGATTCGGAGTGGCCGTTGTGTCGGATTGGAGACAGCCGCGCCCACTCGCCCCGTCCTACGCCCGCCGGGGTCGCGTGCGTGACCGACCGTGCCCGCAACCTCACCGTCGCCGATGCGCGCGAGCGCGCAGAGCTCCTCGACGTCGCGTCGTACGACGTCCACCTGGTGCTCTCCGAGGGCCAGCACTTCGAGAGCCGGACGACGGTGCGATTCCGGTCCGGCACCGGCCGGACGTTCCTCGAGCTGGACGGCGACCTGCTCGAGGGCGACGTCGACGGGACGCCGCTCGTCCCAGCAGGGCAACCGGCTGCCCGCTCGACCTCGAGGCGGGCGAGCACGTCGCCACCGTCGTCGCGCGCTGCCGCACCACCTCCGAGGGGGTCGGGCTGGTGCGCAGCGTCGACCCGGCAGACGGCGCGGTCTACGTCTACGGCCAGTCCTTCCTCGACGACGCGCAGCGGATCTTCGCCTGCTTCGACCAGCCCGACCTGAAGGCCACCTTCGCGATGACGGTCGACGCTCCCGAGGGCTGGGTGGTGCGCGGCAACACCACGGCCACGCAGCTCGACCGGCGGCCGGCACGTGTTCGAGCCGACCGAGCGGATGCCGCCGTACCTCTTCTCCCTGGCCGGCGGGCCGTGGCACGGCGAGACCGCCCACCACGACGGTCTCGACCTCGGCGTCTGGTGCCGCGCCTCGCTCGCGCCGCACTTCGAGGCCGACGAGATCATCGCCGTCACCCGGCAGAGCCTGGACTTCCAGCAGCCGCTCTTCGGCCGGCCGATGCCCTTCGGACGGACCTACGACCAGGTCTTCGTCCCCGACTTCAACGCCGGGGCGATGGAGAACGCCGCGTTGGTGACCTTCGCCGACGAGCTCTTCGTCAGCCGGAGCCGGACCACCAGGAGCGAGCGCCGGCTGCGCGCGCAGGTCATCGCCCACGAGCTCGCCCACATGTGGTTCGGCAACCTGGTGACGATGCGCTGGTGGGACGACCTGTGGCTCAACGAGTCGTTCGCGGAGCTCATGGCGTTGCACACGGTCGAGGAGGCCACGGAGTACGACGGCGCGTGGGCCGACTTCGCCCTGGCCCGCAAGGCCTGGGGCTATCGCGCCGACTCCCTGCCGACGACGCACCCGATCGCCGGCACGGTGCCCGACTACCGGGCCGCCCTGATGAACTTCGACGGCATCTCCTACGCCAAGGGCGCAGCCGCGCTGCGCCAGCTGTGGGCGTGGATCGGCGACGAGGCCTTCTTCGCCGGCGTACGCCGCTACCTCGACCGCCACGCCTGGGGCAACACCTCGCTCGGCGACCTGCTCTCCGCGCTGGAGCAGGAGTCCGGCCGCGACCTCGCCGCCTGGTCGAGCTCGTGGCTGCGGACGGCCGGCACCTCCACGATCCGGGTCCGGGACGGGCTGCTCGAGAGCGACGACGACCGGCCGCACCACGTGGGCGTCGGACGGTACGCCGGCCGCCCCCTGCGCCTGGTCGAGCGGCTCGATCTCGAGCTTCCCGGTCGGCGACGCACCGTCGAGCCGGCCGACCTGGTGCTGCCCAACGACGGCGACCTGACCTTCGCCAAGGTGCGCCTCGACGAGCGCTCGCTGGCTGACCGTGCAGACCTCGCTGCACACCCTCGACGACCCGGTCGCCCGGTCGCTGGTCTGGGGGTCGCTGTGGGACACCGCCCGCGACGCCGAGCTGTCGCCCCACGACTACGTCAGGGTCGTGCTCGCCAACGTGGAGGGCGAGACGGACCCGGACCTGGTCGGCACCCTGCTCTCCCAGGCCCGCACCGCCGCCGAGCTGTGGGCCGGCTCTGCCGAGCTCGTGGCCCGCGTGCACGCGCTGCGCGGTCTCGGTCGAGACCGAGCCCGGCAGCGACCTCCAGCTCGCCTTCCACCGCACCGCCCTGGCGACCGCCCCCGGCCGCCTGGCCCTGCCCGACGGGCTTCCCGAGGACGAGGAGCTGCGCTGGCTGCAGCTGCGCCGGCTGGCCGAGCTCGGGCAGGTCGGGGCGGCCGAGCTCGAGGCGACGTACGCCTCGGAGCCGACGTCGACGGCGCAGCTCCATCTGGCCTTCGCGACCGCGGCGCTTCCCGATCCGGCCGCCAAGGCCGCCGCCTGGGCCGAGCTGACCGGCACCGGCGAGCTCTCGACGTCCCGGGCCCGTGCCCTGGGCCTGGGGTTCTGGCGGCCCGGTCAGGACGAGCTGCTGGCGGCGTACGTCGACCGCTATCGTCGCCGACGTGCCCGACATCTGGCGGCGCCGGAGCCCCGAGCTTCGCCGCAGTCCTGACGGACGCTGCCTTCCCCGCGACCATGGTCGCCGGGTCGGTCGTCGAGCGCACCGCCGCCCTGACGACGGCCGACGCCGACGCCGGCCAGCGCCGGGTCGTCCTGGAGTGCCGGGACGACCTGGCGCGGGCCGTGGCGAGCCGCGCGCTCGTCTGAGCGACCCGCGCCTGCGGAGTCGACGCTTCTCACGCTCAGGGTGGAGTGCCAGCCCTGCTGGCCAGGGTCGGCCGCTCGCCGAAGTGGAGGGTTCGCACGCATTTCGGGGAGATGCGAACCTCCGAGTGGGGACGTGCTATCTTGGGTGAACAAGAGATGAACAGGAGGTGTCCCATGAAGGACTACTCGATGACCGAACGCCCCCAGCTCGAGCTGGGTCGAGGTGCCGACCGCCGACGGTGGCTCGCGCCTGGAGATGCGCTGGGACACCGCTCCCGCGCCGGTCAGCTCGGCGATCCACGCCGCCTGACCCCACGCCTGCGACTGGCCCGCATCCCGATGACCGGGGTGTGGGCCAGTTCACATGTGGTCGGTGCGCGACGGGGAACAAAACGGACCGTAGTCCTGTTTTGATCGTTGAAAGTTGAACAATTCAACGAGAGGAAACCCCCGTGAGCATCTTCAGCCGCCAGCCCGAGCGTGACGTCTTCGACGCCCCCAGCAACCTCGCCGAGAACCTGACCGGTGACTACGCGATCGACACCACCCACACGCGCCTGGGCTTCAGCGCCCGCCACGCGATGGTGACCACCGTCCGCGGTGGCTTCACCGACTTCGAGGGCAACGCCCGCATCGACACCGACGACCCCGCCGCCTCGCACGTCGAGATCGTCATCAACGCCGCCAGCATCGACACCGGCGTCGCCGACCGCGACGGCCACCTGAAGTCCGCCGACTTCTTCGACGTGGAGAACAACCCGCGGATCAGCTTCACCTCGACCAAGGTCGAGCGCGACGGCGACGTACTGGGCCATCACCGGCGACCTCGCCATCAAGGACGTCACCAAGCCCGTCACCATCGAGTTCGAGCAGACCGGCTCGGCCAAGGACCCCTTCGGCAACACGCGCGTCGGCTTCGAGGGCGCGACCGCCATCAGCCGCAAGGAGTGGGGCCTCACCTGGAACGCCGCGCTCGAGACCGGCGGCGTCCTCGTCTCCGACAAGGTCAAGCTCGAGTTCGACGTCTCCGCCGTCAAGAAGGCCTGACCCACCACCGCCCGAGCGACGCAACTTCCCGCCGACGGCGCAACTTCACCGCCGAGCGGGCGCAACTTCACCGCCGAGCGGGCGCAAGCTTCAGCGCCCGCTCGGCGTCACCGGGTGCGCCCGCTCGGCGTAATCCGGATGCGCGCAGCGATGGGCTGACGGTCTAATACCGCGGTGACCACGACTGCCCCGCCCCTGCCCGATGGGCTCACCGAGCGCCCGCTCGCGATGGCCGACGCCCGCGCGGTCTACGAGGTGATGGCCGCCGCCGAGATGGACGACATCGGGATGATCGAGATCGAAGAGGCCGACATCGTCGGCGACTGGGGCCGCCCCAGCTTCGACGTCTCGGCCCAGACCGTCGGTGTCTTCGACGACGCCGGGGGCGAGGAGCGGCTCGTCGGCTACGCCGAGGTCGCCGGCGGTGACCGCGGCGACGCGGCCGTGCACCCGGCGTACCGCGGGCGCGGCATCGGCACCCGGCTGGCCCTCTGGATGCAGGACACCGCCCGCCGGCGCGGCTCCACGATCGTCGGGATGCCCGTGCCCGAGGGGTCGTCCGGCGACCGGCTGCTGGAGGCGCTCGGCTATCACGTGCGCCACACCAGCTGGGTGCTCAAGCTGCCGGCAGGCGCCGAGATCGTGCGCCGCGACCTGCCCGAGGGGTACGCCGTCCGCGAGGCGCGTGCCGACGAGTGGCCCGCCGCCCACGAGGTCGTCGAGGACGCCTTCCTGGAGTGGTCGGTGCGCGAGCGTGAGCCGTACGACGACTTCGTGGCGTCGATCCAGGGCCGCCCCGGCTTCGCGCCGTGGAACCTGCGCGTCGTCACCGACGCCGAGGGCGCCGTCGTCGGCGTCTCCTACGTCGTGATCGCCGAGACCGACGACGGCCGCGACCCCGAGGCGTACATCTCCCGTCTCGCCGTACGCAGCGACCAGCGTCGTCGCGGCCTTGCCCAGGCGCTCATGGTCGACTCCTTCGAGGTGGCCCGCGAGCACGGCGCCCTGGTCTCCGGACTCAGCACCGACTCGCGCACCGGCGCGCTCGACCTCTACACGAAGGTGGGCATGGAGGTCACCTCGGTCTGGGTCAGCCGGGCGATCCACCTGGTCTGATGGTCCGGTGACGCCGCCTTCCGCCGCACCCGCCGACCTCTCGCGCTACGACGACGTCCTCGCCTGGCTGCGGACGTACGCCGCCGGCGACCCACACGTCCACGCCGTCTGGATCGGCGGCTCGGTCGCGACGGGCGGGTACGACGACTGGTCCGACATCGACGTCGAGGTGCTGTGCGCCGCCGGGCAGTCGGTGCGCGCGCACGACGCCCTGCTGGCGGCCGCGGCGTTTCCCGTGGTGTCGACCTGGCGGCTGCCGGCCGGCACCTGGCCCGACGGGCGTCAGTCCTTCCTCACGCTGCACGCCGACCCCGGGGCGCTCGCCGAGCCGACGCGGATCGTCGACCTCCACGTGCACGACGACACCCCCGAGGCCCGCCGCGTCGACGCCCGGCGGCACGGTCGCCTCCTGGTGCTGCACGACCCCGACGGGATCGTCGAGCAGGCCGACGACGACGAGCGTGGGCTCGTGCGTCGCCGGGTGCTCGAGCTCGACCAGATCGCCCAGCGCCGCGACATCGGCGGCTGGCTGGTCGCCCGCTCCGACGCCCGGTCGCAGCCCGCCGAGGCCACCGCTCTCTACCTGCGCTTCGGGCTGATGGCCCTGGTGACCCTGCTCCGCAACGAGGCCTGTCCGTGGCGCTTCGACTACGGTCTGCGGTACCTCGACACCGACCTGCCGCCCGACGTGCGCGCCCGCGTCGAGTCGCTCCTGCCCGGCGCCGCTCCGCTCGCCGAGCTGTCGGCCACCTGCTTCGCGTGGATGGACGAGCTCCTCGCCGTCCCGCCCACCCGCGGCTCGGCGCTCGGCGACGGGTCGGGCGGCCGCGTGATCGTCGGCGCCGTCGTACCCGAGGCGTTCACCCAGGCCGACGCCGACTCCTGGCTGTCGGCGTACGACGACGCCGACCGCTCCGGCAACCTCGACGTGTCCGTCGACGCCGGCGTGCTGCTGGTGGACCACTCGGGGCTGGTGGACGGCGAGGTCGATGACTGGCTGCGGCTGTGGCAGGAGCGCACGTCTCCCGCTGCCCTCGGCCTCAGGACAGGTTGAGTCGGTCGCCGCTGGAGGCTGGTGTCAGGACTGGCTCGACGCCCGGGTCGCCCGCGTCGGCGCGGTAGTCGGACGTGTCGGTGTGGTCCTGGCCCTCGTCGACGCCGAGGGCGCGCAGCAGGACGGTGAGGACGACGGTGACCACGACGTTGGCCAGGAACGCGATGAAGGCGATGTAGACGCGGGTCTCCGTGCCCGGGAAGGTGACCAGCGGGCCGCCGAAGTGGCTGCCGGGCTCGCCGGGGATGGCGACGCCGTAGGCCATCCAGGTGCCGTAGGCGATGCCGACGGCCCAGCCGGCCAGCAGCGCGTAGCGGTGGCACCAGCGGGTGTAGAGCCCGACCACGATCGCCGGGAACGTCTGGAGCATCCAGACCCCGCCGAGCAGCTGCAGGTTGATCGCGAACTGCTTGGGCAGGGCCAGCACGAACGCGAGGGCGCCGAACTTCACCAGCAACGACATCGAGCTTGCTCTGCTGGGCCTCCTGCGCCGGGGTGGCGTGATGGTTGACGTAGGCCTTGTAGATGTTGCGGGTCCACAGGTTGGCCGCGGCGATCGACATGATCGCGGCGGGCACCAGCGCGCCGATGCCGATCGCTGCGAACGCCACGCCGGCGAACCAGCTGGGGAACTCGTTCTCGAACAGCTGCGGCACTGCCTGCTGGGCGTTCTCGACCTGGACGCCCGCGGCGATGGCCACGAAGCCGAGCAGGGCGATCAGCCCGAGGAGGAAGGAGTACGCCGGCAGCAGCGCGGCGTTGCGACGGATCACCGAGCGGTTCTTGGTGGCGAGCACGCCGGTGATCGAGTGGGGGTACATGAACAGCGCCATCGCCGAGCCAAGGGCCAGCGAGGCGTACGCCCAGTGCGCGGCCTCCGGCGGGATCATCACCCGGCCGTTGACCTGGCCCGCGGCGATGGCGTCGGCGTTCTCGGCGTTGAAGGCGTCGAAGCTGTCGGTGGCGGCGCTGAAGACGCTGTCCCAGCCGCCGACCTGCGAGGGCAGGTAGAGCACCGCGACGATGACGACGATGTAGATCAGCGTGTCCTTCACGAACGCGATGAGCGCCGGGGCCCTGAGCCCGCTGGAGTAGGTGTAGGCCGCCAGGAAGCCGAAGGCGATGAAGAGCGGGAGGTGTTGCAGCAGCCAGGCGGCGTCCTCGCCGGCCTGCAGGCCCATCACCTGCAGGATCACCTCGATGCCCACGAGCTGGAGGGCGATGTAGGGCATCGTCGCGACGATGCCGGTGATCGCGATGACGAGCGCGAGCGGCTTCGAGTCGTAGCGGCCCTGCACGAAGTCGGCCGGCGTGACGTAGCCGTGCCGGTGCGAGACCGACCACAGGCGCGGCAGGAACAGGAAGATCAGCGGATAGGCGATGGTCGCGTAGGGGATCGCGAAGAAGCCGACGGCGCTGCCCGCGAACATCGTCGCGGGCACGGCGATGAAGGTGTACGCCGTGTAGAGGTCGCCGCCGATCAGGAACCACGCGACGAAGGTGCCGAACCCGCGGCCGCCGAGGCCCCACTCGTCGAGGTTGTCGAGCTTGGCCACCCGACGCCATCGCACGGCGGCGAAGCCGAGGACGGTGACGAGCAGGAAGAAGAAGACGAAGACGGCGACCGCGACGCCGTCGATCGAGGTGTCGTTCACCGGCCGCGCCCCTGGTCGCCGCGGGCCTGGTCGCTGCGGGCCTGGTCGGCGCGGGCGCGGCGGTCGAGCCGGTCGGCGTGCTCGGCCAGGAAGTAGGCGATGCCGGTGACGACGCAGCTGAGGACGATGAGCAGCATCTGGAACCAGAAGAAGAACGGGAAGTCGAACAGCGTCGGATCGACCCGGTCGTAGAGCCCGACCAGCAGCGGCAGCACCACAGCGGGGGTCAGGAGCAGCAGGATCAGGAGCCGGATGGTGCGGGATCTGGACGTCATCGCGCCTCCCAGGACAGCGGGTGTGTCGAGCCTCGGACGGAGGCTAGTGGGAGGCGGCGACGGGCGCGACGGACCTGGGTGCCCCATCGCGCGGTGCCAGGTCCGGCGGCAGCCAGTACGTCGCCGTGGCCAGGAGATGCTCCTCGAGCACCTCCTGGTCGTCCTCGAGGTAGCCGGCGATCTCGAGGCTGACCAACCCGTGCACCGAGGACCAGATCGAGATCGCCGCAGCCCGCGGGTCGACATCACGGAGGACGCCGGCGGCGATGCAGCGGCGAACGGCGTCCAGCAGGGGGTGCATGGTCACGTCGAGCGCGGTGCCGGCGATCATCTCGCGCAGCCCCGAGCGGCCGAACATGACGTCGTAGAGCGCCGGCTGCTCGAGCGCCCAGCGCCGGTAGGCGCGTCCCAGCTCGGCGAAGTCCTCGAGCGGGTCGTCCGTGGCGGGCACGGCCTCCTGGGCGGCGGTCAGGCTCGCGCTCGCTGCCTCGAGGACAGCGACGACGAGCTCTTCCTTGCTGCCGAAGATCGTGTAGATCGCCGTCGTGGAGGTGCCGGCGGTGCGCGCGAGCCGACGCAGGACCAGCGCGTCGGGGCCGCCCTGGGCGATCGCCCGGGCTGCCAACGCAATCAGTTGTCTACGAAGGCCTTCATCGTAGATTTTAGGCCTGCCCACTTGACAAGGGTATCAAAAACGCTGTTACATAACGGTGTTACAACGGTGTGAGCACCGTCCGCAACCGGGGGGAAGCGGGCGGTTCGAGCGCCGGACGAGAGCCGGACGGGAGTTGCTCCCGCTCGGTCGACTGTCAGGCAGGGTGCGGGACCCGAGACCCGTGCCGTGCCAGGGGGTGGCAGTCGGTCCGAGGTCGGTCGCGCGAGCGGCCGAGCCGGCTCTCTCGTCATTTCCCGGCGTCTGCCGGCGTCATCGGGTCATCCGGCGTCATCTCCGGCGTCATCTCCGGCGTCGGTCCAGAGGATCGCGTCGCGGCTGGTCAGTCGCCGAGCAGCAGCCGGTTCGTCGGCAGCGCCAAGAACCCCGCGGCCATCTCCTCGTCGCCGATGCGCTCGGCGGTGCGGTGCACGTAGCGGCGCGCCCGGCGCAGCGCCGCGGCCGCGCGCGGGTCACCGGCGTCGCGCAGCACCTGCCAGACGTGCGCGAGCAGGCCGCTCGGGCGCAGGCTCCCCTCGGCGCCGGCGGTCTGCAGGGTCGGCAGCAGCGCCTCGATCGCGGCCACCGCGGCGGGATGGTGCCCGAGCGCCGACTGCGCCGCCGCCGTACCGGCCCGCGCCTCGCGCGCGAGGACGTCGCTCCCGGCGATCGTGTAGTGCCGGCGCGCCTCGGTGTACCACGCGAAGGCGTCGCGCGGGTTGCCGTCGGCCATGGCGACGTAGGCCGCGGCGAGGTGCGCCGTGCCGAGGTCGAGCGGCGAGGCTGCCGAGCCGGCCTTCCTCACCGCCGCCTTCGCCGACCTCTTCGCCGCGCGCAGGTCGCCCCGGTTGAGGTGCACCATCGCGAGCCGGCTGTGGGCGTCGATCTCCTGGCTGCGGCCCTCCAGCGACGCCCCGATCTGGCGGGCCTCCTCCAGGGCGGCGATCGCCGCGTCGAAGCCGCCCGTCGAGCCCTCGACCATGCCGAGGATGAGGAGGTCGATGCACAGCGACTCGGCGTCCTGGAGCCGCCGCTTGACCTCGATCGCCTGGCGCAGCAGCTCGCGGGCAGCGCCGTACTCACCCTGGGCGCTGACGATCGCCGCCAGGTTGCCGCGCACCACGGCCTCGCGATAGCGGTGTCCCGAGCGGCGGAAGATCGGCAGGGTCTGCTCGAGGGCAGCGCGCGCCTCGCGGAGGCGACCCATGTTGTAGGCGGAGGCGCCACCTTGCGCGAGGGCCATGGCCTCGCCCTCGAGGTCGCCGTCGGCGCGGAACACCGCGGCGGACTCACCTGCCAGGTCGAGGGCCTCCTCGAGGCGGCCCTCGTTGTTGGCCAGCATCGAGAGGTAGCGCAGCGACTCGGCGACCAGCGGCGCGGACCGGTGCTCGCGCGCGAGCTCGAGGGCGTAGGTGAGGCTGGCGGCCGCGCCGGAGCCGTTGCCGCGCCAGGTCTGCGACTTGCCGTGCACGAGGACCGCCTCGGCCTCCACCACGCCGAGTCCGGCGCCTGCCGCGACCCCCGCGGCCGCTCCGGCGTCGCGCTCGGCGGAGTCGTAGTTGCCGAGCGCGAAGTCGACGCGGGCCCGGGCGATCAGGACCGCCGTACGCCGACGCGGCTGGTCCGCGTCGTCGGGCAGCCGCACCAGCAGCCCGTCGAGGGTGTCGAGGTCTGCCTGCTGGGCCGCGCGGTCGCCCAGGTAGTCCGACACGCGCTCGCGCGCCACGAGCGCGTCGAAGCGGGCCAGGTCATCGTCGGCGAGCTCCAGCGCCCGCCCGAGCAGCCGGCTGGCCTCCTCGAGTGCGTGCACGGCGGTGCCCTGCTGACCGGCTCGCAGGTACCACGCGCCCGCACGTCCGTCGTGCGCCTTGTCGAAGTGCTCGGCGACCACGGCCGCGAACTCGTCCTCCCGGCCGCTCCGCGCGGACGTCTCGGCCAGCCACTCACCCGCCAGGCGGTGGTAACGCTCGCGGTGGGCGCGCAGTACGCCGTCGTAGGCCACGTCGCGGAGCAGGCCGTGACGGAAGACGAACTCGCGGGCCGACGCGAAGATCGAGTCGGTGTGCTCGAAGACCAGCTCACGTCGGCGCAGCTCGTCGTGCACGCGGCCGACGTCGACGGTGCCATGGTCCGCGAGGTGCGCGACGGCGGCGTCCCAGTAGACGCGGCCGACGACCGCGGCGCGCTGCAGGACCGATCGCTGCAAGGGGTCGAGCGCGTCGAGCCTGGCCTGGAGCACACCGCGCAGGCTGTTGCGGCACCTGGACGCTCCCGACGAGCTCGGGCACCACCCGCCACGGGTCGCCGCGGACGATCACCCCCGCGTCGACCAGCCAGGTGACCAGCTCCTCGACGTAGAAGGGATTGCCACCCGCGGCATCGAGCACGAGGTCGACGAGTGCGTCGGGGGGGTGCTCGACGAGGCGGAGCAGGTCGCGGACGAGCCTGCGCGCGTCGTCGCGGGCCAGCGGCTGGAGCCACATCCGGGTGTGGTGCTCCAGCGGCTGCTGGTCGGCGCCGCGACCCCACTGCGGTCGCTCCTCGCGCAGCTGCGGTCGGGCGGTCGCGACCACGAGGACCGGCTTGTCGTGCAGGGCCGCGTCGGCCGCCTCCAGCCAGCGCAGCGACCCGTCGTCGGCCCAGTGCAGGTCCTCGAGCTGGATCAGCACGGGAGACTGGTCGGCCAGCCGGGCGAAGTACTCCGCCAGCGCGACCGTGCCCGCCACCCGCAGGGCCTGTGGGTCGCTCGGTACGCCGGCTCCGGGGTCGTCGGTCTCGAAGCCGACGAACGCGCCCACCAGGTGGGCGTCGTGGAGCGCCTTGTCGTCGGCCCCGGAGCCGGCGTACGCCTGGGCGAAGCCCGCCTCCAGCTTGCCGCGGACCACCGCGGGCTCGTCGGTCTCGGCGATGCCGAACCGGCCGGCCAGCAGGTCGCGCAGCAGACCGAGCGGTCGGTTGAAGCCCGACGGCT
This sequence comes from uncultured Actinomycetota bacterium, assembly GCA_963767095.1. GTDB lineage: Bacteria > Actinomycetota > Actinomycetes > Propionibacteriales > Nocardioidaceae > Nocardioides. Next base: position 29,101 of record CAVYCK010000015.1, on the reverse strand, counting down.
GCGCCCGTCCCCCGAACCACCAGATGACGAGCGGGTTCTCCGACAGCCGCGCGTCGAGCTCTTCGAGCAGGCGTGACTTGCCGACGCCCGCGTCGCCGACGACGGTGAGCACCCGCCACCGCTGCTGCTCGGCGACGGCGTAGAGGTGCTCCTCGAGCGCGCCCAGCTCGGTGCCGCGGCCGACCGTCTCGGTCTCGACGCCCTCGATGCCGGAGCCGCGGTCGGGACGGAAGGTGCGCGGCCGCTCCGAGACGACGGCGAAGGTGTCGAGCGGCTCGTCGAAGCCCTTGAACTGCTGGGCGTCGCGCCGCTCGAGGTTGAAGGTGCGGCGCACGTGTCGCTGGGTGCTGTCGGAGACGAGGATCCCGTCGACCGGCGCGGCGGCCTGGATCCGCGCCGCGCGGTTGACCGTCGATCCGACCGCGACGAAGGCGCCGTCGCCACGGCCGAGCGTGCTGACCACGACGTCACCGGTGTCGATGCCGACGCGCATCCGCAGGGTCAGGTCGTACGTCGCCGCGAGCTCGGCGTTGAGGTCGGCAAGGTCGTCGAGCATGGCCAGCGCAGCCCGGACGGCGCGCTCGGGGTCGTCCTCGTAGGAGCGACGCAGCCCGAAGACGGCCATCACCGCGTCGCCGATGAACTTCTCCACCTCGCCCCCGTGCTCCTCGATGATGCGACGCCAGCGGGCGAAGTAGGTGTCGACGACGGTCCGGGTGTCCTCCGGGTCGAGGTCGTCGGCGAGGAACGTGAAGCCGACCAGGTCGGAGAAGAGCACGGTGACGCGCCTGCGTTGCTCGAGCTGCCTCGACACCAGGGCATCGCGACGGTCGCGCATGGACGCGAGCGCGACGTCGACCACGTCGTCCCCGAGCGTCGACCGCTGCTGCTCGAGCGAGGCGATGGCACGATCCAGCGCGACGAGGTCGTCAGCGGGCGCGGTGGTGTCCATCGCCGCCGAGCGTAGGCCGTCAAGTCCTGTCCGTACCGCCTTGCGGCGCGATCACTTCCCCCGCGACCCTGGGGGGAACCGAAGGGACACCTTGATGAAAACCCCCCGCATCGCTGTCAGCCTCGCCGTCCTCGGCACACCCTTCGCGGCGTACGCCGTGACCGTGCCTGTCTCGGCGGCCGCCGCCGTCATGTGCCAGGGGGAGCGCGCCACGATCGTCGGCACCGCGGGCGACAACGTCCTGCGCGGTGGTCCGGGGCGTGACGTGATCTCCGGTCTGGCCGGCCAGGACCGGATCTTCGGGCTGGGGGGCGACGACGTCCTCTGCGGGGGCGACGGTGCCGACCTGCTCGACGGCGGCGCAGGCGACGACCGCCTCGACGGCGGCCGCGGCGGGGTGCAGCTCGTCGAGGGCACGCAGGTCAGGGCCGGCGACGAGATCATCGGGGGTCCGGGCGACGACCGGCTCGACTCCGGGGCCAACGACGGCCCCGAGAAGGTCTCGTCGTTCGGAGTCGACGTGGTCAGCTTCGGTGACGCCGCCCACGGCGTCTCGGTCGACCTGCGCTCGGGAACCGCGGTCGGCGCCGGCCGCGACCGGATCGTCGTGCGCCCGATGTGGCTGGTGCTCAGCTCCGGCGACGACAAGGTGCGCGGCTCGCGGCAGCCGGTGGGCGTGAGCGGCGGGGCAGGCGACGACACCATCAGGACCGGACCGGGCGACGACGAGGTCGCCGCCGACGACGACGGCAGGTTCCGCTTCGGCGGGAAGACGATCGGCACGGGTGGCGACGACGAGGTGAGCACCGGGGGCGGCGACGACCGGGTCGAGATCCGCGACGGCGACGACGTGGTCGACCTGGGCGCGGGCGACGACGACATCGAGAGCGCCAAGGGCCGCGACGTGATCCGTGGCGGGTCGGGCAACGACGACATCTTCGAGCACGGCCGGACGCCGGACGACATCGACGCCGGCCGCGGGCGCGACGAGGTGACCGACGACGTGATGGGCAAGAAGGGCGAGCGCATCTCGATGGGCCCGCGCGAGGACGTACGCGAGAGCCTGTCGGTGATCAGCCCCCGGGCGGTCGTGTGGGACCTCGCCACGGGGCTCGCGGACGTCGGCGGCACGACGGTCGAGCTCGCCTGGGCGGCCAGGATCTTCCCCGACGGCCAGCGGAGGTGGACGATCCGCGGCACGGCCGCGGCCGACTTCGTGCAGGTCACCTTCAGCGCCGGCACGTCGTTCTTCGGGCTCGGCGGCGACGACCAGTTCTTCGGCGACTTCAAGGCGGCGGACCTCTTCGACGGCGGCGACGGCACCGACACCTACCGCGGCGACGAGAAGCGCAACAACACCTGCATCGCGGTCGAGCGCGACGAGGCGGGTGCCTGCCTGCGCTGACTGGAACCGCGCCCCGACCGGGGACTGCGCGGGCCGGCCAGAGCGCTGCTCGGTCTCAGCCCTTCAGCTCGGGGAACTGGTCGTCGCGCCACTCCTCGGTCGCGCCCTCGCCCCGGGCGAGCTCGACCTCGCGGGCACGCAGCTCGACCCGGCGGATCTTGCCCGAGATCGTCTTGGGCAGCTCGGCGAACTCGATCCTCCTGACCCGGAGGTAGGGCGCGAGGTTCTCGCGCGCGTGCTTGAGGATCGCGTACGCCGTCTCGCGCGACGGCTCGTGGCCGGGCGCGAGCACGACGTACGCCTTGGGGACGGCGAGCCTGACCGCGTCGGGGGCGGGGACGACGGCGGCCTCGGCGACGGCTGGGTGCTCGATCAGCACCGACTCCAGCTCGAACGGGCTGATCTTGTAGTCGCTGGCCTTGAAGACGTCGTCGGTGCGGCCGACGTAGGTGATGTAGCCCTCCGCGTCGCGCTCGGCGATGTCACCGGTGTGGTAGAGACCGCCGGCCTCGGACGGGGGTACGTCGTCGGTGCGGTCGTCGTCGGTGAGGTAGCCCGTCATCAGCGGCAGCGGCCGCCCGCCCGGCCCGTCGAGACGCGGCTCGTCCAGGACCAGGCAGATCTCGCCCTCGCCGACACCGTCGACCCGTTGTCCCGTCGCCGGGTCGACCAGGGCGACGGGGACTCCGGGCAGCGGGCGGCCCATGGAGCCCGGCTTCACGCGCGAGCCGGGCGTGTTGCCGATCTGCGCCGTGGTCTCGGTCTGCCCGTAGCCGTCGCGCAGGGTCAGACCCCACTGCCGGCGTACCTGCTCGATCACCTCGGGGTTGAGCGGCTCGCCTGCGCCGATCACCTCCCGCAGCGCACCCGGCCCGCCGGACAGATCGGCGTTGATGAGCATCCGCCACACCGTCGGCGGCGCGCAGAAGCTGGTGACCTCGCGCTCGCGCAGCTGGGTGAGCAGGGCTGCCGCGTCGAAGCGCGCGTAGTTGTAGACCAGCACGGTCGCCTCGGCGTTCCACGGCGCGAAGAAGCACGACCATGCGTGCTTGGCCCAGCCGGGCGAGGAGATGTTGAGGTGGACGTCGCCCGGCTGGAGGCCGAGCCAGTACATCGTGGTGAGGTGTCCGAGCGGATAGGAGACCTGGGTGTGCTCGACCAGCTTGGGCCGCGAGGTCGTGCCGCTGGTGAAGTAGAGCAGCAGCCGGTCGTCGGGGCCGGTGCCGGGATGCTCGACGGTGACCGTGCCGAGCTCGTACGCCGCGCGGAGGTCGTGCCACTCCCCTGCGGCACCGTCGACCCGGCCGACGCCGATGCGCGTGTAGTCGCCCGGCACGTCGTCGAGCTTGGCGGCATCGGCCGGGTTGCACACCACGAACCGTGCGCTGCCGCGCTCGATCCGGTCGCGCAGGTCGGCCGGGCCGACCGCCGTCGTGGTGGGCATGATCACCGCGCCGAGCTTGGCAACCGCGAGCATCGTCTCCCAGAGCTCGATCTGGTTCCCGAGCATGACGATGACGGCGTCGCCCTTGCCCACACCTCGGTCGCGCAGCCAGACCGCCACCTGGTCGGAGCGGTGCGCCAGCTCGTCGAAGGTCAGGCTCTGGTCGCTGCCGTCCTCCTCGACGATGACGAGCCCGGGCCTGTCGTTGCCGCGCGCGAAGGCGTCGAACCAGTCGACCGCCCAGCTCCACTCCTCGCCCACGTCGGGGAAGACGAACTCCGCGACGGCACGCTCGTGCTCACCGCGCAGCTCGAGGAGCTGGTCGCGGGCGGCGCGGAACCTGGCGGTGGCGTCGACGGTCTCGGTCATGGCCTCGATCCTGCTCCCGGGGACCCGCAGGGCGCCAGCGGCGGTCTCGCCGGCCCCCCGTGCGTGCCTGGACCGCCTGGACCGCCTGGACCGCCTGGACCGCGTGGGCTGCCTGGGCCGCGTGGACCCCGAGAAACGGACCACTAACCTCTTCCCCGTGCGCATCCTGCTCGCCACCGAGAGCTTCGACGGCATCGCCGGAACCGAGACCTACGTGCTCACGCTGGCCGAGCAGCTCCTCCGGCTCGGGCATGACGTCCGGATCTACTCCCCCCGGCTCGGACAGATGGCCGAGCTGGCGCGCGGTCGCGGGGTCGAGGTCGTGGGCGAGCTCGACGAGCTCGGCGAGCCCGCCGATGTCGCCGTACCCCAGGACGCCGCCACGGCGTACGAGCTGGTCGAGGTGTGGCCCGGCGTGCCGCAGGTCTTCGTCTGCCACAGCGCCATGTTCGACCTGCAACAGCCGCCGCTGGTGCCGGGGGTGGCGTCCGCCGTGGTCGTGATGAGCGACCGCGTGCACCGCCGCGTGGCCACGATGGACGCCAGCCTGCGCATCGTCCGGCTCCGTCAGCCGATCGACACCGAGCGGCTCGTGCCACGCGGGCCGGCCGCGGCCACGCCACGGCGTGTGCTGCTGTTGGGGAGCTATCTCCAGGGAGAGGCACGGCGGTTCATCGTCGACGGCTGGTCCGCGCTGGGCGTGGAGATCGTGCAGGTCGGCCACCGGACACGTCCGACGCTGCACCCGGAGGACGACATCGCCGCGGCCGACATCGTCGTCGGCAAGGGCCGCGCGATCCTGGAGGCCATGTCGTGTGGTCGTCCGGCCTATGTCTTCGACGCGTACGGGAGCGACGGCTGGGTGACGGCGGACACCTACCCCGCCATCGAGGCGGACAGCATCGGTGGTCAGGCCTTCCCCGAGGTCATCGACGCGGCCCGGCTCCGCGACGACCTCGCCGCCTACGACCCCGCCATGGGGCACGTCAATCGCACCCTCGTGCTCAAGCACCACCAGGCCCGGACCCATGCGCAGGAGCTGGTCGGTCTCCTCACCGAGGTTGCTCCCCAGGTGTCCCCCGGCGTGACGGAGGCCGCCGAGCTGGCCCGCCTCGTCCGCATGCGGTGGCGCGCCGAGCGCGAGCTGCACGTCCTTCGTGCCGACTTCCACCGCATCGAGGTGCAGGCGCAGCAGGCCCGGGACCAGGTCGAGCAGGTCACCCGTCGTCTCGAGGCGTCCGAGGCACGGGGTGCCGACGCCGAGGCGGCGCTGGTCGCGGAGCGCGAGCTCCGGGCGGCCGCGCTACGGCATCAGGCGCGCGCGACCCGGCGCCGACAGGCCCTGCGCCGACGCTACGACGATCTGCTGAGGCGGCGCTGGGTGCGGCTCGGTATCGCCTTGCGCGTGCTCCCGCCCGTCGCCCCGGATCGCTCGTGACGGGCCCGTTGACGTCATCGGCCCGCGCCCCCCAGCTGCTGGTGGCCGAAGGCGTCGACATCCCGCCCGACGCGGTGATCGGCGCCAACGTGGTCCTCCATGCCGGCGTGGTGCTCGGGAGGGGCGTGACCCTCGAGGACGGCGCGATCCTCGGCAAGGTGCCCGCCCTCGGCACGCGGTCGGCGAGCCCACCCGCCGTGGCGGCGACGACGACGATCGGCGACGGCGTCATCATCGGCAGCCATGCGGTCGTGTGTGCCGGGGCTGTGCTGGGCGCGGAGGTGTACGTCGGCGACCACAGCCTGGTGCGCGAGAGCGCTCGCCTCGGCGTGGGCGCCTCGATCGGCCACGCCAGCACCGTCGGCGCCCGCGCCGTGGTCGGCGACCGGGTCCGGATGCAGGGCTACTGCGGGCTGGCGACGGGCGTCGTGGTCGAGGACGACTGCTTCCTCGGACCGATGGTGGCGGTGCTCGCCGGGATGACCATGAGCAGCCGGCCGACGACGCCGACGCCCGCCGTGCTGCGACGCGGGGCCCGGATCGGGGGCGGAGCCCAGATCCTCTCGGGAGTCGTCGTCGGCGAGGAGGCGGTCGTCGGAGCGGGTGCGGTGGTCAGTCGCGACGTTCCCGCCGGGACGACCGTGGCCGGCGTACCCGCGCGGCCGCGACCACCCGGTCCCGCCTGATCGAGGCTCAGGTCGTCGACCAGCCACCGCGCGGCTGGCAGCGGCCGTGGCCGGCGTACCGACCGCTGCGCGCGACGCGCCCGGCGGTCGCCCCGGTGGCTCAGCATCCAGGCGACGCCGAGCGCGATCAGGACCAGCCACCAGTGCGTGATGACCAGCACCGCGACGACGATGCCGACGGCGATCTTGACCGGGACAGGGATGCCCAGGCGTCGCGGCCGGGTGTAGCGCGACGGCGCCACCCATGGCGGCGTGGTCGGCGACGGCCGATCGGTCCGGGGCGGCGCCGGGTGGAGGGGCGAGCCGCCCGGGAGGTCGGAGAAGATCGGCGGGATCTCGCCGCGCGTCTTCGCCGACCACACCCGCTCGTGCCGCTCCGCGTGCTCGTCCGCGTCGAGGCGGCCCTGCGCGAAGTGCTCGCCGAGCGCCTGGCTCACGGTCTCCCGCTCGGCGTCGGAGAGCCGCAGGCCGTCGGGCCCGTTCGGCACCGGGCTCGTCTGGCTCATTCCGCGTCTCCCTCCGCGAGGATCCCGTAGAGCTTGCGCCTGGTCTCGACCAGCACCTCGACCGCTTCGCGGCGCTGCCGCTCCGAGCCGGAGGAGATGATCTGCCAGACCGCGCTCATGACCTGCCCGATCTCGGGCTTGAGCGATCCGTAGTCGGTGCGCTCCTCGCTGCGCTCGCCCCCGCCGGTCCGGGCCTCGAAGGGCGCCCACACCTCGGCGAGGTCGCCGGCGTTCTCGTCGACGTAGCGCTCACCGTCGGCCGTGAGCCGGAACGTCCGCCGACCGCTCTCGGCGTCGGCCTCCACGAGGCCCTCGTCCTCGAGCTGCTGCAGGGTCGGGTAGACCGACCCGGGGCTCGGCTTCCAGGCGCCCGAGCTGCGCTCGGCGATCTGGTTGATCAGCTGGTAGCCGTTCATCGGCTCACCACGCAGCACGTCGAGGATCGCGGAGCGCACATCCCCACGACGGACCCGCGGACCGCGCCCCTGGTCGCCCTGCGTGAGGCCGAAGAGCCCGACGACCCACGGGGGCGGGCCGCTCTTCTGGCCACGCTGGCCGCCCCACTCACCACCCCAGCTGCTCGTGCTGCTCGCGCCGTGGCCCTCCCAGCCGCGGCGGTGCTGCCCCCACTGCTGGTCCACGAACCGGGCGAACTGCCGCCCGAAGTCCTGCTGTCCCATCCTGCCCTCCTCACGACCTGTCGCGAGAACACTCGCGATATATCGTGATAGTACGCACGACAGTCGCTCCCACACAAGAGTTTTCGGGACGATCACCCGAGGCGCTGACCAACAGCGAAGCGTGAGCCGCGAGCGGGGACGAGCGGCACGTCGAGTCGGCGCTTCGTCGACCGAAGGCGAGTCGAGTGCCGGGACAGGAAGTCGACTAAGCGCCGACTCGACCCCCGTGCGCCCGACAACAGCGCCGACTCGACCCCCGTGCGCCCGACAAAGCGCCGACTCGACCCCCGTGCGCCCGACAACAGCGCCGACTCCGACCCAGACTCGCTTCTACAGCGAGTCGCGGCGGCCCCTCAGCCAGGCTCGTTCGGCCTCGTTGTCGCTGGTGGCGATGGCGTCGTCGTACGCCGCGCGGGCCTCGTCGTGGCGGTCGAGGCGGCGCAGGAGGTCGGCACGGCTCGCGTGCCAGGGGGTGTACGCCGTGAGGGCCAGCGGCTCGAGCAGGGCGAGCCCCACCGCCGGGCCGTCGAGCTCGGCGACGGCGACGGCCCGGTTCAGCGCGACCACGGGGGTGGGTGACACGGCGTACAGCTGCGCATAGAGGGTCGCGATCTGCGACCAGTCGGTCGTGGCGGTCGAGACCGCGTCGGTGTGCACGGCGTTGACGGCGGCCATCAGCTGGTAGTGCCCGGGACGGTTCAGCGCCAGGCACTCGCGCACCAGGGAGTGTCCCTCGGCCACCAGCGACGCGTCCCACAGCGCCCGGTCCTGCTCGCCGAGCGGCACCAGAGCGCCGTGGACGTAGCGCGCCGGACGACGCGCCTCGGTCAGCAGCATCAGCGCGAGCAGCCCGGCCACCTCGGGATCGTCCGGCATCAGCTCGCGCAGCAGCCGCGCCAGCCGGATCGCCTCGGCGCAGAGCTCGCCGCGGATCGGCGCCTCGGACGTGGAGGCACTGGTGGCGAGGTAGCCCTCGTTGAAGACGAGGTAGACGACCGCGAGCACGGCGGTACGCCGGTCGGGCAGGTCGTCGGCCTCCGGCACGCGGTAGGGGATGTTGGCGTCCTTGATCTTCTTCTTGGCCCGGGTCAGGCGCTGGGCCAACGTTGTCTCGGGGACAAGAAAGGCGCCGGCGATCTCCGGCACCGTGAGCCCTGCGATCAGTCGCAGAGTCAGGGCGACCCGGGCCTCGGGGGCCAGGGCCGGGTGGCAGCAGGTGAACACCAGCCGGAGACGGTCGTCCTCGATCACTCCGGTGTGCTCGACCGGTGCGGGGTCGTGGTCCCGCGGCGCTCGGCTTCCATGGTGGCCTGGCGGTGCTTGTCGTCGCGGCGTCCCTCGCGGCGGATCCGGTCGATGGCCTTGTTGCCGGCGGTGGTGGTGAGCCAGCCCCCGGGATTCGGGGGCAGTCCGTCGACGGACCACTTCTCCAGCGCGAGGACCAGCGCCTCGCCCGCTGCCTCCTCGGCGATGTCGAGATCACCGAAGCGGCGGGCCAATGACGCGACGACCCTCGCGTGCTCCTCGCGGAAGACGCGTTCGATCTGCTCCGACAGCTCCGTCAATGGGGACGCGTCACTCGGCCTGGAACGGTCGGACCTCGACCTTGCCGGCGCAGGCCTTCGAGCCCTCCGCGGCCCACTTCAGGGCTGCGTCGAGATCGGGCGCCTCGATGATCCAGAAGCCACCGAGGTACTCCTTCGACTCCGCGAACGGCCCGTCGGTCACGACGTTCTGCCCGCTGGTGTTGTCGACGCAGGTCGCCGCGTCGATCGGCAACAGCCCACCGGCGAAGACCCAGGCGCCGGCGGCTCGCACCTTCTCGTTGAACACGTCGACGTCGTCGTAGATCTTCTGCAGCTCGGCGGGGTCGGTCGGGGCGTCGTTCGCGTCCACGACGTCGTGGACGGACAGCATGTACTGCGTCATCGGGGTTCCTCCTCGGTCACGGTCCCCTCGCGGGACCTTCCACCTCTGCCACGAACGACGCCGTGCACATTCGACAGGCATGCACGACGAGCCGCCGGAAACATTCATATCGTGGGGGCATGAGCGAGCTGCGCACCCGTCTGTCCTCCACCGTGATCGGGACTCCCGACCCCCAGGGTCTGGCCCGGTTCTACGCGGCCCTGCTCGGCTGGGACGTCGCGGAGTCCGAGCCCGACTGGGCGAAGGTGCGCCCGCCGGGTCGGACCACCGGGCTGGCCTTCCAGCTCGAGGACGGGCACGTCCCGCCGAGCTGGCCGGGCGAGCCGGGCGATCAGCAGATGCAGGTCCACCTCGACATCGGCGTCAACGACCTGGCGGCCGGGGTTGCCCATGCCGAGTCGCTCGGGGCCAGCCTCGCGGCGTACCAGCCCCAGGACGACGTGCGGGTGCTGCTCGACCCTGCCGGGCACCCGTTCTGCCTCTTCGCCGACGAGCAGCGCGACGACGACGACCCGCCGGCCCGCGCGGTCGTCGGCTGACGGGGGTCCGTACGCTGGAAGCTCACGCCCGCCCCCGGGAAGGACCCGCCCATGTGCCACGCCGTGCGTTGTCGCGAGTGCGGCAAGGTCACCTGGGCCGGGTGCGGCGACCACGTCGACCAGGCGCTGGCCGGCTTCGCCCCCGACGACCTGTGCGAGTGCGCCGACGGCGCCCCCGCGGGACAGCAGAGCGGGTGGGCCCGCTTCCTCGGCCGCTGAGGCTGGTCGGCGAGGCGAGGCGCCGGGGGGACAGTCCCAGCAGCACGCGGTCTGGCTAATCGGAGACGTGGTCTGGCCTGCGGGTGAAGTCAAACCCTCCAGCCAGCCCGTAGCGAACGCCCCGACCTCCCGATCGGTCGTCGAGCTTCTGCAGAAGGCCGCGCCGCTGTAAGTCCTTGAGGAAGTCGCGTGCTTGATACACGTTGAGGTCGAACAGACGCCGCAGGGTTTGGTTGGTGATATATCCGTACTCATCGACGTGTTCCATCACCTTCTGATCGCGGTCATCGCCTGTGGATCGGTGGTACGCCACAGCCCTCCCCATGGCGGTAAGCGCCTCTGCGGTGAGCGCATAGCGGGGGACCGCCTGTCGCGCCGTGCGCCTGCTTGGCGCAATGAGGCCCCGATCGGCCAGAAGCGCCAGAACTCGGTGGGCGTCACCCTGCGAGCGTTGAATCTGAGGAGCGAGCTCGATCGCAGTGATGCTCTTGTGGGTGCGTAGGTGAGCGATGGCGAGCAAGATCTCGACATCCACGGTCAGCGATGACTCCATGAAGTCCGAGTTGAGAAACCTGACGAAGGCGTCGTTCCCAACGCCACCATCCAACCGAGCCACGACGCGGGTCTCGTGGTCCTCATACGAGGGTGGGGGCTTGCCCGACCGGAGCATTTCCCGGTAGGCCCGGTCTACTCCCTGGCCCGTCCGCTCCGCGACTTGGAGCATCGTGACGGTTTCCATGAGCAGCCGATTCCGGGGCGTCGACGGGTGGGTGAGGATGTTCTCGGGTGTCACACCGTAAACCAGCCCGCCGGGGCTGCTCACCATGAGCCGCTCTGGAGAATGCTCGACCTCGATGGTGCCCGTGACTTCGAAGTCCCTGTGTACCAAGGCATTCACGATCAGCTCCCGCACAGCTGGCGACGGGTAGTCGGGTAGCTGGAGTTGCACTCCTCCCGCCACGTTGAGCGGGTGCACTGCTCGCCGCGACTCGATGACATCGATGAGCTGTTCGACAGCCGCAAGAATTGGTCGAGCCTCACGCAGCCGAGAGCCGCTCTCGGCGCCTGGCGACTGCCGGTACTGATAGCCGTAGCCGTAGGTCGGCAGAAGTCGGGCGAGTGCGTCACCGGTACCGAGAAGGAGCAAGCCAGCCCAGGTCAGGATCCCATCGATGAGAAGTCGCAGCTCGGTGAGGAGCCGCGCGTCCTCCTGTCTCGCTATCTCCGACTTGCCGGCAACCGAAAGCAGTCGGCGAAGCCGGGCCATCTCAACGGGGTCAAGGTCGGCGACGTCGCCAGCCGAGGGTTGGCCCGACCAGTCGTAGAGTCCCCGGGAGGCCAATGCCTGGCGTTGTTCCTCGGGTGGAAAGGGTCGGCACTCTCCACCGACGCGGCGTGTGCTCGTTCCCTTTGCGTTCGAGTAGAAGGTGACGCCCTTGGGAATCGTCAGGTGCATGACGCGCTGCGAGCCATGCAGCATTTCGTCGACGGCGACCGACAACGGTGGGCGAGTGCGGTTGAAGACGCCGCGGGCAACGATGTCGACGGTGTAGTCCGCAGGCACGCCTGTGACGGCACTTGGCCCGCCCCCGACGTCCGCGACTCCAAGGATGATGTGACCGCCCTGAGCATTGACCAGGCAGACGACCGCATCAGCGAGAATCTCTAAGGTGCGCTTGACGCTCGGGTCGCACTGCTTGAACTCGATGCGGTCACTTTCCAACGAGTCTGCCGGCGAGCCGCGGTCGATCTGATCCAGGAGCGCCGTGAGGTCCATGAAACTGAGCGTAACTGAGAAGTGGTCATTTTTCACGCTCTCTCAATTTCTCTCAGTTTCCCAACTCACTCAGAGCGCACACCCCCGTCCGCCAGCAGGCTCAGACTCAGCGCGCGGTCTCGCGCAGCGTCGCGCCCCTCGCGCCGCGCACGGTGAGCGTCGCGCTCACGAACGCGAACGTCGCGAAGCCGGCGGCCGTGGCGGCCGCGATGATGGCGAGCTGGACGACGTCGACGGACGGCACGAGCCGGGGGGTCACCAGCGCCTCGACGTAGCCGAGCCTGATCGTGCGCAGCACGACGTACTGCGCCAGCGCTCCCGCTGCGATGCCCGCCACCGCGGCACCGCCGAGAACCGCCAGGAACTCCCGGGCCACCGCGGAGACCACCACTCTGCGCGGTACGCCGACCACCCGCATCGCCGCCGCGTCGCGACGGCGCGCCGGCAGCTGGACGGCGGTGGAGACGAAGAGCCCGGCCATGGCCATCAGCAGCACGAGAATGGCAGCGACGGCGTAGAGCCGCAGGGCGAGCGCATAGGCACCCTGGTCGAGGATGCGCTGCTCCTCGGCGAGGGTCCGGTTGACGCTGAGGCCGCGGTCGGTCAGCTGCGCCTTCAGGGCCGCCGGGGCGTCGGCGTCGACCGCGACGTAGACGGTGAACGTGTTGTTGTAGAGCTGCCGGTCGCTCACCAGCATCCGGTAGTCGATGAGGATGCCTGACGGGCCGAGCATCGGGAGGCTCTCGGCCGAGAGGACCTTCTCCACCGGGACGGCGATCCCCGAGATCGGGAGGGTCGGCGCCTCGGGGTCGTCGCCCAGCAGGTCGTCGGCCTGGACGCCGACCACCACCGGCCGGGCAGGCGCCAGCTCGCCGGGAGCCATCCGGACGAAGGCGGTGCTGCCGGCGCTGTCGACGTCGATGCGCAACCGGTCGTCGACGACCTCGACGGTCGCCGTCTGGCCGGGCGCGAGCGCGCTGCCGACGCCCTCGGACAAGGACCAGCCGGCCTCCGTCGCAGCGCCCTCGAGCGGCGCACCGTCGACGACGAAGTCGTCGACGAAGAACGTCCCGGACATGGCGATCTTGCTCGCGGCCGGTCCGCCGAGGGTCATGCGTTCGATGCGGCAGCCGTTGCGGCAGTACGGCGCGGGGCGACTCTGGGTCGATGCGCCGGCGGGGAAGGGGCCGAGATAGACGTCCTTCGTCTCGCCCACCGAGGTGGAGAGCCGCAGCTCGAGGGTGACGTCCTCGTCGGTCGTCAGCTGCTGGTCGGCCGTGACCCCGATCCGGCGTCCGGTGAAGCTCGGCGTCGTGCCGCGCGACTGGATCAGCTCCTGCACCTCCTGCTCCGTGGTGCCGGGCGTCCAGTCGTCGGGCCACGACAGCACCGATGCCATCCGCGGGCCGTCGACCACGCTGAGCCGCGCGCCGGGCGCGAAGAACTCGGCCAGCGCCATCAGGTGCTCGCCCTCGGGGTCGAGCTCCTGCGTCAGGTCGACGGCCTGGCTCATGGTGCGGCTGGTGGACCAGATCTCCGTGGCAGGCGCCGCGGTGGCAGCCACGCTGGCACGCCAGTCGGCCGCGGAGTCGTAGACACCGACGGCGAAGACACCGACCGCGATGGCGGCGGTGATCGGCAGGATCACCAGCGTGCCCTCGCGTCGCCGACCGAGCGCGCGCACCGTCACGAAGCCCGGCAACGAACGGCCGCCTCCGCGCCGGCTGGAGCGCCTTGCCAGCCAGCCGATGAGCCGCGTCGCCAGCAGCCCTGCCACCACCGCGAGGACGACGGGCAGCGCCATGTCGGTGATGTCGGGTTGGCTGGCCTGCCCGGCAGACAGCTGGGAGACGAGCATCCCCCCTGCGATGGCGAAGAGGGCGAGCTCGGCGATCAACCCCGCCCGACGCTGGCCGTCGGTCGCTTGAGGCCCGCGAGCTGGGACGAGAGGGTGTCGCGCAGCACGAGGCCCACGGCGAGGACGGCGACGGAGGCAGTGGCCAGGGTGACGAGGCCGGCCGCCGCCCAGGCCTCGGCGGGGAGCGGGAGCGGCAGTCCGGGCACGAGCCACCACTGGACGAGCACCGCGGCCAGCGCGAGCCCCGCAGCGACGCCGAGCGGCACCGCGAGGAGCAGCAGGGCGAACGGCTCGACCAGGCCGAGCCCCCACAGGCGCCGCTCGGTCACTCCCCGCAGCGACGCCAGGGCCAGCTCAGGCATGCGCAGCTCGCTGGCCGCCGTGAGCAGACGCATCAGCAGGGCGAGCGCGACCAGCACCAGGGACAGGACAGCCGGGGCGATGGAGTTGCGGGCGGTGTCCTCCTGGGAGCGCACCTCCGCCAGCAGGGCCGGCAGGTCACCGAGGGCGTCGCCGGCGAGGGACGCGCCCTCGATCTGCACCGGATCACCCGCGGCCGCCGCGGCCGATGCCGCCGCGGCCGACAGGTCGGCGTCGGTCCAGTCGGGGGGCACGACGAGGCGGTGGTCGACGCGCACCCGCCACAGGTCGTCGGGAACGGCGTCGAACGCTGCGGTATCCACGACTAGCGGCCCGGGCATGTAGGGGTCGACGTCGCCGGAGATGTCGTCGGTGTCCCGCGGGACGCTGTCGAACCGCGTCAGGTCGTACCAGAACTCCTCCTCCGACGCGGGGACCCGGTAGGTGCCGACCATCGTGACGTTGGCCAGCCCGCCGGTGAGCGGGATCTGGTCGCCGATCTCGAGCCCGGCGTACTCCGCGTCGCCACCCAGGACCAGCGCCTGGCCCGGGCTGGTCGGACAGCGTCCGGTGATCTCGAGGTGCTCGCAGGCGCCGTCCCTGGCGAGCAGCCGGACCAGGCCCGGTGACCCGTCGGGGTTGTTGACGCCGCCCTCGACCCGCGTGGTCTCGAGCTGCGTCGTGGGCGCCGTGAACGGCCCCTCGTCACGCGCGAGGGTCTCGTCGACGGCGAGGTCGACCCCGGCCTGCGGGCCGCCCGGGAAGCCCGGGTCGGGCACGAGCAGGCGGCTCACACCGGTCGCGCGGGGTGGCGCGTCGTTGAGCCTGGTCACCACGTAGGACTTGGTGACGGCGACCTGGAAGACGGGGCCGAGCATCGCCGAGCCGATCGCCAGCACGATCAGCAGCACCGACCCCACGGACAGGAGCGAGCGGGAGCGGATGCCACGCAGGACCGCGCCGGCCATCGTGCCGGTCATCGTCCCGCTCACTGTGCTCGTCATCGGGCGACCGCCGGGCTGGGCCGGTCGACGGCCGGGTCGACAGCCTGCTCGTCGCGCAGGATCGCCGGTCGGGTGTCGTCGAGATCCAGCCGTCGACCCCGGCCCGCGACGACCGCGACCAGGAGCGCGAGCAGCAGGCCGATCGCGACAGCGGGCAGGATCGGGGACGCCGCCTCCAGCGGCACCGAGAACTCCGGCACCTGGGCCAGCGGGAGGGCGTCGAGGAGCAGCCGGGCGGCCAGCAGGCCGGCTGCGGTGCCCGCGACGACCGCGACGGCGGCCAGCAGCACCAGCTCGCCGATGCCCGCGGAGCGGATCTGCCGCGTCGGGACACCGACCACGCGGAGGGAGGCGACGTCGATGCGGTACGCCGCCCGCTGGCGCGCCGCCGACGCCGCCATCGCCAGGAGCGCGACCGCGAGGCAGCAGCCGGCCATGACGGCGTACGCCCACGCCGTGACGGCGCCCGTCTCCAGGCGGGTGGCGGACTCGATGTCCTCGAGCGTCCGCACGGTGCCACCTGCCTGACGCAGCTGGGCCAGCACGTTGTCGGGGGTGTCCGCGGCCGCCAGCACCATGACCTGCGCCGCGGGCACGGTGGGGCCGCTGCCGTAGAGCGCGGCCGGCAGGTCGCCGAGCAGCCCGGCGCCTCCGACGAGCGGCAGTCCGGGCAGCTCCGCGGTGATCTCGGCCGGGCTCTGCGTCGCCGCCCGGGCCTGCCACGACCGGACCCCCCTCGCCGAAGGCGAGCTGCTCGGTCGCGAGCACCGGCGTCGGTCGCACCAGCGACGCGGGCGATGCGCGCACCGTGCCCGAGCGGCCGGTGGTCACGCTGCAGCCCGCCGTCGCCGGTCGGCTCGATGATGCCCAGCTCCTCGTCGGAGAGGTTCTCGGCGCCGGTGACCGTCCAGTCGTCGTCGAGCAGCTCGGTGTCGCCGAGCCTGAGGCTGCGCAGGATCGTGGTGCGCCGCCCGTCGTCGTTGGTCAAGAAGTCGTCGCCCAGCGTGAAGAAGTCGCCCTGGAACTCCACGCCCGTCGCGACCGCCAGGTCCTTGGCGACGCAGCCCTGCCGGCACTCCTCGAGCTCGGTGCTCCCCGAGACCTGGCCCTCGTCGGCGCCGAGCAGGCGCACGATCGCCGTGCCAGGCGAGCCGGCCGCGGTGACGTAGTCCAGCGTGATCTCGGCGGCTCCGATGGCCTGTGGCCCGGCACCCGTGACCCGGGTCGGGAACGCGTCGGCGGCGACGGTGAGCCGGTCACCCACCGCCGGAGGCCGCGCCTCGGTGCGTAACCCGGCCAGGTCGTCGGTCACGTCGGCCGCGGGCGTCCCGGCGTAGAAGTCTCCGACGAGCTCCTCGTAGCGCGCGGTGTCGACGAAGGCGCGTCGGCGCGTGGGTGAGTCGTCGCTGACGAGCACGGCGGGCGCCAGCCAGCGGCTCTGCGGGTCGAGCTCGGCGGCCGTGGCCGACGCCTCCTGGGCGCTCAGGTCGAAGTCCACGCGGTACGGCGCCCCGCTGGTCAGCCGGGCGCTGTCGTCGGTCCACCCCGACACCCCCGCGGCTCCGGTGGCGGCCAGGGTGGCGACGGCCCCGGCGGCGACGAGCAGCCGCAGGGAGGTGCCTCGGTCGGCACCGCGGCCGACGCGCCGGGTGGCCAGGAACGCCGGGAGGGTGCTGCCCGTCGTCCGTGCCTGGGCAAGCCGGGCCACACCACGCAGCAGCCAGACGGTGAGCTGCCCGGCGGCGAGCCCGACGAGCGCCGGACCCGCCAGCACGAGCAGGTCGGGCTCGGCCTGCCGGCCGCTGCGGTAGACCGCGAGCCCCGCCCCGGCCAGCACGAGCACGCTGCCGAACAGCGACCACGCGGTCGCGGGGCGCGTCCTGGTCGCGATGCTCACCTGGTCCGACAACGGCTCACGGCTGGCCGCGAGCATCCCGGCCGACACCGCAACCATCGCGACGACCACGACCAGTGCGGCGGCACCGAGGGAGTACGCCGACGCGCCGACACCCGGCTCGTCCAGCCACCACCGGCTGGTCAGCCAGGTGCCGGCCAGGCCCAGCGCCAGCCCCGCGAGCGCGCCGACGACGACCGCCAGCAGGGGCTCGGCCAGGAGGAGGACCACCATCCGCAGGCCGTGCACACCACGCAACCGGGCCAGGCCGACCTCCTCGCGCCGCGCGATGGACAGCTCGTGCCCGACGGCGGGTACGGCGACCGCGCCGATCACCAGGAGAGGCAGGGACAGCCACCGGGAGATGGTGATCGCCTGGTCCTCGTCGGCGCCGGCCTCGACCGACCACTCGCGCAGCACGTCGCCGAACCCGAGCACGGTCACCACGCCCGCAGTGACCACGGCCGTCATCGCCACCAGCGTCAGCAGGGTGCCTCGACGCGAACGCGCGCCGCGGGTAGCCCTGGTCATCGCGGCCTCACCGGTCGTCGAGAGGCCGGGCGAACGGCGAGCGCTCCGGAGCGCGGGCGGGCTCCGGCTCGGGCTCCTCCGGCTCGGGCTGGGGCTGGGGTTCCGGCTCGGGCTCCGGCTCCGGGCCGGGCTCCGGCTCCGGGACGGGCTCCGGCTGGGGCTCGGACTCGGGCTCGGGCTCGGGCTCGTGGACGGGCTCGTGGACGGGGTCGTGGACAGGGTCGTGGACGGGCTCGGCCGCCGCGCTCACGGCGTACGCCGCCGGCCCGGTCTTGTCGAAGGGCGACTGGGTCACGGCATGGGCGCGGGCCGCCTCCTCCTGGGCGCGACGCGTGCGCGGCGGCACGTGCTCGACCAGGACGCCCTCGTCCAGGGCGTAGTGCCGGTCGCACGCCTCGACGACGGCAGGGTCGTGCGTCGCCACCACGACCACGGAGCCGCGGGCGGCCTCCGCGCGCAGCTCGTCGAGCACCAGGCTGCGGTTGCCCTCGTCGAGCTCGGAGGTCGGCTCGTCGGCCAGCAGGATCTCGGCGCCGACGACGAACGCCCGCGCGCAGGCGACGCGCTGCATCTGTCCGCCGGAGAGCTCCTCCACCTGACGGTCGCCCAGGTCGGCGATGTGGAAGCGGGCCAGCGCCGCCTCGGCGTGCTCGTCCGCCTCGGCGGGCGCGACCCCACGGGCGCGCAGGGCGATCGAGACGTTCTCGCGCGCGGACAGGATCGGCACCAGGCCGTAGACCTGGAGCACGAAGGCGACCACGGGGCGAGGGTCGCCGGTGCCCTGCCACATCGAGCTGCCCGTCGTAGGACGTCGTGCCCTTCGTCGGCTCGAGGAGCCCACCGGCGATCGAGAGCAGCGTGGTCTTGCCGGAGCCGCTGGGACCCGAGACGGCCGTGACCTCACCGCCGCGGAAGGTCAGGGTCACGTCGTCGAGCAGGGTGCGCCCGACGACGTAGGTGATGTCCTTGACCTCGAGGTCGCTCACTCGGTCACCTGACCCTCGACCTGCCCGGGCCGGGAGAGGACCAGGCGCTCGTAGCCCTCGGGCTCGATCCGCACCAGCGTGCCCTGCGGCCACTCGGACACGTAGTGGCTCGGCAGGTGGAGCACGCCCTCCGCCCCGATGACGACGTACTCCGAGCCGTCGCGCCCCTCGGCGCCGACCCGGCCGCCCTTCATCGTCACGGTGCGAGGGAAGGTCTCGGCGACCTCGGGCTGGTGGGTCACCACGACCACGGTCGTGCCGAGCTCGTCACCGAGACCGTGGATCAGCTCGAGCACGTGGTCGCGGTCCTCGTGGCTGAGCTGGCTGGTCGGCTCGTCGGCGAGCAGCAGCTGCGGACCCGTCGAGACGGCGCAGGCGAGCGCCAGCCGCTGACGCTGCCCGCCGGACATCGTCGAGACGATCTGGTCGGCCTGCGCCTCGAGCCCGACGCGACCGAGGAGCTCGCGGTCCGCCATCGCCGTACGCCGCAGCGACGGCTCCATGCCGAGCCGGGCGAAGCCGATGTTCTGGCGGGCGGTGGCGTAGGGCAGCAGGTTGCGGGTCGCGCCCTGGAGCATCGTGCTGACCCGGCGCGCGCGGACCCGGGCGAGGTAGCGCTCGCCCATCCGGCTGATCTCCTCCTCGCCGAGGAAGATCCGTCCGGCGCTGGGCTTCTGGATGCCGCCGAGCAGCGTCAGCAGGGTGGACTTGCCGGAGCCCGACGGGCCCAGGAAGGCGATCCGCTCACCGGGCAGGATCTCGAGGTCGACGCCCCGCAGCGCCACGACGTCATGGCCCTCGAAGGTGCGGTAGAGGTGCACCACGCCCTCGCAGCGGACCCCGATGCCGCCACCGGCGCCCTCTCGCTCCTCGCTCACCCCGCCTGCCCCTTGTCTGTGTCCGCCACCGTGCGCCCGCCCGCGTGAGACTCCGGCTCGCTGGCCGGGTTGGCAACCTTTCGCCACTGATCGTCACCAAGCCGCAACCTACGTCGGCCCGGCGACAACGGCCCGCACCGGGTTCGTCACGCCCGGGTGCGGGCCGTAAGGTCGGCCGCATGCGGGCGCTGGCGAAGACCTCGCGAGGCCCCGGACTCGAGCTCGTCGACGTCCCCGAACCCACGCCCGGGACCCGACGAGGTGAAGATCCGGGTGCTGCGGGCGGGACTCTGCGGAACCGACCTCCACCTCCACGACTGGGACGACTGGGCGGCCTCCGTCGTCGACCCGCCGATGACGCTCGGGCACGAGTTCTGCGGCGTGGTCGCCGAGGTCGGCCGCGACGTCACCGGGGTGCAGGAGGGCCAGCTCGTCTCCGGCGAGGGCCACCTCGTCTGCGGCTCGTGCCGCAACTGCCGGGCCGGGCGGCGCCACCTGTGCATCCACACCATCGGCGTCGGAGTCAACCGCGACGGCGCGTTCGCCGACTACGTCGTGATCCCCGCCTCCAACGTCTGGGTCCAGCCCGACGACCTCGACCCCGACCTCGGCGCGGTCTTCGACCCGCTCGGCAACGCCACCCACACCGCCCTCAGCTTCCCGCTGGCCGGCGAGGACGTCCTCGTGACCGGCGCCGGGCCCATCGGGGTGATGGCCACCGCGATCGCACGCCACGTCGGCGCCAGCTTCGTCGTCGTCAGCGACCTGAGCCCCTACCGGCTCGAGCTCGCCCGCAAGGCCGGAGCGGACCTGGTCGTCGACCCGACCCGGACCGACCTGCGCACGGCGATGGACCAGCTCGGCATGCGCGAGGGCTACGACATCGGGCTCGAGATGTCGGGAGCACCCGCCGCGGTGGAGTCGATGATCTCGACGATGAACCACGGCGGCCGGATCGCGATGCTCGGCCTGCCCAGCGGGCCGTACCCCGTCGACTGGGCCAAGGTGATCACGCACATGCTGACGATCAAGGGCATCTACGGCCGGGAGATGTACGACACCTGGTACGCCATGTCGTCGATGCTCCAGACCTCGGCGGCTCTCCGCGACGCCGTGCGGTCCGTGGTGACCCACCGGTTCCCGGCAGCCGACTACGCCGAGGCCTTCGAGACCGTCCGCGCCGGTGAGTGCGGCAAGGTGATCCTGGATTGGGAGCAGACATGACGACCACGGCGTACGGCAAGGTGCAGCAGCGGCTGCGCGCGACCCTGGACGAGATCGACGCGGCCGGGCTCACCAAGCGGGAGCGGCAGCTCACGACCCCCCAGTCGGCGCACATCGCGACGAGCGGCGGCGACTCCCTCAACTTCTGCGCCAACAACTACCTCGGCCTGGCCGACGACCCCCGGGTGGTCGCGGCGGCGAGCGAGGCTCTGGAGCGGTGGGGCTTCGGGATGGCCAGCGTGCGCTTCATCTGCGGCACCCAGGAGCTGCACGCGTCGCTCGAGGCCGACCTGTCGGCGTTCCTCGGCACCGACGACACGATCCTGTTCTCGTCCTGCTTCGACGCCAACGGCGGCGTCTTCGAGACCCTCTTCGGCGCCGAGGACGCGATCATCTCCGACGAGCTCAACCACGCCTCGCTCATCGACGGGATCCGGCTCTCCAAGGCCGCGCGCTACCGCTACAAGAACGCCGACATGGCTGACCTCGAAGCCCAGCTCGTCGCCGCTCAGGACGCCCGCACGCGGTGCATCGTGACCGACGGAGTGTTCTCGATGGACGGCTACCTCGCACCACTCGACGCGATCTGCGACCTCGCGGAGAAGCACGACGCGCTCGTGCTCGTCGACGACTCCCACGCCGTCGGGTTCGTCGGGCCGAACGGCCGCGGCACCCCCGAGCACTTCGGCGTCACCGACCGTGTCGACATCGTCACCGGCACCCTCGGCAAGGCACTGGGCGGCGCCTCCGGCGGCTACGTCGCCGCACGCGCCGAGATCGTCGACCTGCTGCGCCAGCGCGCCCGGCCCTACCTGTTCTCCAACGCGGTGGCGCCCTCGGTCGCAGCCGGCTCGCAGGTGGCGCTGCGGATCGCGGGCGAGTCCACCGAGGCGCGCGAGACCCTGCGCCGCAACACGGCGCTGTTCCGCACGCTGATGACCGAGGCGGGCTTCGAGATCCTCCCCGGGGAGCACCCGATCACGCCGGTGATGTTCCGCGGCGACGACGGAGCCCGCGAGGCGTCGCGGGTCGCCGACGAGATGCTCGCACTGGGCGTCTACGTCATCGCGTTCTCCTTCCCGGTGGTGCCCCGCGGCCAGGCCCGGATCCGCGTGCAGCTCTCCGCGGCCCACTCCGAGGACGACGTACGCCGCTGCGTCGATGCTTTCCAGGAGGCGACCGGGCCGATATCCACGGGCCGGTAGGGCCGACCCACCCCATGGGGTGTGGACAACACTCCGGGGCTGGTCGAGCGTGGAAGTCGTGCCCATCCGCCTCGCCCTCGTCAACGACTACGAAGTCGTGGTCCGTGGTCTGAGCTCGATGCTGCGCAACTACGCCGACGACTTCACCATCGTCGAGCTCAACGCCAACACCGAGGTGAGCGAGCCCGTCGACATCGCCCTGTTCGACGTGTTCGCCCAGAGCTCCGGTGACGGGGAGGACGTGCACGACCTCCTCGCCAACCCGATCGTGCGGCAGGTCGTCGTCTACGCCTGGCACGTCACGCCCGCGATGGCGCGCCGGGCGATGGAGCACGGGGTGTCCGGCTACGTCTCCAAGACGCTGCCCGCCAACGAGCTGGTCCAGGCGCTGCACGCCGTCCACTCGGGCGGCAAGGTCGTCTCGGGCAGCTCGAGCAAGCGCAGCTCGGTCGGGGGTGACTGGCCGGGCCGCGAGGAGGGCCTCACCGCGCGCGAGGCCGAGGTGATCGCCCTGATCACGCAGGGGCTCAGCAACAGCGACATCGCCACGCACTCGTCGCTGTCGATCAACTCCGTGAAGTCCTACATCCGCAGTGCCTACCGCAAGATCGGCGTCACCAGCCGCACCAACGCCGTCCTGTGGGGTGTCGAGCACGGCTTCCACCCCGACCGCGCGCGCATCGACGGCCCGGCCGCAGAGGCCCAGCGGTGAGCGGCCACCAGACCTCCTCCCGTCACACTTTCTACCGATCCAAGGCCGGGACGCAGCATGGGAGGGAGCCCGGCCGGAAGGAATACCCATGGTCGTCCTTGGTTTGATCCTGCTGATCCTCGGCCTGCTCCTCGACGGAGCGGGCATCCTGGTCACGATCGGGCTCATCCTGATCGTGGTGGGGCTGATCCTGAACCTGGTCCCGATCGGCGGCTCGCGCCGCCGCGTCTTCTAGCCACCGGGGCATCAGCCCCGACGGGGGATCGAACACCGACACGACCCGGGCCTCCCGGTTACCCTGCGCCAGTGAGCGGGTGGGTGATCGGGAGGTCCCGGCATTTCTGGGCGACGTACGCCGGTCTGCCGGCGCTGGCGTCGTCCCTTGCGCTGGGCCTGACGCTGGCGCGCTGGCCCTGGCGGGATGCGCGGCCGACGCCGACCCGGCGTCGGACGAGCCCGTGCCGTCGCCGTCGTCCTCGGTGCGCACCCTCGAGCCGCTCCGCGTGACCCGCCCGCCGGCCACCGGCGAGCTGTTCGCCGATCTCCGCCAGTCCTCGCGCGACGCGGCGCTGGGGCGCATGCAGGTCTGGATCCGCAACGACCGCGAGACCGACCTCCTCCCGACGCGGGTCACCTACACCGACGCCCGGCTGACCTCGTCGCTGGAGGGTGGGCGGCTGCGGGTCATCCCGGCCCGGAGCTTCCGCGGCTACACCCTCACGCTGCCGCGCCTGCCGGACTGCGGGGCCACCGCGGCGTCCGGCTCGGGCACGGTCGTGGTCCAGCACGACGGCGAGCGCGAGGAGCTGCCGGTCGAGGACGAGGCCGACGTCGTCCAGCGCTTCCAGGACACCCGCTGCTTCGAGCGCACCGTGGCCAAGGTCGCCGACCTGTCCTGGTCCGACGAGGTGCCCGTCGACCACCCGGGCGAGGGCGGCATCGGCACGCTGGTCCTGCAGGTCCGGCCCCGCGGCGGCGAGGGTCGCCTGACGGTCGACTCCGTCAGCGGCACGCCCCTGCTGTCGTCGTACCAGACCCCGGTCTGGACCCCCGACCTGACCGTGCGCGGCACCGACGACCCCACCTCGGTCGATCTCCCCGTCCACCCCGCCCGCTGCGACGAGCACGCCTTCATGGAGGCCGCCGGCGGCACGGCCCTGCGGGTGAAGCTCACCGTCACGCGGGCTCCCGGCAGGCAACCCGAGTCCGGCGAGCTGATCCTGCGGATGTCCCCCGAGGGCGCCGCCCACGCGATCCAGTACGTCCGCGACTCCTGCGGCTACTAGCCCTCCTAGCCCCGACTCGCGCCCTCCTAGCCCCGTCCTGTCCCGTGTCTGGATAGTCCCTCACGTTTGGCACCTGTTTCTCCCCCATCTCGGTGCCAAACGTGAGGGACTATCTCGACGGGCAGGCGGGGGTAGCGTGGCTGGACATGGCCAGGGATCCCGTCGTCCTGCTCGCCCCGGGAGTCTGGCGAGTGCCCCTGGTGGGCGACATCGTCAACGGGTTCCTGTTCCGTGACGGCGACGGACAGGTCACGGTGCTCGACATGGGGCTCAAGCGCTCGGGCAAGAAGATCGTGGCCGCGCTCGGGGCGATCGGGTCGGGCCCGGGCGACGTGACCCGGCTGCTGCTCACGCACGCGCACGCCGACCATGCCGGCGGCACGGGGTACGTCGCCAGGGCGACCGGCCGCGGCGTCGGCGTGCACACCGACGACGCGGCGTTCGTGCGGGCCGGGAAGGTGGCGCCGGCGGGGTCCGTCCTCGGCCGGCTGATCGGCCACCGTGTCGGGCAGCGGGTCGTTCGCGCCGGTCGAGGTCACCGAGGAGCTGCACGACGGCCAGGTCGTCGACGTCGCCGGCGGGTTGCGCGTCGTGCACACGCCCGGCCACTCGCCGGGCCACGCGTCGTACCTCCACGAGAGCTCCGGCGTCCTGGTCACCGGCGACGCGATCTTCAACGTGCGCCGGCTGCGGTGGCCGGTCAAGGCGTTCTGCACCGACTTCCGGATGACGAAGCTGACCGCGCACCGCCTGGCCGAGCTGGAGTACGACGTCGCGGCGTTCACCCACGGGCCCGAGCTGCGCGAGCGACCGCGCGAGGCGATCCGGGCGTTCTTGGCCCGTGGTCACTGACTTCCGCGGTGCTGTGGCCGGATAGGACCCGGCCGCCGACCCCCTAACCGACCACGGCACCGCACCAGTCGGTCACCACCAGCCCTGCCGACGGGCCCAGCGCAGCAGCAGACCGCTCATCGTGATCATCACCAGCACGATGAGCACGAGCGATCGCCAGTGCGTCTCGTCGTTGACGATCACGTTCATGCCGTAGATCGAGGCCAGCGCGGTGACCGGGAGGGTGACGGCCGCGATCACGGCCAGCCGCTCCATCGCGACGGTCATCTTGGTGTGCACCTTGGTCTGGTAGAGCTCGATCACCGCGACCAGGAACATCGTCTCCCCGTCGGCGAGGGAACGGACCCGCGAGAACTGGTCGGCGAGGTCGGCCGCCTGGTCCGGGCGCCCCTCGCGCGCGAACCGGCCCAGCCCGGCGATCCGCGCCCACACCTCGTGACACTGCGCGGCCATCGTCCGCCCGGTCATCAGCTCGTGCCGGATCAGGAACATCCGCTCCAGCAGCTCCTCCGGCGAGCGCAGCCGCGACGTCATGACCTCCTTCTCCAGGCCGGGCAGCCGTTCGGCGATCTCGTGGATCAGGAGCTCTGGCGGCGTGCGACGGCCGAGGTGACGGCGTACGCCACGTCCGCGGGCCCCTCCGGGGATCAGCCGCCCGGCGTCGAGCCGGGCCCGCACCGCGTCGGTCTCGACGAGCGCCACGGTGTTGTCGAGCTCGGGGTTGATCGGACCGTGCACCGTGACGAGGACGTGCTCGCCGATGACCAGGTCGAGCTCGAGCAGGTGGACGTGACCGTGGCTGCCGAGCAGCGGCGCGTGGACGGTCACGAAGACCTGTCCCGGGTAGGTGTGCACGACCGGCACGTAGTTGCGCCGCTGGCACGACTCCAGGAGGCGCGGGTGGCAGCCCAGCCGCACGAGCAGGGCTTCCGCGGCGTCGCTCCAGACGGGTACGTCGACCCAGCAGAACCCGTCGCTGCGGTCCAGCAGGGCGTCGAGCTCGTCCGGTCCGGCCGGCCGCGCTCCCGCGGCGTCGACGAAGCGGATCTCCACGGTGCCAGCGTGCTCCGATCCGGCGAGCGGGTCCAGCGGGTGGGTCCGAGTCCGCGCGGTCCGCTCCCGAGGGTTGCGCAAAATACCGAGGGGGGGTATAGTACCGACCATGGACGAACACCAGGGTCAGCACGGCTACCTCGCCGCGCACAAGAAGGACGACTACCTCAAGCGGCTGCGTCGCATCGAGGGCCAGGCACGCGGCCTGCAGCGGATGGTCGAGGAGGAGCAGTACTGCATCGACATCCTGACCCAGGTCTCCGCCATGACCAAGGCCCTGCAGTCGGTCGCCCTCGGGCTCCTCGACGACCACCTGGGTCACTGCGTCGTCGACGCGGCCAAGGCCGGCGGCCCCGACGCAGACGTGAAGCTGAAGGAAGCGTCCGACGCCATCGGCCGCCTCGTGCGGTCCTGAGCCACCCGATCCCGACAGGAGGAAGACGATGAGCCACACCTTCACCGCGCAGGTCTCCGGCATGACCTGCGCCCACTGCGTCGCCTCGGTCACGGAGGAGATCTCGGAGATCGCGGGTGTCACCGCCGTCGACGTGAACCTCGAGACCGGCGCGGTCGTCGTGACCAGCGAGGCGCCGCTCGATGGCGAGGCCGTCCGGGCCGCCGTCGACGAGGCCGGCTACCAGCTCGTCTGACGTCATGGAGCTGAGCACCCCCGCCCGCATCGCGACCTTCGCCACCGGCCTGGTCGTCGTGTTCGC
This sequence comes from uncultured Actinomycetota bacterium, assembly GCA_963767095.1. Taxonomy (GTDB): domain Bacteria; phylum Actinomycetota; class Actinomycetes; order Propionibacteriales; family Nocardioidaceae; genus Nocardioides. The sequence continues at coordinate 2,598 of CAVYCK010000015.1, read as the reverse complement.
GACCGCCCTCGGCGTCGGCCACGCCGTGGGGCCGGTCGTCGACGCGCCCGCCGACGACATGGCCTCGCACGCGGACGACCCGATGGGCGGGGAGCACGCCGAGGGCACGGAGCACCTGCCCGGCGGGCTGATGGTCAGCCAGGACGGCTACACCCTGGTCCTCGACGAGACCGCGCCCCGGCCGGCCAGCAGGTGCCGCTCTCCTTCCGGGTGCTCGGCGCCGGCGGCGAGCCCCTGACGGCGTACGAGATCGAGCACGAGAAGCCGCTGCACCTGATCGTCGTACGCCGCGACGGCACCGGCTTCCAGCACGTGCACCCCGAGCTCGACGTGTCCACCGGCGCCTGGACGACCGAGGTCGACCTGCGACCGGGTGACTGGCGGGTCCTGGCCGACTTCGTGCCGGCGGGGACCGACGAGGGGCTGACGCTCGGCGCCGACCTGGCTGTGCCCGGCGCCTTCGAGCCCGCCGCCGTCGCTCCCGAGACACGGACGGCCGAGGTCGGCCCCTACACGGTCACCCTCGACGGCGACCTGACCGCAGGCGCCGACGCCGAGCTGACGCTGAGCGTCGAGCGCGACGGACGACCGGTGACCGACCTCCAGCCCTACCTGGGCGCGTACGGGCACCTCGTCGCGCTGCGCGACGGCGACCTGGCCTACCTGCATGTCCATCCCGAGCATGCCGGGGCCGGCGAACCCGAGGCCGGCCCGCAGATCGGCTTCGTGGCCGAGGTCGCCGAGCGAGGGGCGCTACCACCTCTACCTGGACTTCAAGCACGGCGACCGCGTGCGGACGGCGCCGTTCACCGTCGAGGCGTCGCGATGAGCGCCGACGTCGAGCTCGCCATCAACGGGATGACCTGCGCCTCGTGCGCGACCCGGATCGAGCGCAAGCTCGACAAGCTCGATGGCGTTGTCGCCTCGGTCAACTACGCGACGGAGAAGGCGCGGGTCACCTACCCCGAGAACGTCTCGACCGACGACCTGCTGCGCACCGTCGAGCAGGCCGGCTACACCGCCGAGCTGCCCAGGCCCGAGCTGCACGCGGGCCGGCTGCCCGGCGGCGGCCGACGCGGCTCCGTGGACGCCCCGGCCGGGCTCGACCCCGCCCTGCATCGGCTGCTCGTCTCGGCCGCGCTGACGCTCCCCGTGATCGCGATGGCGATGGTGCCCAGCGCTGCAGGTGGACTACTGGCAGTGGCTCTCACTCACGCTGGCGGCGCCGGTGGTCTTCTGGGGTGGCTGGCAGTTCCACCGGGCCGCGGCCAACCTGCGGCACGGCGCCGCCACCATGGACACCCTGGTCTCGCTCGGCACGCTGGCGGCGTTCGGCTGGTCGGTCTACGCGCTCTTCTGGGGCACGGCCGGGATGCCCGGCATGACGCATCCCTTCGAGCTGACGATCGAGCGCACCGACGGCGCCGGCAACATCTACTTCGAGGCCGCCGCCGGCGTGACGACGTTCCTGCTCGCCGGTCGCTGGCTCGAGGCCGCTCGAAGCGGCAGGCCGGCGCGGCGCTGCGGGCGCTGATGGAGCTGGGCGCCAAGGACGTCGCCGTCCTCCGCGACGGTGCCGAGGTGCGCGTCCCCGTCGGCGACTGGAGGTCGGCGACCTCTTCGTCGTCCGGCCCGGCGAGAAGGTCGCCACCGACGGCGTCGTCGTGACGGTACGTCGGCGATCGACGCCTCATGCTCACCGGCGAGTCCGTTCCGGTCGAGGTGGGCCCCGGCGACCCCGTCGCCGGCGCGACCGTCAACGCCGGCGGCCGCCTGGTCGTCCGCGCGACCAGGATCGGCGCCGACACCCAGCTGGCCCAGATGGCGCGGCTCGTCGAGGAGGCCCAGCACGGCAAGGCCGAGGTGCAGCGGCTTGCCGACCGGGTCTCGGCGTCTTCGTGCCGGTCGTGATCGCCCTCGCCGTCGGCACCCTGGGCTTCTGGCTCGGCACCGGCTCGGCGCGGGCGCCGCCATACCGCCGCCGTGGCGGTGCTCATCATCGCCTGCCCGTGCGCCCTGGGGCTCGCCACGCCCACGGCCCTGATGGTCGGCACCGGACGGGGCGCCCAGCTCGGCATCCTGATCCGCGGGCCCGAGGTGCTCGAGTCGACGCGCCGGGTCGACACCGTCGTCCTCGACAAGACCGGCACCGTCACCACCGCCGATGACCCTGCACGACGCCGTCGCGGCTCCGGCACCGACGCCGACGACCTGCTGCGGCTGGCGGGCGCGCTCGAGGACGCTTCGGAGCACCCTATCGCCCGCGCCGTCGCCGACGCCGCCCGCGAGCGGGTCGGCAGCCTGCCTGCCGCTCGGGACTTCGCCAACCTCGAGGGGCTCGGCGTCCAGGGCGTCGTCAACGGCCGTGCCGCTGCTGGTCGGGCCGACCGACGACTGCTGGCCGAAGTGGTCCCAGCACCTGACACCCGAGCTCGACGCAGCGCTCGAAACGCGCCCAGGCAGGAGCGGCGGCACCGCCGTCGCCGTCGGCTGGGACGGCCAGCCGCGCGCGGCGTCCTCGTGGTCGCCGACACCGTCAAGGACACCTTGGGCCGGGCGGTCTCTCCGACTTCCGCGACCTCGGCCTGCGAGCCGACT
>CAVYCK010000014.1:0-83113 GCA_963767095.1 uncultured Actinomycetota bacterium | reverse complement strand
GATGAGGGCGGCGGCCTCGTCGCGGTCCATCCGCACGACGTCGCCGCGAAGCACGGTGATGTGCCCGAGCAGCTCGGGGACGAGCCGGGTCAGGGGGAGGTCCCAGCGGCTGAGCAGGAGCACGCGCAGCCCCTGAGGGGCCGCGGTCAGGCGCTGGTCGATGAGGCGGAGCGAGGTGGGCGGCAAGGCGTGCGCGTCGTCGATCACGACGAGCCGGGGTGGCCCCTCGCGGTCGGCGGCGCGGTCGAGCAGCGCGTGCAGCCGATCGACGTCCCAGGACCGGTCGGCGTGCACCCACGTCGCCTCGTCGAGCTCCGGGCGGGGCACGTCGGCGCCGAGACCACGAGCCCCCTGCAGCCAGGCCGAGACGCCGAGCGACTTGCCGGCACCGGCGGGCGCCACGAGCAGCGTCACCGGCGCCTGGACGGTCCGGTCGAGCTGGTCAGCGAGCCGAGGTCGGGGCACGAACGTCCGGGGCAGCCGCGGCAGGTCCGGATCGGGCCACGCGTGAACGCCGGACCCCGGCGTCTCCGTGCTCGGTCCCGTGTTCGTGCGCCTCATCGGCAGCGCCCCTTCCCCGGGGAAAAGTACGTCGGACCCGAGGAAGTTGGTGCGCTCCGCCCACGTACCAGATCGGATGCACCCCAGACCGGTCCGGGGAGTCGACGTGACACCTCGGCCGAGCACGGGGGGCACGGAGGCGACTGACGAACTCGCCTCCCGACGGGGAGCCTAACGGCTCGTCGGCCCCATCGGCAGTCCTTCCGCGCCTGTCCCAGGGCTCAACTCATCCGGGGTCCTCGCCTGGATTCTGCGGATCCAGACCGGGCCCTGGACCGGCCCCGGACGGCTCAGCCGTCGCCCTCGTCATCGCGGGGCTCGTCGGACGGCTCGGTGGCGCCCGGCTCCGGGGCCATCTCGGCCAGGACCCGGCGCCCCTCCTCGCTGAGCTCGGCGTGCAGCAGGACGGCCTCGCTTCCGTGGAGGACGCGGCGGACGGCCATGGGGTCTGCGCCGCTCGACAGCACCAGCAGGGCAGAGGTGCCCGGCGCCAGCCGGTCACGCATCTTCTCGACGAAGTCCGGGTCGAGCCCCGTACGCCGCAGTCGATGGGCGGCGGCGCCGGCCCCGGCGCCGACGGCGGCGCCGGCGACGGGGTTGAGAATGACCAGCCCGACCAGCGCGCCCCAGAGCGCGCCGCGGCCCGCGGCCTTCGCACCCAGGTGCTCCACCGGGCGGATGCGAGGCGCAGGATCGTGCGGCATCCACATGATCGTGGCCGCGTCGTGGACCTGGATCGCGTCGTGCTCGGCCAGGGCGCGCAGGTGCAGCTCGCCGGTGCCGGCGCCGAACGCCGTGGGGTAGAGCCAGACCGTCAGTGAAGGCATCGGCTTCTCGCCTCAGTCGGCGAAGACCTCGCGGAGCGCGGCCTCCTGGTCGCGGTCGAGGTTGGTGAAGATGAGGTCGGCCTTCTCGTCGTCGGCGAAGGCGTCGCGGATCTTGTCGACGACCGCGTCGGAGCTCATCACGAAGAGCGCGGACGTGCCCGGCGTCACCTGGTCACGCACCTGGTTGATGAAGGTGTCGTCGATGCCGACGTCGGTCAACGATCCAGCGAGGGCTCCGGTGGCGGCGCCGACTGCGGCGCCGAGCAGCGGCACGAAGAAGATCAACCCGAAGAGCAACCCCCAGAACGAGCCGCCGAGCGCGCCGGCACCGGTGGTGCTGGCGAGCTGTCGGGTCTTGGGCTTCTTCGTGCCGACCTCCCACTTGACGGTCGCGGCGTCGAGGACGACGAGGACCTGCTGCTTCTCGAGCGCCAGGAGCTTCTGCTCCGCCCTTTCCGCACCGTCGGTCGACTCGAACTTCCACACCGTGAGCGTCGGCATCGCTGCTCCTTCGGGTCGAGGCCTGGGCGACCGCCCTTCCTAGACTGACGGTGCGCCTGGCTCCCCGGCCTCACCCGGACGGGGTGATGGTGCGGTCCGGCTGCGGTGGCGGGTGCATGCGTCGTAGCAGCGGTGCCCCTGAACGAGCAGCCAGCAGACTTCGGATGCGCGACCCGACGCTGCGAGCGGCACTCGCACGGCGAGTTCCCCCGGAAGGGGTGACCCACCGGCGCGGTCGGCCCCCTAGCCTCCAGGCAGGCCGAGCGGGCAGGTGGCCCGGCCCGCGCCCCTTGCCACGGAAGGACACGACGATGACCGCCGATCCCCGGATGCCAGGCTCGCAAGGCGAGGACGGTCCGTTCGCGCGTGGGGTCGCGGTGTTCGCCGGCGTCCTGCTCGCCACGCTGGCGGTCTTCCAGATGCTCGAAGGCGTGGCCGCCATCGCGGAGGACGAGGTGTTCGTCTCCGGCATCGACTACCTCTACAAGCTCGACGTGACCACGTGGGGCTGGATCCATCTGGTCATCGGTGCGCTCGCCCTGGCGGTCGGGGTGGGCATCCTGGGCGGACGCTCCTGGGCACTCGTGGCCGGCATGGGGCTGGCTGTCTCTCGGCCCTCTCGCAGTTCCTGTTCATGCCGTTCTACCCGTTCTGGGCCCTTCTGCTGATCGCCATGAACATCCTCGTGATCTGGGCCTTGGGCAACCAGTGGCAGCGGACCTGACCACGGACCTGACCACGGCCCTGACCACGGACCGTTCGCACACCAGCCGAGGTGCTCATGTGATGACGAGGATGATGATCCGGGTCGACGCAGAGCTCTCCGACGAGCTGGCGAGTGCCTTCCCCCACCTCACTCCTACGACCCAGCGGGCGACGACGACCCTGACCGGACCGCTCGCCGACCAGGAGGAGCTCCAGGGCGTCCTCAACCTGCTCAACGCCCTCGGCATCACGGTGGTCGAGATCGTCACCATCCCCGAGTGAGCCCCGAGTGAGCCCCGGGTGAGCTCCGAGTGAGCGCGGCCACCACACTGCGCAAGGGCTCGTGAGGCCGGGCCCTCTGCACGCCGGGACCCCTCGCTCCTCGCCCGCGGCGGAGGATGCCGTACGTGCCGTGCCCGGGCGAGACTCGGTGGCCGCACCAACGAACACACGGAAGAGGCCCGGATGAGCACTGGCGAGACCCTCGTGTTCCTGGCCGTCGTCGGCGCCAGGTTCCTCGTCCCGTTGCTGATCCCACGCTTCCCGCTGCCGGCGATCTTTGCGTGCCTGGTGCTCGATGCTCTCGATCAGTCGATCTTCCAGGCGTTCGGCTACGACCCGCCGGGCTACCAGGGCTACGACAAGGCCATGGACGTCTACTACCTGGCCATCGCCTACCTCTCGACCCTGCGCAACTGGTCGAGCGTGCCGGCGTACCGGGTCGCCAGGTTCCTCTACTTCTACCGGCTGGTCGGTGTGGTCGCGTTCGAGCTGACCCAGGTCCGCGCGCTGTTGCTGATCTTCCCGAACACCTTCGAGTACTTCTTCATGGCCTACGAGGCCATCCGCTCACGGTGGGCGCCGACTCGTTGGGCGCTGCGGTGGTGGATCGGCGTCGCGGCCTTCATCTGGATCTTCATCAAGCTCCCGCAGGAATGGTGGATCCACGTGGCCCAGCTCGACTTCACCGACTTCCTCGCCGACAACGCGTGGGCCGGACCGACCATCGTGGTCCTCCTGCTGGCCGCGGCCGGTGCCTTCTGGGTGTGGGGCCGACCTCGGCTGCTGCCGGCAGACCACGCGTGGACCTTCGCTGCCGACCCGCTCCCGGAGGCGCTCGAGTCGGGGGACGAGCAGGCGAGGGCGTACGCCGACAACGGCGCCGTCTGGTCGGTCGCCACCCTCGAGAAGGTCGTGCTGCTCGGACTGCTCTCGGTGATCTTCGCGCAGACGCTCCCGGAGCTCGAGGCGTCCAACCTGCAGGTGCTCGTCGGGGTCGCGGTCGTGGTGGTGGTCAACGCGGCGTTCACCCTGGCGATGGCGACGCGCTCGAAGACCCTGGAGTCGCTCGGCTGGGCCTTCGTCGCGCGTAGCGTGGCCAACGTGGCGCTGGTGGCGGTCGCGGCGTGGCTGCTCCCGCGCGGCGACGGTGAGATCAGCGTGGCTCCCACGCTGTTCTTCCTGACCTTGATCAGCCTGCTGACGACGCTCCATGACAGGTGGTATCCCGTGCACGAGAGTCGAGTGGCGGCCCAGGCGTCGGCGACGGGCCCTGCCTAGTGGCCACCTCTCTGAGCGCTTGGTGGCAACGCCGCTCGACGACCGGCAAGGTGCTGGTCGTCGCTCTCGCGACGCTGCCCTTCGTGGTGGCCGCTGTGAGCTACATGGTGAACAGCGACGGTCTCGAGCCCATCGACCCGGAGAACACGGCGTTCTCCTACTTCATGGTCTTCCTGTTGATCGCGCTGGACGCCGTCTGCCCGATCTTCCCGGGCGAGACCACCCTCAACGCCGCCGCCACCTTCGCGGCCCAGGGAAAGCTGGATCTCCTGCCGATCATCGTCGCGGGTGCGCTGGGCGCGATCGTCGGTGACTCCTCCCTCTTCTGGATCGCTCGTCGCTTCGCCCACCGGATCCAGGGCCAGGTCACCCGGGCCAAGGCCAACCCGCAGGTTCGCCAGGCCTTCGACCTGATGGACTCGAGCGCAGCGGTCCTGATCATCGGTGGCCGCTACGTGCCCGGGATGCGCTTCGTCGTCAACGGGACGATGGGTCTCTCGGACATCGCCTACCGACGCTTCCTGATGTGGTCGGTGATCAGCGGGATCCTGTGGAGCACCTACACCACCGTGCTGGCCTACGAGATCGGCGTGGCGCTGGGCGACTACCCCTTGGCCTCGTTCGTGATCTCCGGCCTCGTGACCACCGTCGCCATCACGGTGGTCTTCTTCACCGTCCGTCACCAGCGGCGGAAGGGGGCCGCGAATGTCGAGCCGACCTGAATTCGTGGGCTGTCGCTCGGTGGGTTCCGGCGACGTCGGCTGCCCGGGGCCGTAGCGTCAGCCCATGCTCATCATCGGAATCATGTTGTTCGGAATGCTCGTCGGAGCGGCGGCCCAGCTCCTGTTGGGCTCGCGCGGCGGCATCAACTGGACGACCGCCATCGTGGCGGGTCTCGTCGGCTCCTTCGTCGGTGGGCTCCTCATCAGCCTGCTGGCCGGCGACGGCCTCGAGCTGCGGCCGAGCGGCATCATCGGCTCGATCGCCGGCGCCGTGCTGGTCACGCTCGCCTGGAACTACTTCCAGGGACGGCAGCGCTCCGCCACCTGAGCCCCCTGCCGACCCCAGGCGCCCGTTGCCGTAGGAGCTCGCGCCGCCGAAGAGCGCGTCGCGGCGTACGCCGTCGGGAGGCCTGAACGGGCCTCCCAGCGTCACCGGGCAGTCATCGTGGCCGACGTCGCCGCTCCCGACGACTGCGCCGGCGAGGACGGCGTCGCGACCGACCGTTCCGGAGCTCGCCTCTCGGCCGAGCAGCCGGCCGCCAGCACGGCCAGCACCACCACGACTCCACTCCACCGACGACCGGCCTCGCCCACGACGTGACTACACCGCGGCTCGCACCCGGGTTCCGAGCTAGGGCTGACGCAGCACGAGGTTGGTCGGGATGACCGTGACCGAGGACCTCACGAACCAGTGGTCGGTGATGCCGGCGAGCGAGGCGCCGTCCTGCACGTAGTCGGAGAAGTCGACGCGGCTGCCCATGATCCAGTCGATGCGCAGGGGACCGGGTGGCAGGTAGCAACCGCCGACGCCGCTGCCGCCGTTGGCGGCGACCATGCCGGCGCCCATGGCGACCTTGCAGAACCACTCACCCTTCTCGTTCATGTCGCCGGTCACGATCACCGGCCGCCCGGTCGCTCGGAGGCGGTTGAAGAGCGCGATCTCGGTCGAGGTCGCGGCATCGCGGGCGAGCTCCTGGGTGCGCGGGGAGTTGTGGATGTTGACCACCCAGAACTCCCCGCCCGTGACCCGGTCGCGCAGCAGCACGTAGGGGATCGGGCGGTACATGAAGTCGAAGCGCGTCATGATCGAGCCGGTGTCGACGAGCTCGAAGAGGTCGGCGCGGTAGGCGATCTGCAGGCGGACGCCATTGTTGCCGAGAGCCCGTCCCGGCCAGAGGGCGTAGCCGCCGAGCTGGTTGTAGAGCACGTTGAGCTGGTCGCCCTGGACCTCCTGGAGGCCGAGCAGGTCGACCCCGCGCGCCTCGACCATGCTCGACGCGCGTGCGGTGCGGACGACGCCCGGGCCGTAGGGGCGGGCTCCGCGGGTGTGCTGGCTGCCCAGGACGTTGAGCGTCCCGACCTGGAAGGTCGACGGCCGCGCGACGACGTGCACGGGCTTCAGCCGCAGCGGTGCGCTCGCGGGGCGTACCTTGAACGGCGCGGGCCTCCGCTGGTCCCTGCGGTGCTGACGCCACGCGACCGCGAGGGCGCGGCTGGGCCGGTACGCCGTGGGCGAGATGTCGACGGAGTCTGCGTGGGCGCTGGGTTGCTCCTGCGCGCTGGCCGGGGCGCCCGAGCCCGGTTGCAGGAACAGGACTCCTGCGCAGATGACGGCCAGCGTGGGACCCGCCGCGGCCAGCAGGCGGGCCGAGACCCGGCCTGCGAGACGCGACACGTTACGAGGTTAGGAGCGCTGGACGGGGCCTGTACGCGGAATCCCTTGATTGCCAGGCCGGTGCCGAGCTCGTTCGCCGCGCCCCCGCTGGTCCAGATCACCGACGACCGGGCCGGTCCGGTCGGCGACTGGTGCGCCTTGTTCCGTTCACGCGTCCAGGCTCGCGACCACGCAACAGCGTCCTCCGCTCGGCTCGAGCGCGGCGGTCAGGCGTTCGCACGCCAGTCCCTCGATGACGCCGCCGACGTACTCCAGGTTCAACCCGCAGACGAGCTCGGTGTGGTCCTGGGCCAGGCGGTGGAAGGGGCAGTTCTCCAGCAGCAGCCGGCGGTCGACGACCCTGGGCTCGTAGCCCACCTCCTCGAGCGCGGCGGCTGTCCGGGCGAGCTCGCCCCCGCGACGGGAGCCGCGTGCGCCGGCCGCCCGACCCTCGTGACGAGCGGCCTCGGCAGCAGCAGCGCCGACGTCCGCCTGCGATCCGACCGCGTGCTCGACGGCGGTGGCGAGGATGCGGCCCAGCAGGTCGTAGTGCCGTTGTGGCAGCGAGACGGCGATCTCTCGCGTGGAGCGGCGATAGAGCTTCGACGGGCGCCCGGCGCCGGGTCCGCTGCGCCCGCTCAGTCTGCGGAACTCCACGTCCAGCAGTCCCTCGGCGGCCAGCTTGTCGAGGTGGAACTTCGCGGTGTGCACGGGCACGTCGGCGGCGGCGGCCGCCTGTTCACGACTGACGGCGTCGGGCTGGCGCGAGACGAACAGGAAGAGCGTGCGCCGGACCGGGTCGGCGAGCGTGGCGACGCCGGCGGCGTCCTCCGCGAGATCGTCGGGCGTGGGCATTTGTAAAGGATAGATGACTTGACGTAAGAAGGTCCAGTTACTAGCGTCAATTCCATCGTCTGTTAGAGAGGTCCGCCCATGAACCCCGAGGTCCTCCTGTGACCGCCCTGCGCGTCGTCCGCGACCAGCCCGCGATCGACCTGGAGGCCGCCGAGACGGCTGCCGGTGGGCTGTTGAGCGCGCTCGGGCTGTCTCTGGACGACCCCGACCTCGCCGCGACCCCACGTCGGTTCGCGCACGCGCTGGCCGAGCTGCTCACCGCCCCGGAGTTCGACGCGACGACGTTCGCCAACCACGAGGGGTACGACGAGCTCGTCCTCGTCGAGGACGTCCCGGTGCAGTCGCTCTGCGAGCACCACCTCCTCCCGTTCGTCGGAGTGGCGCATGTCGGCTACCTGCCCGACCAGCGCATCCTCGGCCTGTCCAAGGTGGCGCGGACCGTCGACCACTTCGCCCGTCGTCCGCAGACCCAGGAGCGGCTGACCACGCAGATCGCGCGGCACCTGTCCGACACCCTGGTGCCCCGCGGAGTCGGCGTGGTCGTCGAGGCCGAGCACACCTGCATGACCCTGCGCGGGGCGCGGGCACCAGGCACCCGCACCGTCACGTCCGCCTTGCTGGGCCACCTCCGTGAGGACCCCGCTGCTCGCGCCGAGTTCCTCGCCCTGACCCGAGGAGCCCGGCGATGACCGACCCGATCGTCCTGGTCGGCGGCTTCGCTGCCGCGCACGTCGCCACCGAGCTGCGTGCATCCGGTCACCGCGGACCCGTCGCGCTGCTCAGCGCCGAGGAGCGGCTTCCCTACGAGCGGCCGCCCCTGTCGAAGGCCTACCTCCTCGGGACCGCGGCGCTGGACTCGGCGTACGTCCAGCCGGCGCAGTGGTATGCCGAGAACGACGTCGACCTCAGGCTCGGAACGCGCGTCACCGCCCTCGACCCGGCCCGTCACGTCGTCGTGACGGAGGCGGGGGAGCAGCCCTACGCCCAGCTCGTGCTCGCCACGGGCGCGCGGGTACGCCGGCTCGCACTGGCCGACGAGAGCGGCGCCGAGGTCGCCTACCTGCGCACGATCGCCGACTCCGACCGGATCCGCGCCGCCCTCACGCCTGGTCGCGACGTCGTGATCGTGGGCGGCGGCTGGATCGGTCTCGAGGTGGCCGCTGCCGCGGTCGCAGCGGGTGCGCGGGTGACCGTGCTCGAGGCTCTGGAGCTGCCGCTGGTGCGGGTGCTCGGCCCGGAGGTCGCCAACCGGTTGGTGCAGATCCACCGCGCTCACGGCGTCGACGTCCGCACCGGTGTCTCCGTGGCCGAGATCTCGCCCAGCGCCGTGACCCTCGGCGACGGCTCGGTCATCGCAGCCGACCTGGTGGTCGTCGGTGTCGGCGTGGAGCCGCGCTCCGAGCTCGCGTCCTCGGCGGGGCTCGCCACCGACAACGGGATCCTGGTCGACGCCTCGCTGCGCACCTCGGCGCCCGACGTCTTCGCTGTCGGCGACGTCGCCAACCAGGAGCACCCCGTGCTGCACCGGCGCGTTCGCGTGGAGCACTGGGACACGGCGCTGCGTCAGGGTCGTGCCGTCGCCCATGCGCTCCTCGGCGAGCAGGTCAGCTACGACCAGCTGCCGTACTTCTTCAGCGACCAGTACGACGTCGGCCTGGAGTACGTCGGGAGCCCCGGTCCCGAGGGGTACGACGATGTGGTGCTCCGCGCCGGGCGAGGGCGACAGGTTCGTCGCCTGGTGGCTGCGCGACGGCGTGGTCGTGGCGGGGATGCACCTGGACGACTGGGACGCGATCGACGAGATCCGCTCCACGGTCGGCACGCGGCTACGCTGACCGGCCCGGGGGCCTCACACCGGGTCGCTCGAGGTGTCGGCGAACGAGTGGTGCTCGTGGGCCACCGTCCAGCGCCCGCCGATCCTGCGCAGACCCAGCGTGAGCCGCAGGCGACGCTCGGGATGCTCGGCGAGCTCGTCGGGGTTCCGCACGCGAGCAGTGCCCACGCGAACGCCACGTCGTCGCCCGCGGTCACGTCGAGCTCGACGATCTCGAAGGCCGCACCCGAGGCCTGCCACTCGAAGAACGCCGGCCACGTCGCGCGGTACGCCGCCAGGCCCCGCACCCCGTCGTCCGGCGGCGGCACGTCGAACATCACGATGTCGTCGGCGTGGTCGGCCAGCACCGTCGTCCAGATCGCCGTCGTGCACGGCGTCGGCCCAGTCACGGATGAGCTGTTCGATGTCCATGGACGGGACCGACCCGGCGACACGCCCCGACTCATCGTTCGGGGAGCCGGAGCGACGGCGCGGCGCCCTCCTTCTCCATGCCGTCCTGGTCACCGTCGGGGCCCTCCTCGGTCTTTGCGGTGATGAGCGTCGCGGGGTCGGGTACCGACGCGACATGCCCTCGACGGACGAACTGCGCGTGGTGACCTTCAACGTCTACGGACCCGCCAACCCGGGATGGGAGGAGCGCCACGCCCTGATCCGGCACACGCTGCCCGGCCTCGGTGCGGACGTCGTGGCGCTGCAGGAGGTGCCCGTGACAGACGACGCGTTCTTCGACGACCTGCTCGGGCCGGGCTACCACCTCGCACCCTTCTCGAGGCACTCACCCGACGGCGTCGGCGGAACGCTGGCCACCCGGTGGCCGCAGCGGCGAGTCGCCGAGCTCGACCTGCGGATCAGCGAGCGCAGCCGCGAAACCCTGCCATGGTGCGCAGCGCTGATCGTGGAGGTCGACACGCCGCTCGGAACGCTCGTCGTCGCCCATCACAAGCCGAGCTGGCCGTTCCCGTTCGAGCTCGAGCGCGAGGCGCAGGCCGTGCTGGTCGTCCGGGCCATCGAGCAGCACATCGGAGACCGCGACGTGCACGCGGTCGTTCTCGGCGACTTCGATGCCACGCCGGACTCCGCGAGCCTGAGCTTCTGGAGGGGCCGTCGACCGGCGGACGACATCTCGGTCTGCTACCAGGACGCATGGGAGTTTGCGCATCCCGACGATCCTGGGCGCACCTTCGACACGGCGAATCCCTTGGTTCGCGAGGGCGAGGTGGCGACCGCCGTGTCTCGACGCATCGACTACGTCCTCGTGCGTGCGGGCCGGCACGGCCCGACGCTGCAGGTGCGCGACTGCCGTCTTCTCCTGGACGCTCCCGTCGAAGGCGTCTGGGCGAGTGACCACTTCGGCGTCGTCGCAGATCTCGCCCTGCCGACCCGCACGCCGGCTTCCGCAGCTGACGGCCCTGCGCCGGGCGGCATGAGCCGGGCCACGACGGGTACTCGGGCACGGGGGCCGGCGCCGGTCCGGCCCGGAGAGGAAGCATCGCCATGACCACCGCTCGCGACATCATGACCGGGGTCGCCCAGTGCGTCGGCGACGACCGACACGATCACGGACGCCGCACGCAAGATGCGCGACCTGGACGTCGGAGCACTCCCGATCTGCGGTGAGGACGACCGGTTGCAAGCCGGCGTGATCACCGACCGCGACATCGTCGTCCAGTGCGTGGCGGACGGGCGGCGAGCTGAGCACCGACACGGTCGGACAGGCTGGCGGACGGCAAGCCGGTCACCATCGGAGCCGACGACTCCGTCGACGAGGCGCTCGACACGATGAAGGAGCACGGCGTACGTCGCCTGCCGGTGATCGACGGCCACGACCTGGTCGGCATGCTCAGCCAGGCCGACATCGCCCGAGAACAGCCAAGGACGAGCAGGTCGCCAGGCTGGTCGAGGCGATCTCCAGCGCCCCCGCCAACGGCTGATGTAGCGGCAGGCGCGTCCCTCGCGACGTACGCCGTCGCGAGGGACGAGCCGCCCTCGCTCAGAGCTGCGAGGAGACCCGCGAGACGGGTGGCGTGTCCTCTGCGGGCTGGAGCAGGTCGCGCAGGCACTCGGCCAGCAGCCGCACCGCCTGGCGGCTGCTCTCGGCGATGATATCGTCCGGTCCGCCCGAGAGGCTCAGCGCAAGCAGCCGGAGGTCCCACGGGCCGGCAGCAGCCACGAAGACGGTCCCGGGCTCGCGATCCTCCTCCGGGTCCGGACCACCGACACCCGTGAGAGCTACGGCCACGTCGGCATCGAGCAGACTCCTGGCGCCCAGCGCCATCTGCGCCGCGCACTCCGCCGTCATGACCGGGCCCGGAGGCACGTCGAGCAGGCTCTTGGCCTCCGTCGAGTAGGCCACCAGGCTGCCTCTGAACCAGCCCACCGCACCCTTGCTGGCGCCCAGTGCCTGCGCGACCGCTCCGCAGGTGAGGGACTCGGCCACCGCGACCGTGAGTCCGTTGTCGTCGGCCAGCCGGCCCACCCAGCCGGCCAGGTCGCCCAGGTCGTGGAGGTGGTCCAGATCGTCGAGGTCCGTGCGCGGCATGCGCTCCGGTTCCCCGGAGATACCTCCCGTATGCGAGCGCCCCGACGCACCCGCCCCAGCGAGGCATCTCGGCCCGGCCTGGCGGGTACGCACAAGTCGTGACCTCGGGAAGCACCAGCTCCGACGGACGCCCTGCAGGCGACCGCGTCCGGGACGTCTGGGGGCCGCGCACGCCGTTCGCCGCCAGCGAGGCCTGGCGTCCACGCGTTGACCAGTTCCTGCGAGCCGGCACCACCAACGACGACGTCGAGCGTTGGGTGCACTCGGCGTGCGTGCTGTGCAGCTACGGGTGCGGGCTCGACATCGCGGTCAAGGACGGCGAGATGGTCGGCGTGCGCGGCCGGGTCAGACCGCGTCAACCGAGGGCGGCTCGGCCCCAAGGGCCTGTTCGGGTGGCGGGGCGAGCGTGCGGACCGCTTGACGCGGCCGCTGGTCCGTGGGGCGGCGGCTGGTGGAGGCGTCGTGGGACGAGGCGATGGGACGGGTCGCGTCGACGCTCGCGCGACCTCCTCGCGAGAAGGGCCCGTTGTCGCACGGCTTCTACACGTCGGGCCAGCTGATGCTCGAGGAGTACTACACCCTCGCGGTCATCGGCAAGGCCGGCATCGGCACGCCGCACATGGACGGCAACACCCGCCTCTGCACGGCCACCGCGGCAGCCTCGCTGAAGGAGTCGTTCGGCACCGACGGACAGCCGGGCTGCTACGCCGACCTCGACCATTGCGACGTCGTGTTCCACTTCGGGCACAACGTGGCCGCGACCCAGACCGTGATGTGGGCGCGCATGCTCGACCGGCTCTACGCCTCCGACCCGCCGCGCCACGTGACCGTCGACCCGCGCGTACGCCGGTCGCCCAGCGCTCGGAGGTGCATCTCGCCGTCCGCCCGGGAACCAACCTCGCGCTGGTCAACGGCCTGCTCCGCAGCTCATCGACCACGGCTGGGTCGACGACGACTACGTCGCCGCCCACACCAGCGGCTTCGACGCCCTGGCGGAGGTCGTGGCGGCGTACCCGCCGGCGCGGTCGCGGACATCTGCGGCGTCAAGGCCCGCGACGTCGAGGCGGCGGCCGAGATCTTCGGCACCGGCGACGCCGTCGTGTCCACGGTCCTGCAGGGCTTCTACCAGTCGCACCAGGCCACCGCGGCCGCCGTCGGCGTCAACAACCTCCACCTGCTGCGCGGGAGCTCGGTCGGCACGGTTGCGGCATCCTCCAGATGAACGGCCAGCCGACGGCCCAGAACAACCGCGAGGCCGGCGCAGACGGAGACCTCCCCGGCTTCCGCAACTGGGCCAACGAGCAGCACGTGCGCGAGCTCGCGGACCTCTGGGACGTCGACCCGACGACCATCCCGCACTGGGCGCCGCCCACCCACGTGATGCAGATGTTCCGCTACGTCGAGCAGGGCTCGATCGGCTTCCTCTGGATCGCCGGCACCAACCCGGCGGTGTCGCTGCCCGACCTGGGCGCGCATCCGGCGGTCCTGCGCGGCGACAGGTGTTCGTCGTCGTCAGCGACGCCTTCCCGACCGAGACCACCGAGCTCGCCGACGTGGTGCTTCCCGCGGCGCTCTGGGGCGAGAAGACCGGCACCTTCACCAACGCCGACCGCACCGTGCACCTGGCCGAGATGGCCGTCGACCCGCCGGGCGAGGCGCGCAGCGACCTCGACATCTGGCTCGACTACGCGCGGCGGCTCGACCTGCGAGACCGCAGCGGCAGGCCGTTGCCGCCCTGGGACACGCCCGAGGCTGCCTTCGACGCCTGGCGCGAGTGCTCCCGTGGCCGACCGTGCGACTACACCGGCCTGTCGTACGACCTGCTCCGCGTCCGGCGGCATCCAGTGGCCCTGCACCGACGAGCAGCCCGGTGGCACGGAGCGGCTCTACACCGACGCACCTTCGGGACGCACCACGACTACTGCGAGGACTACGGCCACGACCTGACCACCGGCGCGCCCGTGACGGCGCCGGCACATGCCGCGGCCCGCTCTGACGGCCGGGCACGGCTCAAGGCGGTGCCGTGGACGTCGCCGCCCGAGCCCGCGGGGGAAGGATTCCCGATGGTTCTCAACACCGGGCGGACCGCCGTGCACTTCCACACCCGCACCAAGACCGGCCGCGTCCCCGAGCTCGACGAGGCGGCGCCCGAGGCCTGGGCCGAGCTTCACGACGAGGACTGCGTCCGCCTCGGCGTCAGCGACGGGGACCTCGTGCTGGTCGAGTCGGCACGCGGCAGGATCCGCGTTCCCGTGCGGGTCTCCGAGATCCGGCCGGGCACCGTGTTCGTGCCGTTCCACTACGGCGACCTCGACGGGGGAGGGCAGGCGGCGAACGACCTGACCCTCACCGCATGGGATCCCGTCTCCAAGCAGCCGCTCTTCAAGGACTGCGCGGTCCGGGTGCGCCGCGCCGACGAGGTCGACGGCACCCCAGGAAGCTCGTGATGCACCTCGCCACCTATCTCGGACTCCTGCACACCGGTGAGCAGACCCTCGGTGCATCTCTTCGACAGGTGGCCGACGGGCACGTCGGCGAGAGCGACGTCCACCACCAGCTGTCCATGCTGGCGACGTGGTGCGACGCGCACGCCGACGCTCTCGCGCCGCTCGTCGACCGCTACGGCGAGCATCCCGGGGGTGAGCCCGAGCGACTGCATGCGGTCGGACTCTCCGAGACCAGGACGGGCGGGCTCGGCCTCCTGCGCGACCTGCACGACCTCTACGTCCTCGCCAGCTACGTGGACGTCGCGTGGACCCTGGTGGGCCAGGCAGCCCAGGGTGCGCGAGACCAGGAGGCCGTTGCCGTCGTACGCCGCTGTGAATCCGAGACGAGCCGGCAGCTGGACCTGCTGCGGACCCGGATGTCCCAGGCCGCACCGCAGGCCCTCCTCGTCGCCGACTGAGAGCTGAGGTGCACCCTCGGCTCCCGACCCGTCATGGTCTGCCTGCCTTTTGTGGCCCTTTCGGGTGGAGCGCGCTCCGCGGCCGGCTGCCTAGCGTTGAGGCATGCGCGCACTCACCTGGCAGGGCATCGAGAAGGTCGTCGTGGAGGACGTCAGGGACCCGTCGATCATCGACGACACGGACGCCATCGTCCGGGTGACCTCGACCGCCATCTGCGGCTCGGACCTCCATCTCTACAAAGTGCTGGCGCCGTACCTGACACCCGGCGACGTGCTGGGTCACGAGTTCATGGGCGAGGTGGTCGAGGTCGGTGCGGGCGTCGGGAGGCTGCAGGTCGGCGACCGCGTCGTCGTGCCCTTCAACATCTCGTGCGGGTCGTGCTGGATGTGCTCGCGCGGGCTGTTCGCCCAGTGCGAGACCACCCAGAACCGCGACCAGGGCACGGGCGCGAGCCTGTTCGGCTACACCTCGCTCTACGGTCAGGTCCCGGGGGGCCAGGCCGAGCTGGTGCGGGTGCCCCACGCGGACTTCGGGCCGGTGGTCATCCCCGCCGACCGGTCCGGCGTCCACGACGAGCGCTTCCTCTACCTCTCCGACATCCTGCCGACCGCCTGGCAGGGCGTGGTGTACGCCGACGTGCCCGACGGCGGCACCCTCGCGGTGCTCGGCGCGGGCCCGGTCGGGCAGCTCGCCATCGCGTCTGCTCGCCAGCAGGGCGTCGAGCGCGTCATCGTCGTCGACCGCGTGCCCGAGCGGCTCGCCCGTGCTCGCGCCCGGGGGGCCGAGACGATCGATCTCGACGCGGTCGACGACGTACCCGGATGCCCTGCGTGATCTCACCGACGGGCGCGGACCCGACTCCGTCCTGGAGGCGGTCGGCATGGAGGCGCACGGCAACCCGCTGGCCGAGAAGGTCATCAGCATGGCCAGCCGGCTGCCCAAGCCGGTGTCCCGCCTGGCCATCGAGAAGATCGGCATCGACCGGCTCGACGCGCTCTACACGGCGTTCGACGCGGTGCGCCGCGGCGGGACGGTGTCGATCAGCGGCGTCTACGGAGGCGCCGCCGACCCGCTGCCGATGATGGACCTCTTCGACAAGGGGCTGACGCTGCGCATGGGCCAGTGCCACGTGAGGCGGTGGACCGACGAGCTCCTCGACCTGCTCAGCCAGGACGACGACGTGCTCGGTGTCGACGAGCTCGCCTCGCACCGGGTCCCGCTGGCGGAGGCGCCCGAGATGTACGACCTGTTCCAGCGCAAGGCCGACGGCTGCGTGAAGGTCGTGCTCTCGCCGTAGGGACTTCCCACCCCAAGCTGTCACTTCGCTGACCGTCGCAACGATCGGGAAGTGCCGGAGTACCCGCGTAGGCGGGTACTCCGCCCACTGCCGACGCCGGCCCTGACCCTCAGGCGTCGTCCCGGCGCAGGTCGAGCGGCCGGGTCGCTGGTCCCTCGATCACCTCACCGTCCGGGCCGAAGCGCGACCCGTGCAGCGGGCAGTCCCAGGTGTCCTCGACGTTGTTCCGCTCGAGGACGCCGCCGAGGTGGGTGCAGCGTGGCCGGCTCAGCACGCCGGGAAGCCCTCGGCACGCCCACCACCCGACACCCGCGTTCAGCTGGGCCAGGCGGGCCGCCGTCCGTGGACCGGTGACCCGGTGGCGCAGGGGCTTCTGCCACGACGGCGGGGATCCGTCGAGGATCTCGGTGCTGATGCTGCGTGCCGCGGCGACGGCGTTGGTCAGACCCCACTTGTCGTAGCCGGTGGCGACGTACACCCGCCCGCGTCCGAGCGGGAGCGGCCCGACGAAGGGCACGCCGTCGGGCGGGCTGTAGTCCTGCGCCGACCACGCATGGGTCTGCGTGGCACCGGGGAAGAACGCCCGCGTCCAGGCGCGGAGGTCGTCGAGCTGGTCGCGCTCGGAGCTCGCGCGTCCGGTGACGTGACCAGATCCACCCACCATCAGCAGGGACGAACCACCGTGCGGCACCTCGCGGATCGATCGCGCGCTCGAGCCCGCTGAGAGGAACATCTCGTGAGGAGCCCTGACACCGTCGACCACGATCACGTAGGACCGCTGGGCCTCGAGCTTGGCGAAGTAGAGGCCACGGTCGAGGATCGGGCTGCCGGTGGCCAGGACGACGTTGTCCGCCTCGAGGGTGCGTCCATCGTCCAGGGTGACGGTGCGGGCGTCCCACGACACGTCGACGACGCGGCTGCCCTCGTGCACGAGCCCGCCGTGCTCGCGAACCTGAGTGGTGAGCGCCTGCACCAGCTCGGCCGGGTCCAGCTGCGCCTGGTCGTCGAGGACGACGCCGCCGTGCAGGGGGAAGGGCACGTCGAGGCGGTCGTCCCAGCGCACCGGGAGGTCCACGGCCCGGGCCGCGTCGAGCTCCGAGCGAGCGGTGGCCACCTGAGGGCCGCTCGCGGCGTACGTCACGGCCGGACGGCGCTGGACCGCGACTCCGTGGTCGTCGCAGAACCGGAGCAGCCACTGCTGCCCCTCGCGGTTGCCGTCGACGTACGCCGACACCAGGTGACGCGTGTGGTGCCGGAGCATCCGCGACAGCTTGGTCCCCTGCAGGAGGGAGACCTTCGCCGTGCTGCGGCCGGTCGTGCCGGCGCCCACGTGCCGAGCCTCGACGACCGCGACGCGCCGCCCGGCGCGCGCCAGCAGCAGGGCCGTGGTCAGGCCGGTGAGCCCGCCCCCGACCACGAGGTCGTCGAGAGGTCCGTCGTGGTCGTCGAGGTCGGTGTGGAGATCGGCGGTGGGGAGGTGCCAGACCGGCGCCGTCATGCCGCCCCGCTCCGCGAGGAGCGCAGCCCGGGCAGCACCTCGCGCCCGAACAGCTCGATCATGTCGAGGTAGTGCGGGCCCATGTTGGCGACGTAGACCTCGTCGTAGCCGAGGTCGACGTACTGCTGGACGGCCTCGCGATGCACCTCCGGGTCGGGTCCCGGCGGGTGCGCCCTGCTCGCTCATCTCGCGGGTGACGAGCTGCGAGGCCTGCTCGAAGTGCCTCGGTGACGGCAGGACCTGCGCGAGCTCGCCCGGGAGCCCGGCATTGGGCCAGATCCGGTGGGCGAGGTCGACGCCCTCGTCCTTCGTCGGGGCGAAGGCGACCTTCGTGCCCGCCATGGCCGGCTTGCCGTTCGACTCCACCTTGAACTGCTTCAGCAGGTCGTCGTCGGTCTTGGTGGAGATGTAGCCGTCGCCGATGCGCGCAGCCAGCGACGTGGCCTTCGGGCCGAAGCCGGACACGTAGACCGGCGGCGGCTCGTCGGGCAGCGTGTAGATCCGCGCGGTGTCGACCCGGTAGTGCCGACCCGACCGCGTCACCACGTCGCCCTCCCAGAGGCGCCGCATCAGCTCGACGGCCTCCTCCAGCATCTCCAGGCGGACGTCGGTCGTCGGCCAGGCGTCGCCGAGAACGTGCTCGTTGAGCGCCTCGCCCGAGCCGACGCCGAGGGCGAACCGGCCCTCGAGCTGGACGGCAGCGGTCGCGGCCGCCTGGGCAACGATCGCCGGGTGCAGGCGCACGGTCGGGCAGGTGACTGCCGTGGTCACCGGCAGCGAGCAGGCCTGGGACAGCGCGCCGATCACGCCCCAGACGAACGGGCTCTGGCCCTGCTCGTCGTTCCACGGATGGAAGTGGTCGCTGATCCAGAGCGCGTCGAAGCCGGCCTCCTCGGCGGCCACGGCCTGTTCGACGAGCTGCGCGGGTGAGTACTCCTCGCACGAGAGGAAGTAGCCGATGCGGGTCACCAGATCAGGACTTCTTCGCGGCGGCCTTGCCGCCCTTGCGGCCGGCCTTCTTCTTCTGCGCCGTCGTCCCGCCCTGCGACGAGTCACCGCCCGACCCGCTCGACTTGCCTCCGCGCTTGGAGGCGCCGGGGGAGTTGGCGATCTTGGCCGCCCGCTCCTTCGACATGCCCTTGTCCTTGAGGGCTTCGTACTGCTTCTCGTTCTTCACGTTCGCCGACTTGCTCGGCATGAGGCACCTCCTCGGACTTGGATGTCCTGGCGGTACCCGGGCAGCCGGAGAGCCATGCCGTACGCCATGCCGTGCGCCCATGCCGTACGCCGGGGCGGCGTTCTCGGCGTGAGGTCGGGGAGTCGGCGGCGTCGGCGCCGATGATCCTTGGCCCGAGCGGGTACCGCGACCTCATGACAACGACACCGCTGGAACCCCTCGACGGGGACGACCAGGACCGGGACGACCAGGACGTCGAGGAGCGCTACCCCGACCAGGTCGGCGAGGTCCGCGAGGACCGCGAGGACGAGGGCTACCCGGAGACGCCCAACCCCGACCCGGAAGACCCCGACCCCGTCGTACCACCGCCGCGCACGAACGGCTGAGGTCGCCAGCTCGTGCGGGCCGGCTGAGCCGAGCCCTCAGCCGGCAGCCCGGCGTCGATGATCTGCCGGCGTCGTCGGCAGTCATGCCGCTGCACCCCGGCACGGTCGCACCGAGCCCAGCAACGAATCGTCGCGCTAGCCCCGGCTCGGTCAGTCACCGACCGCGTCGATGCCGCGCTGGACGATCTCCGCGTCGGGCTCATCCACGATGTCGTCGTCCTTGCCGTCGTAGTCGAATCGCGACAGGAAGGCTCGCATCGCGTTGACGCGGGCGCGTTTCTTGTCGTTGCTCTTGATCATCAGCCAGGGAGCCCAGTCGGTGTCGGTCTGTCGGATCATGGACTCCTTGGCCGCGGTGTAGTCGTCCCACTTGTCCAGGGACTCCAGGTCGAGTGCCGATAGCTTCCAGCGGCGCACGGGATCGACCTGGCGGATGATGAAGCGCGTGCGCTGCTCGCCCTGCGTGACGGAGAACCAGAGCTTGGTCACGGAGATGCCGCTGTCGACGAGCATCTTCTCGAAGACGGGCGCGTGCGTGAGGAACTGCTCGTAGTCCTCGTCGGAGACGAAGCTCATGACTCGCTCGACGCCGGCCCGGTTGTACCACGACCGGTCGAACAGGACCATCTCCCCGACCGTCGGCAGGTGGGCGACGTAGCGCTGGAAGTACCACTGGCCCTGCTCGCGATCGCTGGGCTTGCCGAGAGCGACGGTGCGCGCGTAGCGCGGGTTGAGATGCTCCATGAAACGCTTGATGGTGCCGCCCTTGCCGGCGGCGTCGCGGCCCTCGAACAGCAGCACGTGCTTGGTGCCCTTCTCTGCCGCCCAGGTCTGGAACTTCAGGAGCTCGACCTGGAGGAGGTACTTCTCCTCGTCGTACTGCTCGCGGCTCATCCTCTCCTCGTAGGGGTAGTTCTCCCGCCAGGTGTCGACGGCGCGACCCTGCGGATCGAGCAGCACCGGGTCGTCGTCGTGGTCGTCGCCGACCGTGTGCCCCTCGATCCGGAGCCGGTCGATGTACTCGCGCTCGTTCTCGAGCATCGCTCCGCCTAGCGGCCCGGGTGGGGGAGCAGTTCCTGGGCCTTGGTCCTCACGCCCTCCTTGATCACGCCCCACCGCGAGGTGTCCCCCTTGATCAGCGCCCGCGCGACGTTGGTCATCTGCTCGAGCGTCGCGTGCGGAGGGATCGGTGGGATGTCGGGGTCGCAGTGAACGTCGATGACGCAGGGGTGATCGCTGGCGAGCGCCTGTCGCCAGGCGTCGGCGAGCTGCTCCGGATCCTTGATCGTCACGCCGTCGAGGCCTGCGGCGACGGCGAAGTCGGCGTACGACACCGGGGGCAGGGCCTGGGACTCGACGAACTCCGGTGTGCCGCCGAGGGCGCGCAGCTCCCACGTGACCTGGTTGAGGTCGCCGTTGTTCAGCACGGCGACGACGAGTCTGGGGTCCTCCCACTCCCTCCAGTAGCGGCTGATCGTCAGCAGCTCGGCGAGGCCGTTCATCTGCATGGCACCGTCGCCCGCGAAGGCGATCGCCGGCCGGTCGGGATGCGCGAACTTGGCACCGATCGCGTAGGGGACCGCCGGCCCCATGCTGGCCAGCGTGCCGGACAGGGAGCCGCGCATGCGACCTCGCATCCGCACGTGTCGGGCATACCAGTTCGCAGCCGAGCCGCTGTCGGCGACGACGATCGCGTCGTCCGGCGCCTGGGCGGAGAACTCGCTGAAGATCCGCATCGGGTTCACCGGGTCGGCAGGGACGGTCGCCTCCGCGGCCATCTGCTCCGACCACCGGGTCACGTCGCGCCGGATGCCCTCCTGCCACGACCGGTCCTCCTGGCGGCGCAGCAGCGGAAGCAGCGCCTGCAGGGTCTGGCGTGCGTCCCCGACCAGGTTGACCTCGTAGGGGTAGCGCATCCCGATGAGCCCGCCGTCGAGGTCGATCTGGACGCCCCGGGCCTGGCCGGGCTCGGGCAGGAACTGTGAGTACGGGAAGCTCGACCCGATCGTCAGCAGCGTGTCGCAGTCGCGCATCATCTCGAAGCTCGGGCGCGTGCCGAGCAGGCCGATCGATCCCGTCACGAACGGCAGCTCGTCGGAGAGAACGTCCTTGCCGAGCAGCGCCTTGGCCACCCCGGCGCCCAGGAGGTCGGCCACCTGCTCGACCTCGGCCGCGGCACCCCGGGCGCCTTGGCCGACGAGCATCGCGACCCTCGAGCCCGCGTTGAGCACGTCGGCGGCGGCTCGGACCGCGTCCTCGGCAGCGCTCACCTGCGGCCAGGTGAGGCCGAGGCTCGACGGCACCATCTTGAACTCGTGGCTGGGCGCCTCGTACGCGAGCTCCTGGACGTCGTTCGGGATGATCAGGACGGTCGGAGCCCGTCGGGTCATCGCGATGCGCATCGCCCGGTCGACCACGTTGGGCAGCTGCTGCGGCACGCTGACCATCTGCACGTAGTCGGACGCGACGTCCTTGAAGAGGCTCAGCAGGTCGACCTCCTGCTGGTAGCCTGCCCCCGATGCCGTACGGTTCGTCTGGCCGACGATCGCCACGACCGGGACGTGGTCCAGCTTGGCGTCGTACAGGCCGTTGAGCAGGTGAATGGCGCCCGGACCGGACGTCGCCAGGCAGACACCGGGCCGACCGCCGAACTTGGCATAGCCCACGGCCTGGAAGGCCGACATCTCCTCGTGCCGGGACTGGAGGAAGCGCGGCCGGTCCCCAGCGCGAGAGAATGCGCCGAGGATGCCGTTGATGCCGTCACCCGGATAGCCGAAGACGTGCTCGACCTCCCACGCCCGCAGGCGTTGAAGCAGGGTGTCGGCAACGGTGGCGCTCATCGGTCTCCTTCGCTTGTGCGAGTACGCCGCCCGGAATCCGGGCTCGTGACGAGGTACCCGCAGAAGGCCCACCCCACCCCGGGGCGAAGGGGTGCAAAGACCACACCTCCGGGTGATTCGCTCCGCCGATCCGACGGTAAAATTGCTGCTGGCTCGAGCAGTGGGCTTATCGCGTTGACTCGGAGGAGCGCGGGGCCTTGACGCTCGAGCAGGTAAGTGAGAAGCAGGCACGGAGATCGCTGACCACTCGGCTGTTCCGACGTGCGGCCGGCGCTCGAGACGAGCGCACCCGATCTCGGATCCTCGACGAGGTCGTGCTCGTCAACCTCGGTGTCGCCGAGGCGCTGGCTCGCCGGTACCAGGGGCGAGGCATCGACGAGGAGGACCTCCAGCAGGTCGCCTGCGAAGCCCTCGTCAAGGCGGTGCGGCGCTTCGACCCCGGCCAGGGCACGGACTTCCTGTCCTTCGCCGTGCCCACGATCCGGGGTGAGCTCCAGCGCCACTTCCGCGACGTGGGCTGGGTCGTGCGACCCACCCGCGGAGTGCAGGAGATCCAGTCGCGGGTCATGCAGGCAGACGAACGGCTGGCCCAGCAGCTCGGTCGCTCGGCCACCCGCGAGGAGGTGGCGGAAGCCCTCGGCATCTCGCTGGAGCTCTACGACGAGGCGATGTCTGCCTTCGGCTGCTTCCAACCCAGCTCCCTCGACCAGTCGGTGGGGGACACGTCGTCGGTGCTGGGCGACCTGCTGGTCGCCGAGACCCATGACCTGGAAGCCGCAGACGCCCGGGTCGTTCTCGCGCCCATTCTCCGCCGGCTCGACGACCAGGAGCGCCGGATCCTCTACCTCCGCTTCTGCGAGGACCTGACCCAGGAGGAGATCGGCCGGCAGCTGGGCGTCACGCAGACCCGGGTCTCGCGGATCCTCAGCGGCATCCTGACCGAGCTCCGTGAGGAGCTCGCGCGGTCCTGAGGCGGCTCACCAGGAATCAGCCGGGGGCTGTCGGGGTACTTCTCCAACGTCAGGCAACGTCACCGGCGGGAGGAGAGAGGTGTTGCTCGAGCCGATTCCCGAGACAACCGAAGCCATCGACGACTACCTGGAGTGGTCGCAGCCCGGACTGGGCCAGATCCTCGGCCGCCTGGCCAACGAGGTAGGCGAGATCGTGCCGGAGACAGTGGCGCTCAGCCTCACCCTCGTCGAGGACGAGCTCACCTTCACCCTCGCCACGCGCAGCGTGACGTCAGCGGCGATCGACGCGATGCAGTACCTCGACGGAGGGCCGTGCGAGGAGTCGATCAGGGTCGACGACAAGGTCGCGGTGGAACGTGGGCGACCTGCTCGACGAGAACCGTTGGTCCTTGTTCGCCCAGGCCGCCGCGGTCGTCGGCATCCGCAGCAGTCTCTCGCTGCCCGTCCGTGACGAGGGGCGCATCGTGGGAGGCATCAACCTGTACGCATCGACGAGCTCGGCCTTCGACGCGAGCCACGACGCCATCGCCCGCGTCGTCGGGGCGCAGGCCGAGGAGGCCGTACGCGATGCGGACCTGTCGTTCTCGTCGCGCGCCCGGGCGATGGAGGCACCGGGTCGGGTGCGCGACCTCAACCTGGTCGACACCGCCGTCGGTCTGCTGATGGCGCGGTACGGCGAGAGCGAGGAGCTGGCCCGCGCGCGATTGGACAGGGCCGCCGTGCAAGGGGGCCTGCGCCCCCGGCCCTGGCCGCCGCCCTGATCGAGCTGCACCGGAGCCCCGACGCGCCCAGCTAGGAGCAGCTCCTAGAGCGACGAGCTGCCCCTGTCCTCGACGATGCGGCGGGCGATGTCGCGCAGCTTGATGTTGCCGTGGTTCGAGGCCCTGGTCAGGAACGCGAAGGCCTCGTCCTCGGTCAGGTCATAGCGCTCCATCACGATGCCGAGGGCCTGGCCGATCACCTTGCGCGTCACCAGGGCATCGTTCAAGCCGGCCACCTCTTCGGCGTTGCTCAACGCGATGGCGGCGTGCGTGGCGAACAGCTCCGCGATGTGCTGGGCTTCGGGCTCGATCTCGTCCGAGATGGTGGAGTAGAGGTTCAGGCCGCCGATGGTTCCGTTGCCGTCGAGGTGCAGCTGGACGGCGAGCTGCGAGCGCAGTCCCAGCGCGACGGCGGAGGGGACGAAGCGCGGCCAGCGTTGCTCGTGGCGGATGTGGGGGACGGCATGCACCTGGCTGTCCGTCATCGCCTCGATACACGGCCCCTCTCCGGCCTCGTACTGGAGCCGGTCGAGCTCGAGCACCAGGTCGCCGGCGCCGGCTCGCGTGACGAACGTCCCGTCCTTCTCCAACGTGGAGATACCGACGTTGTCGAAGCCGGGGATGGAGAGCCTGGCCGCCTCGACGATCGCCGCGAGGGTCGCCTCGAGGCTGGCCTGCACGTTCATGGTGCGTGCCGCAGCCGTGATGGCGGCAGCCACATCTGCCGAGGTCGCGCTCACGGGATCCCCCTGGTTCGGTCGTCCCTACGCAATCTCCGGCCGGTTGGCGCGCGCGGTTCGGACGCAGTCGCGAGGCCGCCTGCTCAACCCCGGTGCCGGTCCCGACGCTACACCCGCGCCCGAGCCGAGCCGTGCGTGCACGACCGGGCCAGCGGGGTACCTGCCCGGCATGGACTCGACCGGCACCGGGTCGGTGCGCGTGGGTACGTCCGGCTGGCGCTACGCCGGCTGGCGGGGCGACTACTACCCGACCGGCCTCAGACAGAACGACGAGCTCGCCTACCTGGCGAGCCGGATGACCAGCGTCGAGATCAACGGCTCTTTCTACTCGCTCCAGCGGCCCACGTCCTACCAGCGTTGGCGGGCGAGGTTCCCGACGACTTCGTCTTCGCCGTGAAGGGGGGTCGCTTCATCACGCACCTCAAGCGGCTGCGCGACGTCGAGACGCCGCTGGCGAACTTCTTCGCTTCGGGGGTGCTGTCGCTCGGGCCGACCCTGGGCCCGGTGCTGTGGCAGCTGCCCGAGCGCGTCGTCTTCGATGCCGAGCTGGTCGCGGCCTTCCTCGACCTGCTGCCGCGCACCACGGGTGGCGCTGCCGAGCTCGCGCGCCGTCACGACGACAAGGTGCCCGATGATCGGGCCGTCGTGACCGCCCAGGATGAGCGACCGCTCCGCCACGCGCTGGAGTTCCGGCATCGCTCCTTCCTGGAGCCTGAGGTCACCGCGCTGCTGCGCGACCAGGGGATCGCGACGGTCGTGGCCGACACGGCCGGGCGTTGGCCGCAGTCGTGGGAGGTCACGGCGGACCTGGTCTACGTCCGGCTCCACGGCGACCGCGAGCTCTACGCGAGCGGCTACGGCGACGACGCCCTCGACGTCTGGGCCGACCGCTGCCGCACGTGGTGCGCGGCGGGCAACGATGTGGTCGTCTACTTCGACAACGACGCCAAGGGTCACGCGCCGTACGACGCCGAACGCCTGCTCAGCCGACTCTGCTGAGGCCTGCCTCGGCCCGAGCCCAGGGGGCGCGAGCGAGGAGCGTCCTGGAGGGCGCCGCCGTAGACTCGGCGCGTGCCAGGCCTGCAGCACAGCATCACGATCCCGGCTCCACCGGAGCGGGTCTGGGCGGTGCTCGTCGACGTCGAGCGCTGGCCGGAGCGGATCCCGACGGTCGACGCGGTGGAGCGTCTCGACTCCGGACCGCTGGCTGTCGGCTCCCGCACCCGGTTGCAGCAGCCTCGGCTGCCCACGGCGGTGTGGACGGTCACCGAGCTGGTCGACGGGTCGTCGTACACGTGGGAGTCGAGCTCGCCCGGCGTCACCGTCTCCGCCGGGCACGTCGTCGAGCCGCATCCCGACGGGAGCCGACTGACACTCGCCGTCACGGTGTCCGGCCCGCTGTCCGGTATCGGCTGGCTGATGACGCGGTCGCTGACCAGACGGTACGTCGAGACGGAGGCCGATTCGATCAGGACGGCCGCCGAGACGACCGGACACGTAGCCTCGTGCCGCAGGACGACGACCCGGATCCCGCCTCCATCGTCGGCATCGCCCTTGGCGCTGTCTCGCCCTTCTCGGATAGTCCCTCACGTTTGGCACCGGATTCGGGTGTAGGTCGGTGCCAAACGTGAGGGACTATCCCTTCTGCGGCCGGCACCTCGATGCCGCAGACGCTCGACATCCACCACCCCAGAGTTGCCATTCCCGCCTCACCTAGTCCGGATGAGGTAGACAGGCGCGCCCACTACCTAGGGTGGCCCAATGTCATGGCAGCCCGCCGACCTGGCTCGCTCCGGGACTGAGCCTGGCGGTGCGGCCTCCGACGATGCCGCGCTCGGTCATCGTGCTGCTCGGCATCCTCGGTGTCGTCGCTTTCGGGATCGGCACGAAAGCGGCCGCAGGGATCGTCGCTCCGTCGATGCTCGCGCTCGTGCTCACCGTCGCGGTGCTGCCGATCAACCGGTGGACGCGCGAGCACGGATGGCCGGGTTGGCTGGCGACGCTGTCCGCCCTGGCCGCGTCGTACCTGATCCTGCTGGTGATGGTCGTCGGCAGCGTCGTGTGCCTGATCAAGTTCGCCGACCTGCTTCCGTCGTACGCGGACGAGGCCAAGGACCTCACGAAGAACGCTGAGGACGGCCCTCGCCCAGCTCGGCCTGAGCACCGGCTCGACGAGCGACGCGCTCTCGAAGCTGGACCCGACCAAGCTCGCCGAGCGTGCTGGCGGACCTGATCTCGGGGATCCTCGGAGCTCTCGGCTTCCTGTTCTTCCTGGTGACCTTGATGTTCTTCTTCGTCGTCGCGGTGCCGGGCTTCGCACCGCGCGTCACCGTCCTCCAGCGCACCAAACCCGAGCTGGCCCTCGCCCTGCGGAACTGGGTGGCGCGGTGCCAGACCTACCTGGTGATGACCGCGCTCTTCGGCGCCATCGTCGGCGTGCTCGATGCCGGCGCCCTGTGGCTGCTGGGCGTCCCGCTGCCGCTGGTGTGGGGCTTCTTCTCCTTCATCACGAACTTCATCCCCAACATCGGTTTCATCATCGGCATCATCCCGCCCGCCTTCCTGGCGTTGCTGGACGACGGGTGGCAGGGGCTGCTGCTCGTGGTCCTCGTCTACAGCGTCCTCAACGTCACGATCCAGACGTTCATCCAGCCGCGCATCGTCGGAAACTCGGTCGGGCTCAGCGGCGAGATCACCTTCATGTCACTGGTCGTGTGGACGTTCCTCCTCGGTGCGCTCGGTGCGCTCCTGGCCGTGCCGATGACGCTGCTCCTCCGAGCGATCTTCATCGACGCCGACACCCGGGCCTCCTGGGTGGCTCCGCTGATCGACGCGAAGGTCCAGGACCGACCACCGCCTGCGGTGGACGCTCCTGCCTCCTCCCGTGAGGTCGATGAACGGGTGCACGCGGCTTGGCGGCACGCGCCGCAATCAGGTCAGCTGTCGGTCTCGTCGAGCGGAGCAGATCCACCCGAGCGAGGTCGGGCGGTGGCGTCGCGCCGTCGTACTCGACGTTCGCTCGGTGCCCGCAGTCCGCAGGATCGCGCACAGCGCCACGTGCATCGCGTCGGCCCCGACGATGCGGTCGCGTCGGGAACGGCAGGTCTACGGGGACGACGACGCATGGCCCGGTCCTGCCACCCGCCCAGCCCGCCATGGCAGCCGACCAGGCCCTCGAACGCGGCGACCTCCTCGGTACCCGGATCGACGAGGCTGTTGACGTAGATGTCGGGCGCCTCGGGGCGGTGGGCGACGCGCTTGACGAACTCCGGGGCGTACCGACCGAACGGCGCGAGCGGGTCCTGACCCTCGACGTGCCCGTCGTCGAGCCGGTGGGAGCCGTGGTTTCCCAGCGCGATCGGTCCGTCCTGGTCCATCACCACCACGAAGCCGACACCGGGGTGCAGCGCCAGGCCATCGACCAGGCCGGGAAAGCGCCGGTGCAGCTCCGGGCGGTCCAGACGTGCCTTCTCACCGCGCACGTAGACCAGCCCCAGGTTGCCGGACCCGAAGACGTGGAAGGTCTCCTCGCCCGTCGCGTCCCGGTCGGCCGAGCGGGCTGAGGTGTCGCCCGGGGTCACCGCGTCCGGCTGGTTGCGGCTTGCCTTGTCCATCGCCCGTGAGGCGCTGGTCATCCCTCGTCCGCTCATGCTGCCCGAGGAGGCCAGCTCGTCGACGAGGGCCTGGGTCCGGCCCCAGCCCTCGACACTGTCGTCGGACGCGGCCACGTCGCTGTTCGCCAAGCGCGCCACCAACCCGGCCAGGTCCTCCCCGTAGCGGTCGGCGAAGATGGCGCCCTGCGACTGACCGTGGTCGGAGAGGATCACGAACCGGTAGCGCCGAGGGGCGGCCGCTGCCACGAGCTCCAGCTGGTGGAGCACCGCGTCGATGGCCTCGAGCGCCTCGAGGCTCTCGGGGCGCAGGACGCCGGCGTGGTGGGCGACCTCGTCGTAGTCGACGTAGTCGACGTAGATCGACCGCGTCCCGCGCAGCATGTGCTCGGCCACCAGGATCGTGTTGAGGTCGCGCAGCGCGCCGTTGGTCACCGACCTCAGCAGCGCGGTCTCCCAGTTGCGCTCGCAGCGGGGTTGAACGTCGCGTCTGATCGCTCGTCTGGCCTGGAACCGGTCGCGGGTCAGCTCGGACACCGACCGCGACAGCGCCCTGGTCAACCCGGACGGGTTGAGCACGAAGTTGGCGACGGCTCGTTGGGCGAGCTCTCCTCCGCGCACCCGTCGGCTCATGGTCAGCACCGCCGCTGGGGCGTCGCCCGTGAACAGGTTGCTGATGCTGACGCCGTCGTCGACCAGCAGCCCCCGGCCGGTGGACATGTCGGCCTCGATGATCGCGGCGTCGGCCGGCTTGTTGGCCACCATCACCTTGTCCCTCGCGCGGTCGTACCAGCGGAAGGCCGGGATGCCGTCGATGACGCCGTGCAGGATCCCCATCTGGCTCGCGGGAGTGGTGGCGGGCAGCTTGGGGGTCCATTCCGTCATCAGGTGGCTGCCCTGACCTGATCCACCGGGTCAGGGTCGGCACCGTGCCGGCCGTGACGGCCATCTGAAGCACCGGGAAC
Source organism: uncultured Actinomycetota bacterium (assembly GCA_963767095.1). Lineage (GTDB taxonomy): Bacteria > Actinomycetota > Actinomycetes > Propionibacteriales > Nocardioidaceae > Nocardioides. The sequence continues at coordinate 54,203 of CAVYCK010000014.1, read as the reverse complement.
GGGACCCCGTCCATCTGGACGAACAAGACGCCGTCCACGTCCGGGTCGTCCACCTCGACCGGGTGGCGACGATGGCTCGACACGAGCCGACCCACCAGCACCTGGGACGTGCCCGCGCTCCCGAACCATCCCAGGATGGTCCCGACCAGGCCGACCACGATGGCCACCACCAGGGCCGACCAGTAGTCGTCAAGGGTGACCATGGGCAGCAGCCGCGCCGCGATCATCACGACCAGGGCCTGGCCCAGGAACGCGAGCAGGAGCACGCCGAGCCAGCCGAGCCGGACCGCGGCGCCGACCAGGAGGGGCTGCAGGACGACGCCGACGAGCGCCAGGACCAAGGCGAAGAGGAAGGGTCCGCCCGGCGGTCCCGCATGGAACCCGGGGAGCAACCAGTCGCAGATCCACACCGCAGGGACCGTGACCAGCACGGCCACGAGGTAGGCGACGAGCTGGGCGTACCACGGCCGCCGCCAGCTCTCGCGGGTCAGCTCGCCCGCCACCTGGGCTCGCGCCGACGCAGTCTCCTGGTTCGTCATGGCTGTCCGTTCCGCTCGGGCTGATGCAGCTCGTCCTGCCGTGAGGTCTCGCTCGTCGTCCACACCATCGTCTCCCGTCTGATCCCAGCCGACATGGCGTCGTCCTGCATCACCCGGAGTGAATGAACGGATCCTCCGACCTCAGATCAGGAGCCGCAGCAGCCCGTCCACGACCAATGCTCCTCCGATCAGGATGGAGAGCCACCTGCGGAGTCCCGTCGAGTGCTCGCTCAGCCAGGACTGCCCGCGGCAGGAGGATCGCGGCGGCGCGCTCCCCGGCGATGACCACGATGCCGATCGGAACCGAGACGAGCGCGGTGGACACGGCGATGTACACCCCGACCAGGGCACCATCGACGACGTCGCGCAGGCCCGCGCCGGTGACGGAGGCCATGGCGAGGACCGTGAGCACGAGCCGTTTCGGCCCTCCGAAACCGAGAAGTCCCGCCATCGAGAACGACGCCGCCGGACCCACGTTGCGGAGCCCGTCGACGATCGCTGCCGCGCGACTGCTCCGTGCCTCCGGTCCGGTCGGCACCGTCTGCCCGATGCTTGACCCCGACCGCGAGCAGGACCAGGCCGAGGCCGAGCGTGGCCACCGCCTTGAACGTCTCGTGCGAGTCGAACCGAGCGACTGCCGCCTGACCGATGGCCAGGCCGAGGCCGCAGGCGATCACCGTTCCGAACACGAAGCCGCTCAGGAACGCGATCCCGTTCGTGCGCGGCCGCTCGCTGCGGATGACGACGAACGTCGCGGCCAGCACGAGGGCGCTGGCGGCCGCAGCGAGACGCGTAGAAGACGACCTCAGCGATGGCGTACATCATGCGTCTCGCCGCCTCCTGACTCGCGCGTCCGCAACCTCGACGAACTGCGCCATTGTCCGCGACGACACCAGGACGACCGGGCTGCGGCGCGTCAGGAGAGCTCCTGCAGCCGCTCCGCGGCGATGATGCGGGCCGCGGCCTCGATGAGGGCGAGGTGGGAGAACGCCTGCGGGAAGTTCCCGAGGTGCCGACCTGTCTCGACGTCGAACTCCTCGGCGAAGAGCCCCAGCGGCGAGGCGATCCGAAGCAGCCGCTCCATGAGGTCGAGGGCCCGCTGGCTCCTCGCCGATGATCGACAGGGCGGACACCAGCCAGAACGAGCAGATGAGGAAGGTTCCCTCCTTGCCCGACAGCCCGTCATCGGTCTCATCGGTGCGGTAGCGAAGCACGAAGCCGTTCTCCGTCAGCTCGTCGGCGATCGCCAGGACGCTTGCGTGGAGCCGCTCGTCGTCATGCGGCAGGAACCCGAAGATCGCTGCCAGCAGCGTGGAGGCGTCCAAGGCGTCCGTCTCGTAGTGCTGGCGCAGGACGCCCACGGTCGTCGACGCCGTTGGCGAGGATGTCGGCCTTGATCTCGTCGGCGGTAGCCCGCCAGGTCGACGTGAGATCGGCGTCGCCGCGGATCTCGGCCAGCTTCGACGCGCGGTCGAGGGCCACCCAGCCCATCAGCTTGGAGGACACGTAGTGCTGGGGTTTGCCGCGGGCCTCCCAGATGCCCTGGTCGGGCTCCCTCCACACGTCGGTCGCGCACTGGGCCTGGGTCGCCACGATCGGCCACAGCCGCCGCGGCAGGCGTTGGCTGCGACGGGTGTGCAGCAGGATCGAGTCGAGAACGGCGCCGAACACGTCGTTCTGGCGCTGGTCGAACGCTCCGTTGCCGATCCGCACCGGTCGTGCGCCCGCGTAGCCGGACATGTCGTCGCGGGTCGACTCCGTCAGGTCGCGTCGGCCGTCGATCCCGTACATGATCTGGAGAGCACCGGTCTCGGTCGGCTCGAGGTCGGCGACGAACTGCATGAACTCGTCGGCCTCCCAGTCCAGGTTCAGGTAGTGCAGCGCCTGCAGCGTGAACGTGGTGTCGCGCATCCAGGTGTAGCGGTAGTCCCAGTTGCGCTCTCCACCAGGCGTCTCCGGCAGCGACGTCGTCAGTGCCGCCACGGTGGCACCGGTCGGCATGTAGGTGAGACCCTTGATGACCAGTGCCGAGCGCTGGATCGGGTCGCGCCACCGGTGGTCGGGCATCCGCGCGCGGCCCAGCCAGGTCCGCCAGTAGCGCGTGGTGGCGTCGAGCCGGGCGCGTGCCTCTGCCGACGTCGGCGGGTGCGGTCAGTCCCTCGGCCCAGGACAGCACGCAGTAGCACTCGTCGCCGGCCGACAGCACGTGCCGGGCGCGCACCCGGTTGCCCTCGACGCCGAGCGCGAGGTCGGTGTGGAGCCGGAGGCTCACCCCTGCGCCCGTCGCGTCGGCAACGTGCCGGCTGCCCTCGACCAGCGTCCACTCGGCCGGCGTCCGGCCGTAGTCGAGGGCCGGCTCGCAGACCAGGTCGATCTCGACGGTGCCCTCGAGGCAGCGGACCGTGCGCACCAGGAGGTGGTCGGCGTCGTCGTCGGCCGGCGGTCGGGTGTGCGGAGTGACTGCGTCCTCGCCCTCGCGTGGCCCCATCGTCAACGCGTCGCGTACCTCGATCCAGCCCGACGGCGTCTTCCACGTCGTCGACAGGACGTTGGACCCGGGCTCGTAGACCCGAGCCGTCGGGTGGTTGATCCCGAACGGCCCGAGCCTGAAGTAGCCCGCCTGGCGGTCGAGCAGGGTGCCGAACACGCTGGGGGAGTCGAAGCTGGGGACGCACAGCCAGTCGATCGCGCCGTCCGGCGCGATCAACGCGCCGGTGTGGCAGTTGGAGAGGAACGCGTAGTCGGCGATGGGTGGGAACGGGGAGGGTGCCGCTGCGCTCTGCGCGGTCACGTCGTTCATGACGCGATCCACGGGCTGTGCCATCCGCCGTGCTCTGTCGTCAGCCGGTCGGCTTCCGATGGGCCCCAGGAACCCGGGCCGTAGGTGTGGACCGGGGGCGGCGCGTCGAGCAGGGGCTGCATGACCCGCCAGGTCTCTTCGACGGCGTCCTGCCGGGTGAAGCGGGTGCTGTCTCCGCGCAGGGCGGCGTGCAGGAGCACCTCGTACGGCGTGGCCCCCTCACCGCCCTGCTCGGCGAACTCCATGTCGAGGTCGATCCTGCCGATCCCCGAGATGTCGGTTCGGCGCGCATCCAGGATCACCCTGATGCCGGTGGACGGGTCGAGCTTGACGACGACCTGGTTGGTCTCGATCTGCGGTCCCATGACCCCGAAGCCCAACGGCGGCGGACGCTTGAAGATGAGTCGCAGCTCGGTCTGGGTCACGGGGAGCCGCTTGCCGGTCCGGATGAAGAACGGGACGCCCGACCACCGCCAGTTCTCGATCTCGAGCCGCATGGCGGCATAGGTCTCGGTGGCCGAGTCCGGTGCCACCCCGTCGATGTCGAGGTACCCGTCGTACTGACCCCGCACGTAGTTGGCCGGGTCGGCCTCGACGACCGCGTTGAACAGGGAGACCTGAGCGTCCTTGATCGTCTTGAGGTCGCCGCGGGACGGCGCCTCCATGGCGGCTGCGGACACGACCTGCATGAGGTGGTTGACCACGACGTCGCGCATGGCCCCGACGGGGTCGTAGAAGTGGCCCCGATCCTCGACCCCGAAGCTCTCGGACATGTTGATCTGCACGCACGAGACGTAGTTGCGGTTCCAGACCGGCTCGAGAATGGTGTTGGCGAACCGCAGGTGCAGGATCTCGTCGATCCCCATCTTCCCGAGGTAGTGGTCGATGCGGAAGAGCTGCGACTCGTCGAGGTACTGGTGCAGCTCCTCGGCAAGCTCGCCGGCGGACTTCTGGTCGTGTCCGAACGGCTTCTCCACCACCACGCGAGCAGATTCGATGAGCTCCGCCTCGGCCAGTCCGTGGACGACCCTGCCGAAGAGGAACGGCGGGATCTCCAGGTAGAACACGGGGCACTCGGCGCCCTTGATCGCCTCGCCCACGCGCTGGTAGGTGCTGGCGTCGGTGAAGTCCCCGTGCACGTAGGACAGCCGCGCGGCGAACCGGTCGAACACAGCACGGTCGATGACTTCGCCCGTGCCCTCGATCGACTCGCGGGCGCGCTCGACCAGCTGGTCGTGCGTCCAGTCGTCGACGGCCACGCCGACGATCGGGCAGTCCAGGAGGCCGCGGGCTTCCAGGCGGTACAGCGATCGGAAGGTCATCACCCTCGCCAGGTCGCCGGTGATCCCGAAGATCACCAGCACGTCTGCCGGGCGTTGCTCGAGGGTCCTTGTCGGTGCCATCGTCACTCTCCTCAGCTGCGATCGTCCGTACGGCGTGGACGTGGTGCCGGGCCCGTCGTCCGCGCCGTCCAGGTCCGGCCTTGGTTCGATGCAACACCGGGCCCGCGGCCCTGTCCTCCCCCGATGCGGATGATCCGCGCCTGTCTCGGGCATCCTCCGGAGCGGGTGATGACGCGCGCGCCTCCCCGGGCGATTGTCAGTGAGGAACGCGTTCGCCGCAGGCGACCTGGTTCGCCCGCCTGTCGAGGGATTCAGTCATGGCAGATAACCAGCATTACGACGTCGTGATCGTCGGCACCGGTGCGGGAGGGGGAACACTCGGGCACCGGCTCGCCACGAGCGGCCGGAGAGTGCTCTGGCTCGAACGCGGGCCCTTCCTGCCGAGGGAGCGCGACAACTGGGAGACCCAGGCGGTCTTCGTCCGCGGGAAGTACCTGGCGCCGGAGGTCTGGTACGACGGACACGGCCGCGAGTTCCAACCGGAGGTGAACTACTACGTCGGCGGGAACACGAAGTTCTACGGCGCGGCGCTGTTCCGTCTACGACCGGAGGACTTCGGCGAGCTCCGCCACCACGGTGGGATGTCGCCCGCGTGGCCCATCACCTACGACGACCTCGAGCCCTACTACACCCAGGCCGAGCACCTCTTCCTGGTGCACGGCGAGCACGGCGAGGACCCGAGCGAGGGCCCCGCGAGCAAGCAGTACGCCTTCGCGCCGGTGTCCCACGAGCCCCGCATCCAGCAGCTGAGCGACGACCTGGAGAAGCTCGGGCTCCACCCGTTCCACCTGCCGATCGGGGTCAATCTGCAGGAGGGGTCGCCGGGCCTCGCGGCCCGGACGAGCGCGTGCATCCGCTGCGACCGGGTCGACGGGTTCCCGTGCCTGCTGGATGCCAAGTCGGACGCCCAGGTGATCTGTGTCGATCCGGTCCTGTCCCGCGACAACGTGACGCTGGTGACCGGCGCGCACGTACGGCGACTCGAGACCGACGCGTCCGGGCGCACGGTCACGGGGGTCGTGACGACCCTGGACGACGGATCGGAGACAACCTTCACCGGTGACATCGTGGTGGTCTCCTGCGGCGCGGTGAACTCGGCGGCGCTGCTGCTCAACTCTCGCAGCGAGCATCATCCTGAGGGGCTGGCGAACAGCTCGGGGATGGTCGGTCGCCACTACATGCGGCACAACAACATCGCCCTGATGGCCGTGTCGCTGGAGCCCAACCCCACCCGCTTCCAGAAGACGCTGGCGATGAACGACTGGTACCTCGGCGCCGACGACTGGGAGTTTCCTCTCGGTGGGATGCAGATGCTCGGCAAGTCCGACCCCGAGGAGATCCGCGCCCAGGCACCGCGATGGGCTGGAAAGCTCTCCCCAGACATTCCCTTCGAGGTCCTGGCGCACCACGCCGTCGACTTCTGGCTGTGCGGCGAGGACCTGCCGCAGCCCGACCAACCGCGTGACCGTGGACGGGGACGGAGCGATCCATCTCACCATCGACGAGAAGAACAACGTCGAGGGTGTCCAGCGCCTGCGGCACAAGCTCGACGGGATGCTCGAGCAAGCTGGGCATGCACAAGCACCATCTGCTGGATCGCAGCCTCTACCTGCACAAGAGCATGCCGATCGGCGCGACGGCGCACCAGGCAGGCACCGTCCGCTTCGGTCGCGACCCGGCATCGAGCGTCCTCGACGTCGACTGCAAGGCCCACGATCTCGACAATCTCTACGTCGTGGACACCAGCTTCTTCCCCAGCATCGGAGCCGTGAACCCGTCCCTGACCGCGATCGCCAACGCGCTACGGGTCGGCGACCACCTGACAGCACGCCTCGGCTGAGAGCACCTCGCCATGGCCGATCTCGCCGTTCACCGGGTCGTCATCGTCGGAGGCGGCTTCGGCGGTCTCTTCGCAGCGAAGTTCCTGCGGCGGGCCGGTGTCGACGTCACGCTCGTCGACGCCCGGAACTACCACCTCTTCCAGCCGCTGCTCTATCAGGTCGCGACCGGCATCTTGTCGGCCGGAGAGGTGGCGCCCCCGATCCGGGACATCCTGCGGCGGCACTCCAACGTGACGGTGGAGATGGCCACGGTGCAGCAGTTCGACCTCGAGGCACGCACGGTGACGGCGAGGCGCCCCGACGACACCGTGCGCACCTATGAGTACGACAGCCTGATCGTCGCCGCCGGAGCGGCGCAGTCGTACTTCGGGCACGACGAGTTCGCTCGCTTCGCCCCGGGCATGAAGACGATCGACGACGCTCTCGAGCTGCGCGGCCGGATATTCGGGGCGTTCGAGATGGCGGAGAACGAGGAGGACCCGGAGGCGCGTCGCGCGTGGCTGACGTTCGTGGTGGTCGGAGGGGGTCCGACGGGAGTCGAGATCGCCGGCCAGATCGCCGAGCTGTCTCGCACCGGCCTGACGGGCAACTTCCGTCGAATCGACCCCGCCGACGCTGACGTCATGCTGGTCGACGGCGGCAAGGAGATCCTCGCGACGTTCGGCGACCGGCTCTCCAAGAAGGCGGCCAGCGAGCTGCGGCGGCTCGGCGTGACGATCAGGACCGGGTCGATCGTCACGGGCGTGGACGCGTTCGGGGTCGACGTGCGGGGCGCCGGACGGGTCGACCCAGCGAGTCGCCTGCCGCACGAAGATCTGGGCCGCGGGCGTGCAGGCCTCCCCACTCGCGGGGCTACTGGCAGAGGCCAGCGCGGCACCGTGCGACCGGGCGGGTCGCATCACGGTCCTCGACGACTGCACCCTGCCCGGCCACCCCGAGGTGTTCGCCATCGGCGACATGATGGCGCTTCACGATCTTCCCGGCGTCGCCGAAGTGGCGATGCAGTCGGGAATCCACGCTGCCAACACCATCAAGCGCCGTCTCGACGGCAAGGAAGCCGTGCCGTTCAAGTATCGGGACCTCGGCAGCATGGCGACCATCTCGCGCTTCCACGCCGTGGTCAGCTTCAAGAAGCTGCGGCTGTCCGGGTTCCCGGGGTGGCTGATGTGGCTCCTCGTGCACATCACGTTCCTGACAGGCTTCAAGAACCGGCTCTCGGCAATGTTCCACTGGACCGGGACGTTCGCGGCCGGTGGGCGCGCGGAACGCACCATCACCGTGCGCCAGACGGTCGGTCGGGTCGCCTTGGAGCGGGCCGGCGAAGGCGACGTCTCCGGTGTCGTCCCGGCGTTCGAGCAGCACGACGACGTCGGTGACGCCCGCGGGTCAGACGAGGGGTGACCCATGCTGGTCGATGTCGTGCCGAACGTCGTGTCGAGCGTGGTCCTCGCTGTGGATCCGGTCCCGTGGGCGCGGTCGCAGATGGCGTTCACCCTGATGTTCCACATCATCTTGGTGCCGTTAGGGGTGTCGTGGTCGGTGATGACGCTGATCGCCAACTACCGCGGGATCAGGCACGCCGACCAGGACGCGATGCTGCTGGCCCAGCGTTGGTCGAAGTACATGGCGGTCACGTTCGCCGTCGGGGCGGTGACCGGGACCGTCCTGTCGTTCGAGTTCGGGCTGTTGTGGCCCGAGTTCATGGGTCAGTGGGGTGCGGCGTTCGGGGTGCCGTTCGCCTTCGAGGGGATCTTCTTCTTCGCCGAGGCGGTCTTCATCTCCATCTACATCTTCGGCTGGCGCCGGCTGAAGCCATGGGCTCACTTCTGGACCGGCGTACCCATCGCGGTCGCGGGCATCTTCGGCAGCATCTCGGTCGTGTCGGCCAACGCCTGGATGAACTCCCCTCAGGGCGTCACGCTCGACGCGGCCGGCACCATCACCGACGTCGACCCGATGGGCGTGATCTTCAACGACGCCATGCCACTGATGGCCGCCCACATGGTCGTCGCGGCGTACCTGGTCGGCGGCTTCATGATCGCCTCGGTGTACGCCGTCGGGATGCTGCGCGGGCGAGCCGACCGCTACCACCGGCTCGGCTTCATCATCGGTTTCACGGTCGCGGCGATCGCGACGCCGGCGCAGATGGGCGTGGGGGACGGTCTGGCTCGCTGGGTCTACAACAACCAGCCCACCAAGTTCGCGGCGATCGAGATGGTCACCGAGACCAGCAGCGACGTGCCCGAGGTGCTGCTCGGTCACCTGAACTCGGAGGGGGAGGTGGTCGGTGGCATCGCGATCCCCGGCCTCGCCTCGATCCTGTCCGATCCCGGGAAGGGCAGGGCCACCGTCATCCAGGGTCTCGACGAGACGCCCGCCGGGGATCGCCCGACGAACCGCAGCGTCAATGTGACCCACCTGGCGTGGGACCTGATGATCGGGCTCGGGACGCTGCTGTTCCTGCTGACGCTGTGGTGGTGGGCTTCGTGGATCTTCCGGCGAGACATGCCGAAGAGTCGGTGGTTCCTCAGGGCGTCGGCGGCGTCCGGCGTGCTTGCCGTCATCACCATGGAGGCGGGTTGGGTGGTCAGCGAGGTCGGGCGCCAGCCCTGGATCGTCTACGAGAAGATGAAGGTCGAGGACGCCGCTACCGCGAACACCGGAGTCTGGATCACGTTCATCGGTGTGGTGGTCCTCTACCTCGGGCTCGGAGTGACGACCATCCTGGTCCTGCGGGGGATGAGCCGCCGGTTCCGAGAGGGTGACCGCTCCGATGAGTCCGACGTTCCCTACGGGCCCAGCTCGACAAGCCCTGGTGCCCCGGCCGGCCGGGACGACCCGGCCGACGAGCTGACGGTGCCGTCGCGATGAGCACCACGGCTGCCGTCATCTTGTTCGCGGCGATCACCATGTACGCGGTCTTCGGGGGCGCCGACTTCGGTGCCGGCTTCTGGGACCTGGTGGCTGGTGGGGCGAAGCGCGGCGAACGCCCCCGCGAGGTGATCGACCATGCCATCGCCCCGGTGTGGGAGGCCAACCACGTGTGGCTGATCTTCGCGTTCGTGCTGCTCTGGACCTGCTTCCCGGAGGCGTACGCCTCGATCACCTTGACCCTGTTCGTGCCCCTCACGCTCGCAGCCCTGGGCATCGTCCTGCGCGGGGCTGGCTTCGCGTTCCGCAAGGCGGTGTTCCGCATCCGCGATCGCCGCAACTTCGGCGCAGCCTTCGCCGTTTCGTCCGTCCTCGTGCCGTACTGCTTCGGCGCCGTCGTCGGCGGCATCGCGTCGGGTCGGGTCCCGGCCGGGGGGAAGGCCGGTGATCCGTGGACCAGCTGGATCAACCCCACCTCCGTGCTCGGAGGCGTCCTGGCGGTGTGCCTGACGGCGTACCTGGCGGCGTTCTTCCTGGTCCGGGACGCCGACCGGCTCGCCGACGAGACGATGGTCGCCTACTTCCGCCGCCGGGCCATCGCAGCCGCGGTGGCTGCCGGTCTCGTGGCCCTCGGCGGCATCTTCGTGCTCCCCAACGACGCGGAGTACCTCTTCGACGGGCTCACCTCGCGAGCCCTGCCGCTGGTCGTCCTGTCCGCTGTGTCCGGATTGGCGGCTCTCGTGCTGGTCGCGCGCGCCGCCCGGCGTGGCGCACGCGTGGCGGCTGTCGGCGCAGTGGGCGGCCTCGTCCTGGCGTGGGGGGTGGGACAGTGGGACTACCTGCTGCCGACGTCGCTGACGGTCTCCCAGGCTGCGGCCCCGTCCGGCACCATCACAGCCGTCCTGGTGGCCGCGGCACTCGCAGCGGTCCTGATCGTGCCCGCCTTCGTGCTGCTCTACGTGTTGGACCAGAAGACTCTGCTGCCCGAGGAAGGCATGCCCGAGCCGGCCCTCGGCCCACGTAGCCGTTCCTGAGGTGCGAGTCATGCTGACGAAGATTCGGGTTGTTCTTCTACCGCGGACACATCGCGCTCGCCTGACGCAGCCTCGGGACGCCCGCTCGCGCTAGCGTTCCGGGCGTGTCTGTCTCACTGAAGTACGCGGTGGTGGAGCGAGAGCGTCGCTACCGTCTTCGACGGCTGCCTGATGGCGTGTCAAGCACCAAGGAGATCCTCGATCTGTACGTCACGGGGACACGCCTTCGCCTGCGTGAAGTGCGGGAAGGTGACGGCACCGTTACTCGCAAGTTGGCACACAAGGTGCGCATCACCGAAGGTCCTGCCGAAGTCGCCTGCACGAACTTCTACCTGAACGACGAAGAGTGGACTCTCCTGGCCACGTTGCCTGCCCGGGTGCTCCGGAAACGTCGGCACCTGGTCCATCGAGACGGAATGCTGGTCGCCATCGACGAGCACGAAGACGGCACCCTGATCGCAGAGATCGATGACGGCGACCAGCCCTCCGACGTCGTTCCCGGTTGGCTCGATGTCGTGAGCGATGTGACTGCTGACGAAGCCTGGACCGGTGCAAGGCTCGCTCGTTAGCAACGTCCCCCTGGGCATGAGAGGGCGGATGGGCGCGGAACCCGATCCCGGGCCTAGTACCAATGGGCAGTTGGCTCTTCAGGAACCCGTCGCCAACAATTGGCGCACGATGTCGACTCGCTCGGGGGCACACATGCGTTGGTTTCGGATGACGATGGCCATCCCATCCAGGTGTAGGCACCAAGAGGTGGAAGCCATGTCCTATCCAGTACGCACGACGGTGCGGCAGGCCCTGGTGGGCCTCGCCGCGGTTGTCCTGGTGACGGTGACGGGATCGGCCGCGCTGGCCGCGAAGGTCGTCGAGCTCGAGGTGGAAAGCGTCACGCTGAGCACCGGCCGGGTGGTCGGCGGTGAGTCGCTGACCGGCATCGTGACCCTGAACCAGCCTTCGCCGGTGGACACCCAGGTGGTCGTGGTCAGCTCCGTCGGGTCGCCGGCGGCCGATGTGCCGGAGAGCCCGGTGACCATTCCCGCCGGCGACACGACGGCGGGTTTCACGGTGGTGACCGCACCGAGCCCAGCGACCCGGCTGGTGTTCGTCGAGGCGCTCTTGGCCGACGGCAGCTCCGACGTCGTCCCGAACGCGGAATTGGTCATCGTGCCGACCGCGCAAACTGACCTGATCGAGATCACCAAGGCCACCATGTCGAAGTCCGGCACGCTGACGGTGACAGCAGCCAGTGAGAACCCGGCGGCGGTGTGAGTGCGGAGTTCAACGGTCAGCCGGTGCCAGGAACCATCCGCGACGGGAAGTTCCGCGGGCAACTGGTGCTGCCGCAGGCGACCTCGGGGATCGTCGTAGGGACCAGCCAGCTCGGCGGCTGCGCCCAGCGGAACCCGCTCGGCCCTAGCGGGTCCCAGGTCTGCTGAGCGCGTCAGCGTCGGTCCCGGCCATCGACTCGGTCCTCGGCGAGCGGTCGCCCGACGAGCTCGTCGGATCGTCTGGGGTGACTGTCGGGGACTCGCGGGCCCACGACGCTGACGCGCCCCGGCCTGCGGCCCTCAGGCCACCCGCTGGTTGAGGAGGTCGCGCAGCGACCGTCTCGAAACCGGTGACGCGACCGGCCTGCGCGCTCAGGCGGTCCAGCCGAGCCAGGCCCCGCCTGCGTTGAGGACGGCGAACCACAGCACGACCGACGCCAGCCCGAGAACGGCGACACCGCGAGGCCGTCGGCTCCACCAGCGACAGGCCGTCACGAAGAGCACCAGCCACAGCGCCAGCAGCCCGACGACCGCCCAGGGCGGCGCGAGCAGGCCGCTGGCGGCGTACAGGAACAGCGAACACGCCATCAGGGCCATCCCCACGAACGGCCAGGCGGAGGCCCGTCGGTCAGTCCTCGCCGGCCTCGTCGTTCCAGTCAGGGTCGTTGTCCCATTCCTCGTTGCGCTCCTCGACCTTGTCCAGAGCCCGGCCTGCCTCCTCGGCGGAGGCATAGGGCCCCAGCCGATCGGCGTTCCTGCAGCCGTCGCGACCCTCGACCGTGTGGTGCTTGAGGCAGAACCAGTACTCCGCGGGCGCCCCGTCCGAGTCCGTCATACGACCGAAACTACACGTGCCCAGGATGTATCGGCATCCAAGCGGGCGCGCGCACCAGCGCGACGTCGGCGCAGGTCGACGTCACCCGGCTGGCCCGACGAGGCAGCGTGCCCCCAGCCGCCCGGCAACACGCCCTGCCGGATGCACCCGTGCCCTCGCGACGGCACGGGAGTGATGGTGCGGGCGCCGTACCCGAGGCCCACGGCCGGTACGATGACCACTGCGGATGGGCTGGCCGGGCGACCGCGTGACCTCCTCGCGAGAGGTGGTCCCGAGGAAGGTCCGGGCTCCACAGGGCAGGGTGGTGGCTAACAGCCACCCGGGGTGACCCGCGGGACAGTGCCACAGAGAACAGACCGCCACGCCGCCCTCCGGGGCGGCGCGGTAAGGGTGAAACGGTGGTGCAAGAGACCACCAGCGTTCCGGGCGACCGGAACGGCTCGGCAAACCCCACCTGGAGCAAGATCAAGAAGCCGCCGGCCGCCGTGAAATCTGCGGAGGCCGACGGTGCGCGTACGTCGAGGGCGGCCCGCCCGAGTACGCGGGTAGATCGCTGGAGGCGGCCGGCAACGGCCGTCGTAGATGGATGGTCGCCACCGGGTCCTCGCAAGGGGATCCGGGACAGAACCCGGCCTACAGGCCAGCCCGTCCGCTTTAAGCCTCTGACCTGCGGAAACGTGTTTACAGCGGTCCAGATGTCCGTCAAATGTCCGTGGAACTCAGAACTTTTGTCCGCCGCTTCGACCGTCGGGGCTGGCCCCCAGCACCGAGTCAATGGCCTCCCGGGTGCGGTCTTCAGAGTCCGGCCACAGGTGGGCGTACGTGTCCAGCGTCTCCGTGGCCGACGCATGCCCCAGCCGGGCCTGGACCGTCTTCACCGACTCCCCGTGACGGATCAGCAGGCTGGCGTAGTAGTGCCTCAGCAGGTGCAGGCCGGTACCGACGGGCACCCCCACCTGCCCGGCCACAGGCCTCCACAGATGCCCGAACGCCTGCCGGGTGATCGGCCTGCCGTCGTCCAGGGTGAAGACCAGGCCGTGGTTGTCGTCCACCGGGTAGGCCGCCAGGTGGGCGGCCAGGGTGTCCACCACGATCTTCGGCAGCGGAATGGTTCGGACGCTGGCGGGTGTCTTCGGGGGTTCGGCGGTGGCGTAGTGCTGCCGCAGGTCTTCGGGCACGTAGTAGGGCCCGTCTTCGGCCCAGGTGTCCCCGCCCCCGTAGTCACGCGGTGGGGCGATCTGCTGGGGGCTGGCGTCGGTTCTGGTCATGCGGCACTTCCTTCCGGATCGGTGGGTGGGTGGTTCTCCTGGTCGGCTTCGTCAGCACACAGGGTCAGGTCGTGGGCCAGGACGCTGGCCTGGCCGGGCATCCAGTAGGACGGTGGGGGGCATCGGCCACGAAGGCCACGAAGGCCCTGCAGCTGTCGGCGGACACCGCGGTGGCGGTGTGGACGGCGTAGGTAGGCAGCTCGGCGTCCACGGGTCATGGGATCCCACGTTCTGTGCCCTGATTCTGGGGCCTGTGGTCACCGTCGAAACCAGCAGTGAGGCCCACAGTACCGTTCCGTCCCACCTAACGCTTCGCTTATAAGTGGTGGGACGGGACTACGTGTCCCGCGGTCACTGGGACCCCGTGGGACTGATGGGTATCTAGCTGATCGTCATGGACCGCAGCGGTGTAGCGGGTGCTTCGGCCTTCCTGCTGCCGGACCACTTTTCCCTTATCCACCAGGGCGTTTATGGTCCGGTAGTACGTGGACTTGGGCATGTCGGCGGCTTCCTTCAGTTCGGTCTTCGTGGCCCCGGTAGTCCCAAACGAGTCCCACAAGACGGTCAGCAGGTCGTCTTCGGAAGCGGTCAGCTGGGACAAAATTCCTACGTCTTCGTGGGACAAAATGCAGGACGCCGCCAGCGGCCTCAGCGCCAGCACCTGATCAGCCCCGTCGAGAAGGCCGGATACGTCCAGTACGGCGTCAGCATCGGCCAGGACATCCAGCACGGGACGTGGCCCGGGTCGTCAGCCATGGCCGTGACGACGGGGAAGCCATCGTGGTCCACGAACCGGAGACGGTGACCATGCTGGTGGACCTGGCCGGGCCGTCGGGCTACCGGCAGTGGCTGCACATCACCCGGGTGGAGCATCGCCCAGCAGGCGAAGAAGCGGGCCGACTTCCAGGCCCTGATGGCAGTCTACCGGGAAACCTGCCAGGTGTGCGGGCGCCGCAGACGGGTCGGTCCGTATCGAACGGGTGCAAGCACGCGGGGGCCGACCTGATCGTCCGCTGGCTGCCCCACCCACCTGCCCGTCCTGGTCGAGACAGCCCGCCAGGCCCTGGTCGCCCGGGCCGCCGACGACCAGCTGGCCGACGGACGCCGGGCCGGGGACGTGGCCGCCCAGGTGGTGGCCGACCTGCTGGACGGGAAGGACGGTGCGGCATGACCACGACACCGTGGAAGCCGATGCCCACCGACCACGTGATGATCGTGGAGAAGCAGGCCGCGGGAACCGTGGACATCCACCGCCGACAAGATCAGGGCCGCCGAAGCCAGGCTGCGGGACGCCCGCCTGGCCGAACTGGCCACACCTGGACCAGTGGGCCGCCCAGCAGGCCGACCTGGAACACCCACCCACCCCGAGCCGGAACCAGAACGGCCCGACCCGGTGGAAGTCAGCGACAGCCCCCGCCATGGTCCAGGACGCCGGCTGGATCATCGACGGCTGGCGGGACGACGGGTGGCGGGCATGACAGCCGAACCCCAGCCGACCCCCACCCAGCGCGGCCGCGACGACGGCGGCCCCACCGTCGGCCAGACCCCGACCGGATCCCGGCCAGCCCACCGCCACCGAAGGGACCGGTGCTGAAGTACCAGACCCAGCCCCGCCCCGACCCCGCCACCGTGGACCGGCTGATGGACCTGTGGCGGGCCAGCGGCTGGACCGTGTAGGGGTCCTTCGCCCGCCGCTATTGGTTTCGTGGCCGGTTCAGCGGCCCGCCTGCAGTCGGGCGATGAGTTCCTCGACCCGGGCCTGGATCTCGTCGCGGATCGGGCGGACCGCTTCGATGCCCTAGCCCTGCGGGGTCGTCGAGCACCCAGTCCTCGTAGTGTTTGCCCGGGTAAGAACGGGCACTCGTCACCGCAGCCCATCGTCACGACGACGTCGGCGGTCTCGCACCGCGGAGTCAGTGAGGCAGCTTCGGGCTGCTCGGCCGGCGATGTCGATGCCCTCCTCGGCCATCGCCGCGATCGCCGACGGGGTTGATCTGGTCGGCGGGCTGGGAGCCTGCCGAGAGGACCTCGATCCGGTCGCCGGCGAGGTGCTGGAGGTAGCCGGCGGCCATCTGGGACCGGCCGGCGTTGTGCACGCAGACGAACAGGACGTGCGGGTCGAGCGGTCATGAGGCCTGCCATGCGGTGACTCCTGGGGTGGCGGGTGCAGCAGGGTGAAGAGAGCACAGGCCGCACGCCGCGCCGCCGACGACCTGCATCGCGATGAAGGCGGGCGCGGACGCCGGCGCGATCCCCGCGAAGGTGTCGGACAGCGTGCGGGCGAGGGTGACCGCCGGGTTGGCGAAGCTGGTGGAGCTGGTGAACCAGTACGCCGCGGTGATGTAGCCGCCTACGGCGTAGGCGACGGTTTCGAGCCGGCCAGCGCGGAGGCTGCCGAACACGACCACCGACCAGTCCCGCGGTGGCGACGACCTCGGCGAGCAGCGTCCCCGCGCCGCTCGGTCGTGATCGGACAGCGAGACGGCGTCGAGGTCGAACATGAGGTTCGCCAGGACGCAGCCGACGACGCCGCCCACGACCTGGGCGGCAACCAGGAGCGCGGCCTCGCGCGTGGTGACCCGCGCCGAAGCACCCGCTCGATCGGGTGATGACCGGGTTGAAGCTGGCCGAGACCGGCTGCAGCGCGAGGATCAGCGCGACCAGGGCGGCCCCGGTGACCAGGCTGTTCTCCAGCAGCTGGAGGCCCGGCGTCGCCCGGGGAGAGCCGCTGCGCGGCGATCCCGGACCCGACGACCGCCATGACCAGGAAGGCGGTGCCGACCGCCTTCCGCGACGACCCGGCGGGCGAGGCGTTCACCCGGCGACGCCGCCGATGAGGGCGCCCAGGTCGGCCAGGGCCTCGGGCTTGACCCGGTAGTAGACCCAGACGCCACGCTTGCTGCGGTCGAGCAGGCCGGACTCGTGCAGCACCTTGAGGTGGTGGCTGATCGTCGGCTGGGAGAGGTCGAAGGCGTCGTTGAGGTCGCAGACGCAGGCCTCGCCGTCCTCGTGCGACGCGACCAGCGACAGCAGCCGCAGCCGGACCGGGTCGGCCAGCGCCTTGAGCAGCGGCGCGATCCGTTCGGCGGCCTCGGCGGTCAGTGGCTCCGTGGTGAGCGGAGCGCAGCAGGCGACCGTCTCGACCGGCGTCAGCTCGAGCAGGGACTTCGACATGCGTCTATATTGACAGTTGTCGATGTCTGGGGCAACTCTGGAGACATAGACATTCATCATATCTCTTAAGGAGGACGCCATGTCCCGCGTCCAGCTGGCCCTCAACGTCGACGACCTCGACGAGCCTCGATCGACGTTCTACCGCGCCTCTTCGCCACCGAGCCCGCCAAGGTCCGCCCCGGCTACGCCAACTTCGCCGTCACCGAACCTCCGCTGAAGCTCGTCCTGATCGAGAACCCCGGCCAGGGCGGCTCGCTCAACCACCTGGGCGTCGAGGTCGAGGACGTCGACACCGTCGACGCCGTCCAGACCCGGCTCGCCGATGAGGGGCTCGCCTCGGTCGACGAGCGCGACACGACCTGCTGCTACGCCAAGCAGGACAAGTTCTGGGTCACCGGCACCCCGAACGGCGAGTCCTGGGAGGTCTACACGGTGCTGGCCGACAGCCTCGACGCCGAACGGCGAGGCCGAGGGTCAGGAGTGCTGCACCCACCGCCTGGTCGAGCCCTCACCCGCCGCAGGAGGCCGCGTCGAGCCGCCTGCTGCTAAGTCAGCGGAACGGCCCGATTTTTGACGGGTCATGGACTCGCCCGGGGACTCCCGGGAGCCTGAATTCCCCCCGGGTGAATTCGTGCGATTACGGCCTGTAGGGCCCGCCTGCTGGTCGGAGCTTCCATGAGGGAGACGCCGCGATCCCGACCGACCCGATGGCGTCGGTGGACCTTGGCCACGACGGCCACCACCAGGACATCGCTGCCGCTCCTGCGGGAACTGGTGGCGGGGGTCGGCTGGTCCACGACGGCGGCGTGGAACTGGCCGCACAGGTGGACACGGCCCGGGTGGTGGAGTCAGCTGCCGGGGGTCTCACCCTGTCCACCAGGTCGGGCCGCAGCGACCTGCTGCGGGCCGCCAGTTGGGGCCGTGGCCGCCCAGGTGACCGCCACTGACTCCATGCCGTTCCACGTCTACTGCCCCGCCAAGTCCGACAAGACCCCCCAGCAGGCCGACCAGGGCACCGCCCAGGAACGCCATGGGTGATGTCCGCGACGTGGGTGACGCGGACGCAGACGCCCCCCGGTCGGTCGTGGACACAACAGCAACCTAGGCGATTCGGTTTGGCAAGCCAGGGGACTACACGGGCCTTGCTTTTCCTACTCACCAGCCCCCGCCCACCAGCTGTCCCGCGGACGACCCGCGGTTCCGCGGAAGCACAAGGCCGCGGCGCAGTCGGTGGGGGTCAGGCGGGCCACCGCGTGCGGTGGACGGTTCGAAGGTCGCTGCGGGACCGTCGTGCCTGTGGCGGTTGTAGGACACCCAACACAGCCAGCCGACCAGAAGGACGGGAACGACGATCCACAGCCACATCATGAGAACACCCCACCCATGACAGTAGCCCTACGACAGCCACCCGCCGACCAGCTGAATCAGCAGCCCTAGCCCGACCAGCGCCAGGCCCCCGGCTTCCGTCCGCAGGCCGTGGACGGCTAGGTCCTGCTTCGCGGCAGCCAGGTCGGCCCTGACCTTCACCACCGCGGCAGCAGTGTCGGCGGCCTGGTCCTGGACCGCCTGGACCTTCACCAGGTCGGCCTTCCGGTTCTGATCGGTCATAGACAGCATGCCCGGACGCGTTCGTCCAGGACCGCCAGGGCTTCGGCGGTGGGTAAGCTGGGGATCCAGGGGCGCGAAGCCTGGTCTAGCGGTCGCGGTGAATCCGCCCGACGCTGTGGCGTTGGCGGTGGCGACGCCCGCGTGGATCGTGATGTCACGGCCCCGGATGTGCAGGACCCGCCGGGCCCATCCGTCCGCCTGGTTCAGCGCCTTCCGCGACCACGCGATGACCGGGGCTGAGTCCAGGAACCGTTCGTCGGTGCCCGACCCCTTCCAGGTCTGGCGGAACCCCCCAGGCGGTCACGGCCAGTCCCACGGCTTCCAGGAAGACGCCGACTTCATTCCACCCCATGGCCGCATCGTCGCTGGCCAGCTTGGCCCGGGAAGGCCGACCCGCCGACCAGACGCGGGGCCTGGTTCCTTCGCGGTGTCGTCGGGGGGCCATGGCAGCCCCCGCAGGCCTGGCCGATGTCCGTGAAATGTCCGTGGAACGTCCAACTATTTCCGTGACTTGCCATCAGGCACCATCAGCGTTTCCGCAGGTCAGGGGGCATTTCCGTGATCTGCCGTCACTTGCCGTTCAGGCGGGGCCGAATCCCCGGCCTACAGGCCAGCCCGTCCGCACCTGCTGCGCGACCTCCTCAACCAGCGGATGGTCGGGCCCGGGTCGGCGTGCATCAGCGGGTTTCGAGACGGTCGCTGCGCGACCTCCTCAACCAGCGGGTGGTGTGAGCGCCGCGAGACGGTCGCTGCGCGACCTCCTCGATCAGCGAGGGCGGCCCGTTGGCGTTTGCACGTTGCCTGCGACGCGCCTCAGCCGGTCGGGCGCACGCGCAGGACGGCGTCGTTGCCGCCGCCGTTGCCGGTGGTGATCAGCAGGTCGCCGTCGACGGTGCTGGTGACCGAGCGCAGCCGACCGTAGGACCGCAGCGCCGGCGGCGTACGCGTCCACTTCAAGGCGCCAGCCTTGTCGAACTTCATGAACACCACGCGGTTGCCGGCCAGAGCGGCGACGGCCAGCGTGCCGTTGTAGCGTCCCCACTGCTTGCCGCTCACCCAGGCTGCGCCGGACGTCGCGATGGTCGGGTTGCCCGAGCTCCACGCGGCGTCGATCTGCGGGCCGGGCAGGGTCTGGTCGGTCATCGGGACCGCTTCGTTGTAGCCGGGCACGGGGTTCCAGCCGTAGTCGCCGCCGTCCCGCAGCAGGTTGACCTCGTCATCACGGTAGGAGCCGTGCTCGACCGACCAGACCGACCCGTCGCGTCGCTGGGCGAGCCCCTGCACGTTGCGGTGCCCGTAGGTCACGACGTAGCGCTGGTGGAGGTTGCCGGCGTCGATGAACGGGTTTCCGGGCCACGGCTTCCCCGTGTGCCGGTCGAGGCGCAGCGTCTTGCCACCCAGCGACGTGAGGTCCCGCGGGTTGGTGCCCACGGCGGCATCGCCGGTGCCGACGTGGAGGGCGCCCGACTCGCGGTCGATGAGCAGACGGCAGCCGCCGTGCCGGCCGCTGGTCGCAGGCAGGCCGGCGAGCAGCACCTGCGGCTTCTTCACCCGGGTCTGCTTGGCGTTGACCTTCCAGGCCAGGACCCGCACGTCGCGTGCTCCGGACCCGATGAACCCCTGGCACGTGTAGATCCGGCGGTTGTCCGAGTAGCCAGGGTCGACCGCCATCGACATCAGCCCGGTCTCGCCCGACACCCACACCTGGTCGGCGGGGTAGTCGAGCGAACGGACCTTGCCGTTCCGCACGATCGAGAGGCGGGCCCGGTCGCGCTCGGTCACCAGCAGCGCGCCGTCCGGCAGCTGCTGGACGTCCCACGGGATGTCGAGCCCGGTCACGGCGCGCGAGACCTTGAGCTTCGGTGTGGCGCTGGCGGCGATGCCAGTGGACGACGGCTCGGCAGTCCGTGACGCGCTCGCCGTCGCCGTCGGCGAACCCGACGAACGCGGCGACGCATCGGAGGCTGGAGACCCGGAAGACGCAGGCGACGAGCAGGCGAGCCCCGCGACGACCAGGGGGAGGGCGGCCAGCAGAGTCCGGGTGCGCATACACCACCCTAGGCAGATTTCTCGTGGGAAGGCCGGGCGCCAGGTCCCCGGCGCCCAGGCAGCGGCCAGCAGGTGGGGCCCAGGTGCGCACGTCGAGGGGGACAGCTCATGGCTGGTTCGAGACGGTGGAGATCGACGATCGTGATGGTGGGGCTGGCCAGCAGCCTGTCCCTTGTCGCCCCTCCATGGGCGGCCTCGGCCCCCGAGCAGCCAGCCGCTGCCGGCGCCAACGGGGGCTTCGCCACGCAGAACCAGATCATCGCGGCGTCGGGCGAGCAGCGCGTCGCTCCCTGGGGCCCAGACAGCGTCGGCGGCAGCTTCTCGGCCGACGGGCGGGCGCTTGCGTGGGTGAAGCACGTCATCAAGAGGGCTGCGGACGACGTCTCGCTGTGGGTGACCGACGCCGCCGGATCGCGTCAGGTCTTCCCCCTCATGCTGAACATGGGCGTGCCCAGCTGGTCACCCGACGGCACCCGGTTCGTCGTCGGCGGTGGCAACTTCGGGATGACGTCGTCGAGGTCGGAGGTCTGGGTCGTTCCGGTGGACGGGTCCGGCCCGCCGACGCAGCTGCTGACGGCCGGGGGCGGAGACCTGTTCCAGGTCGCCTGGTCGCCCGACGGGAGCCGGATCGCCTTCGTCCGCGGCTTCCGCGACATCTTCACCTACGACGTCGCGACCGGAGCGATCACCCAGGTGACGCACGGCTGCACCTGGAAGTCGACGGACCCCAGGACGCCGATGCTCGACTGCGCCGTGCAGTACGGCTTCGAGGGTGCTCTCACCTGGGCACCCGACGGCACTCGAATCGCGGCCATCGACCGCAAGTCCGTGGTGACGATCGACCTGGCCACCGGTGCCGTGACACCGATCGTGACGGGCAAGAAGTGGCTCAGGAACGCGCTGTGGTCGCCCGACGGCAACTGGATCGCCTATGGCGTCTACGACGGCGGCAGCTTCAAGATCCCGGTCACGGGCGGTACGCCGGTCGCCGTTGCCCCGACGGTCGTCTCGAGCTGGCAGTCGTGTCCGGCGGGGGCCTGCGCCACGCTCGGCGCGGAACGGGCGAGGTCGAGGATCGTGGTGAAGCCGGCGCTCGGAGCCCGCACCCTGACGTTGAGCGGCGTCGTGAAACCTCGCGACGACCGCGAACGGTGGCGCGAGGAGCTGCGCGTCGAGGTGAGCGTCAAGGCAGGCGGGGGATGGCGACGCGTCAAGGTCATCAAGGCGCTGCACCTGGACGCCAGCTCGTTCACCACCTCGCTCGCACGCCCGAACGGCGACCAGTGCCGGGCGAAGGTCAGCTACGTCGGAGGCTGGACGCGGATGGCGGCCAAGGTGACCAAGACGTTCGCCTGCTGAGAGCGCAGCTGGCGGGGACGCGTCAGAAGGTGTGCTCAGGTCCGGGGAAGGTGCCGTTGCGCACGTCGTCGGCGTAGGCCCGGGCGGCGTCGAGGAGCACGCCGTGCACGTCGGCGTACTGCTTGACGAAGGTCGCCATCCGGCCCGTGCGCAGGCCGAAGGCGTCCTGCCAGACCAGCACCTGACCGTCGCACTCGACGCCGGCGCCGATCCCGATGGTCGGGATCGTGAGCTCCTTGGTGACCTGGGCCGCCACGTCGCCGGGCACCATCTCGAGGACGACGGCGAACGCTCCCGCCTCCTGCACGGCGTGTGCGTCGCGCAGCACCCGGTCGGCGGCGTCGCCGCGTCCCTGGACCCGGTAGCCACCGAGGGTGTGCTCGCTCTGCGGGGTGAACCCGATGTGCGCCATCACCGGGATGCCGCCCTGTGCGCACTTCGTGATGACCGGCGCCATCTCGGCGCCGCCCTCGAGCTTGACGCAGTGCGAGCCGGCCTCCTTCATGAAGCGCACCGCGGTCAGGTAGCCCTGCTCCGGCGAGGCCTGGTAGCTGCCGAACGGCAGGTCGCCGACAACCAGCGCCCGCTTGACGCTTCGCGACACGGCGCGGGTCAGGGGCAGCAGCTCGTCCACGGTCACCGGCAGCGAGGTCTCGTTGCCATACACGTTGTTGGACGCGGAGTCGCCGACGAGGAGCACCTCGACGCCCGCCTCGTCGAAGGTGGCCGCGGTGTACATGTCGTACGCCGTCAGCATGGCGAAGCGCTCGCCCCGCTCCTTCATCTCGCGCAGGTGGTGGGTCCGGATGCGCTTGGTCGGGGTGGCAGGGGCCTTGCCGGCACCGGTGCCGTACGGCGAAGTCGTCTCGTCGGCCATCTGGTCAGGCTAGACCCGCCGGCGCCGCCTCGGCTCTGTGTCGGTGGTCACGCGAACTCCGCCCGGTCGAGCTCGCCGCGCAGGCCGCCGTACGCGACCTCGTCGCTGGCGGTGCCGCTGTGCGGGGCGGCGAACCAGTCGGCGTACTGGCTGATCTCGTCCAGCCGCCACTCCAGGTCGAACATCTCGACCATCTCCCGGTCGACGGCGGGGCAGAGGTCCTCGTGGCCGTGCTCGACGAGCACGCGCAGGTCGCGCTCGGCCGGAGCCCGGCGCAGGGTCTCCCAGTCGACCAGCACCCGGCGCGTCGGCGTGACGAGCTGGTTGGCGGAGTGCGGCTCGCCGTGGGTGGCGACCCATCGGCGCGAGGCCGCCGCGTCGACGAGCGCGAGGTAGCGCGTGGTCCAGCGGCCGACGGCCTCGATCCGCTCGGAGATCGCCGCGCGGGCGTGCTCGCCGTACGGTCCTGTCTCCCACGGGGTGCCGAGCCGGAGCGCGAGCCGGGCGGGGAAGCCGCGATCCACCACCGGTCTCCAGTCGACCGTCCCCGTCGGCACGGGCCGGGCGTGCAGCGCGGCGAGCATCGCCGCCGTGGCCTCGGCCTCGGCCCTGTCCCGCAGCGGTCCGTCGACCGGAGTCGCCGTCGAGCCAGGGGGTCACGCTGACCAGTCCGTCCGCCAGCGGCGTGGTGTACGTGCCCGCCGAGGCGGCCAGCGAGGGCACCACGAAGGGCAGGCCGAGCGCTGCCGTCGCGGCGTACGTCGCCTCGAGCTCCGCCGGCGTGCGCGAGGGTGCGGCCCCGTCGTAGGTGACGAACAGCCGCGGCTCACCGGCTGCGTCGTCGGCACGCCAGTGGTGGGCGCCGAAGCCGACGGGCAGGTGCTCGACGGCGGTGACGCCGGCGTCCCAGTGAGCCTGGACGGTCGCCAGCACCTGGGCGTCGCTGACGTGGGGAGGAGGCTCGCGCACCGTCGTAGTCTGCCGTCATGACGTCCGAACCTCGCGCCTGGACTGGCCCGAAGCAATGGCAGGGCCGCGCCGACGAGCTGGCGGCCGAGCATCGAAGCACGAACGAGCCGATCGGCTGGTTCGACCGGCTGTACGCCGAGGGCGTGGCCGGCGACGTGACGATGCCGTGGGACCACACCGAGCCGAACGCGGCGCTGCGCGACTGGGTGGAGCGGACGGGACTGCGCGGTGCCGGTCGTCGGGCCGTCGTCGTCGGCTGCGGGCTCGGCGCGGACGCGGCGTACGTCGCCTCCCTGGGCTTCGAGACGACCGGCTTCGACCTGTCACCGCACGCGATCGGCGTGGCGCGCGAGAGGTTCGGCGAGACGGGTGTCGACTTCCGCGCGGCCGACCTGCTCGACCTGCCGCCCGAGTGGCTCGGGGCCTTCGACCTGGTCGTCGAGATCTACACGATCCAGGCCGTGCCCGAGCCGCCGCGCACGGACATCGCCTCGGGCGTGCGGGCCCTGGTCGCGCCGGGCGGCTCGCTGCTGGCGATCCAGTTCCGCGCGAGCGGCGAGGACGACTCCACGGAGGGCCCGCCGTTCGCGCTGGGCGAGGCCCGGATCCGCTCGCTGGGAGGCAGCACGCTCGACCTGGTCGAGCTGGAGGCCATCGAAGGTCCGCTCTGGCGGGTCGAGTACCGCAGGCCCGCCGCTCCCTAGACTGCTGACGTGGACTTCTACTCGGCGTACGCCCAGGGTTTCGCGCGCGTCGCCGCCTGCACGGTCCCCGTCGCGATCGCCGACCCGGCCGCCAACGCGGAGACGGTGCTCGCCCAGGCGCGGGCGTGCCACGACGAGGGCGTGGCCGTCGCGCTCTTCCCCGAGCTGGCGCTGAGCGGGTACGCCGTCGACGACCTGCTGATGCAGGACACGCTGCTCGCCGGCGTCGACGCAGCGGTCGCCGACCTGGTCGAGGCATCGGCAGATCTGCTGCCCGTGCTGGTCGTCGGGGCGCCGCTGGTGCAGGGCACGCGCGTCGTCAACGCGG
The DNA here is from genome assembly GCA_963767095.1 of uncultured Actinomycetota bacterium. Classification (GTDB taxonomy): domain Bacteria; phylum Actinomycetota; class Actinomycetes; order Propionibacteriales; family Nocardioidaceae; genus Nocardioides. The sequence continues at coordinate 29,273 of CAVYCK010000014.1, read as the reverse complement.
CGGTGGTCATCCACCGGGGCGTGCTGCTCGGCGTGGTGCTGAAGTCCTACCTGCCGACCTACCGGGAGTTCTACGAACGACGCTGGTTCGCCCCGGGCGACGATCGTCGGGACTCCACGATCACGGTCGCCGGGCACACCGTGCCGTGCGGCCCCGACCTGCTCTTCGACGCGACCGACGTGCCGGGCCTGCTGCTCCACGTCGAGATCTGCGAGGACATGTGGGTGCCGATCCCGCCGAGCAGCGAGGCCGCGCTGGCCGGGGCGACGGTGCTGGCCAACCTGTCGGGCAGCCCGATCACGGTCGCCCGCGCCGAGGACCGGCGCCTGCTGGTGCGCAGCGCGAGCGCGCGGTGCTCGGCGGCGTACCTCTTCGCTGCCGCCGGCCAGGGCGAGTCCACGACCGACCTGTCCTGGGACGGCCAGACGATGGTCTACGAGTGCGGAGACCTGCTCGCCGAGACCGACCGCTTCCCCGAGGAGCGCGCAGCGCAGCGTCGCGGACGTCGACCTCGACCGGATCCGCCAGGATCGCATCCGGCAGGGCACCTTCGACGACAACCGGCGCACCCACGACGCGCGGGTGCGTGGCTTCCGCACCGTCGCCTTCGAGCTGCGCCCGCCGACCGGCGACATCGGTCTGCGACGCAAGGTCGACCGCTTCCCGTTCGTGCCCGACGACGTCGACCGGCTCGCGCTCGACTGCTACGAGGCCTACAACATCCAGGTCTCCGGGCTCGAGCAGCGGCTGCACGCGATCGGGCAGCCGCGCATCATGATCGGCGTCAGCGGTGGCCTCGACTCCACGCACGCGCTCATCGTGGCCGCCAAGGCGATGGACCGGCTCGGACGCCCGCGCGACGACATCCACGCCTTCACGATGCCCGGCTTCGCGACCGGTGAGACCACGAAGTCCTACGCCACCCGGCTGGCCAAGTCGCTCGGGGTCACCTTCGAGGAGCTCGACATCACCTCCGCCGCGCGGCAGATGCTGAGCGACCTCGACCACCCGTTCGCCTCGGGGGAGCCGGTCTACGACGTGACGTTCGAGAACGTCCAGGCCGGGCTGCGCACCGACTACCTCTTCCGGCTGGCCAACCACCGCGGCGGCATCGTGCTCGGCACCGGCGACCTGTCCGAGCTGGCGCTCGGGCTGGTGCACCTACGGCGTCGGCGACCAGATGTCCCACTACAACGTCAACGCCGGCGTCCCGAAGACCCTGATCCAGCACCTGATCCGCTGGGTGATCGACTCCGGCCAGTTCGGCGGCCGACACCAACGACGTCCTCGTCGAGATCCTCGGGCAGGAGATCACCCCCGAGCTGATCCCGCACACCGAGGGGGTCAGGCCGCAGGCCACCGAGGACTCCGTGGGGCCCTACTCGCTCCAGGACTTCACGCTCTTCCACGTGCTGCGCCGCGGCTACCGGCCGGCGAAGATCGCCTTCCTCGCCTGGCACGCCTGGCGCGACGCCGGGCGGGGGAGTGGCCGCCGGGCTTCCCGGACGAGCGCCGAGCGGCGTACGACCTGCCGGCCGTGCGGGAGTGGCTCGTGGTCTTCGTGAAGCGCTTCTTCGCCAGCCAGTTCAAGCGTTCGGCGCTGCCGAACGGTCCCAAGGTCTCCGCCGGCGGCACCATGTCTCCCCGCGGCGACTGGCGGATGCCGTCCGACGCCGCGCCGACGGCGTGGCTGGCCGAGATCGAACGCGACGTCCCGCGCTAGTGGACGTCCATCGTCATCCGCGCGAGGATCTCGGGCGGTTCCGCGGCTGATGCAACCCTCTGCCCCGACCTGGCGTCTGAGGAGCGACAACCCACGTGAAAGGACCTGAGATGTTCCACGCCCGTACCGTCATGACGGCGGTCTCGATGCTGGCCGTCGGCCTCGTCGCCGCCGCAAGCGCCTCCTCCGCGCAGGCGCACCCCGCAACCGCCAAGGCGGCCAACACGACCGTGACGATCAAGGTCGCGAACTGCGAAGGCTGCCAGGTCTACGTGTCGTCCGTGATGGCGGCGGACTACGAGGACGTCTGGGAGGGTCCCGACAAGTCGGTGAGGAACGGCGAGGTCTCCTTCAAGGTCCCGACCGACCGCACGTGCCGGCATGAGCATCGCCATCGACACTCCCTGGGACGGCGCCGTGCCCTACCAGACGCTGGTCGCCCTGAGGTACAAGGGCTTCAAGCCCGGTGACCAGGTCTCCTACTCCGAGATCAACGACGCCACGAGGGCCTCCGGGTCGCTGGGCCGGAACCACCGCCGACGCCGCCACCATCAAGGTCAAGGCCAAGAAGGTCACCGTGATGGGCCACCTGGGGCCGGTGAAGGGCACCATCGCCTTCGCCAAGACCACCCAGGACTACCTGCAGCCCATGCAGCGCACCTGGGACGGCGTCCTCGGCACGCAGGACCTCTTCGGCTGCGGCCCGGAGGACTGAGGCGGCCGCGCCGCTCCTGGTGCGACCACCGGTCAGCAGGACGTGGCGCCGTACGGGATAGTGGCGACATGGGTAAGCAGGAAGACTTCGTGCTGCGCGCACTCGAGGAGCGCGACGTCCGGTTCGTCCGGCTCTGGTTCACCGACGTGCTGGGCTTCCTCAAGTCGGTGTCGGTAGCGCCGGCCGAGCTGGAGGGCGCGTTCGCCGAGGGCATCGGCTTCGACGGCTCGGCCATCGAGGGCTTCGCCCGCGTCTACGAGGCCGACATGCTGGCCCACCCCGACCCGGCGACGTTCCAGATCCTGCCGTGGCGTGGCGAGGGGCCGTCGACCGCGCGGATGTTCTGCGACATCGTGATGCCCGACGGCAGCCCGTCCTACGCCGACCCGCGCTTCGTCCTCAAGCGCACGCTGGCCACGGCAGCGGACAAGGGGTTCACCTTCTACACCCACCCCGAGATCGAGTTCTACCTCTTCAAGGACGCGCCCACCGACGGTGTCGAGCCGGTCCCGGTCGACCGCAGCGGCTACTTCGACCACACCGCGCAGTCCAAGGGCACCGACTTCCGCCGCGAGGCGATCACGATGCTCGAGTCGATGGGCATCTCGGTGGAGTTCAGCCACCACGAGGGCGGCCCGGGCCAGCAGGAGATCGACCTCAGGTACGCCGACGCGCTGAGCACCGCCGACAACATCATGACCTTCCGGACCGTGGTGCGGGAGGTGGCGCTGGGCCAGGGCATCTGGGCGTCGTTCATGCCCAAGCCGTTCACCGCCCACCCCGGCTCCGGCATGCACACCCACGTGTCCCTCTTCGAGGGCGACCGCAACGCCTTCTTCGAGGCCGGCGCGGAGTACCAGCTCTCGAAGGTCGGCCGGCAGTTCATCGCGGGCATCCTCACCCACGCCGCCGAGATCAGCTGCGTCACCAACCAGTGGGTCAACTCCTACAAGCGGCTGCTCGGCGGCGGCGAGGCTCCGTCGTACATCTGCTGGGGCCACAACAACCGCTCGGCGATGATCCGGGTGCCGATGTACAAGCCCAACAAGGGCCCCTCCACCCGCATCGAGCTGCGCACGCTCGACGCCGCCTGCAACCCCTATCTCGCCTTCGCCGTCATCCTCGCCGCCGGCATGAAGGGCATCGACGAGGGCTACGACCTCCCCGCCGAGGCGGAGGACGACGTCTGGTCGCTCACCGAGCGCGAGCGCAAGGCCCTCGGCATCGAGCCGCTGCCGAAGAGCCTCTACGACGCCATCGGCATCGCGGAGAGGTCCGAGCTGCTCGCCGAGACTCTGGGAGAGCACGTCTTCGACTTCTTCCTGCGCAACAAGCGCCGCGAGTGGGAGGAGTACCGGGTCCAGGTCTCGGCGTTCGAGCGGGACCGGATGCTGCCGGTCCTGTGAGGCCGGCTCCGACCCGGGAGGAGCTGCGTCCGACCACGGCGGGTGTCGCGCTCACGGTGGCCGTCGCGCTCGGCCTGCTCGTCTGGAGCGCCGCCACGACGTACGCCGCCTTCCACGACGACGCCTGCGAAGGGCCCTGCCACGAGATCGTGATCCTGCGGCTGCTGACCCCGGTGGGGGTTCTCCTGGCCAGCGGCCTGCTCGCCGTCGCCGTGGGTGCGCTGGTCGCCGTGCTGCGACGGAGCCCGGCCGCGGGCACGACCCTGACCGTGGTGGGGCTGGCGTTCCTCGTCTGCGCGCTCCCGGCCGGCGCGCTCGACCGGTGGGTGTCGCTCGTCATGGTGGTCGTGGGCTTCGCGAACCTCTGGCTCGGGCAGCGCGCGATCATGAAGGACTGGGCGTGAGCGGCGGCCCCGGCCGGTAGGTTTGGCACGTGCGCCCCAAGGTCTACAGCGAGCAGCGCGAACGAGTGCTGCGTGTCGCGCTCCGGGTCGTGCAGGGCCTCGCGGTGATGATGGCAGTCGTCGCGGCGTACGTCTTGGTCCGGCTCTTCGTCGACGTCGACGCCGGCGCGCGCGAGGCGACGATCCTCTACGCCGTCGTGCTGTGCCTGCAGGCCGGTGTCCTCACGGCGGTGGTGCGATGGACGCTGCGTCGGCTTCCCGACCGTGGGCCCGACGCGCGCACGTGGTGCCTGACGACGGCCGGGCTCACCCTGTTCGCGAGCCTGCCCCTGCTCAGCAACATCCTCGGCATCGTGGTCATCTTCGTCGGGCTCTTCCTGCTGACGCTGTCGCTGCGGACCGATCACGTCGCCGCGTCGGCCTGAATCGCGCTCGGCGCAGTAGGTTTGGCCGCGTGTCACGCGCCCCGATGACCTCGACGGTGCTCGTCATCGAGCACGAGGCGGATGCCCCGCCTGCCCTGCTGGGGCGCTGGCTGGAGGAGGCCGGGGCCGAGCTCGAGGTGTGCCGGCCGTACGCCGGCGACAGCCTCCCCGATCCGACCGCGTACGACGCCGTCCTGGTCCTCGGCGGGGCGATGGGTGCCAACGACGACGAGGCGTTCTCCTGGATCGGCCCGACCAAGGGCCTGCTGGCCAGGGCCGTCCAGGAGCGGGTGCCGACGCTGGGCCTGTGCCTGGGCCACCAGCTGCTCTCGGCGGCGCTGGGTGGGACGGTCACCGTCAACCCGGCGGGCCATCAGGTGGGCATCCACCGGATCGGCTGGACGGCCGAGGCCGCCGACGACCCGCTGGTGGGCCCGCTCGCCCGCAACGGCACCAGCGAGGTCGGCGTGCACTGGAACTACGACGTCGTCGTCGAGCCACCGCCTGGCAGCGTGGTCCTGGCCCGCACCGAGCGGGGCGAGGTGCAGGCGCTGCGGCACACCCCCTGGGCGTGGGGACTGCAGTGGCACCCCGAGGTCGACCTCGCGGTCACCCGGGCCTGGGCGGACGGCGACCACCAGAACATCATCGAGAAGGGGATCGACCGCGAGAGCATGCTCGCGGCGATCGGCGCCTCCGAGCACGAGCTCACCACGGCCTGGGCGCCGCTGGCCGGCACCTTCCTGGCCGTGGTCGGCCAGCGGGTCCCGTGAGTCGCGCCGACACCTCGACCAGCCGCGCGGGGCTGCTGGCCCTGGGGTTCCACGACATCGACGGAGCCCGCGACGGCCTCGCCGAGCTCGGTGCGGCGGCCGAGCCGTTGCTGGCGTTCCTGGGCAAGGCGGCCGACCCCGACCTTGCCCTGGCCGGCCTGGTCCGCGCTGGCCCAGGCGAGCGCGGACGACCTGCTCGGCGCGCTGGTCGGCGACGAAGGGACGGCCATGCGCCTGCTCGGTGTTCTCGGCGCCAGCCAGGCTCTCGGCGACCACCTCGTCGCGGCACCCCGCCCACTGGCACGAGCTCACCGACCCCTCGCTGGGCTCGACCAGGCCGGCGGCGTACGCCGTCCGCGCAAGCCTGCTGCGTGCGGTCGGCGCGAACCCGGCAGACCCGATGCCGACGGCCACCCTTCCCGACGCCGAGGCCCTCGACGCCCTGCGCGTGGAGTACCGCCGGGTCCTGCTGCGCCTGGCCGCGCGCGATCTCACCCACCACCTGAGCGTCGCCGACGCGGCCGCCGAGCTCTCCGACCTGGCGGGCGGCACGCTGGACGCCGCCCTGGCGGTGGCCCGGCAGCGGGTCGGCCCGGCCTCGACCGAGGCTCGCCTCGCCGTGGTCGCGATGGGCAAGTGCGGCGGCCACGAGCTCAACTACGTCTCCGACGTCGACGTCATCTTCGTCGCCGAGCCATCCAGTGTCGACGACCGCCGCGACGAGACTGCCGCGCTGCGCACCGCGGCCCAGCTGGCGGCGCACCTGGTGCGGATCTGCGGCGAGCACACCGCCGAGGGCACGATCTGGGAGGTCGACGCCGCGTTGCGCCCCGAGGGCAAGGCGGGCCCGCTCGTGCGCACCATCGCGAGCCACCGCGGCTACTACGAGCGGTGGGCGAAGACCTGGGAGTTCCAGGCACTGCTCAAGGCCCGTCCGGTCGCCGGCGACCTCCAGCTCGGCGCGGCGTTCGTCTCGATGGTCGCGCCACACGTGTGGAGCGCCGCCGAGCGCGACGGCTTCGTCGACGACGTCCAGGCGATGCGCCGGCGCGTCCTCGACCACATCCCGGCCCGCGACGCCGAGCGCCAGCTCAAGCTCGGGTCGGGCGGGCTGCGCGACGTCGAGTTCGCCGTGCAGCTGCTCCAGCTCGTGCACGGCCGTGCCGACGAGAGCCTGCGCGAGACGGCAACCCTGAGCGCGCTCGCCGCGCTGACCCGGGGTGGCTACGTCGGCCGCGAGGACGGCGACGCCATGCACGACGCCTACTCCTGGCTCCGCACGCTGGAGCACCGCATCCAGCTGTACCGCCTCCGCCGCACGCACGTCGTGCCGAGCGACGAGCAGTCGCTGCGGCGTCTGGGCCGCTCGATGGGCCTCAGCAAGGATCCTGCCGAGTCGCTGGAGCGGGAGTGGGCGCATCATCGGCGAGAGGTCCGCCGGTTGCACGAGAAGCTCTTCTACCGCCCGCTGCTCGCCGCGGTCGCCCGGATCCCCGGCGAGGAGGCACGGCTGTCCCCGCAGGACGCCGAGTGGCGGCTCGCGGCTCTCGGTTTCGCCGACCCGAAGGCGGCGCTGCGCCACCTCGAGGCCCTCACGACCGGGGTGACCAGGACCGCCCAGATCCAGAAGACGCTGCTGCCGGTGCTGCTGGAGTGGTTCGCGGACGCGCCCGACCCGGATGCGGGGCTCTTCGGGTTCCGCCGGATCAGCGAGGAGCTCGGCCGCTCGCCGTGGTACCTCAAGATGCTCCGCGACGAGGGACAGGTCGCCGAGCGCCTGGCCCGGTTGCTGGCGACGTCCCGCTACGCCACGGATCTGCTCCAGCGGGAGCCCCAGGGCGTCCGGCTGCTGGGGGAGGACCTGCAGCCGCTCACGGCCGAGGCGCTGACCACCGAGATGCTGGCCACCGCGCAGCGGCAGGACGACCCGGAGGAAGCGGTCCGCTCGATCCGCGCCGTCCGCCGGCGCGAGCTGTTCCGCATCGCCGCCGGCGACCTGCACCACCTCATCGACGTCGCCGACGTGGGCGCCGGGCTGTCGCGGCTGACCGACGCGACGCTCGAAGCCACCCTCGACGTCGTCCAGCGCTCGGTCGCCGAGCAGCGCGGCCTCGACGCGCCCCCGACCCTGATGGCGGTCGTCGCCATGGGCCGCTACGGAGGGTTCGAGCTGTCCTACGGCAGCGACGCCGACGTCATGTTCGTGCACGAGCCGCTCGACGGAGCCGACCCGCAGGTCGCGACGACGTACGCCCAGGCGGTGGCCAACGAGCTGCGTCGCCTCCTGTTGCTGCCCGGCACCGATCCGGCGCTCGAGGTCGACGCGGGGCTGCGGCCCGAGGGCAAGCAGGGGCCGTTGGTGCGCACGCTCGACTCCTACGCGGCCTACTACGCCAAGTGGTCGAAGGTCTGGGAGTTCCAGGCGCTGCTCCGCGCGGACGCTGTCGTCGGCGACCTCGGGCTGCGGGAGAGGTTCACCGAGCTCATCGACCCGCTGCGCTATCCGGCCGCCGGCATCAGCGAGGCCGATCTGGTGGAGGTACGCCGCATCAAGGCCCGGGTCGACACCGAGCGACTCCCGCGAGGTGCGGATCCGCACACCCACCTCAAGCTCGGCCGGGGCGGCCTGGCCGACGTCGAGTGGACCGTGCAGGCCCTGCAGCTGAAGTACGCCGGCCGGCACGCGGCGCTGCGCACGCCCAGGACCCTCGAGGCGCTCCAAGGGGCACGCGCCGCCGACGTGATCGGGGCGGCCGACGCCGACGAGCTCGCGACCGCGTGGCGGCTGGTCAGCAGGATGCGCAACGCGGTGACCCTGGTGCGGGGCAAGCCCGGCGACAGCCTGCCACGCGACCCGCGGGAGAAGGCCGCCGTCGCCAGTCTGCTGGGCTACCAGGTCGGCGGCTCCGACGCGATGGTCAACGACTACCTGCGCACGACCCGCCGGGCGCACGCCGTCGTCGAGCGGATCTTCTGGGGATGAGCGCGCAGCCGCAGCGGCAGGCGCTGCGCCTGCGGCGGCACCAGGCGCTGGCGCTGGACGCCCTCGACCAGGCCTGGGCAGCTGGTCGCAGCCGCGCCTGGGTGGAGCTCCCGCCCGGCGCCGGCAAGACGCTGGTCGGGCTGGAGACCGCCCGGCGCCTGCTCGCAGGTGAGGGCGGGCGACCGCGCGTCGACAAGGTCGTGGTGCTGGGGCCGAACACCGCGATCCAGGGTCAGTGGGTCGAGCAGGGACGGAGACAGGGCGTGGACCCGGGAACCGACCGATCGCTGGACTCGACCGTCACCGCGCTGACCTACCAGTCCGTGGCCGTCTTCGACCCCGACGCGGAGGCGCCGGACGCCCCGGCCGCGGCAGAGGACGCGCCGCTCACAGCCCGGCTCCACGAGAACGGCGCGGCGCTGGTGGCCCGCCTGCAGGCGGCCGGGCCGCTCCTGCTCGTGCTCGACGAGTGCCATCACCTGCTCGAGGTGTGGGGTCGGCTGCTCGGGGAGCTGCTCGAACAGCTGCCGGACGCCGTCGTGCTGGGGCTCACCGCCACCCCGCCCGAGACGCTGACCGCCGACCAGGCCCAGCTCGTCGCCGAGCTCTTCGGCGACGTCGTCTTCGAGGCGTCCATCCCGGCCGTCGTCCGCGAGGGCGACCTGGCGCCCTTCGCCGAGCTGGCCTGGCTGACGGTGCCGACCGGGGTGGAGTCGGACTGGCTGGCCGAGCGAGGCGAGCCGGTTCAGTCGAGCTGGTCGAGCAGCTGACGGATCCCGAGTTCGGCTCGACGCCGTTCCTGGGCTGGCTCGACGCGCGCTTCCTGGCGACCGAGGCTCCGTGGAGCGAGCTGGTCCGCCGCGAGCCGGAGCTGTGCGCCGCCGCCCTGCGCGTGCACCACGCCGGCCTGCTCAGGCTGCCCAGGGGCGCCGTACCAGCCGAGGAGCACCGTCGCGACCCGTCCGCCGACGACTGGGTGCTGCTGGTGGGGGACTGGCTGGCCAAGGGCCTGGCCCGCACGGGCGACCCGGCCGACGAGGCGGTGGTGGCGGCGGTACGACGCGCCCTGCCGGCCGTTGGCTACGTCTGGACCAAGCGTGGCATCCGGCGCGGCCGCTCGCCCGTCGATCGCGTCCTGGCCCGGTCGACCGCCAAGACCTCCGCCACGGTGGCCATCGTGACCACCGAGCATCTCAACCTGGGCGCGCGGATGCGGATGCTGGTGCTCTGCGACCACGAGCGGGCCAGCGCGATGCTGCCCGTCGACCTGCGCGGCGTGATCGACCGTGAGGCCGGCTCGGCCCACGCCGTCCTGGCCGCGCTGCTGCGCGACGAGGTGACGGCTGCGCTGCGACCCCTGCTGGTCACCGGGCGGACGGTGGCCGGGGCACCCGACACCCTCGCCGCGCTGCGCGACTCCGCCGTCTCGCTGGGCGTGGCGGAGCCGGCTCGCCTCGTGGTGGCGCCGCTCGACCCGCCGGTCGAGGGCATCGCCGCCCTGGTCGGTCCGTGGTCGAGCCGCGAGTGGGTGCCCGTCGTCACCCGCTTCCTCGAGGCCGGCCGCAGCCAGGTGCTGGTCGGCACCCGGGGGCTGCTCGGCGAGGGCTGGGACGCCCGTCGGATCACCGGCCTGGTCGACCTCACCGCGGTGACCACGTCGACGGCCGTCGTGCAGACGCGGGGGCGGGCGCTGCGCATCGATCCGGAGTGGCCCGACAAGGTGGCGCTGACCTGGTCGGTCGTCTGCGTCTCGGACCGGCATCCCAAGGGCGGCAACGACTGGGACCGGTTGGTGCGCAAGCACGAGGGCTACTTCGGCGTCGACGAGCATGGTGACGTGGTCGACGGCGTCGCGCATCTCGACCCGGCGTTCTCCGCCTTCGGCGCACCGCCCGTGGAGGAGTTCGACGCGGTCAACGCGCGGATGGTCGTGCGCAGCGAGGACCGCGAGGCGATCCGCGACGGCCTGGCGCGTCGGTGAGCCGTACGCCGACGCGGTCGCCCGGACGGTTCGCATCACCCCCCGACGTCCGCGGTCGGTCGGCCGTGGGCTGCTGCCGGTCGTGGCCGCGGCCCGTTCCGACCACCTCGCGCTCGTCGAGCCGCGCCCTGGCTGGGGTGGCCGCACCTGGGCGAGCGCGCTCCTGCTCGTGGGGCTCGTGGTCGCGGGCGCCGTCACCCTCGCCGTGCCCGGCGTCGCCGTCGCGCTGCTCGCCGGCCCACTCGTGCTGCTGGCCCGGGCGGCCGAGGTCGGGCCCTACGGCCGACGGGTCCTGACCGACGCCGCCGAGCCACCGAGCGTCCAGCGCGTGGCGAGCGCGGTCGCCGACGCGCTGCACGCGGCCGGGCGGCTCCCGGTCGGGGCGGAGGCCGTCGTCGTCGAGATCGAGCCGGCCGGCCTCGGAGCCGTGGAGTACCGCTGCCGGGTCGACGGCGTCACCGAGGCCGAGTCCGACGTCTTCGCCCACGCGCTCGACGAGGCGATGGGTCCGGTCGTCGCCCCCCGCTACGTCGTGCCGCGCTGGGTCGTCACCACCCCGCCGACCTGGTGGGCCCGGATGCGGGCGGCGTACGGACGACTGCACGCCGACGGTGAGGTCTGGCACCCCGTCCCGACCGTCCTCGGCGCCAACGCCGGGCTGGCCGCGCACTACTCCCGGGCCTGGGAACGATGGGTCGGGGGCGGCTCCGCGGTGTGGACGGGCTCGCCGGAGGGCGTGGGAGTGCTCGCCGCGCAGCAGGGCAGCGACCCGTTCGACGCCGTGTCGGTCATGCGCCGGCACTGGGCCTGAACCTGCCCGGAGCCAGCTGAGCCTGTCGTCGGTGATTCCCAGGCAGTGAGCGATGATCGGGCCATGGACGACACGCAGCTGCGCACCAGGTACGCCGACGCGCTGAAGTCCGCCGACGCCGTCGTCTCGTGGCGGCGCGAGTCGCCGGCGGAGCACCTGGCCCGGCTGGCAGCGGCGGCCGACGAGCTCGACCTGGAGTGGGACGGCTACGGCGAGCGAGGGGCCGTCGCCCGCCTCGAGGAGGAGATGGCCGAGCTGCTCGGGACGCCGGCCGCAGTCCTCGTGCCCAGCGGCGTGATGGCGCAGCAGTCGGTGCTGCGCGTGCACTGCGACCGAGCCGGCTCGACCCGCGTCGCGCTGCCCGACCTCAGTCACCTGCTGCACCACGAGGCGGACGGCCCGCGGCTCGTCCACGGGCTGCGCTTCGAACACCTGACGACCGGGCGGCAGACGCCCACGGCCGACCTGCTGGCCGCGGTGCCGGGACACCTCGGCGCCGTGCTGGTCGAGCTGCCCCTGCGCGACGCCGGCTGCCTGCTGCCGACCTGGGACGAGCTGGTCGCGCTGTCGGCGGCAGCCCGGGAGCGCGGCGTGGCGCTGCACATGGACGGTGCGCGCCTGTGGGAGGCGCAGGCGTCCTACGACCGGCCGTTCCCGGAGATCACCGGCCTCTTCGACAGCGTCTACGTGTCGCTCTACAAGGGCCTCGGCGCGATGGCAGGGGCGGTGGTGGCCACCGATGCCGACACTGCCGCCGAGCTGAGGCTGTGGCGGACCCGGATGGGCGGCACCCTGATGCGGCTGACGCCGTACGCGCTCGGCGGGTTGCTCGGTCTTCGCGACGAGCTGCCGAGGATGGGGGAGTACCTCGTCTGGTCGCGCGCCCTGGCGGCCGCCCTGTCGTCGCGCGGGGTCGTCACGGAGCCGGTCGTGCCGCACATCAACACCTACCTGATCCACAGCGCTGACTCCGCCGACGCGGTGAACGACCGGCTGCTGGCCGTCGCCGAGCGCACCGGCGTCGTGCTGTGCGGACCGTTCCGGCCGACCGAGGTGCCTGGCACCAGCGTCACCGAGGTCGCCCTGTACGCCGCCGCGGTCGCGCACGACCCCGCTCGGGTAGCCGACCTGTTCGCCGAGGTCGCCCGCGGCTGACATCCGCTCGCGGTGGCCGACCGAGTAGTCACTCCGGGTCACCTCAGGTAGCCCGTTCGGGGCATGGCCTGGCGCGGAACCGGTGGCGTTCTGCCATCGGAGGATGGTTTTCCACGAAAGCAAAGACCCGGTGCGAGCCCATCACTACCTTCGTCGATGAGTCGCCGACGGCCTTCATGGGGAGGCCGGCCGGTGCAGGACGGGGCAGTCGGGGGCCCCGGATCCTCCTGCCTGGTCTTGAAAACGGCGCTCACTAGATCGGGGAATCTTCAATGTCTATCGCGCGTCCCTCCAAGTCCTCTGTCGCCGTTGTCGGCGGCGCGGCCCTGCTCCTCGCCCTCGGTGGCGTCGGCGGCGCGGTCGCGGCCGGCCAGATCAGCGGCAACCAGATCAAGGACCACACCATCTCCAAGAAGGACCTCAAGAAGAACGCCATCGCCAGCCGCCAGGTCAAGAACGGCTCGCTGAAGCGGGTCGACCTCTCCTTCGACGTGCTCTCCGGGATCACCGGTCCGGCCGGCACGAACGGCGTCAACGGCGTCAACGGCGCCAAGGGCGAGAACGGAGCCAAGGGCGAGAACGGCGCCAAGGGCGAGAAGGGCGAGAAGGGCAACACCGGCGACGCCGGTGCCGATGGCACCGACGGCACCAACGGTGTCGACGGCGAGGACGGTCTCGACGGCACCAACGGTGTCGACGGCAAGGACGGCAAGGACGGCCTCGACGGCACCAACGGCGTCGACGGCGAGGACGGCCACCAACGGCCTCGACGGCGAGGACGGCACCAACGGCCTCGACGGCGAGGACGGCACCAACGGCCTCGACGGCACCAACGGTGTCGACGGCAAGGACGGCAAGGACGGCGAGAACGGCACCGACGGCGCCGATGGTCCCCAGGGTCCCCAGGGTCCCGCAGGGTCCCCAGGGTCCCGGCAGGGTCCGGCAGGTCCCGCCGGCGGCAACGTCGGCAACACCACTGTCGTCACCAACTCGACCAGCACGAGTGGTCCCATCGTCCTGACGGCCGCCTGCCCCTCCGGCTTCTTCGCCGTGGGTGGCGGTGGCCTCGCGGGTGGCAACAAGACGCTGATCGGCGAGTTCCCCTCGACCGCCGCGGGCGTCCCGCTCACGACCGGTGCCCCGACCCACTGGAGCGCCGCGTTCACCGGCGGCGGTGCCAGCACCACGCAGACGGTCTACGTGGTCTGCGCGTCGGCGCCGACTCCCTGATCGGTTCCACCTAGCTGACGGGCCCGCCCCCCACGTGGGGGCGGGCCCGTTGGCTTGTGCCAGCGCCTGTGCTGGCGCCTGTGTCAGCGCCTGCGTTCGAGCCGGGCGCGCAGCCACTGCTCCTCGTCGGCCGGCAGGCAGCCGGCGGCGAGCACCTGCTCGACGGCGTCGAGGTCGCCGGTGAAGGCACGGAACGCCAGCACGAGCGTGACCTGGTGAGCGGCGCGCCGCACCACCTCGACGAGGTCGCCGGCCGACACCGGGCCGGGCTCCACGACCGCCAGGTAGGCGCCGGTCAGACCGTGCTCGGTGAAGCGGCGTACCCAGCCGGGCTCCTGCATGCGGTGCTGGAACGTCGCGCAGGGGAGCCGCGGGCCAGTCACCTCCAGCACCACCGAGGAGCCGACCTGCCACTGGTCGCCGACCAGCGCGTCGTCGACCGCCAGGCCGTGGGTCGTGAGGTTCTCGCCGAAGACCCCGCTCGGCAGCGATCGACCGAGGCGCTCCGCCCAGCCGTCCAGCTCTTCGCGGGCGAACGCGTAGACCGCCTGCCGGTCGCCGCCGTGGTTCGCGACGTCGCCGATGAAGTCGCCGACGAGCCCGCTGCCGAGCCCGCTGCCGAGCCCGGCGCGCCGGGGCCCGGGGGCCCGCAGCTCGGCGCGGCTCGACCGGGCGCTTCCCGATCCCGGTGACACCAACGCTCTTCGCCGGGTTGGGCTCCGATGTGCCCACGTTGACCGAGAGCACGTACGCCGACACGGGTGCCAGCGTAGGAGGGTCGGTCGCGACCCGGCATGGCGGCTAGCCTCCAGACATGCCCCTCCTGCACCGTGTGCGCCCCGGCCGCGCCGCCGTCCTGTCCGCTGCTGGAGTCGCGCTGGTCGTCTCCGGCGGCGGGGTGGGCTACTCCGTCGCCTCCGCGGCCGACCCGGCTCCCGTCACGGTCACCCGCCAGTCGCTCGCCGAGGTCGCCTCGCCGCCGGGTGCGAGCAACCGCACCCTCGGCCTGAGCAAGGTCGTCGTGATGCCCGGTGCGCAGCTGCCCTCCCACCACCACCCCGGCCAGCAGCTCGGCTTCATCGCCGAGGGCGTGCTGACCTACACCGTCGAGACCGGACGGGCCGCGCTGATGACCGGCCCCGGCGACGACGCGAAGAAGCTGCAGACGATCAAGCCCGGCCGGAGCGTGCGGGTGAAGCCGGGGCAGTGGCTGGTCGAGGAGCAGGGCGAGGTGCACCACGCGGCGAACGCCGGCACCGTCCCCGTGGTGATCTACCTGGCCACCCTGGTCAGGACGGGCCAACCGGCAGCGATCCCGGACTGACCATGAAGCACGGGCGCCGACTCGGTTGGTGCCTGGCCACGGGCCTGGCGCTCCTGTCGGCGTGCGAGTCAGGCGACCCGTGTGCCGCGCCGCCGGCCGACGCGGACTGCGCGGACCTCCGGTTCGGCGACCGGCTCTACGACGAGTGGCGTGAGGTGCCCGCGTCGGAGGCCAAGCAGGAGGTCGGCAACGCGACGTACCCCGCGTGCAACGCACCGGAGGGCTGCCCCGGCAGTGAGTTCGACGGCTTCGGCGCGACCGACGTGTGGCTGGTGCGGGGTGTCGACCTCGAGGACGCCGTCATCGGGAAGCGTGAAGGCTCCGACACCTACGTCGTCTTCGTCCGGCGCGGCGTGGACCCCGCGTCGCTGCCGAGCCCGTCACCCTGAGCCGGCACCGCGAGCAGCTCGATGGACCGCCCCGGGCGGAACACCGCGATGACGGTGTGGCCGCAGGGGTCCAGGCGGCACAGGTGCGGCCCTTCGGCCTCGCCGCGGGCACGACCTCGATGCCCGACAGGTCCAGGTCCATCCGCGCATCAGACCCACCCGTGGGCGCTGTTCCGTCAGGTGCCTGACACCGAGCCCGGCCGACTCAGGCTCGACGAGATCGACGTGGAGGTGCTGCAGACTTCCGCTCATGGGCCAGGCATTCCTGTGGGGCATCGTGGCCAGCTCGTCGCTCGTCATCGGCGGTGTCCTGGCCCTGCGTCTCTCGATCCCCCCGCGCGTGCTGGGACTCGTGATGGCCTTCGGCGCCGGGGTGCTGCTCAGCTCGGTGAGCTTCGAGCTCGTGGAGGAGGCGTTCGACACCGCGTCGGGCACCAGCGCGGTCGCCGTCGGCCTCTTCGCCGGGGCGGGGGTCTTCTTCGCCGGCGACCTCCTGCTCGACCGCCTGGGTGCCGGCGAGCGCAAGAGCTCGATGGGCAAGCAGGCGGGCGGCTCCGCCCTCGCGATCGTGCTCGGGATCGTCCTGGACGGGGTTCCCGAGTCGGCCGTCCTCGGACTCACGGTGCTGCAGGAAGGCTCGGTGAGCATCGCGTTCCTGGTCGCCGTCTTCCTGTCCAACCTTCCCGAGGCCATCGCCGCGACCAGCGGACTGGCGAGCTCCGGGTGGCGCGCCGGCCGCGTCCTGGGCCTGTGGGTCCTCGTCACCGCCGTCTGCGGGCTCGCCTCGCTGGCCGGTTTCGCGCTGCTGGACACCGCGTCTCCGGGCACGGTCGCCTTCGTGCTGGCCTTCGCCGGCGGAGCGATCCTGACCATGCTGGCCGACACGATGATGCCGGAGGCGTTCGAGCACGGTGGCAAGCTCGTCGGCATCTTCACCACGATGGGCTTCGCCGTGGCGTTCGCGCTGAGCGTCCTGCCATGAGCGGCAGCCGCAACCGCAGACGTCCGGCCGCCTCATCCGGCTCGGGTGAGGCGTCTCCGGCGGCCAAGGGTCCAGGCTGAGGGGGTGACGCACCTCGTCGAGGTCCCACGGCCGCCTGACGTGCCTGCTGCGCGCCCGGAGGCCGAGCTGGTGGTCGACGTCGCGATGGGGATCCTCGGCGCGTCGGTCCGCGTGGGCGTCGCCGTCGTGCGCGCCACGGCGGAGTCGTCGGTGGTCCGGTCGGTGGCGGCGTGGCGACCGCCGCTCGTCCCGGCCAGGCTGCAACCGGCCTCGATCGTCGCCGACATCGCGAAGCGGGGTGCCCGGGACCGCGCCTGGGTCACCGAGAGCGTCGTACGCCTGCTCGACGAGTGGACGCCCGTCATCGCCGAGCTGGTGGTGTCTCGCCTGGACCTCACCGACATCGTCACCCGCCACGTGAACATCGACGAGATCGTCGAGGCCGTGGACCTCGACGCGGTGGCGGCCCGGATCGACCTCGATGCGGTCGTGCAGCGCATCGACCTCGATGCGATCGTGCAGCGCATCGACCTCGATGCCGCCGTCGGCGGCGTGGACCTGAACGCGGCCGTCGCGGGCGTGGACATCGACGCGATCGCCGGCCGGCTCGACATCGACGCCGTCATCGAGCGGATCGACCTCATCGCGATGGTCGAGGAGGTGATCGCCGCGATCGACCTGCCGGCCATCATCCGGGACTCGACGGGATCCATGGCCTCCGAGACGGTCCGCAGCGCCCGGATGACCGGGATCTCCGCAGACGACGCGCTCACCCGCGGCCTCGAGCGGTATCTCTTCCGGCGACGTCGCGCGCCCCTCGCCTCGGACGCGCCTTGAACGATCACGAGCTCGCGCTCGTCCCGGTCGAGGCGCGTGCGTACCAAGGGACCCCGGCCGGCATCGTCACGCGGGTGGCGGCCAACAGCGTCGATGCGCTCGTCGTCGTCCTGGCCGTCGCCGGCACGTACGCCGGATTCGTGGCGCTCACGTTCGTGCTCGACCCGCGTGGGTTCGAGCTGCCCGACCTGTCGTTGCTGGTGTTCGTCGTCGGCTATCTGGCTCTCCTCGTGGTCTACCTGACAGGTGCCTGGTGGGTCAGCGGCCGCACCTTCGGCGATCACCTCATGGGGATCCGGGTCGTCACCGGGACGCGCAGCCGGCTCCGGCTCCTGCAGGCGGCCGCCCGCGCCGTCGTGTGCGCGTTCGTCCCGATCGGGCTGGTGTGGTGCGCGGTCGACCGCGAGCGCCGTGCGCTCCACGACCTCCTGCTGCGCACCTCCGTCGTCTACGACTGGCTCCCACGACCCAGCGCCCGAGGCAGCTCGAGGCTGGGGGAGGACGCCATGGCGCGGGACTGAGCGAACGGGTGCACCTTCCGGCCCGGCCGAACCTGACCTGGAGCTCGTCGGCGGCGCTGCGGGGAGCGCTGTGCGCGCTCCCCGCGGCCCTCGTGCTGGTGCTGGTCGACGTCACGGCGGGCCTCGGCCTGGCGCTGGGGACCCTCCCGGCGGCGGTGGTCCCGCTGGCGCCACGGCGTCGCGGGCGGTACGTCGCGGCAGTGATCGGCTCGTTGGCCGGCGCGGCGATGCTCACGGGTGCGCTGCTGGCTGCGGCCGGCGCGTGGATCGCCGTACCGGCGCTGTTCCTGCTGGCCGTCGGGGCCGCGCAGCTCGCCGCGCGCCGATCCTTCGGCAGCTACGTGATGAGCCTCTGCGTGCCGCTGGTCGGCGCCGGGCTCAGCTTCGACGACCTCGAAGCCGCCGCGGCACTGTCGCTCACCTTCGTGACCGGCGCCGCCTACAGCTGGCTGGTCTCACTGCTGTGGCCCGAGACCGCACCCCTCGCGGCGGTGCCCCCGACCCAGCGCGGACCTGCCCTGCAGGCCGCGATGCTCGACTACGGCGTCCGCCTGGGGCTTGCCGGCGCGGTCTGCGCCGCGATCGGCTTCGCCCTCGACCTCGAGCACGTCGGGTGGGCGGTGACGGCCGCGCTGATCGTGATGCGCCCCTCTCCGGAACTGCAACGGCTGCGGTCGGTCGGGCGCGTCGCGTCGGTGACGCTCGGCGCGGTGGCCGCGATCGCCGTGGTCGAGACGACGCCGTCGGCCGGAGTGCTGGCAGCCGTCACCGTCGCGGCGCTATCCGCGACCGCCGCCACCGCCGGCAGTCGGTGGTACGTCACCCCGATGTTCTCGACGTTCCTGGTGTTCCTGCTGCTCCTGTACGCGCACCCCGACCAGGCGGCCGGCCGGTTCCTGGAGCGGATCGGCGAGACGCTGCTCGGGGTGGGCGTCGCGTTCGTCTTCGGCCTGCTGATCCCCATGCTCCGCGAGCGGCGTCGCCGTGCGGCGGGTGCCGGGGGAGGGCCGGCGAAGACTTCTAGGAGTCCTTCTTCTCCGCCTTCTCCGCCTCTTCGGCCTCCTTGGCGGCGGCCTTGATGTCCTTGGCGGCGACGTGGTCGATGGCGCCCTCGACGATCGCGTCGGCGGCGGCCAGGGCCCTGCGGATCTCGACGACCCCGGGGTCCGACACGAGCGCGAGGATGCCGGAGTGGCCCGGCGCGATCGAGCCGGCCAGCTCGTCGGCGAGCTCGCTGCGGTGGTGGCGCTGGCGGATCTTGCCGACGGCGGCGCCGCCCGCACCCAGCGCCGCGGCGCTGCCGATGATCGACGGCGGGAAGATGACGCCGAGCGCGATCCCACCCACGAGGCCCCACCGGAGGCCGGAGCGGGTGCTGTGGTCGGTGGCCTGTTGGATCTCGAGCTTGCCGTCGGCTTCGCGTTTGACCACGACGACGCCCTCGATCTCGACGGTTCGCCCGTCCTCGATGCCCTTCAGCGCCTCGTACGCGTCCCAGGCGGTGGCTGTGTCGGCGAAGTCGGCGACGATCATCGTGTAGGCGCCGTCGGACGCGGCCGCGATGAACTCGTCGTCGTTGGCGGGGGGTGGGGTGGTGCCGTCTGACATGTCGTCTCCTTTTGCGCGCGCGACTGTCGTCACGCCTCGTGGCAAGTGTCGGCCCAGTCGGAATCGACGCACTTCCCCCGAAGCGGGTGACAGAGCGAACCGCCCCGGGCGGATGTCCGGGGCGGTCCTGCCGTCGCCCAGGTTCGCGAGCCTGATGTCCCCCCGGGCATCGGCTCAGCGTTCCCGACGTCGGTGCCTGGCGACGTACCCCCGGGGCCCGATTGCCAGTCGTCTCGGCGCCGCGGTCACGCTGGGAGATCCTCAGTAATGGGTATCGACCCGGCTGGCGCTGTGCTCGACACTCGGACGAGGCTCGGGCACGTCCACCGGCCGCCCCACGAGGCCGGGGGGCGCCGAGCTTAGGCGCCCTCTCCCCCGGGGGCGCCGTCCTCTACTGCGCGCGGCTCGGCTCGCTCTTGTGGACGCTGTCCGGGCAGGTCTACGTTGAAAGGTCGATTCCATTTCCTAACACCGCTGGTGATCCCGGTGGCATGTGGCGTCCTCGGGTCCACCCGTCTGCGACCAGCGACAGGTACGAGACGAGGAGTTGTTGATGGACACGAATGCGCTGACGGCCCTGCGTGAGACCGTTCGAGGAAGCGTGATCACCGCGGAGGACGTCGACTACGACGAGGCGCGCCGCGTCTACAACGCCATGATCGACCGCCGGCCGGCCGTGATCGTGCGCCCGGCCAACACCGGCGACGTGATGAGTGCCGTGCGATTCGCGGCCGAGAACGGCCTGACCGTCGCGGTACGCGGCGGGTCCCACAGCGTGCCAGGCTTCGGTACGGCGGACGATGCGCTGGTCGTCGACCTGTCGACGATGCGGGGCGTCCGCGTCGACCCGCGGACTCAGACCGCCCGCGTCGAGGGCGGCGCCACCTGGGGCGACTTGAACGCCGCGGGATACCCGTTCGGGCTGGCTACCACGGGCGGCATCATTTCCACGACCGGGGTTGGCGGGCTGACCTTGGGCGGCGGCATCGGCCACCTCGCCCGGGGGCTCGGTCTGTCGTGCGACAACCTTCTCGCCGCGGACGTGGTGACCGCCGACGGCAGCTTCCACGTCGCGAGCGACAAGGAGGACGCCGACCTCTTCTGGGCGATCCGCGGCGGCGGCGGCAACTTCGGGATCGTGACGTCGTTCGAGTTCCGGATGAGCCCGGTCAAGGACATCTACGGCGGGCCGATGTTCTTCGAGCTCGACAGGGCCGGCGAGCTGTTGCGGTTCTACCGCGAGTTCATCGCCGATGCACCCGAGGAGCTCGGCTGTTTCCCGGCGTACCAGATCGCGCCTCCGCTGCCGTTCATCCCGGAGGACCGCCACGGCGAGCCGTTCATCGCGATGGTGGCCTGCTGGGCCGGCGACCTCGACGCGGGAGAGAAGGCGCTGCAGCCGATCCGGGACTTGGCTCCGCGCGTCGCCGAGTACGTGGACGTGATGCCGTATCCGGCGCTCAACAGCGCCTTCGACGCCCTCGTCCCACCCGGCCTCCAGCACTACTGGAAGGCGAACTTCGTCACCGAGCTGACCGACGAGGCGATTTCGGCCCACCTCGAGCACGGACCCAAGGTGCCCGTCGTGAACTCCACCATGCACATCTACCCCATCAACGGTGCGGCCCAGCGGGTCGCGTCTGACTCGACGGCGTTCGCCTACCGCGACGCCACGTTCGCGACGGTGATCGCTGGGATGTGGCCCGACCCGACGGACAACGAGGCGAACACCGCGTGGGTGAAGGACTACTTCGCCGCCACCGCGCCGCACTCGGAGGAGGGCGGGTACGTCAACTTCATGGCGGAGGACGACCAGTCCCGGATCCGGGCGAACTACCGCGGCAACTATGACCGCCTTGCACAGACCAAACGTCGCTACGACCCGGACAACCTGTTCCGCCACAACCAGAACATCCAGCCCGGCTGAAGCAGGGAGACATCATGAGGAGACCGATCTGGTGCATCCTCGGCAGGCACCACAACGTCTGGAAGAGCAACCCCGACGGGGGTCGCTACAAGCAGTGCACCCGCTGTGGCCGCGATGACTACCGGGGAGGCAGTCAACCCGGCGCAGCCATCACCGGCGGGATGATGCTCGGCGGCGGCGGAGGCGGCGCAGGAGGCTAGATCGCACGTCGGGCAGGCCCTCGTGTTGGTGCGGCGTGAGTTCTGGCTGGGCTTCTGCGGCGACCTCCAGGGCGCGGTCCTCCCGGTCGGCGGGATGAGTCGATCTGTGGTGTCGAGCAGGTCGTCGAGCGCCGCGGCGGATCGTCCCGCACGGTAGCGGCCGAGAGTCAGTGGCCGCCGCTCCCGTCGAACCCACCACCGTCGAAGTGGCCACTGCCGCCGACGATGCCGGACCCGAAGTGGCCGGGAGTGTCGGGTGCCCCCGCGATATCTGCGGGATGGAGCGCCCACGAGAGCGACGCTACGTCCGCGAAGTAGCCCGACGCATACGGCAGGAAGGCGCCCCCGGCAGCCCAGTACGGCACGGTCGTTCGGGCCCCGATCTTGACCATGCGGATCTCGGGGATCTGGCCTTGGTCACCTTGTCGGCGTCTGTCGAGCACGCGGGCACGCGCCGGGGGCCGTGACCGGGCCGGGTCCACAGCACCTCGGTGACGGAGGGACCGTGCAGCGGGTCGAAGAAGCACACCACCCGCTGCGGGGGCACCGGTAGACCAGCTACCCGGGCCTGTGCACGTGCCAGCGCATTGAGCCCGGTGGCGAGATGTTGGGTGACCTGACTGACCTGGTCGGCGCTGCTGATCTGCTCCAGGGTGCGTCGTGCGGACTCGCAGGAGTCGAGCGCGGTCTGTCGGGCGACCAGCGCTTCTCCATCGAGGACCTGTCCTTCGACGCCGCGGTCGAACCGCCGTAGTTGCTCATCGAGATGAGTGACGTCCTCGCCGGCCAGACGGCGCACGGCACCGAATGCCTCGGCGCTGCTGCGCCGCGTGACCTGCCGCGCCCGCCACCACTTGGCGGCGAAACCGGCGCCGCCCGCTGCAACGATGAGCCAGAACCATTCCACGGCTACCCCTGAAAGGCGAGATGCTCAGCGTCGCCCCGTCAGGCAGGGGTGTCAATCGTGGAGACGGCCTCATGGCAAGCGGTGCGCGAGAAGCCAGCGCGGCTACCGGCCGAGCCCGGAGATCCGGAGCACCTTCCCGGTGATCGTGACCACGAAGATCGTGTCGCCGATGATCTCGAACGTCGTCGGGCGGTCCAGTCCGGAAACGACGTTCTTGAACTGACCATGGCTGTTGGCCAGCATCAGCTTGACCCGTGTTCGGCTTGGCAGGGAAGCCCTCCTTGCCCTCCTGACCCTCATACGGCCAGTTGCCCTGGGCGAGCCCGTACAGGCGGTGCTGCGGGCCGACCTCGACGTCGACGAGGAGCGGGGCACCCGAGGCGAGCTTCTCGATCCGACCGCCGGCGCGCAGTGCGAGGACCCGGCCGGTCTTCGGCGTGTGCGGCACCGGCCCCGCCTGTCCGACGAGGACAGTGCGTCGTCCGATGCGCTCGAGCCCTGTCGGGACGACGTTCTTGGCGAAGTCCTCGAACACGCTGATCCTGCCGTTGAGCCGCACGCGAAGGATCCGGTTGTGGTGCGCGTCGGCGACCAGGAACCCGTTCCGATAGGCCTGCATGGAGTACGTGTACCCGCCGGGGACGAAGAAGTTGGGACTCGCCGGCGGGTGCGCCTCGCTCCAGGTGTAGAGGTCGGCGATCAAGGTCGTACGGGTCTTGCCCTTGCCGACACGGTCGAGCCGGTAGATGCCCTCGGCCGCCGGGGCATTGGGCGACCCGACCAGCTCAGTCCAGAATTCGCTGACGCCGACGACCAGCACGTACGCAGTGCCACCCCGGAAGGCGATGTCGGCGACCCCGCCACCGATCACGCCCTCGATCTGGAGGGGCAGGCCGTCGGCGTACGTGCTCACGTTGCCGCTCCGGGGGTGGATCCGCCGGATCCGTCCGTCGGTGCTGTCGGTCACGTACAGGGCACCGTCAGGGCCCACGGTGCTGCCCGAACCGCAGATGTCGTCGGCACAGGGACCGTTGACGAAGGAGGCCAGCTTGGTCACCGTCGGCTTGTCGGACCGGCCCTCAGCCGCAGGGACTCCCGCCGCTGCCCCGGGGACGACCCCTGGGGTGAGGAACGCGACCGTCAGCGTGACCGCCAATGCCAGGGTGCTGGAACGCGACATGTCTGTCGTCCTCTCGGTGCGGCGCGACCATCGCGCGCCTGGGCTCAGCTGCGGCGGCGATAGTCCACACCGAACGGGCGCGCAGGCCAGCTCACCTCGTCGGGACGTTACTCCCGCGTACGACGCCCGGTCGCCGTCGTACCGAACCGTCTAGACCGCGCGTCCGAACACCGACCACAACACGCGGTCGAGGGCCGGTGGGACGACTGCCTGACGGTGCCCGCAGCCTCAGCTGCCGCGTCAGGCGGCTAGCGCCGGCGCGGCTTCCAGCTGGCAGGACACGCACTCGTCGACCACGGTTCCGTCCTCGTACTCATACGTCTGCCAGATGTGGAAGCCGCGACTACACAACCACCACCCCACGAACTTCAAGGCGGCCATGCCTGCCAACGCCGCCGCCTCCCGCACGGTTGCCCAGTCCGCCTCCTCGGCGACCTGACTGACAACCTGCGCTGACGTCTCGACCACGCTCGCCGTCTCCTTGACGACGTCGGCCGCCTTCTCGACCATCTCCACCGACTGCTCGCTCACCCGGTCACTGCTCCCTCCGCTGTCGCCCGGCCCCGTTGGGCGAGTACCCGGGGCAACGCGGGGCCACCCGACTGTCTCGCCATGCGATCCATTCGCGTCGCCATGCTGACCGGACCCCGTCGGCGGCGGCGGTCCCGCTGGCGGCCCAACCTCGAGGCCTGGTCGGTGCCCGCCCGAGCCTCGTCGTCGCGCGAGCAGCCTCAATTGTCCGATCGGCCGATGGCGCCGAGCCACCGGTGCTCGGTTCACTCGTGGGTGTTGGCCCCGGCCGAATGGGGGGATGAGGCCGGGGCCAACACCACGGGCGTTTCGCACTCGCGTGGTCCTCTCTGGCACCTGCGGTCAATCGACCGCGTCGCGGCGGTGAGGTGCGACTGGTCGGCGGCCGGAGCCGACGTACGCGAGGCCAGGGATCCTGAGCCCATCTGGGGTCTCGTACCGAGCCAACCTGCCGCGGACCGTCTCTCGGGTGGCGTGCAGATCCAGATCAGACAACGCGGCCAGGCGCTTCTTCAGCGGGCCTGCCAGATCGGTGCGCAGCTTCCAGTAGTCGTCGAACGATGCGTCCTGAGTGGGCACGTCCACCTTCTGCACGCTGACCTGTTCGAGGCCAGCCGCGGTCAGAGTCTTCTCGAGGGCGCCGTCGGCACCCAGCGAGAACGGACCGGGGGTTCCGGCAGGGGGCACGGGTACGCCCGTGTGTTCCTGTACGGCGTCGGCGAGCACGCCGAGCCACGGGTTGCGATCACGTGGACCCCAGACAGCGACCGCCACCCGCCCACCCGGCCGCAGGACGCGGGCGATCTCGCGTGCGGCTCGGACCGGGTCGAGCGCGAACATGAGCCCCTCGCGGCACACGACGATGTCGAACGAGGCGTCCGGCACGTCTATGTCCTCCAGGTCCAGGACCTGCGCGCTGAGCTGTGTGGCCGCGCTGCCGACCTGCTCTCGACCCGCCGCCCGCGCGGACGCGATCGCCACCATCTCCGGCGCCACGTCGGAGAGGACCACGCGCCCTCCGGGGGTGACCTGGTCGGCGATCGCCAATCCCAGGCCGCCGGCGCCACAGGCCAGTTCGAGCACGTCGTCGCCCGGAGCAGGCGCGACGGCATCGATCATCAGCCGGGTCACTCGCTCGGCGCGTTGCTCGACGTGATCGACGTGCTCGCCCCAGGACTCCGCGACCGAGCCCCACATCTGGTGGACACGGTTGCGGATCTGCTCGCCGGTTGGCAGCTGGACAGTCTCCGGTGACATCCGAAACCTCCCTCGCAAATTCGTTACACTTGATGAGTAACGAATATTGCTAGGTTAGCCCCATGACCGCCGACGTCAAGGGCTCTCGGGCCTATCACTCCTCCGTGCGCGCGCAGCAGGCGGCAGATCGGCGCCGGGCATTGGCCCAGGCCGCCCGGGATCTCTTCGTCGAACACGGTTACCCGGCGACCACGATGGACGCTGTCGCGAGACGCGCAGACGTCTCGCTCAAGACGGTCTACAACGCCTACGGGACCAAGGCCGGCCTGCTGAGAGCGGTCTGGGACCTCTCCCTCAAGGGCGATCTCGACGATGCACCCATCGCCGAACGCAGCTGGTACACCGCGCTTCTCTCAGAGCCTGATCCGCACCGGCAGCTCGCCATGGCAGCGCAGAGCTCGCGCATCGTCAAGACGCGCATCGCACCCATCCTCAAGGTGATCCGAGACGCCGCGCCTGTTGACGAAGACCTCACGGCTCTGTGGGATCTGATCCAAACCGACTTCTGGGCCAACCAGCGCGCGATCGTCGAAAGCCTTGCCGCCAAGGGCGCTCTGCGACCCGGACTCGACGTCCAACGCGCCACGGACCTCATGTGGATGCTCAACCACCCAGACGTCTGGCACCTGCTTGTCGAGCGGCGCGGCTGGTCGCCGGAAGACTGGGAAGACTGGTTTGCCCAGACCTGCCACGAGCAGCTGCTGGCTCCTCGTTGAGATCGCGTCCCTCTGGGCGTCATGGCACATGAGGCGAGCAGTGGGTCGAGCACCACGAAGCACCACCTCGTGCCTGAGACCCTCGTGCAGCGCGCGTACGCCCGTGTCGCTGTTGTCGGATGAGCGCTGAATTCGCGGCATGCGAGCCGCCCCGGTGCAGTGCCGGGGCGGCTCTGCCTTCGGGTGGGTGCGAGCACGATGTCCCCCCGGAGCATGTACTCAGCGAACCCAGACGTTGGCGCCGCGGTGGTACCCAAAGACGAGCCTGCGCACCATGGGGTGTATCGGCTCCTGGACAGCCGCGCGAGAGTCGAGATGCCGGTGGGCGAGGCATAGAGGACGACGGGTGGCATCTGATCACCCGGAGTCCGGTCCTCCGGCGCGGCGCTCTCGGGTATCGGTAGCCGAGGGCGCCGTCCTTCGCCTTTGGGGTGAGGCAACCGGCGCGCCGATGCGCGCACACTAGAAGTCGGGCTTGGGCCATGGCCGGCGACCCCATGCAGCCGGCGCCAAGCCGGGCGCCCCCCAACTGATCCCCTTGGGGGGCGCCACCTGTGGCCCGACCCGACGGCGTCGCGCGGCAGTGGACGCAAGGGCTGTCCATCGCCCCGGCGACCATCGCCGCCCCTTCCGCGGAGCATCCACGCAATCGAGATCGCGTTCCACCTGATCGCCTACGAGACGGAAGCAGGGGAATTCCAGCCCTTTCCTCTAAGGGGCAGCGTGGAAGTGACGGCCATCCGCCGCTGGAGGAGAGGAGCCGTCCGGTCAGCGAGGCCATCCGGCCCGACCACGATGACGACACACGATCACCCCGTCGATCACCCGACGATGTGACGCCCACTCACCACGTCTGCTCCTAGTTTTCCAGCGACCACTTGAACATTGGAGCCCACCATGACCACGACCTCACCCCTCAGTGTCACCTTGCACACCGCCCTGCCCATCAGGTACGACGTCTGGCGGACGCCACTGCCCCACGACATGTCGTGCGCATGCTGCGGACACGGCCTCCACGTCCACCTCGGGTGCGGCGACGGCTGCGACTGCGGTCCGCAGGTCATGCCCGGGACAGCCGCCTGACCCCAACGCCCCGTGTGTCGACGGCAAGATCGTTTCGTTCACCCCGAGGTCGGATCACCCCAGGTACGGACGAACCCGAATTGTCGGTCCCCGCAACGAACGCGACAGCCGTTGGGAAGGTCAGCCGCCGCTGTCCGGTGAGATGGAGCAAAGACAGCAACCCCACGATCAGCCCCTACGGCGTAGTGTCGAATCTGTAATCTCGGATTCGGTGAACGGTCGCCACCATGAACAGTTTGAGCCTCGGGATCCCCGGGGTCGGAGGCGTCAGCCCAGGGACGCACTTCTGCGCGCTCTACTCAGGCCCGGCCGAGCGCGACCGGCTGTTGTTCCCCTTCCTCGAGGAGGGGCTGAGGCACGGCGACAAGTGCCTGTGCCTGATCGACGATGTGGAGCCGGCGCTGGTTCGGGATCAGGTCGTGGGACAGCCCGGCCGGGAGTACTCCCGACGATCGGCACAGCTCGACGTCGAACGGGCGTCGGACACCTACCTCCGCTCGGGGGAGTTCAGCATCGCAGACATGATGAGCTTCCTCTCCGAGAGCGCGGACGCTGCGATCGCAGACGACTTCGACCTTCTCCGGGCCGCCGGTGAGATGTCGTGGGTGCTGCCCGGGCCCCCGGGCTGGGAGGACCTGTTCCTCTATGAGTCGGCCCTCAACCACGCCGTCGAACAGATGCCCGCCATCCTCATGTGCCTCTACGACCTGCAGAAGTTCGGGGCCGAGATGCTCGTCGAGGTGCTCCGCACCCACCCCAAGGTTCTGCTGGACCGCACGGTGATCGACAACCCCCACTACCTGCACCCGACGGAGTACCCGCCCGCCGACAGTGTCACCGCCGGAACCCGGTATCCCATGATCAAGGTAGGTGCGGACGGCGAGGAGGGAACGGACCACGGGTGGGCGTCGCTCACCGACGCCGAGCTGCGCGTCGTCTCCTGCGTGGCTGGGGGGATGACCAACCGCAGTATCGCCGAGGAGCTCCACCTCTCCCGCCACACCGTGGACGCCCATCTCAAGCACGTCTACCTCAAGCTCGACATCCACTCGCGGGTCGAGCTGACCGTGCTGGCCATGCAGCACCACGTCCCCGTGAACTAGCCCGAGGCCGCATCCGGCCCGTCAAGAGCACCCGTTCACGGGATGCAGGTGACCTGCGCGCCCGAGAAGCATGGCGGTGACAAGTGCTTCCGGCGAATGGAGTGGTCATGGGCAGGGCAGTCGGCATCGACCTGGGAACGACGAACTCGGTGATCGCGGCGATGGAAGGTGGCCAGCCGCAGGTGATCCCCAACGCGGAGGGCAACCGGACGACGCCGTCGGTGGTCGCCTTCCTGGAGAACGGCGAGCGCCTGGTCGGTCAGATGGCCCGACGCCAGGCGATCCTGAACGCGAAGGGGACGATCTATTCAGCGAAGCGCTTCATCGGCCGCAAGTACGACGAGGTCAGCAGCGAGCTGACGACCGTCTCGTTCGACGTGGTCGCCGGTCCCGACGGCGCGGCGCGCTTCCAGGTCAACGGCAAGCCCTACGCGCCGGAGGAGATCTCGGCGCAGGTGCTTCGGAAGCTGGTCGACGACGCCGGGAAGTTCCTCGGCGAGCGAGTCACCGAGGCGGTCATCACCGTCCCGGCGCACTTCAGCGACGCGCAGCGACAGGCCACCAAGGACGCCGGCAAGATCGCCGGGCTCGAGGTTCTCCGGATCATCAACGAGCCGACGGCTGCAGCCCTCGCCTACGGGATGGACAAGCTCGAGAACGAGACCGTGCTGGTCTTCGACCTCGGGGGCGGCACGTTCGACGTGAGCATCCTGACCGTCGGAGACGGCGTGGTCGAGGTCCGGTCGACGGCCGGGGACACCCATCTCGGCGGCGACGACTTCGACCGGCGCATCGTCGACTACCTGGCCGACGACTTCAAGAAGTCCAATGGCATCGACCTCCGGGACGACTCCCAGGCCCTGCAGCGGCTGTTCGAGGCTGCCGAGAAGGCCAAGGTGGAGCTGTCTGCGGTCACCCAGACCGCCGTCAACCTCCCGTTCGTCACCGCTGACGCCTCCGGGCCCAAGCACCTCAACGTCAACCTGATGAGGTCGACGTTCGAGCAGCTCACCGCCGACCTCGTCGAGCGCTGCCTCGGCCCGGTCAAGCAGGCCATGGAGGACGCCAAGGTCACCGCCGA
>CAVYCK010000013.1:0-226055 GCA_963767095.1 uncultured Actinomycetota bacterium | reverse complement strand
CTGCTGCGCGCCATCGCGCAGGGTGGTGTCGTAGACGTGCAGGTCGCTCATCGTGCTTCCATTCCCTTGATGCGACTTCGTCTACAGGATGCCGCGTCGGCGGCCGCGAACAAGGCGTCCAATCGGCGACTCGCTAGACGGAGTCGGGGTGAGCTGGGGGTGGTGCAGGGTTCCTGGTGGTCATTCTCCCCGTTTCGCGCTCCGCTGCCCCGGCTGGGGTGTGCTGGCAGTGGCCCGCTGTCCTGCCCTGCACAGGGCCAGACAAAGCAGAAAGACCCCCCAGGGTTTGGGAGGTCTGCGCGACGAGTGGTGCTCGTCGCGCTAGGTTGATAATGAGGGTGGCAGGAGCCACGAGGTCTTCTTGGTCACGTGCTCACACAGTCAGGGCCGTCACGAAACACGAGACGAAACATGGGGTCCGCCATCAGGTAGGACCCCTGCGTCTCACGGGCGGCGGGAGGCCGCGGCCACCAGAGCCTCGAACAGCCGCGGGTCGGCGCCGACCTCGGGGTGCCACTGCACGCCGAGCGCGGAACCGCCCGTCCGGGTCCTCCATCGCCTCCAGCATGCCGTCGGCGGCCCACGCCGACGGCGACCTAGCCGGGGTGGGTCAGCACCGACTGGTGGTGGTAGGTCGGCACCGTCACCTCCTCGCCGAGCAGCCGCGCCAGTCGGGTGCCGGCCACCGTGCTGCACCACGTGCTGGCCGTACGACGCCCGGCCCCGGGCGAGTGCGCCTCGTGGCCGATCCGGTCGGGCAGGTGCTGCTCGAGCACCCCGCCGGCGGCGACCGCCATCACCTGCATCCCCCGGCAGATGCCGAGCAGCGGCACGTCGGCTCGCGCTGCGACGCCGGGCCAGCGCGAGCTCCGTCGCGTCGCGGTCGGGACGCGAGCGCCTGCACGGTCGGGTGCGGCTCGGCGCCGTAGCGCTCCGGGTCACGTCGACCCCACCGGCCAGCACCAGCCCGTCGACCCGCGCCAGCAGCGCCGCGGCCGGCGCGTCGTCGGCGTCGGGGGCGCGGCGGCATCAGCACGGCGATGCCCCCGGCGTCCTCGACCTGGCGCACGTAGGCGTGCGGCACCAGGACGGCGGGCACGTCGTGCCACGCCCCCACGACGCCGGCTCGACGTACGCGGTGATCCCGATGACGGGCGGTCGCGCGTTCACGCTCGATCGGCCTCAGCTCAGAGGGGCGTGACGTAGGCGCCGCTGATGCCGCCGTCGACGAGGAAGGTCGAGGCGGTGATGAAGCTCGACTCGTCGCAGGCCAGGAACAGCACGGCGTCCGCGATCTCCTCGGGCTCGGCGAACCGGCCCATCGGCACGTGCACGAGCCGGCGCGCCGCCCGCTCGGCGTCCTTGGCGAACAGCTCCTCGCAGCAGCGGCGTGTTGACCGGCCCCGGGCACAGCGCGTTGACCCGGATGCCCTCGCGGGCGAACTGCACCCCGAGCTCGCGCGTCATCGCCAGCACGCCGCCCTTGCTGGCGCTGTAGGAGATCTGCGAGGTCGCGGCACCCATCACGGCGACGAACGACGCCGTGTTGATGATCGACCCCCGCTCTGCTCGCAGCATGTAGGGCAGCGCCGCCTTGCAGCACAGGTAGACGCTGGTGAGGTTGACCTCCTGCACCCGGCGCCAGGCGTCGAGGTCGGTGTCGAGGATCGAGTCGTCGTCGGGCGGGCAGATACCGGCGTTGTTGAAGGCGATGTCGACCTGCCGAACGTCTCCTTCGCGGTCGCGGAACAGGCGGTCGACGTCGCTCCTTGGTCGACGACGTCGCAGCGCACGTAGGCGCCGCCGATCTCCTCCGCGATGCGCCGCGCCGTCGGCGTCGTCGAGGTCGCCGATCACGACCTTCGCGCCCTCCTTGCGCGAACCGGCGCACGGTCGCCAGGCCGATGCCGGAGCATCCTCCGGTGACGACCGCGACCCTGCCCGCGAGCCGCCTGCCATGCGTGCCATCTCGTGCTCCTCGTCAGTCGGTGGAGATGAAGACGTTCTTGACCTCGGTGAACGCGTCCAGCGCGTCGGGTCCGAGCTCGCGGCCGAGACCCGACTGCTTGAAGCCGCCGAACGGCGTCGAGTAGCGCACGACGCGTGCGAGTTGACCGAGAGGTTGCCGGCCTCGACGCCGCGGGCGACCCGCAGACCGCGGCCGAGGTCACGGGTCCAGATCGAGCCCGACAGCCCGTAGGCGGTGTCGTTGGCCATCGCGATCGCGTCGGCCTCGTCGTCGAACGGCAGAACGGCGACGACCGGGCCGAACACCTCCTCGCGCCACACCCGGTCGCTCGTGGCGCGGGGCAGTGACGACCGTCGGCGGGTACCAGTACCCGGCCCGGTCGGGCGCCTCGCCGCGGAACGCGACGTCGACCGGCTCGTCCGCCTCCTCGACGAACGACCGCACGGTCTCGCGCTGGCCGGCGCTGATGAGCGGCCCCATCTCGGTGGCCTCGTCGGCCGGGTCGGTCGACCACGCACGCCCGTGCACCGCCGGCTCGAGCGCTCCATGAAGCGGTCGTAGCACGCTGCGCTCGCACGAGGATCCGGCTGCGGGCGCAACAGTCCTGCCCGGCGTTGTCGAACGACCGCCGTAGGGCGCCGTGGCCGCCGCCGGCTCGAGGTCGCTGTCGGCGAAGACGATGTTGGCGCTCTTGCCGCCGAGCTCGAGCGTGACCCGCTTCACCTGGTCGGCGGCCCCGCGCATGATCCGTTGCCCGACGGCGGTCGAGCCGGTGAAGCACACCTTGCGGACGGCGGCGTGGGTGACGAACCGCTCCCCCACGACCGACCCCTTGCCCGGGCACACCGTGAACACACCCTCGGGGAGGCCCGCCTCCAGGGCCAGCTCACCCAGCCGGATCGCCGTCAGCGGGGTCAGCTCCGCAGGCTTGAGCACGACCGCGTTGCCCGCGGCCAGCGCCGGCGCGAACCCCCAGCCGGCGATCGGCATCGGGAAGTTCCACGGCACGATCACGCCCACGACGCCGAGTGGCTCCTTGAAGGTGACGTCGATCCCGCCGGCGACGGGGATCTGGCGGCCGAACAGCCGCTCGGGCGCCGCCGCGTAGTAGGTCAGCACGTCACGGACGTTGCCGGCCTCCCACCGGGCGTTGCCGATGGTGTGGCCGGCGTTCGCCACCTCGAGCCGGGCCAGCTCCTCGCTGGTGCTCGTCGACCGCGTCGGCGAAGCGGCGCAGCAGCCTCCCCCGGTCGGCCGGGCGACACTTCCCGCCACGCCGGTGCCGGCGACCTGGCGCGCGGCGATGGCCGCGTCCGTCTCCTCGACGGTCGCCAGCTCGACCTGTGCGACCGACCTGCTCGGTGGCCGGGTCGATGACCTCGTGGGTGCTCGCGTCACAGCCGTTCGAACCCCCGGACGCCGCTCCCAGTCGGTGACCGCCGCGTCGAACGCGGTGAGCTCGACGTCGGCGGCGTTGACGTAGTGGTCGACGACCTCGTCGCCGAAGGCCTCCCGGGCGATCTGCGACCCGGCGAAGAGGTCGCGCGCCTCGCGCAGGGTCGACGGCACCGGGTCTTGTCGGAGGTGTAGGCGTTGCCCTCGAAGGCCGGCTCGAGCTCGAGCCCCTCCCGGATGCCGTGCAGCCCGCCCGCCAGCATCGCGCCGACGGCCAGGTAGGGGTTGACGTCACCACCGGGCAGCCGGTTCTCCACCCGCATGCCGGCGCCGTGGCCGACCACCCGCAGCGCGCAGGTGCGGTTGTCGCGCCCCACGCGACGGCGGTCGGGGCGAAGCGACCAGGCTGAAAGCGCTTGTAGGAGTTGATGTTCGGCGCGTAGAGAGGGTCAGCTCACGCATCGTGGCCTGGATGCCGGCGACGAACTGCTCGAACAGCCGCTGTGCCCGTGGTCGCGGTCGTCGTCGGCGAACGATGATCGAGCCGTCTCGTGCCGCGCAGGGAGAGGTGGATGTGGCACCAGTTGCCCTCGCGCTCGTCGAACTTGGCCATGAAGGTCAGCGACTTGCCGTGCTGGGCCGCGATCTCCTTGGCCGCGTTCTTGTAGACGACGTGGTTGTCGCAGGTGCGCACCACCTCGTCGTAGAGGAAGGCGATCTCGTGCTGGCCGAGGTTGCACTCGCCCTTGGCGCTCTCGACGACCACGCCGGCGGCGTACATCTCGTTGCGGATGTCGCGCAGCAGTGGCTCGACGCGGGTCACCGCCGAGGATCGAGTAGTCGACGTTGTAGCGGTTGGCCGGCGTGAGCCCGGGTAGCGCGCGGTCCCACGCCGGTCGAAGGAGTCCTCGAAGACGATGAACTCGAGCTCGGTGCCGGTGAGGCGCGCCTGCCCGAGCTCGGCCGCCCGCGTCGACCTGGGCCTTCAGCACCGATCGCGGCGACTGCGCCACCGAGGCCGCTGCCGTCGAGCCAGGTGAGGTCGCACTGGACCGTCGCCGAGTGGGCTGCCCGGGCGTGCGGCGCAGGGTGTCCAGGTCGAGCTCGAACATCATGTCGCCGTACCCGCGCTCCCACGAGCTCATCGCGTAGCCGTCGACGGTGTTCATGTCGACGTCGACGGCGAGCAGGTAGTTGCACCCTTCGGTGCCCTGCTCAGCACGTGGTCGAGGAAGAACTGGCGCGTGCAGGCGCTTGCCCTGCAGGCGGCCCTGCATGTCGGTGAAGGCGACGACGACCGTGTCGACGACGCCTGCCGGCGATGTCGCTGCGCAGCCGTTGGACGGTGAGCTGCGGTGGTGCGGCCATGAGGGTCTCCTGGTCTGCCGTCGCTCAGCCGATGAGTCCGCGGAGCAGGGCGGAGGTCGCGTCGCAGTGCTCCTCCATGACGGCGCGGGCCCGTTCGGCGTCGCCGCCGAGGATGGCGCCGCACGATCTGCGCGTGCTGGTCGTCGGAGTGCTCGATGTTGCGGGCAGCACCGGGATCGCCATCAGCATCTCGTGCAGCGCCGCCTGCGACCGGGTGACGGCCTCGATGAGCATCGGCGAGCCCGACAGGGTGGCGATGGCGAGGTGGAGGCGCGCGTCGGCCACCCGGTGGGCCGCGCCGTCGGGCCGCGTCCCGACCTGTCGCAGGCTGTCGACCAGCCAGGCCCGCTGGTCGCCGGCCAGTGACTGCGGGTGGCCGAGAGCCAGCCGCGCCGGGCTCGACGACCCGGCGGAAGGTGATGGCGTCGGTCATCGCCGCGCCGCTGCGCACGAGCGACCCGCGCGCGCGCGCGGCCGCCGGGCCCTGGCCGACGTAGGTCACCCGCGTCCGCCGCCGCGCCCACGCGTGGTGGCGACGAGCCCGCTCTCGCGCAGGGCGGCGATGGCCTCGCGCAGCGTGTTGCGGCTGATCCCCAGCCGCTCGGCGAGCTCGCGCTCGGGCGGCAGCTGCTCGCCGTCGGCCAAGGCGCCGAGCCGGATGGCGGTGGCGAGCTGTTCGACGGTGTTCTCGAAGGCGTTGCCGGGCGTGGGTCGCAGCACCGCCTCGGGCAGCGAGGTCCTCGGCCGACGGCTCACCGCCGATCCAATACCTCCCGCCGGGCGGCGTCAATGGTCTGCGAATGAGACCATTAGCCACCGCCGTCGCGCCGCCCGAGCCGTGTGCCGGCCGGGTCGAACGGTGCCCGGAGGCTCACCGAGAGCGGATAGCCGCTCACCCGCCACGTCGACCTGCCACGGCCCGAGCGCACCCACCGCGGACGACGGCACCGGAAGCGGTCGCCCACGAGGGCCAGCCCCACCGGGGCCCCCAACGCGGCGCCCCACGCCGCGCTCGTCACCTGACCCGACCGGGCGGCCGTCGCGCAGCACCAGTTCCCCGCCCCAGGCGTAGGCAGCCGGGTTGTCGACCACGAACGAGACCACCCGCTCGCGGGGACCGCTCGACGGCCTGCTCCACGGCGGTTCGACCGAGGAAGTCGACGCCGCCGCGCAGCTTGCAGGCGAAGGTCAGACCGCTTCGACCGGCCCGGTCTCGGTGTCAGCTCACGGGCGAAGGCGCGGTAGCCCTTCTCGAGCCGCATGCGCCTCGATGGCGTAGTAGCCGGCCGGGCACCACCCCGAGGTCGCGCCGGCACATGAACAGGTCCGTACACCGCCCGCGGCGAGCTCGGCGGGCACGTAGAGCTCCCAACCGAGCTCGCCCACGTAGGTGATCCGGGTGGCCCGCACCAGGGCCGGCCCGATGCACCACCTCGCGGCTCGTGCCGAACGGGAACGACGCGTCGTCGAAGGCGTCGGAGCGACACGCGCCCGAGCAGCTCGCGCGAGCGCGGCCCCATCACCCCGAACACGGCATACGCGCTCGGTCACGTCGACGACGCCTGACGCCGGCGCCGGAGGGCACGTGGCGCCGGATCCAGTCGAGGTCACGCACCGTGGTCGCGGCGCTGCTGACGACGAGGAACTCGGTGGCCGCGAGCCGCGTCACGGTGAGGTCGGCCTCGTAGGTGCCACGCCGGTTGAGCATCGCCGGTGTAGACGGCGCGGCCCACCGGCACGTCGACGTCGGCGGTGCACAGCCACTGCAGCGCCCGCTCGGCGTCCGGTCCGGACACGACGTACTTGGAGAACGACGTCTGGTCGAACACCGCCACGGCCTCCCGCGTGGCCCGCTGCTCCGCCACCCACCAGTCCACCCAGCCGCGGTCGCTCCCAGGCGTAGTCGAGGACGGGCTGACTCCCGGCGGGGCGAAGACGTTGGCCCGCTCCCACGCGTTGCGGCTGCCCAGGCAGGCACCCTGCGCCACGAGCAGGTCGTGCACCGGCGAAAGCCGTTGTGGCCGTGCGGACTCCAGCTCCCGGTTGGGCCACGGCACCGCGTAGTGCAGGCCCAGCACCTCGCCCACCCGGGACCGCAGCCAGGTGTTGTTCCCGGCCAACGGCGAGAATCGCCGCAGGTCCACCCCGATCAGGTCCGACGTCGGCGCCCCTTCCACGACCCACTCGGCGAGGGCCCGACCGGCGCCCCCGGCCGACGCGATCCCGACCGAGTTGAAGCCGGCTCCACGAAGAAGCCGGGCAGCTCCGGGCCTCCCCCAAGAGGAACTGGTTGTCGGGGGTGAAGCTCTCGGGACCGTTGTAGAACTTGCGGATCCCCGTCTCCGCCAGCGCCGGGATCCGGTGCACTGCGCTGTCCATGAGGATCTCGAAGTGCTCCCAGTCCTCGTCGAGCAGGGCGAACTCGAAGGGGTAGGGGATCTGGTCGGGCGACACCCAGGGCTTGGCGACCGGTTCGAACCCTCCCACCAGCAGGCCGCCGACCTCCTCCTTGACGTAGGTGTAGCCGTCCGGGTCGCGCAGGATGGGCAGGTCGCGGTGGACCCCTCGATCTGGTCGGTCACGACGTAGAAGTGCTCGGCCGAGTGCAGCGGCACCGTCACGCCGGCAAGGGCCCCGACGGCCTTGGCCCACTGTCCGGCGCAGTTCACGACCACCTCCGCCTCGATGTCGCCCTGGTCGGTGGAGACGCCGGCCACCCGACCGGCCCGGGTCGTCACCGCCGTGACCCGGACCCGCTCGACGATGGTCGCGCCGCCCAGGCGCGCTCCCTTGGCCAGCGACTGGGTGAGGTCCGTGGGGTTGGCCCGGCCGTCACCAGGCAGCCAGATGGCCCCCAGGACGTCGTCGACCTGGATGAGGGGAAAGCGCTCGAGCGCCTGCTCCGGGGTGAGCAGCTCACACTCCAGGTCGTACGCCACGGCGCTGGCTGCCGTGCGCCGCAGCTGCACCATCCGCTCGGGGGTCCGGGCGACGGTGAGGCCACCGCAGACGCGGTACCCGGTCGTGAGCCCGGTCTCCGCCTCGAGCCGGGAGTAGAGGTCGGTGGAGTACTGCACCAGCCGGGTGCCGGCCTCGCTCGCCCTCAGCTGGCCGACGAGTCCTGCTGCGTGCCATGTGGTTCCGCACGACAGCGTCCCCTGCTCGAGGACCACGACGTCGGTCCAGCCGAGGCGGGCGAGGTGGTAGGCCACGCTGCAGCCGATGACCCCACCACCGACCACGACGACCCTGGCGCGCTCGGGGACCCCGGTCACGGGGGGCCACCGGCGGCGTCGAGCAGCTCGTCCAGGCGGGGGCTCGTCATGAGGGGGACCGTGAGCTCGAACCGCTCGATGGCGAAGTCCCAGAAGTCGTGGTCGACGTCCGACACCCCGTGCTGGATCGCCCCCCAGAGGGTCCACGCCCAGCGTCCGGCCAGTCCCCAGAGCTCGGCGCGGGCGAGCAGCCGGGGGCTGACTGTCCCGTGGTAGGCCTCGACGAGGGCGACGAGGTGCTCGTGGTCGAGCTGCGACTCGTTGACCAGGTTGCCGAGCTCGAACGACGCCTCGTTCATCCCCGAGTACTCGTAGTCGATGAACCGCAGGTCGCCCCCGTCGTCGATCACGTTGGCGGCGAACAGGTCGTTGTGGCAGGGCACGAGCGGCTCGGGGTCGGCCGCAGGGCCGCCTCGACCCGCGCGGCGGCCGGCGCCAGCGCGGCGTACCCCTCGGGCACGGCATACCCGCGCTCGCTGACGATCCTCAGGTAGCCGCGCTCGACCGCGAACAGGTCCACCTGGACGGAGCGGCTGCCCCTGGCAGCCCCCCCCTGGCCGTGCGGTCCGCAGGATGTTCCCGGCGACATCTGCTGCGTCGTCGGTGCGCCCGGGAGGAATTCACGACGAGCACTCCTGGCCCGGGCAGGTAGTCGACCACGGGGGCGCCGACCCCGATCGAGGCGGCGACCGTCTGTGGACACTGGTCTGGCGTCGATTGCGAGAGCAGTCGGTCCGGGCGGCGAGTGCAGCGACGACGTCGTGGGTCGCCGTTGGGACCCGGTGGTTGTGGTTGGTCAGCCCGCCGGGGAGCCCGGTGCCTCACCGGCCGCCCCAGCCCCGGGAGCCGCGCGAGGGCCTCGTCGAGGTCAGGCCGCTAGGTCCTCCCCGAGGCCTCGACGACGTCCGGCTCACTGGCGTGCTTCTGCCGGTGACGACTTGCGGGCGGAGGCCTGCCACCAGATCCACGAGGATGATCAGCGAGCCGACGGTGAGGATGGGTGCGTAGTTGACGTACTTCCAGGCGAACCCTTATTGACCGGCATGCCCGCCGGGGGAACGGCATCACGAAGTAGACCGAGATGATCGCGATCTCGATCACCGCGATGATGTTCATCCACTTGTACTTCGCGCCGTTGTTCCAGCTGCCGGGCTGGAAGGAGTCGCCCATCCGCCAGCGCAGCCAGATCGGGATGAGGAACGCGAGGTAGAGCCCGATCACGGCCACCGAGACGACCGCGTAGAAAGGCGACCGGCACGACGAGCGAGCAATAATCTAATTTAAGAACAGGAGCAGCCGCATCCCGTAACAAGGTCGCCGGCGTCATGTCGACGGAGACCCACATCGCCTTCCGGGCCTACTCGCGCCACGACCTGGAGTCGGCGTTCTCCCTCGGCCTGGACTGACGCCGACCACCCTTTTGGGTGCCAATCGCGTCCTGACAACCGATCGGCCAAAGTTTTACCGTTCTCGCGGTCTTCCGGCGGGTGGCGACACATACCCTCGGCCCGTGACTCTTCGACACCCGGGTCTGCGGACCGTCCTGCTCTCAGTCGTGTGCGCGGCCCTCGTGGTCTCCGCGCAGGCCATCGGCATCCCGGCCGCCAACGCGGTGATGCCGACGCCCACCGGGCTCGCACCCAACGGGAGCACCGAAGGGACGATCCCGGTGCTGTCGTGGGACCGGGTCACCGGCGCCACGTCGTACGGCGTCCAGGTGTCGACGAGCCCGACCTTCAGCCCCACCCTGTGGAGCGTCAGCGCGACCGAGAACCGGCAGGCGGTCCCGACCGTCGGCCTCCCTGCGGGCACCGATCTACTGGCGGGTGCAGGCCAAGGGCGCCGAGACCAGCGACTGGGCCACTGCGTCGTTCACCCGCAGCACCGTCGCCGGGCCGACCTCGCTCTCGCCCGTCAGACGGCGACTCGCTGCCACAGCCGACCGAGCCGCCGCTGCTGAGCTGGACCCCGTTGAGCGGGGTGACCGGCTATGCCGTCGAGATCAGCCAGAACCCCAGCTTCACCGACCAGGTCACCAGCTATCCCGCCATCAAGACCACCAACATGGTGGTGCCCAACCCGCAGGTGGCCACCACCTACTACTGGCGCGTCCGGGCGTCATCGGCTCCGGCTTCTTCACCGAGTGGTCGCAGGTCTTCGACTACGTCGTTGAGGACCTGCCCAGCGCGACCCGGGTGGCTCCGGCGACCGACGACACCGTCGTCGACGACGCCGTCCTGAACTGGAACCCGATCCCCGGCGCGGAGACCTACCAGCTGCAGATCGGCACCGACGAGAACTTCAACACCGTCGTCCACTCGCTGAACGGCATCACGGGCACCAGCTACGCGCGACCGGCACCCTGAACAACGACCAGTACTACTGGCGGGTGCGGGCCGTCGGGGTCACTGGCGTCGTCCAGAGCTGGACCGGCCGGCCGATCTGGCGCTTCCAGCGCGCGTGGCCGAACCAACCGCAACCGGTCTACCCCGCGAACGGCGCCAGCGTCGGCGACCCGTTCTTCTACCAGTGGACTCCCGCGACCTGGCCGACAGCTACACCTTGCAGATCAGCCAGACCTCCGGATTCCCCGGCGGGAGCACCAGCTCCCTGCAACACAGTCAACACGACGTTCACGCCAAACTCAGGACAACCACCCCTGCATGCCTAGCGCCAGCGGCACCTATTACTGGCGGGTGCTCGGACACGACGACTCGGCGCCGTGAGCCCGAGACCGACGCCTGGCTTCATCCGTGCGCACCTTCACCTACACCCCCGCCCGGGCCACCCCGACCTTCCCCGCCGACGATGCGACCTTGACGAACACGATCCCGACCCTGCGCTGGGAACCTGTGGCCGGATCGGCGCGCTACAACGTCACCGTCACGCCCATCAACGGCACCCCAGGCGGCGTGGTCTCCGCGACCACGCGGCGACGTCGTACACCCCGCGGGTGATTCTCAACGGCGACTACCGCTGGGACGTCGTCACGTCTCGCAGGACGGCCGGTCTGGGTCGGCCCTCATCCCGTCCAGCCAGCCGACGTTCTCGGTTGGATCGCTCGACCCGGCCGTCGAGCGGTGCCCCGATCCGCGTCAGCCCGTTGACCGGATCCTTCACGCGCTTCCCGACGCTTCGATGGGACGCCGTCGTGGGGGCAACCACCTACAAGGTCTGGATGCGCAAGAAGGGCAGCGGTCGGCGGCTACACAGCCCTGTCCGGCGACGTTTGCCTATCCCGGCAGGCGAGGACACGTCCAGCACGTTCCTGTCGCCCGACACCTACCAGTGGTTCGTCGAGGCCTACAACGGCACCGCCGTGCTCCGACCGCCGGCAGCCTCGGCGAGTTCACTATCGCAGGCCCGAACGAGGTCACCGGACAGCGCGTGGGCCTGACCGGGACCGGCGTCTCGGGCGCTGGCAGACCTGCGCCGCCAACCTCCCCAGCGAGTGTCAGAACCTCCGCCAGACGCCGGTGCTCGCGTGGGACGCGGACCCGGACGCGGGCTACTACCGCCTCACCATCTCGCGGGACCGCGAGATGACGAACGTCGTCGACACGTTCGACGTGACCTCGAACCGCTGGATCTGGAACGGGGCCTTCGCCGACAGCCAGGCCGGCACTGCCTTCTTCTGGGACGTGCAGCCGTGCACCGTCGAGCGACGGGTGCGCCGCCCTGACCTACCCGAACCACGCGTTCAACAAGCTGAGCAACGCCGTCAACACCTTCGGGCCGGGAGCGGTCGTGACGGACCCGCAGGTGGACCCGATCCCCGAGGTCCAGGACGACGTGACGCTGACCTGGGAGGACTACCTCCTCACCAACACGAACGCCGCGCAAGGCTCGTCCGCGGTGGCCACCAAGGCGACGACCGAGGCCAACCGCTACCGCGTCCAGGTGTCGACGGTGCCGAACTTCCAGACGCTCCTCGACAACGTCCTGGTCGACCAGCGGCAGTTCACGTCCTTCGGGAACACCTACCCCGAGGGCAACGTCTACTGGCGGGTCCAGGCGACCGACGGCTCCGGCAACGCCCTGACCTGGAGCCCGACCAGGGTCTTCCTGAAGAAGTCGCCCGTGCCGACCCTCCTGGAGCCGACCACCACCGACCCCGAGACCGTCCCCGGCTACACGGCCTTCACCTGGAACCCCCTCGACTACGCGGCGTCCTACGACCTCGAGGTCTACAAGGACGGCGACACCCAGGCCAACACGGCCAACCGGGTGGTCAACGCCGGCAGCGCGCAGACTGCTCTGTCCATCTCCAACCCGCTGCCGGTCTCGGCCAACCCCTACGTCTGGCGCGTCCGCAGGGTCGACGCCCAGGGCCGCCCTGGCGGCTGGAGCCTCTGGGGTCGTTCAAGGTCGGCGCGCAGCCGCCCGGCCAGACCACCCCACCGCTGGCGCCTTCGTCGAGCCACGGGAGTCGCTGTTCAACTGGCAGCCGGTCGCCGGCGCCTCGGCCTACCGGTTCGAGCGCCGCCTCGTCGGCACCTTCAGCTCCGCCGAGACCGTGCAGACGGTCGCGACCTCGTTACGCCCCGAGCAAGATCAACGCGGGCGACTGGGAGTGGCGGGTCTCCTCGCTCGACACCAACAACGTCGTCCTGGCGAGCTCGCCCTGGCGCACCTTCACGACCGCGCTCAAGCCGGTGGCGACAGAACCGCCCAGCATCGAAGGGTCCGGCGCCGTCGACACCCAGCTCACCGGCTTCGACCCGGTCTGGAACCAGTCGGGCGTCACCAACACCTACCAGTGGATGCGTGGCACAAGCCCGATCGCCGGCGCAAACTCGCTGACCTACACCGTGACGACCGCCGATCTCGGCAAGGTGATCACGCTGCGGGTCACGGGCGCGAAGCCGGGCTACGACAACGCCACCACCGACAGCAACGGCATCACCGCCACGGCGGGGGCAGCGCCGACCACCGCCTCTCCGCCCTCGATCGCGGGATCCGGGCAGGTCGGCACCCAGCTGACTGCCACGCCACCGACGTGGAACGAGGCAGGGTCACCGAGACCCGGCAGTGGCTGCGCGACGGCACCGCCGGTCGGCGGGTCGCCGGCCTCACCTACACCGTCGTCACCGCCGACGTCGGCAAGGTGATCACCTGGCGGGTCACCGGCAAGAAGCAGGGCCTTGCCGACGCGATCGTGGTCAGCAACGGGATCACCGGTGTGCCCGGCCCCGCTCCGGTAGCCACCGTGCCCCCGTCGGTCACGGGGACGCCGACCGTCGGCTCGACACTGAAGGTCGCGCCAGGCACCTGGACCAACTCGCCGTCGCTCACGTACCAGTGGCTCCGCAACGGGGTCCCCATCGCGGGCGCCGTCTCGTCCAGCTACAAGGTGCTGCCGTCGGACTCGACGCAGCAGATCGGCGCCGTGGTCTCCGCGACGAAGACGGGCTTCCAGACCGCGAGCGCCGCCACGGCCAACGTCACGATCGCGAAGATGACCTCGACGACAACCGCAGCGCTCGCCGCCACCCAGATCAAGCCGGGCAAGGCCGCGAAGCTGACCGTGACCGTGGTGGTCACGGGCGAGCCGCTCCCCACCGGCAAGATCGTGGTCAAGGATGGCACGAAGGTCGTCAAGACGGTGACGCTGAGCGCTTCGCGCGAGGGCGTCATCACGATCAAGATCAAGAAGCTCAAGAAGGGCAAGCACAAGCTCAAGGCGTCGTACGCCGGCACCTCGACCATCGTCGGATCCAAGGCCAGGAAGCAGGTGCTGCTCGTTGCCCGCTAGTCCGAGAACGAGTCGACGGTGACCCAGGAGGCGACCGTGGTCGCGCAGCCCCCCGAGACGGCGGCGCGGCCTGCTGGCAACCCCGTCCGGACAGCCCTCCAGGTCATCCCTGTGCTGGTGTTCGTGGGCACCTGCCTGGCCGTGGTCAAGTACGCAACCCGACCGATCACGAACGCCGACACCTTCTTCCACCTGCGCTTCGGGAGCGAGTTCCTCAACGGGTGGAGTCTGCGCGACCCCGGGTCGGTGACGCCGTTCGCCACTCGTGAGTGGCTCCCGACGCAGTGGGCGCCGCAGATGCTGATGGCGTGGATGGACGACCGGTGGGGACTGGCCGGCGTCGCCTGGCTCGCCGGCACGTGGTTCCTCCTGTTCGCCCTGGCGCTCTACGTCGCCGCGCGCAGGCAGGCCCCCGCGCTCGTGGCCGCCGCGACCACGGTGCTGGCCCTCGCGGCAGCACAGCCGGCGCTGTCAGCGCGCCCTCAGGCCTTGAGCTACACGTTCGTCGTCGTGTTCACCGTCGCGTGGCTGGGCTCGATGCGCGACGGACGGCCCCGGTGGTGGCTGGTCCCCCTCACCTGGCTGTGGGCGATCGTGCACGGCATGTGGCCGCTGGCCATCCTCATCGGTCTGGTCGGCGCGGCCGGCGCCCTGATCGAGCGACGGCACCCGATGAGGACGCGACTCCGGCTCTTCCTGGTGCCCCTGCTCTGCGCCCTCGCGGCTGCGGTGACCCCCGTCGGACCGGCCCTGTACGGCGCCGTCGCCCAGGTCGGTGCCAACGCGCAGTACTTCACCGAGTGGGCCTCCCCCGACTTCGGTCACCCGATGGCCTACCTCACCGGGGCGATGGTCGGCCTCACCATGCTGCTGCGCCTTCGCCGTGCGGAGTCCATGCCCTGGGGAGAGCTCGCGTTCCTCTTCCTCGCCGCCGGGGCGACGCTCTACTCCTTCCGGACCCTGCCGGTCGCCGTGGCGATCGTGACGCCCATCCT
Organism: uncultured Actinomycetota bacterium; assembly: GCA_963767095.1. GTDB lineage: Bacteria > Actinomycetota > Actinomycetes > Propionibacteriales > Nocardioidaceae > Nocardioides. The sequence continues at coordinate 211,298 of CAVYCK010000013.1, read as the reverse complement.
CGCCGCCAGCCTCGCGCCGTACGTCGCGCCACAGCCGGTGCGGCGCTGGGAGAAGCTGACCGTCGCAGGCACGATGGTCGGCTGCCTCCTGCTGCTCGCCCTGCTCACGCCGAGCAGCGCCGCCCGCGGCGGAGACATCCCCGCGTGGATGCCCGACGAGCTCGAGGCGCTGCCGGAGCACACCGTGGTGCTCAACAGCACGGAGTGGGGCGGCTACCTGATGTGGGCCTATCCCGACCTCGACCTGGTCACCCACGGCTACGGCGACACCTTCACCGACGCCGAGATCAAGCGCAACGTCGACATCTTCTCCCTCGAGCCCGGGTGGGACCGGATGGTCGAGGAGACCGGCGCCACCGTGGCGATCGTGCGCCCCGAGAGCCCCATGGCCTACGCCTTGGAGAACCAGCTCGGCTGGGAGGTCGTCCAACGTGAAGACGACGACGTAGCCCTCCTGCGAGCGCCCTGACCCCTGTGCCGCGGATCTGACCCTGGGCGAGACCGGCGATAGCCTGCGCCGGTGGACTTCCTCAGGGAGCACTGGGTCGACGTGCTCGGCTGGGCCGGCAGCGCCCTGCTCATCTTCTCGCTGCTGCAGACCCGGATCCTGCGGTTCCGGCTGCTCAACCTCGCGGCGTCGCTGAGCCTGGTGCTCTTCAACGCCCTGGTCGGCGTCTGGCCGATGGTGGCCATGAACCTCGCCACGACCGCCATCAACCTCTGGATGATCCGGGGGCTGATGCGCGACCGCCACGACGAGGCGGCCTTCGACGTGCTCCAGGTCGGCCCGCGCGACGCCTACTTCCAGCACTTCCTCACCGTCCACGGCAAGGACGTCGCGACCTTCTACCCGGCATGGTCGGGCACCGCGGACGACGACCTCGCCTTCCAGATCCAGCGAGGCGACGAGACCGTCGGCGTGGTGCTGATCCGGCCGGCGGGCGACGACGGCCGGGACGCCCAGGTCGAGCTGGACTACGTGACGCCGCGCTACCGGGACTTCTCGCCGGGTGAGTTCGTGTGGCGTCGGGCGCCCCGGCTGAAGGAGCGCGGCTTCCGTCGTGTCCTCACGCCGCCGGACATGGTCGCGCCCTACTACGAGCGGCTCGACGTCGGGTTCCGACGCGAAGGATCGGCGTACGTCCTGGACCTGTAGTCCGACCGGTAGCCGCCGGCGTCGCTAGGCGGACGTCGCCGCCACCCAGCGCTCGAGCACCGCCGCCGCTCCCCCGTCGTCGACGGCACGCCGCGCCCGGTCGATGCCCGAGGCGACGCGCGAGACCAGCTCACCCTCGTCGGCCGCGTGCACCGCCAGCGCCGCTCCGGCGTTGAGCAGGACGGCGTCGCGCACAGGCCCCTGCTCACCCTCCAGGAGGCGGCGTACGACGCCGGCGTTGTGCGCCGCGTCGCCACCGCGCAGGTCCTCGGTGGTCGCTGCCGGCAGGCCCAGGTCGCCGGGGTCCAGCACGGCCTGCTCGACGCGCCCCGCACGGACCAACCAGAGCGAGGACGTCGTGGTCGTCGTCAGCTCGTCGAGACCGTCGTCCCCCCGGAACACCCAGGCGTCGACCCCGCGGGCCGCGAAGACTCCTGCCATCACCGGGGCCATCCGCGCGTCGGCGCAGCCGATCGCCTGGGCGGCCGGCCGGCTCGGGTTGGAGAGCGGGCCCAGGAAGTTGAACGTCGTCCCGATGCCCAGCTCTCGGCGGGGTACGGCGGCGTGCCGCATCGCCGGGTGGAACGCCGCCGAGAAGCAGAAGGTGATGCCGGCCTCGACCGCGACCTCCGCGACCCGGTCCGGCGCCAGGTCGAGACGGATGCCGAGAGCCTCCAGCACATCGGCAGAGCCGGCCATCGACGACGCCGAGCGGTTGCCGTGCTTGACCACGGTCACCCCTGCTCCGGCCGCCACGATCGCCGCCATCGTCGAGATGTTGACCGACATCGACCGGTCCATCCCGGTGCCGACCACGTCGAGCAGTCGGCCGGGCACGCTGATCGGGTTGGCCGCGGCGAGCATGGCGTCGGCCAGACCCGTCACCTCGTCGATCGTCTCGCCCTTGGCGCGCAGCGCGACGGCGAAGCCGGCGATCTGCGCCGGGGTGGCGTTGCCGGCCAGCACCTCGGCCATGGCCCACGACGTCTGGTCGGCGGAGAGGTCCCGGCGGGCGACGAGATCGCCCAGGACTTCGGGCCAGGTGGTCATCGGTGGGTGACGGTTTCGTCGCGAGGTGGAGGCGCGGGCGTCAGGTGGTCGCCGGCACGCGCGAGCGCAGCTGCGCCACCACGGCCTCGGCCAACAGGATCGGGTCGAGCGGGTGCGCCACGGCGGCGTCGGCCCGTGACCACGTCGCCAGCCAGGCGTCCTGCGGGCGGCCGATGAGCACGACGATCGGCGGGCACTGGTAGATCTCGTCCTTCAGCTGCTTGGCGATGCCCATCCCCCCGGCCGGCACGGCCTCGCCGTCGAGGATCGCCAACGCGATTCCTCCCGCGTCCATGTTGGCGATCACGACCGGCTCGGTGGCGACCTCGACGTACTCCAGCTCGGGGAGGTCCGGGTGCGGCCGCCGCCCGAGCGCCAGGATCACCTGCTGGCGGATCGAGACGTCGTCGCTGTAGACCAGCACCTTCAGCGTGGCCGGCGGGCGTGCGGTCGAGTCGCTCACGGCCGCGATGCTACCGCTCGGGAGCGTCGGCCGAACGGGACGCCCTGGCCTCGAGCAGATCCAGCCGCCGGTCCTCCCGGGCGGCCTCCTTCTGCGAGGAGCGCACCCACTGGACGAAGAGCACCAGGAACAGGATCACCCCCACCACGTCACCGCTCGCCCACAGGATCCCGCCGGCGAGGTGCTGGTCGTCGGCGGCTGTCGGCAGCCAGGCGCCCATCGGCCCGGTGCGCAGCGCTGCGTAGTGCTCCGCACCGATCAGCGTCGTCTGTCCCATGATCGTGACGCCCAGGAACGCGTGGAACGGCAGCGTCATCAGCACCATCAGCACCCGGAACGGGTAGGCCACCTTGCCCGGCACCGGGTCGATGCCCACCAGCGGCCAGAAGAACAGGCAGCCGACGAGCACGAGGTGCAGGTGGGTGACGTCGTGGACGTACGCCGAGGAGAGGGTGGCGTCGTACCAGCCGGAGAAGTAGAGCGCCCACGGCGAGACGATGAAGAGCGCGAGGGTGAGCGGCGGGAACGTCAGCACCCTCGCCACCCGCGAGTGCAGCACGACGAGGAGCCATCGCCGCGGCCGCAGCGGCAGCGTGCGCAGGGCGAGCGTCACCGGGGCGCCAAGAGCCAGCGCGATCGGGACCAGCATCGAGAGGACCATGTGCTGCACCATGTGGACGCTCACCAGGGTGGTGTCGTAGGCGCCGATTCCCGAGCAGGTGACGAACAGGAAGGCACCGATCCCCACCCCCACGAACGAGATCGTCCGACCGACCGGCCAGTGATCCCCCCGTCGCCGCAGCACGGCCACACCGACGAGGTAGGCGCCCGCGACCCACACGGTCGGGACGAAGAGCAGCGGCTCCAGTCCCCAGGTCGTGAACACCCGTTCCCAGGTGAGCTCCGGCAGGTCCTGGACCGCCGCGAGGGGCGCTCCGATCACGCCTCGAACAATAGGCCGAGCCTGCTCAGGGGGTGCCTCCTGGCCCTGGGCAGTCGCGAGCGTCGGGGCGGCGCGCAGCAGGCCGCAGGACCGAGAGACACGCCCTGTGGGGGTCGGGGTGGCCATGTCGGCCAGGACCGACATAATGAGCCCGTGGCGACTACGACAGCGATCCCGGCGTCCCGCCTGCACGGGCACCACGACCGGCCGAGCATGGTCAGCGTGGGCACCATCATCTGGCTGTCCAGCGAGCTCATGTTCTTCGCGGCGCTGTTCGCTGCCTACTTCACCATCCGCGCCGTCAGCCCCGACCTGTGGGCCTCCGAGACCCAGCTGCTCAACATCCGGTTCTCGACCGTCAACACGATCATCCTGGTGCTGTCGTCGGTCACCTGCCAGCTGGGCGTCTTCGCGGCCGAGCGCGGTCAGGTCGGGCGCACCGGGTCGATCGCCAACGTCGGCGGCTGGGGCCTGCGCGAGTGGTTCACCCTCACCTACATCATGGGCGCGGTCTTCATCGGCGGTCAGGCGCTCGAGTACACCGAGCTGGTCGCCGAAGGCTTGACCATCCCCGCCAACGCCTACGGGACGATGTTCTACCTCGCGACCGGCTTCCACGGCCTCCACGTGACCGGCGGACTGATCGCCTTCCTCTTCGTGCTCGGGCGCACCCTCGTGGCCAAGAAGTTCACCCACGAGCAGGCGGTCAGCGCGATCGTCGTCTCGTACTACTGGCACTTCGTCGACGTGGTCTGGGTCGGGCTCTTCGCCACGATCTACCTCATCCAGTAGTGCCCGGAAACTTGAACAAGTAGTGTAGATACCCAGCGAAGGATTGGACCCAAGGTGCGCTTCCTGAACCGCTCGGCACGCCGGCTGTCCCGGCATCGCCGCAGCAGCCTTGCCGGCTTCGTCCTGATGCTGCTCGCGCTGGTCGCGACCGGGACCCTCTACACCGCCTTCTCACCGGCCCAGGCCGAACAGGCCGAGACCGACGCGGAGCTGGTCGCCAAGGGCCGGGACCTGTTCCTGGTCGGCTGCTCGTTCTGCCACGGACAGAACGGCGAGGGCCAGACCGACAAGCGCGGCCAGAACTTCGGCCCGCCCCTGGCCGGCGTCGGCGCCGCTGCCGTCGCCTTCCAGGTCGGCACCGGGCGGATGCCCATGGCCCAGCCCGGACAGCAGGTCCCGCGCAAGCAGCCCGCCTACTCCGAGGAGGAGACCCAGGCGCTGGCGGCGTTCGTCGCCTCACTGGGCCCCGGCCCGGCCATCCCGTCGACGAGCGACTACTCGCTGGAGGGCATGACCGACGAGGAGAAGCAGGAGGCGATCTCGCGCGGCGGCCAGATCTTCCTGACCAACTGCACGGCCTGCCACAACTTCCAGGGCTCCGGCGGCGCCATGCCCCGCGGCGGCCACGCCCCGCGGATCGAGGGCGTCGAGCCGCGCTACATCTACATGGCCATGCAGACCGGTCCCCAGCAGATGCCGACCTTCTCCAACAACACCATGCCGCCGGACGCCAAGCGCGACGTGATCGCCTACCTCACCGCGCTGGAGGAGAACCCCGACTACGGCGGCTTCGGCATGGGCGGGCTCGGCCCCGTCAGCGAGGGCATGTTCGCCTGGGTGGTCGGGATCGGGTCCCTGGTCGGCTTCGCGGTGTGGATCGCGGCCGCCACGACGCGTACCGGGCGACGTAACGAGCCGACGATGGGGGAGAACCAGCGGTGAGTGAGCACACCAGCGTCGAACGACGGACCCAGGCGTCGCCGGCTGTCGTCGATGAGCCCATCCCCAACCCGGGCCTGCCTCCGCACACGTACCGCCCGACCGACGTCGACCCGAAGGCCGAGCGACGTGCCGAGCTGCAGGTCGTGGCGTTCTACGTCCTCGCGATGCTGTTGGTCGTCGGCTTCGTGGTCGCCTACTTCACCTTCGACATCAGCTCCAACCACGACACGCTCGCCGGCGTCGGGGCCTCCACGATGTCGCTGGGCCTCACGCTGGGCCTGGCGCTGCTGTTCATCGGGATCGGCACCATCCAGTGGGCGCGCAAGCTGATGAACGACCACGAGATCGTCGAGATGCGCCACCCCGGCCGCTCCACCGACGAAGACCGCGACAAGGTCGTCGCCGACGTCCTCCAGGGCACCGAGGACTCCGGCATCACCCGCCGGCCCCTGATCCGCAACACCCTCCTGGGGGCGCTGGGCCTGGTCAGCATCACCCCGATCCTGGCCCTGCGCGACCTCGGCCCCCTGCCGGGCAACAAGCTCAACACCACGCCGTGGACCGAGGGCATGCGCGTCGTGGTCGACGTCCTCGGCACCCCCATCCGCCCGGGCGACATGGAGATCGGCAGCCTGGTCAACGGCCAGCCCGCCTCCCTCTACGAGACCAACGAGGAAGGCGAGCCCCTCTACGAGGGCGTCGACCTCCAGATCGCGAAGTCGAAGGCCTCGGTCATCCTGGTCAAGATGGAGCCGGAGGAGATCATCCCCGGCGAGGGCCGGGAGAACTGGGCCGTCGACGGGATCCTCTGCTACTCCAAGATCTGCACCCACGTCGGGTGCCCGATCTCTCTCTACGAGCGCACCACGCACCACGTGCTGTGCCCGTGCCACCAGTCCACGTTCGACCTCGCCGACCACGCCCGGGTGGTCTTCGGCCCCGCGGCGCGTCCGCTGCCCCAGCTGCCCCTGGCGCTCGACGACGAGGGCTACCTCATCGCCCAGTCCGACTTCATCGAAGCGGTCGGGCCCAGCTTCTGGGAGCGTGACACGCTGTGAGCGGACGCATCGACACCAGCAAGGTCGCCACGAGCAACCGCGAGTCGGCGGCCATCGCGAAGAAGCCGAGCAAGGTCGGCGCCGTCGCCAACTGGGCAGACGAGCGGCTGGGCCTCGCGTCGGCGATGAAGAAGCAGGTCCGGAAGGTCTTCCCCGACCACTGGTCGTTCATGCTCGGCGAGATCGCCCTGTGGAGCTTCGTCGTCCTGCTGCTCACCGGCGTCTTCCTGACGCTGTGGTTCGTCCCGAGCATGGGCGAGGTCGAGTACCAGGGTTCGTACGCCGAGCTGCGCGGCGTCCACATGTCCGAGGCCTTCGCCTCGACGCTCAACATCTCCTTCGACGTCCGTGGCGGACTGCTCATGCGGCAGATCCACCACTGGTCCGCGATGCTCTTCATCGCCGCGATGTTCGTGCACCTGATGCGCGTCTACTTCACCGGTGCGTTCCGCAAGCCGCGCGAGCTCAACTGGGTCGTGGGCTGCCTCCTGCTGCTGCTCGGCATGCTGGAGGGGTTCACCGGCTACTCCCTGCCCGACGACCTGCTCTCCGGCACCGGCATCCGCGCCGCCGACGGCTTCATCAAGTCGCAGCCGATCGTGGGCACGTACATGTCGTTCCTCCTCTTCGACGGCGAGTTCCCCGGCGAGGCGATCATCCCGCGGCTCTACGCGGTCCACATCCTGCTGATCCCGGGCATCCTGCTGGCCCTGGTCGGTCTGCACATGCTGCTGCTCGTCTACCACAAGCACACGCAGTGGCCCGGCCCCGGCAAGACCGAGCAGAACGTCGTGGGCTTCCCGCTGCTCCCGATCTACGCCGCCAAGGCCGGCGGGTTCTTCTTCGTGGTCTTCGGCGTCACCGCGCTGATGGGAGCGTTCCTCTCCATCAACCCGGTCTGGAAGTACGGCCCCTACGACCCGTCGAAGGTGACCGCGGGCTCCCAGCCCGACTGGTACATGGGCTGGCCCGACGGCGCGCTGCGCATCATGCCCGGGTGGGAGTCCCACCTCTTCACGGGCCCGGGCGGCCTCCCGGCCGTGACGCTCTCGTGGAACGTCCTGCTGCCGATCATCGTGCTGCCCATGGTGATGTTCGTGATCCTGATGATGCTGCCGTTCATCGAGTCGTTGATCACCGGCGACAAGCGTGAGCACCACCTGCTCCAACGCCCGCGCAACGCGCCCACCCGGACGGCCACGATGGTCGCGTTGATGACGTTCGTCGGCATCCTCTGGATGGCCGGCGGCAACGACATCATCGCCATCCTGTTCGACCTGAGCATCAACCAGATCACCTACTTCAACCGCGTGGCGGTGTTCGTCGGTCCGTTGATCGCGTTCTACATCACCCGGCGTTGGTGCATCTCGCTGCAACGGCACGACCAGGAGAAGCTCCTCCACGGCTACGAGACCGGCGTCATCATGCGCTCCCCCGAGGGCGGCTACTCCGAGAAGCACCTGCCGCTGCCCGTGGACATGGCCTACACCCTGACCGCACGCAACCGCGACGAGATCTACACCGTCGAGTCCGACACGGACGGCAACGGCGTCACCGCACCCGGATCGCGCCTCCAGAAGGTGCGCGCCCGGCTCAGTGCGGCGCTCTACGCCGACAACGTCCAGAAGCCGACCCGTGAAGAGCTCGACGCCGCCCACCACCACGCCGAGCACGAGCACGAGCTGCAGGCGCCGATGGAGGGTCACGTGGCCGACGGCCACCAGTTCGACGGCCACCGGTTCCACGACGTCGACGAGGAGCCGATGCGCTGACGCAGGTCCCCACGCCGGCGCGGCCCCTCGTCCACTCGACGAGGTGCCGCGCCGCCGACATTTACCGCCGTTGAGCACCCGCCCTTTACCCTGGACGCCGTACGCCGACACTCGTCACCCAGGGGTTCTCCGCCATGTCCGCACACCGCTCGCCGGTGCACCGCGCTGTCCTCGCCGCGTCCGCGCTCGTGCTCGCCGCGACAGGGCTGTCGGCATGCCAGCCCTCGCAGGGCTCGGATGCGGACTCCCCGGCGGACGACCGCGTCGCGGGCGGTGACGCGGAGGGTGCGCCCCGCCGCGGCGAAGCCGGCGCCGGTCCGCGTCGCCCTGCGCGTCGGGACCGATCAGGAGGCCGTACCCGTCGATCAGCAGGTCCGGATCACCGCCCAGGACGGCCGCCTGCGCTCGGTAAGCGTCACGTCAGCGCTCGGCGCCCTCGACGGGGACCTGAGTGCCGACGGGACGGGCTGGACGGCCTCAGGCCGGCTCGAGCCGGGCACGACGTACGACGTGCGGACCGTGGCCGAGCGTGCCGACGGCAAGGAGAAGCGGACCCGCTCGTCGTTCTCGACCGCCGACCTCAGCCTCGACCAGCAGACCTACCCGTCGATCGCGCCCCTGGGCGGCGAGACCGTCGGGGTCGGCATGCCGGTGATCGTCAGCTTCGACGTCGCGGTGTCCGACAAGGCCTCCATCGAGAAGCACCTCACGGTCACCAGCGTGCCCAAGCAGAAGGGCGCCTGGCACTGGATGAGTGACCACGAGGTGCACTGGCGCCCCGCGACGTACTGGAAGGCGGGCACCGACGTCAGCGTCGACGTCGACGTCAACTCGGTGCCCGCCGGTGGGGGGATCTACGGCCAGGAGAGCCGCCAGGTGTCCTTCCACGTGGGCGACGCCGTCGTGTCGAAGGTCAACGCGCAGACCCACCAGATGCAGACGTTCATCAACGGGACGCTCGCCAGGACCACCCCGATCACCACGGGCAAGCCGGGCTTCACCACGCGTTCGGGCGTGAAGGTCATCATGGAGAAGTTCCGTACCCGCCGGATGAACTCCGAGACCGTCGGCATCGCCGCGGACGATCCCGAGGCCTACGACATCGACGACGTCGAGTACGCCATGCGCGTCACCTACTCCGGCGAGTTCCTCCACGCGGCCCCGTGGTCGGTCGGCTCGCAGGGCTACGCCAACGTCTCCCACGGGTGCACCGGCATGTCGACGGCCAACGCCGCCTGGATCTACAACATCTCCAAGCGCGGCGATGTCGTCGAGTACACCGGCACCGACCGCCCGATGACCCTCGACAACGGCTACGGCGACTGGAACCTCCCCTTCGCCCAGTACGCCGAGGGCTCCGCCCTCAAATAGCCGAGCAGACGCAACTTCACCGCCGAACGGGCGCAACTTCACCGCCGAGCGGGCGCAACTTCACCGCCGAGCGGGCGCAACTTCACCTCGGCGTATGCGGTGCGGAGGCGCTGGTCTGCGCTCTGGTGCCGTCCGAACACCTCCCTGGCACGAAACACCAGGACGACCCAGCCTTCCTCCGCCAGCATGGCTCGACGCGCCTGGTCGTGGGCGCTTGCCTGCTGGCTGGAGTGCCAGGCCTCGCCGTCGTACTCGGCCGCGAACCTCAGGCTGGTCAAGCCCATGTCGAGCCAGTACGTCGCCCTGCCGACGCCGACGGCTACTTGGAGCTCTGGCCTCGGGAGCCCGGCGTCGTGCCACCTGAGCCTGAGCGCAGACTCGCCAAAGCTCGCCGATCCGCCGTCCGCGATCACCGCCAGCACACGCAGCTGGACCACGCCTCGTTGCCTCGCGAGCCGGGGCACGGTCGACAACAGCTCGTCATGGCTGAACGAGCCCGTCGCCAGCATCGAATCGAGTCCCCACAGGGCCACATCACGGGGGAAGAGTCGGCCGATGTCGACAGCCGTCCGCAGCGGCGTCGTCACCGTGACGTTGCCGATGGTCATCAGGTCGTCACGCCGAACCCTCCGCTCACCGCTGCGCACGATCGGGTTTCGCAGCGCCCTCAGCTGCGAGTGTCGGAAGACGTCCGGCCGCCCCGGCGCCAGATGCGAGTTGGGCAGCAGCACGCTGTCACCTGCGTGGAGCCATGCGGCTGTGTGATCGGTGACGAAACATCCCTCGGGCAAGATCAGCTCCAGGATGTCGACCCGGTGAGACAGGGTGTCCGACACGCCGAGGGGCACGTACACCGATTGCACAGGGTGTCGTAGCAACCCCGCCCTGACCAACTGATGGAGTGCGTGCGCAGGAACACCCTCTGTCCTGGCCGTAGCCGACGTGAAGGGCGCATCAGGTGGCAGCTTGGCCAGGTAGGCACCCAGGCCGTCATCGTTGAGCATGGGACGGTCATCCCCGTGGGGAGCGTCAGCTACTCAGCCGACCTGAATTCTGTGGATGGCCCCCCAGGTGTGAGCAGCTGTGCACGCAAACCGGGCCGCTGGGCGGTGAAGTTGCGCCCGCTGGGCGGTGAAGTTGCGCCCGCTGGGCGGTGAAGTAGCGCCCGCTGGGCGGTGAAGTTGCGCCCGCTGGGCGGTGAAGTTGCGCCCGCTCGGCGTCAGTGGGCGTGGACGCCGCGGTAGAACTCGAAGATCAGGCCGGTGAGGGCGAGGAAGCCCACGCCGATGCCGATCACCACCAGCCACCAGGCGCTGAGAGCCACGGCGAGGGCGATCACAGCGAGGCAGAGGCCGCACCACAGGGGCCACCAGGAGTACGGCGGGAAGAAGCCCAGCTCGCCCGCACCGTCGGCCACCTCGGCGTCCTTGCGGTCCTCGGGGCGTGGCTCCATCTTCGCCGCGTGGAAGCCCAGGTAGACCGACACCATGGCCGCCAGCAGGGTGGTCATGGTCAGTGCGGAGGTGCCGGTCCAGTCGTGCGAGAGCAGCCAGTACGCCGGCGTGACCAGCAAGAAGAAGATCGTCGTGCTGATGAAGATCCAGGCCTCAGCCTTCACCGGTCGGTGCCTTCCTGATCGGTGCGGTGGGTGGGGTCGGGATCGTCGAGACGCTCCGCGAGCATCTCCTCACGGCCCTCGACATCGGGCGCGTCGGCCACCCGACCCTCACGCTCCGCGTCGTTGTGATCGAGCTCCAGGGCCGCGACCTCCGGGTGGTGCAGGTCGAAGGCCGGAGACTCCGAGCGGATCCGCGGCAGGGTCACGAAGTTGTGGCGGGGCGGCGGGCTGCTGGTCGCCCACTCCAGGGAACGGCCCCAGCCCCACGGGTCGTCGGTCTCGACCAACGGCGCGTTTCGGGAGGTGTAGACGTTCCACAGGAACGGCAGCGTGGACGCGCCGAGCAGGAAGGCACCGACGCTCGAGACCTGGTTGAGCGTGGTGAAGCCGTCGGCGACGAGGTAGTCGGCGTAGCGGCGCGGCATCCCCTCGACGCCCAGCCAGTGCTGGACCAGGAAGGTGGTGTGGAAGCCGATGAACAGCAGCCAGAAGTGCACCTTGCCGAGCGTCTCGTCGAGCATCCGGCCGGTCATCTTGGGCCACCAGAAGTAGAAGCCCGCGAACATCGCGAACACAACCGTGCCGAAGACGACGTAGTGGAAGTGCGCCACGACGAAGTAGGAGTCGGAGACCTGGAAGTCCAGCGGAGGCGAGGCGAGGATGATGCCGGTCAGCCCGCCGAAGAGGAACGTGGTCAGGAAGCCCACCGACCACAGCATGGGGGTGTCGAAGGACAGACTTCCCCCCCACATCGTGCCGATCCAGTTGAAGAACTTCACCCCGGTCGGGACCGCGATGAGGAACGTCATGCCGGAGAAGAACGCCAGGTCGACGGCGCCGGTGACGAACATGTGGTGCGCCCAGACCGCCACCGAGAGCATGGCGATGCCGAGGGTCGCGCCGACCAGGCCGATGTAGCCGAAGATCGGCTTGCGGCTGAAGACCGGCAGGATCTCGGAGATGATGCCGAAGAACGGCAGCGCGATGATGTAGACCTCGGGATGGCCGAAGAACCAGAACAGGTGTTGCCACAGGATCGGGCCGCCGTGGGCTGGGTCGAACACGTGCGCGTCGAGGAGCCGGTCGGCCTCGAGCGAGAGCAGCGCGGCGGCGAAGATCGGGAAGGCGATCAGCACCAGGAGGCTGGTGACCAGGGTGTTCCAGGTGAAGATCGGCATCCGGAACATCGTCATGCCGGGCGCCCGCATGCAGATGATGGTGGTGATGAAGTTGACGGCGCCGAGGATGGTGCCGAGACCGGCCATCCACAGACCCATGATCCACAGGTCGCCGCCGACGCCGGGCGAGCGGATGGCGTCGGAGAGCGGCGTGTAGGCGAACCAGCCGAAGTCGGCTGCACCGCTCGGGGTCAGGAAGCCCGAGGCGGCGATGATGCCGCCGAAGAGGTAGAGCCAGTACGACAGCATGTTGAGCCGCGGGAACGCCACGTCGGGCGAGCCGATCTGCAGCGGCATGATCATGTTGCCGAAGCCGAAGAACAGCGGCGTCGCGAACAGCAGCAGCATGATCGTGCCGTGCATGGTGAAGAGCTGGTTGTAGAGGTGGTCGCTGACGACCTGGTTGCCCGGGAAGGCCAGCTCGGAGCGGATCAGCATGGCCATCACGCCGCCGACCATGAACCACACGAAGGACGTCGTGAGGTAGAGCTTGCCGATCAGCTTGTGGTCGGTGGTGGTCAGGACACGCACGACCTGGGTCCCGATCGGCTTCCGGGTGGGAGCGAGGCTCTCTGCGCGAGCGGCGGTGGCGGTCACTCCGTGCCTCCTTCTTCGGCCTCGGCCTCGGCCGGCCCGGCCGGGGTGTAGGCCCCCGAGCCACCGGTCAAGGGTGCTTGACTCACGTCGCCCTTGGCCTCCTTGGCCTGGAGGTAGGCGTCGTAATCGTCACTGCTGACGACCTCGACGTTGAACAGCATGCGGGAGTGCGAGACGCCGCACAGCTCGGCGCACTTGCCGACGTAGGAGCCGATCTCCTTCGGCGTCACCTGGAAGTGGTTCACCCGACCCGGGATGACGTCCATCTTCATCAGGAACCCGGTGATCCAGAAGTTGTGGATCACATCGGGCGATCGCAGCTCGAACTGCACGGTCTGGTCGACGGGCAGGTAGAGCGTCGGGATGTAGGAGGCGGTGCCGACCTCGAACACGTTGGGGGCCTCGACGGCCTCCTCGTCGACGTAGTTGAACGTCCACTGCCACTGCTGGCCCACCACCACGATCGTGTGGTCGGGGTCGTCGACCTCCTCGAGAATGGCGTTCTGCGCGTTGACGGTGTGGAAGAAGAACACCACGACCATGATCACCGGCGCGATGGTGTAGAAGATCTCCAGCGGCAGGTTGTAGCGCGTCTGCACGGGGATCTCGTCGTCGCTGCGGCGGTGGAAGGCGAAGCAGGCGTAGAAGATCAGGCCCCACACCACGACGCCGGCGCCGATCGCCGCCACCCAGCCCCAGCGCCACAGGTCGAAGACGTAGTGGGACGTCGCGGTCGCGTCGCGATCGGGCATCCCCAGGTTCTTCCACTCCTCGGTGGTGGTCCCACACCCCGACAGGACCACGACAGCGAGGGCGACGACGGCCAGGAGCGCGAGCTGTCGTCCACGCCCGGGGGCTCGGCGGGAACCCGGACCCGTCGGCACACCTTCCGGCACAGCCACAGGGAGCCTCTCTCTCGAACGGCACTCGACATCCCGAACGCTATCGCAATCGACCCCCAGATGACCGACAGGGTGGGCCGGTAGGTTCGCCGTGTGAGCGACCGTGTGAGCGACCGGTTGAGCAACCCTGTGAGCGACTGGGACGCGGCCTCCACCGAGGCGCTGCACCCGGCTGCCCGCGATGCCTTCCTGGCCGCCCTCGACAAGGGGTACGCCGACCCGCGGCGCCTCCACGCCAGCGGCCGGGCAGCCCGCCTGATCCTCGACAACGCCCGCGAGGTCGTGGCGACGTCGCTCGGGGTCAGGCCCGACGAGGTGACGTTCACCGCCAGCGGCACCGATGCCGTCCACCGCGGGCTGCTCGGGCTCGTCGCCGGGCGCGCCCGCGCCGGCACCACGGTGGTGCGCACCGCCGTCGAGCACTCCTCGGTCATGCACGCGCTGGCCTGGCGCCAGGTGGACGAGGTCGTCGTCGGCGTCGACCGGGCCGGTCGGGTCGACCCGGACGACGTCCGCCTCGCCGTCGAGCGCTCGGCGCCGGGCGTGGCCGCCGTGGCCGTGCAGAGCGCCAACCACGAGGTCGGGACGCTCCAGCCGGTCGCGGAGATCGCCGCCGCCGTGCCCGGCGTACCCCTGTTCGTGTCCGCGGGGGCGTCTGCAGGGCGGCTGCCGCTGCCCGACGGGTGGACCGTCGCCACTGCCTCCGCACACAAGTGGGGCGGCCCGGCCGGGGTGGGGCTCCTGCTGGTGCGCAAGGGCGCACGCTGGCGCAACCCCTACCCAGGCGACGACCGGGTGGACGAGCGCTCCTCGGGCTTCGAGAACGTCCCGGCCGCGCTGGCCGCCGCTGCGGCGCTCCAGGCGGTCGTCGCCGAGCGCGCGGAGGTCAACCGACGGCAGTCGGCCCTGGTCGACCGGATCCGCGGCGTCGTCGGCGCCCTGCCCGACATCGAGGTGGCGGGCCATCCCGCGGAGCGACTCCCCCACGTGCTGACGTTCTCCTGCCTGTACGTCGACGGCGAGGCCCTGGTCTCCGAGCTCGACCGGGCCGGTTTCGGGATCGCCAGCGGCTCGGCCTGCACCGCGTCGACGCTGACCCCGAGCCACGTGCTGGAGGCGATGGGCGTGCTCACCCACGGCAACGTCCGCCTCGGGCTGCCCTGGCCGATCGGCGATCGCGACCTCGAGGCGGAGGCGGAGCGGTTCCTCTCGGTCCTCCCCGGCGTGATCGGCGAGCTCCGAGCACGGGTGGACCGGTGACCGGGCTCGAGCTCGACTGCCGCGACCAGCGCTGTCCGCTGCCGGTCATCGAGCTCGCGCGGCATCTCGCCGACGTCGAGGTGGGCGAGCTGATCGGCGTGGTGACCCTCGACCCGGCGGCCCGGGTCGACGTGCCGGCCTGGTGCCGGATGAAGGCGCAGGAGTACGCCGGCGAGGACACCGCCGACGACGGGACCCCGCGCTTCTGGGTCCGCCGGCTCTCCTAGGCCCGGACCCGGACTAGGACAAGTGGGGCGCGACGGCGGCGGCCGCCTCGACGCCGTACGACGCCTCGATGCGCTTGACGAACTCGGCGCCCGAGAAGGAGTACTCCTGCGTGCCCACCGTCTCGACGACGTACGCCGCGAGCACGCAGCCCACCTGGGCGGCACCGGCGTCGCCGAGCCCCCAGGCCAGGCCGGCCAGGAAGCCCGCCCGGAACGCGTCGCCGACACCGGTCGGCTCGACCGCGATGACGTCGGCTGCGGCGGGCAGCTCGAGGGGCTCGGTGCCGGCGCGCTGCACGCGGACGCCGCGAGCACCGAGCGTCGTGACCTGGCAGCCGACCTTCGCCAGCACCTCGTCGGCGGACCATCCGGTCTTGGACTCGATCAGGTGCGACTCGTACTCGTTGGAGAACAAGATGGCGGCGCCGTCGATCAGGTCGCGGATCAGCTCGCCCTCGCGCGAAGGCGAGCTGCTGGCTGCAGTCGGCGATGAACGGGTAGCCGCGGGTGCGGCACTCCTCGGTGTGGCGGCGCATGGCGACCGGGTCGTCGGCGCCGATGAGCACGTACTCCGGCGTGCCCACGCGGGAGACGATGGGGGCGAGCTCGATCCGCCGGGCCTCGGTCATCGCCCCTGGGTAGAACGAGGCGAACTGCGCCATCGTCGAGTCGGTCGTGCACACGAAGCGGGCCGTGTGCCGGGTCTCGCTGATCAGCACCGAGTCGGTGTCGACGCCATTGCGCTCGAGCCAGGAGCGGTAGTCGGCGAAGTCCTCACCGGCGGCCCCGACGAGGACCGGGCGCAGTCCGAGCCGGGCGAGCCCGAAGCACATGTTCGGCGCCACCCCGCCCCGTCGGATCTCGAGGTCGTCGACGAGGAAGGAGACGGACAGCTTGTCCAGCTGCTCGACGACGAGGGAGTCGGAGAACCTGCCGCCGAAGCTCATCAGGTGGTCGGTGGCGATGGAGCCCGCGATCAACAAGGACACGTGCGTGAACACTACCGGTCAGTCACCGTTGAGCCCTCACCCTGACAGGTCTAGCGTCGAGGGATGGCCGTATCCGACCAGATGCTCACCGATGCCCGTGCGACCCGGGAGCGGCTGAGCGAGGCTGTCCTGCGTCCCGCTCCGAGCCTGCGCTACGAGGACCTTGCGCGGGAGCGCCCCAAGCGCGAGATCGAGGTCAGCGAGGCCGCCGCCCGGCTGGCGGCGGCGCTGCACCTCCATCTGGACTGACACCCCTGGACTGACCCTGGCGACTGGCCCGACGCTGGACAGACGAAGGCCCCCGTCGACGACGGGGGCCTCTCAGTCTGTGGGTGAGGCGTCTTCGCTCAGTGGAAGGAGTCTCCGCAGGCGCAGGAGCCGGTGGCGTTGGGGTTGTCGATCGTGAACCCCTGCTTCTCGATCGAGTCCACGAAGTCGATCATCGCGCCGTTGAGGTAGGGGACGCTCATCCGGTCCACCACGACGCCCACGCCGTCGAAGTCGGTGATCACGTCACCGTCGAGCGACCGCTCGTCGAAGAAGAGCTGGTAGCGCAGCCCGCTGCAGCCACCCGGCTGCACGGAGATGCGGAGGTTCAGGTCGTCGCGACCCTCCTGGTCGAGGAGGCTCTTCACCTTGGAGGCGGCCACCGGGCTCAGGTTGATGGAGTCGGTGCGGCGCTCGGTCTGGACCTGCTCGGTCATCGTCGGGGCTCCCGTGGTGTGTCGACAGTTGTGCGCGTACGTCGGTTCCAATGGTCGCACACCTCGGGTTATTCCCGGGCTTCGTCCACCGAGTCGGCGGCCGGTCGACCGGCTCAGCGCGCGGGGCGCGACCACGACCGCGCGAGCCGCTCGGCGAGGTCCTCCAGGGCCTCCGCCGGCGCAGCGAGGGCGCGCTCCTCCCCCACCAGGTCGACCAGCGAGTGCGCTGCCTCGATCCCGAGCGCCCGCATCTCGCGGGCGCCGACGAGCACCCGCCCGGCCAGCGCCACACACGGCCGGATGGCGTCGGCAGCGACCTGCGCCACGCCGTAGGGCACCTTGCCGGCGCGCGAGGAGAAGTCGAAGGACCCCTCCCCCGTCACGACGAGGTCGGCCGCCCGCGCGCGGGCCGGCAGGCCGACGGCGGCCACGACCAGGTCGATGCCCGGCTGCCGGGCCGCTCCCAGGCCAAGAGGGCGAAGCCGAGGCCGCCTGCAGCTCCAGCACCGGGCTCGAGCGAGGTACGTCGGTCGGTGGCGGCCGCGAACGCCTCCAGCAGCCCGTCGACGGCCAGGAGGCGCCCCGTCGTCGAGCCCCTTCTGGGGTCCGTAGGTCTTGGTGGCGCCGAACAGCCCGGTCAGGGGGTTGTCGACGTCGCTGGCGGCCACGAGACGCACGCCGTCGACGTTCGTGCGCGCCGGGGCCAGGTCGACGGTGGTGACCCCGGCGAGGCCCGCCGCCCCGGCGTCGAGCGCGACGTCAGCGGTGGCCCCCAGCGCGCCGAGCGCGCCCGCTCCCCCGTCGTTGGTGCCGCTGCCGCCCAGCCCGACGACGACCTCGGTCGCGCCGGCCTCGATCGCCGCCGCGACCAGCTGCCCGACGCCGTACGTCGACGCCTCCTCGGCGCGCTTTCCGCCGGTCAGGTGCAGCCCACAGGCCTGCGCCGACTCGACGTAGGCCCGCTCGCCGACGCGGAGCACGCCCGCCGGCACGGCCTCGCCGAACGGCCCGCGCACGGTGACCGCAGCCAGCTCGCCGCCCAGAGCGGTGTGCAGCACGTCGAGGAAGCCCGGGCCGCCGTCGGCCATCGGCGCCAGGTCGAGGTGGTCGGCGGGGGCGTGCCGGGCCCAGCCGCGGGCGATCGCCTCGGCCGCCTGGACGGCCGTCAGGGTGCCGGCGAACTTGTCGGGCGCCACGAGCACCCTCATGCGGCCGCCTCGGCCGACTCCGCCGTCCGGGCCACCACGTCGGCGACCACGCCGGCGAGTGACCCGGTGCGCTCGTAGGCCTGGCGCTGGCGCCGCGCGCCACCGCCCACGGTCCAGATCCGGTCGACGCCCGCGTCGACGAGGTCCCGGTCACCTGCCGCGTCGAGGGCCGCGGCCACGTGTTGCACGAGGCAGCCGACGGCCTCCCGGGCGTCGACCAGCCGTCCGCTGAGCGGGTGCACGAGCGAGCCGGCCAGCCCGTAGCGGGCGGCTCGCCAGTGAGCTGCGCGCAACAGGTCGCTGCGGACCGGATCGGGGTCGACGGCCTGCGGCGTGGGTCTCGACCAGGGCGCGGCACAGCGCGACGACCAGCATCGCGTCGTCGACGCTCCGTGCACGCGTCGGCGACCCGGATCTCCACGGTCGGGTAGTCGGCGGCCAGGCGCGCGTCGAGGTAGAGCATCCCGGGGTCCAGGGCGGCGCCCGTGGCGATGAGGGCCTCGGCGACGCGCCGGTACTCCGCCGCGCTGCCGTACGGCTCGGACTGACCTGCGGTCGGCCAGCGGGTCCAGACCTGCTGGCGCCAGCAGGCGTAGCCGGTGTCGCCGCCTCCGGAGTACGGCGAGTTCGCTGCGAGGCCGACGATCAGGGGCAGCCAGCGGCGCAGCCCGTCGACGACGCGCACCGCCTCCTCGTCGTCGGCGACGTCGACGTGGACATGCATCCCGAGCGTGCCGGCAGCCAGACCCATGTCACCGAACTCCTGGGCGATCCGCTCGTACCTCGGCTGCCGGCTCACCCGCGGGGCCCGGCTCGACAGCGGCGCGACGCCGACGGCCGCCACCTCGACCCCCTGCGCCCCGGCGGCGGCCACGGCGGACCGGCGGGCCGACCTCAGCTGGTCGACGATCGCCTCGAGGTCGGCAGAGGGATCGGTCTGGATCTCGACCATGTGCTGCAGCAGCTCTCCCTCGAGCTCGTCCTGGCGGCCGCCCTCGCCTGGGCCCCCGCGCGTGGCGGCCCGAGCCGCCCGAGCCGCCTGGGCGGCCGCGTCGCCGTGGGAGCGCAGGACCCCGGCCGAGATGCTGACCATCTCGCCGGTCCCGGGCTCGACGAGCAGCAGCTCCTCCTCGACCCCGACCTTGCGCACGCGCCCATCCTGCCGGGTCCTGCCCGGCCGCCGGTACGCCCTTACGATCGTGACGCCATGACGACCGACCCAGCCGACGTGAGGATCCGCCCGATGCGCGCGGACGACGTGGCGGCCGTCGAGGCGCTCACGTCGCAGAGCTACTTCGAGCTCGACCAGCGAACCTCGCTTCGCAACCGGCCCGACCCCGCACCGCGATCGGCCGCGCGCGGCGCGATGTGGCAGCGGCGCGTGCACCACCTGCTCGGCACCGATCCCGGGGGCTGCTGGGTCGCCGAGGCCGACGGTGAGCTGGTGGGCACGGCGGTGTCGTTCAACCGTGAGCTCCTGTGGCTCCTTGCGTCCTTCGCCGTGCGCCCGGGGCTCCAGGGAGGCGGCATCGGGGCCCAGCTGCTCGTGGCGGCGCTCCATCACGGCCGAGGGTCCCTGCGCGGGATGCTCTCGGCGTCGCACGACCCCAAGGCGGCCCGCCGCTACCGCACGGCGGGCTTCGACCTGCACCCGCAGATGCTGATGGCGGGTCACGTCGACAGGTCCGTGATCCCGGTCGTCGAGCGGGTACGCGAGGGGTCGGCCGGCGACTTCGACCTGATGGACTCCGTGGACCGCGGCGCCCGAGGGGCAGCGCACGGACCGGACCACGCCGTGCTCGCCGGTGAGTTCCACCTGCTCGTCACCGACCGGAGCACCGGCTCGGGCTACGTCTACGTGACCGACGCCGGCACACCGGTGCTGCTGGCCGCCACCAACCGGCGTACGGCCACGGACCTGGCCTGGGCCGCACTGGCGATGAGCACGCCCGACGTACCGGTCGAGATCCCCCACGTCACCGCGGCCAACCAGTGGGCGATCGACGTCGGCATGGCCGCCCGTCTCGAGCTGCACCAGCTCGGCTACCTCGCGCTGCACCGGCTGAAGCCACCTGCGCCGTACCTCCACCACGGCTCGTTCCTCTAGGCGCACAGGGAGCGGACTCTCCAGGACGCTCCTAGCTGGTCGTCCCCGGCTCCAGCCTCGAGCCGGCCGGGATGTGGCCCCGGCCCAGGACGCTGCCCATGCCGACCAGAACGAGCTCGTCGTCGTGCGCGACCCGCCGGGTGGGCGCATCGCCGACGATCGCCCCGCGACGTACGCGGGAGTGCTCGTCGATCACGGCGGTGCGCACCTCGGCACCGTGCTCGACCAGGACGTCCTCGAAGAGCACCGAGTCCTCGACCCGCGCCCCCTTCTCGACCACCACCCCCGGGCCGAGGACGCTGTTGACCACCTCGCCCGCGACGACGCAGCCGGGTGAGAGCAGGCTGTCGACCACGTTGCCACCACGCACCCGCGCGGCCGGTCGGTCCGGCCAGTGGGAGATCACCGGTCGGTCGAGGTGGTCGAACACGTCGACCTTTCCGGCCAGGAGATCGCGGTGTGCCTGCAGGTACTGCCCAGGCTGACCAAGGTCACGCCAGTAGCCCTCCAGAGGTACGGCGCGCACCTCGCCGGACTCGATGAGGAGCGGGAGCAGGTGCTCGCCGAAGTCGCCGAGCCCGCTGTCGCCGTCCGCCGCACCGTCGGCCTCCCCGGAGAGCGCTGCCCTGAGCTCGTCGAGAGCGGCGATCAGCGCGTCGGTGCGGTAGACGAAGATCTCGGTCGCGATCGTGCCCGACCGCGGGCGCGACGGCTTGACCTGGACGTCGGTGACGCGGCCGGCGCGACCGGTGAGGACGACCACGTTGTCGGACGCCTCCTTCTTGGTCACCTCGGTGGTCAGCACGGTGGCGACCCGGCCCGAGGCGATGTGCTCGTCGACGACGGGCGCGAGATCCATCGAGAAGACGTGGTCGGCGCTGGAGACCAGCACGTGCGGCGCCGCCGAACCCTCGAGATCCGAACGCATCCGGAGCAGGAGGTCGGCATTGCCGTGGGCGAAGCCCTCCTCGGTCGCCGGCCCCG
This sequence comes from uncultured Actinomycetota bacterium, assembly GCA_963767095.1. GTDB lineage: Bacteria > Actinomycetota > Actinomycetes > Propionibacteriales > Nocardioidaceae > Nocardioides. The sequence goes on along the minus strand of CAVYCK010000013.1, from coordinate 189,977 downwards.
TGCCGGTCTGCGGCACCATCCGGCGGAAGCCGCCCCGGTTGCGGTCCAGGCTCCACGGCCGACCGCCCGAGAGGTAGTCGTCGATCGAGGCCGACCTGGTACTGCACCGAGACCCACACGTCGGTCAGGTCGGAGTGCACCAGGCTCGACAGCGTGAAGTCGATGAGCCGGTGCACACCGCCGTACGGCAGCGCCGGCTTGGCGCGCTCGCGGGTCAGCACGTCCATCCTGGTGCCCTGCCCGCCGGCCTGTACGACGCAGAGCACGTCGCCTCGTCGTGCCATGTCACTGCCCCCATCTGGTCGGCCGGTTTCTGTGCGGCCCGGATCGCCTTGTGCGACGCGCCCTACGATGGCGCATGTGAGCATCATCGACCTCCCCCTCCTCCCGCTGGGCAAGGGCAAGGACCTCACCACCGAGCGTGGGGTCGAGTGTCCGGGGGACCTGCCTGCGGCCTCCGACCCGACCCTGGTCGAGCGGGCCCGCGCGGCCAAGGAGACGCTGGGTGACCGGCTGTTCGTGCTGGGACACCACTACCAGCGCGACGAGGTCATCCAGTTCGCCGACGTGACCGGCGACTCCTTCAAGCTCGCGCGGGACGCCGCGGGCCGGCCCGAGGCGGAGTTCATCGTCTTCTGCGGCGTGCACTTCATGGCGGAGTCGGCCGACATCCTCACCGCGCCCGAGCAGAAGGTCGTCCTGCCCGACCTCGCGGCCGGCTGCTCGATGGCCGACATGGCCCGGCTCGCCCAGGTGGAGGACGCCTGGGACGCCCTGGTCGACGCGGGCGTGGCCGACAGCGTCGTACCCGTGACCTACATGAACTCCAGCGCCGACATCAAGGCCTTCTGCGGTCGCAACGGCGGCGTCGTGTGCACGTCGTCCAATGCCGACGTCGCGCTCGAGTGGGCGTTCGCGCAGAAGGAGGCCGTCGAGGGCGGCGGCAAGGTGCTCTTCTTCCCCGACCAGCACCTCGGCCGCAACACCGCCGTGCTCAAGATGGGTCTCTCGCTCGACGACTGCGTCGTGTGGGATCCCCGGGAGCCCGACGGCGGCCTGACGGTCGACCAGCTGCGCGACGCGCGGATGATCCTGTGGCGCGGGCACTGCTCGGTGCACGGCCGGTTCTCCGCCGACGTCGATCGACGAGCTGCGGGCAAAGGACCCCGGGATCAAGATCCTCGTGCACCCCGAGTGCACCCACGACGTCGTGCTCAAGGCCGACCTGGTCGGATCCACGGAGTTCATCATCAAGACCGTCGAGGCGGCCCCGCCCGGCACGTCGTGGGCGATCGGCACCGAGCTCAACCTCGTCAAGCGCCTGGCCCAGCAGCACCCCGAGCAGTCGATCGCCTTCCTCGACCGCAACGTCTGCTACTGCTCGACGATGAACCGGATCGACCTCCCGCACCTCGTCTGGGCGCTGGAGTCACTCGTCGACGGTGTCGTCGTCAACCAGATCCGGGTCGACCCCGACACCGAGCGGCACGCGAAGGTCGCCCTCGAGCGGATGCTCGCCCTCCCCGGCAAGTCCCACCGCGACTAGCTCTCAGAGGCCCGGCGCTCCGTAGACGGCCAGCCACCGGGTCATGTCGTGCTCGAGCGGCAGCTCGCCGGCAAGGACGTCGCGGACCGACAGCTCGAGCAGGTTGTCACGCGCGAGCGGGTCTGCGACCGACCCGTCGACGCTCGAGCTCCGGGCCGGGGCGAAGGGGTAGAAGGTCGACTGCTTGTAGAGATAGACCAGCCCGACCCGGCGCTGCGCGGAGTCGGCGAAGACGACGACCGTGCACAGCAGCCCGGTCGCGAACCCTTGGTCGGCCAGGGTGGTGTTCACGGCGTGCAGGCCCGTGCACAACCCGTCGGTGTCACTCGGGTCGCCGTCGATGACCAGCCAGGTGTAGCCGTACGAGTCGCGGCTCGTCGTCACCTCCGGAGCCGCGTCGGCAGTGCCGAGCAGGGCCACCACCTCGGCCTGGGTGTCGGCGTACGCCGCTCCGGCCGGTGCCCGGAAGCAGACGGACCCCGTGCCGGTCGGCTTCAGCCCGAGCTCGGTCTCCAGCGCGATCGCGGCACTCGGCACGGCGAACAGCGCGTCGAGGTCGGGCTGCGGCGCGCGACTGCGTCCGGTGATCGCGTCCCAGAGGCCCACGCCCGTCAGCCCTCGGGACGGGACAGCTCGGCCTGGATCCTGGCCAGCTGCTCGAGCCGCTGCTCCAGCGAGGGGTGGGTCGAGGTGAGCGTCTTCAGCGTGACGCCGCCGATGGCAGGGGCGATGAAGAAGGCGTTCATCGAGCTGGACGCCCGCAGGTCGCGCTGCGGGATCTGGTTGATGCCACCCGCGATCTTCTGCAGGGCCGACGCGAGGGCGGCGGGCTTCATCGTCAGGTAGGCGCCCGACCGGTCGGCGCTGAGCTCCCGGTAGCGCGAGAGCAGCCGGGTGAGGAAGAAGCTGATGGCGTAGACCACCAGGCTCAGCACGAGCGCCACGAGGTACGCCGGCGCCCCGCCGCTGTCGTTGCCGCGCCGCGCCATCCCGAAGCCGCCGAACTGGGCCGAGCGCGTCAACATGCCCGCCACGATCCCGGCAGACGACGCGAGCGTCATCACCAGCACGTCGCGGTGTGCCACGTGGGACAGCTCGTGGGCCAGCACGGCCTCGAGCTCCTCCGAGGTCAGGGTGTGCAGGATGCCGGTCGTGACGCAGACGACGGCGCGGTCGGGCGAGCGGCCCGTCGCGAACGCGTTGGGCATCGGCGTGTCGGCGATGCCCACCCGCGGCTTGGGCATGTCGGCGAGTGCGCACAACCGGCCGATCATCTCGTGCAGCTCGGGCGCCTCGTCGGGCGTCACCTCGCGGGCGCGCATCGCCCGCATCGCCACCTTGTCCGAGGACCACCACTGGTAGAACGCGACGCCGATCCCCGCGATGCCGATGAAGGGTGCCCACTTCGGGTCGAGGATGAACATCAAAGACACGACGATCGCGACGAACAGCGCCCCGAGCAGGAACATCACCGACGTCATCCGGACGGTGAGCCCGGTGTCGGGCAGGAATCGTGTGCGAGCCACGCCCTAGGTCCTGGACTCTCCCTCGGCCTCGGCCTCGGCCTCGGTCGGCTGCGTGGTCGACTCGGCCATCGGCTCGGCGAGGGGCTCGGCCACCGGCTCGGCCTTGAGGATGTCGCCACCGTCCTCGGCGGCCTCGATCGCCTGCGGCTGGCTGCCGGCCTTGAGCCGGGCCAGCTCGGCCTCGACCTCGGAGGCGGAGCTCAGCGCGTCGAGCTCGCGCGTGATGTCGTCGCCCGGACCTGGCGCGGTGACGTCGTCGAGCGCCCCGGAGGCGATGAGCTCGTCGATGGCACCGGCACGCGCCTGCATCTGAGCCGTCTTGTCCTCGGCGCGCTGGATGGCCAGGCCGACGTCGCCCATCTCGTCGCCGATGCCGGAGACGGCCTCGTTGATGCGGGTCTGGGCCTCGGCGGCGGTGTAGGTCGCCTTGATCGTCTCCTTCTTGGTGCGGAAGGCCTCGATCTTGGCCTGCAGGCGGCGCTGGGCGAGGGTGAGCTTCTCCTCCTCGCCCTGGAGCGCGGCGTGCTGGGTCCTGAGGTCGTTGATCTGGCTGGTCAGCCCCGACTTGCGGGTCAGCGCCTCGCGGGCGAGGTCCTCACGTCCGACCGAGATCGCCCGCTCGGCCTGCTCCTGCAGCTTGCCCGACTGCTGCTCGAGCTGGGTGACCTGGAGCTCGAGCCGCTTGCGGCTGGTCGCGACGTCGGCGACACCCCGGCGGACCTTCGTCAACAGCTCGGTCTGGCGCTGGTAGCTGTAGTCCAGCATCTGGCGCGGATCCTCCGCACGGTCCAGCGCCTGGTTGGCCTTGGACCGGAAGATCATCTTGAAGCGCTGCCAAAGACTCATCGGAGGAGGCCTTCCCTTCGTTCTCCGTGTGCACTCTCACCCTAGGGCGTGACCGCAAGCCAGCGCACGGCGCCGTCGGAGCGCCAGCGAGGCCGAGCCTGGCATCCGCGGCCGCGGCGGCGCCGGTAGGGTGGAGCGCGTCGTCACCACTCGCGAGAAGGCCCACGTGTTCCGTCGCAGCAAGTCCGAGCCCGTCCCCGAGTCCGAGGTCGCCAAGCAGGGCGGCAAGGGCCGACCCACCCCGTCCCGCCGCGAGGCCGAGGCGGCGGCGAAGGCCCGCGCCAAGGTTCCACGGACCCGCAAGGAGCAGTCGGCCGCTCAGCGCGCGTCTCGGTCCGAGAACAGCCAGAAGATGCGCGCGGCCATGAAGACCGGCGACGAGCGCTACCTGCCGGCGCGCGACAAGGGCCCGGTTCGCCGGTTCATCCGCGACTACGTCGACAGCCGCTTCTCCTTCGTCGAGCTCCTCATCCCGCTGCTCGTGCTGACCATGGTGCTGGGCTACTCCGGCAACGCGCGGCTGATGGGCATCGGCAACGGCATCATGTTCGGCACCCTGCTGCTCGTGGCGGTCGACATCTTCGTTCTGCGCATGCGGCTGCGTCGCGAGCTGGGCCGCCGCTTCCCCGGCGAGTCGTTGAAGGGCACGACCTACTACGCCGTGCTGCGATCGCTCCAGATGAGGTTCATGCGGATGCCGAAGTCGCAGGTCAAGATCGGCCAGCAGCTCCCTGAGCACTATCGTTGACCGCCGGCCCCGTCCGTGACCAGCGCCGAGCAGACCGGGCGCTGAGATGACCGGCACCCTCGTGGGACTCGTCGCCGCGGTCGCGGCCGCCGCCCTCTTCGGGGTCGCGGCCGTGCTGCAGGCCTACGGCGTGCGCACCGAGACCCGCCCGATGGACTCCCTGCGCGACTTCGTCGGCACCTCGCTCCGCAACCGGCACATCATGGCGGTCGTCGCGGCGTACCTCGCGGGCTTCGTGCTGCACGCGGTGTCGATCTGGTACCTCCCGCTCTACCTCGCCCAGTCCGCCGTGGCCCTGTCGCTGCCGGTGACCGCGCTGAGCGCGTCGCGGCTGCGCGAGCGGCTGGGCCTGGCCGACTGGCTCGCGGTGCTGGCGATCGTCGCCGGGCTGGTGGTGGTCAGCCTGGGCTCGGGCGCTCCGGGCGAGGGCCGCTCGTCCGCCACGTTCGCCCTGCTGCTCTGGCTGGGCGTCGCGTGCCTCGTGGCCTTCGGGTTCCGCGGCCGGTCGCTCGGCGCCGGCACCCTCGGGGCGGTCGCCGGGCTCGGGTACGCCGGGTCCGCGATCGCCGTCCGCGGGGTCGCCCTCCCGCTGGACCTCTGGGTCCTCGCCGCCGCGGCCGCCGTTCCGGCGTACGGTCTCCTCGCCTTCTGGCTCTACTCCGTGGCGCTCGGCCGCTCGGCGGTGGCGGCCTCGTCGGCGCCCCTGGTGGTGTGCCAGACGCTGGTGCCCGCCGTCGTCGGCATCTGGTTCCTCGGCGACGAGGTGCGCGACGGTTGGGCCGGTGTCGTCGCCGTCCCTCTCGGGATGGCTGCCGCCATCATCGGTGCGATCCTGCTCAGCCGGACCACGGCGGGCCAGGGGCTCGTCGAGCCCGAGGCAGCCCCCGCGACCTGAGCCTCAGAAGCTGCGGCGGCGGGGCGAGCGCGTCTTGGCGGGATCGCGCTCGGCAAGGTCGCCGATCGCGTCGTCGACGGCCTTCATGGTCGCGACGTCGAGCTTCACTCCCGCGGCCCTGACGTTCTCGGTGACCTGCTCGGGACGGCTGGCCCCGATGATCGCGGCGGAGACGTTGGGGTTCTGCAGGACCCAGGCCACGGCCAGCTGGGCCATCGTCAGCCCCGCCTCCTGTGCCACGGGCTCCAGGCGCTGGACGGCGGTCAGCACGTCGTCCTCGAGCCAGCGCGAGATCATGTCCGCGCCACCCTTCTCGTCGGTGGCCCGGGATCCGGCCGGCCAGTCCTGGCCCGGCTTGTACTTGCCCGTCAGCACCCCCTGGGCGATGGGGCTCCAGACGATCTGGCCGATGCCCAGCTCCTCGCTGGCAGGGACGACCTCGGCCTCGATGACGCGCCACAGCATGGAGTACTGCGGCTGGTTCGACACCAGCGGGATGTGCAGCTCGCGGGCCAGGGCGTGGCCCTCGCGGATCTCGTCCGCGGTCCACTCGCTCACGCCGATGTAGAGCGCCTTCCCGCTGCGCACGACGTCGGCGAACGCCTCCATCGTCTCCTCGAGCGGGGTGTCGTAGTCGAAGCGGTGCGCCTGGTACAGGTCGACGTAGTCGGTGCCCAGCCGCCGCAGCGAGCCGTTGATCGACTCGAGGATGTGCTTGCGCGAGAGCCCGTGGTCGTTGGGCCCAGGCTGCCCCATCGGGAAGTAGACCTTCGTGAAGATCTCCAGCCCCTCGCGCCGCTCCCCCGCGAGCGCCCGCCCGAGGACGGTCTCAGCCGCCGTGTCGGCGTAGGTGTCGGCGGTGTCGAACGTGGTGATTCCCTCGTCGAGGGCCTGGCGGACGCACGCGAGCGCGGCGTCCTCCTCGACCTGCGAGCCGTGGGTGAGCCAGTTGCCGTAGGTGATGGCCGAGATCTTCATCCCGCCGAGGTTGCGATGCTCCATGCCCGCCAACGTACCCATCGCACCCGGCTGGGAGACTGGCGCCCATGAGCACGCCGACGGCCGACGTCTCCGCGCGGATCGCCTGGGCGGACGACGCCGAGGCGATCGCGGACCTCCAGGCCCGTGCCTGGCGGGAGATGTACGCCGACGTGCTGCCGCCCGAGGCGTTCGCGGTCCAGGTCGAGCCCTGGCGCGCGATGCTGGGCCGCCCCGCCGACGCCCGCCTGCGCGTGCTCGTGGCGATGGACCGGCACCGGGTCGTGGGCTTCGCGCTGACCGCCCCCGCGACCGACCCCGACTGCGACCCGGTCGCGGACGGCGAGCTCGCCGACCTGACCGTCGACCCGGCCGAGCGCGGACGGGGGCACGGGTCGCGCCTGCTCCAAGCAGCCGTCGACACCCTGCGCGCCGACCGCTTCGGCCGGGCGGTGACCTGGACCCTGGCGACCGACGACGCCCTGCGGACCTTCTTGACCAGCGCCGGCTGGGCGGCCGACGGCGCCCACCGCGAGCTCGACCTCGACGGCACGGGTGCCACCACGGTCAAGCAGATCCGCCTGCACACCGACCTCACCGCGAAGGACTCTGAGCCGGACTCTTGATTTCTGGCGCTCCCGGGCGAAGATGGAGATCCTTTCCTCGCTCGGAGGTGCCCGTGTTCGGACCGTTGCCCCGCCTGCACCTCATCACGCTGGCCACCGCGTCGGTCGCGGTCTTCCTCGGCGTGGGGCTCTGGGTCGGTCACCTGACCGTCGTGCCGTTCACCCTGCCCGTCGGCGCCGCACTCGGCGCGGTCGCGGGCATCGCGGTCGCCTGGCTGCTGGTCCACGACTCCCACCAGCGCTCGGCACAGCCGGCGCGTGCCGTACGCCGCCACTGAGCCGGCCTGACGCCGGGCCACCTCCGGCAGGCGCCTGGCATGACCGATGCCGGCCGCGTCTGGCGGGACGCGACCGGCACCGGTGTCTGGTGGTCAGACCTTGACGGAGTTGAGCACCGCCAGGACCTCGGCCGGCGTCTGCGCCTGGCGCAGCTGCTCGACCTGGGCCGAGTCGACGAAGATCTCGGCGATCTTCGCCAGCAGCCCGAGGTGGTCGTTGCCCGCACCGGCGATGCCGATGACGAACTCGGCCGGCTTGCCGTTCCAGTCGACCTGACCGGGGTAGCGCACGAACGAGATCGCCGTACGCCGGATGGCGCCCTTGGCCTCGTTGGTGCCGTGCGGGATCGCCAGCAGGTTGCCCATGTAGGTGGACACCGAGGTCTCCCGCTCGTGCATCGCGTCGACGTACGACGCATCGACCGCACCCGCCGCGACGAGCAGCTGGCCCGCCTCGGTGATGGCGTCGTCGCGTGAGCGCGCCGTGCCGTCGAGCACGATCGAGCTCTCCGCCAGCACGTCGCTGCCGAGCCCGTCGGAGGAGGCGCCGGCGACGGCGACGCCGCCCGGGCCCCCCTGGTCGAGCAGCTCGACGATCTCGTCGTAGCGCGGGCTGCCCATGAAGTTGTCGACGGACACGTGGATCGCCGACGGCGTCTGGAGCTGGGCACGGTCGGTCAGGTCCTGGTGGGTGACCACGATGTCGTAGGTGTCGGTCAGGTTGGAGATCGCCTTGTTGACGACCGTGACCTCACCGTGCCCGGCGTCGTGGATCTTCCTGCGGAGCACCGAGGCGCCCATGGCAGAGGAGCCCATGCCCGCGTCGCAGGCGAACACGATCGACCGGATCTCACGGTCGAGGTTGTCCGGCCCACGGCCCAGCAGAGCGGAGGCGACCGACCGCTTGCCCTTCATCGACTCCATGTCCGCAGTCGCGGCAGCCAGGTCGTCCTCCTCGTCGCCGCTCTCCATCCTCAGGAGCAGAGCCGCGACCAGGAAGGTGACCAGGGCCGCCGAGAAGACACCGGCCGTCACGCCCAGGTAGTCGCCCTTCGCCGTCTGTGCGTACACCGCGAAGATCGAGCCTGGCGCGGCAGGTGCGCGCAGCCCGACGTCGAAGGTGACGTTGACGAACACACCGGTCATGCCGCCCAGGATCATGGCGAGGATCAGCTTCGGCTTCATCAGCACGTACGGGAAGTAGACCTCGTGGATGCCGCCGAAGAACTGGATGATGGCGGCGCCGGGGGCCGTAGCCTTCGCCACGCCCGTGCCGAAGAACGTGTAGGCCATCAGCAGCCCCAGGCCAGGTCCGGGGTTCGCCTCGAGGAGGAACAGCACGGACTTGCCCTGCTCCGCTGCTTCCTGGATGCCCAGCGGCGTCAGCACGCCGTGGTTGATGGCGTTGTTGAGGAAGAGGACCTTGGCCGGCTCGATGATGATCGAGGTCAGCGGCAGCAGGTCGTTGTCGACCAGCGTCTCGACGGCGTTGCCCAGGGCCTCCATGACCCCGTTGACGATCGGGGCCAGGGCGAAGAAGCCGACGATCGACATCACGAAGGCCGTGATGCCCGCCGAGAACATGTTGACGAGCATCTCGAAGCCCGCCTTGACCTTGCCCTCCCACAAGGCGTCGAGCCGCTTCATCACGTAGGCCGCCAGCGGGCCCATGATCATCGCGCCGATGAACATGTGGATCTGGCCGAGGGGTGCCTCGCCCTCGGCGAGCTTGGCGTTGAACTCGGCGACCAGCAGGTCGGAGCCGGCGATCACACCCATGGTGGCGAACGCGCCGACCACGGCGCCGCGCGAGCCGTGCACCATCTGACCACCCGTTGCCGCGATCAGGATGGGCAGCAGGTAGTGGATGGCTGGTCCGACGAACGTGGCCAGGTCGGCGTTCGGCAACCAGCCGACGTCGATGAACAGGGCCGTGAACAGGCCCCACCCGATCAGCGCGGGGATGTTGGGCATGATCATGTTGGACAAGAACGTGCCGAATCTCTGCACGTGGACCCGCGCGCCTCCCCGGGGCGCCGCGGTAGTGGCAGTCGATGCCATCGAGGTTCCTCTCTTCTCAGGCACGTGACGCCTGTCACGTCTCGATGCGGCTCAGTCTGCACGCAATCGGGCGTATTGCCAAGCATTCGGACATAGATTTCTGCCCGTTTATGTGGTTTTTTCGTGACAGGGCCGGTAGCGTCGCCCCATCAGCCCCCAAACCAGCGCGCGAAAGGACCCACCGCCGCTCATGAAGGCACTGCGCTTCTACGCCCCTGAAGACGTCCGGGTCGAGGACGTTCCCGAACCCGTGTGCGGACCCGACGAGATCAAGCTGAAGGTGAAGAACTGCTCCACCTGCGGCACCGACGTCAAGATCTTCTACAACGGCCACCAGAACCTGAGCCCTCCGCGCACCATCGGCCACGAGATCGCGGGCGAGGTCGTCGAGGTCGGCGCCGACGTCAACGCGACGTACGACAGCAGCTGGCAGATCGGTGACCGCGCGCAGGTGATCGCGGCGGTGCCGTGCGGCGACTGCTACGAGTGCCGGAAGGGCTGGATGGCGGTCTGCCAGAACCAGACCTCGGTCGGCTACCAGTACGACGGCGGCTTCGCGGAGTACATGATCGTGCCGCGCGAGGTGCTCAAGGTCGACGGGCTCAACCGGATCCCCGACAACGTGGGGTACGACGAGGCGTCGGCCGCCGAGCCGTTCGCCTGCGCCATCAACGCCCAGGAGCTGCTGGGCATCGAGCCCGGCGACACCGTCGTCGTCTTCGGCGCCGGACCGATCGGCTGCATGCACATCAGGATCGCCCGAGGCGTCCACCGCGCCGGGCCGGTCTACCTCGTCGACGTCAACGCCGACCGGCTCAAGATGTCCGCCGACGCGGTCCAGCCGGAGGAGACCATCGACGGCTCGCAGGTCGACGTCGTCGAGAGGGTCATGGAGCTGACCGGCGGCCGCGGGGCCGACGTCATCATCACCGCCACCGCCGCCAACATCACCCAGGAGCAGGCGATCTCGATGGCGGCGCGCAACGGCCGGATCTCCTTCTTCGGCGGGCTGCCGAAGACCGACCCCTACATCCGCTGCGACTCCAACCTCGTGCACTACCGCCAGCTGCACATCCACGGCGCCAACGGCTCCGCCCCCGAGCACAACAAGCGGGCGCTGGAGTACATCTCCACCGGCCAGGTGCCCGTCAAGGACCTGATCACCCGCCACATCCCGCTCGACGACGTGCTCTCGGCCTTCCAGATCGTCAAGAACGGCGAGGCCATCAAGGTCACGGTCGAGCCGTAGGCCGACGGAGTCGGCCTACGGCTCGCGCGTGCCCGCAGGTCACCGTCCCGGCGGGCGACCGAGGGACGAGGTCGTGCGCCGACAGGACGGTGAGGTTGAGGAGCGTCGGCTGGACCGGAGCGCAGCGACGGATCAGCGACGCGTCTCGAAACCACGAGACCAGCGGTGCCTGAGGCGGTCAGCCCAGGTCGAGGACGTGCTCCAAGCCGACGGTGAGTCCCGGTCGTGAGCCGACGAGTCGCACGCCGGCGAGGACACCGGGGGTGAACGACACCCGGTCGAGCGAGTCGTGCCGGATGGTGAGGGTCTCCCCCGGTGCTCCGAAGATGACCTCCTGGTGGGCTACCAGCCCACGCAGCCGGAGACTGTGCACGCGGATGCCGTCGGCCTCGGCGCCACGCGCGCCCTCGAGACCCGACGAGGTCGCATCCGGCACCGCGGGCAGGCCGGCCTCGCGGCGGGCGGCGGCGACGAGCTGCGCCGTACGCCGGGCGGTGCCCGACGGCGCGTCGGCCTTGTCGGGGTGGTGCAGCTCGACGACCTCGACGGACTCGTAGAAGCGGGCGGCCGCGGCGGAGAAGCGCATCATCAGGAGCGCGCCGATGGAGAAGTTGGGGGCGATCAGCACGCCGGTCGACGGGGACGCGTCGAGCCACTCACGCAGCAGGGCCAGCCGTCGGTCGTCGAAGCCGGTCGTGCCCACGACGGCGTGGATCCCGTGGTCGATGCAGAACTCCAGGCTGTCCATGACGACATCGGGGTGGGTGAAGTCGACGACGATCCGGGCGTCGTTGGTCAGCACGTCGGCGATGTCGTCTCCCTGGTCGACCTCGGCGACGAGCTCGAGGTCGGCGGCGTCTCGCACGGCCCGGCACACCTCGCTGCCGACCTTGCCCCGCGCTCCCAGCACCCCGACCCTGATCCGGTCCGTCACGGGGCTAGCCTCTCACCTCGCCGAAGGTCCGGGGAGCGCCCCGGGGCGAGGGCGCCTGACGTCGTACCGCCGGAGATGGCAGGCTGGGACCATGCCAGTGCAGACGATCCCTCCGCGGATCAGGTGGGCCGTGGAGCTGATGGACGTCCAGCCCGCCGACCAGGTCCTCGAGATCGGCTGCGGCCCCGGCGCGGGTGCGGAGCTGATCTGCGCCCGGCTCGAGACCGGCCGGCTGTTCGCCATCGACCGCTCGGAGTCCGGCGTCGACCGCACCAAGCGCCGCAACCACCAGTACGTCGAGGCCGGGCGGCTCACCGTCCGGCAGATCGACCTGGCTACCTTGCGGGTTCCGGTGAAGAAGCTCGACAAGGTCTTCGCCTTCAACGTGAACCTGTTCTGGGTGCGCGCCTGCGCCGACGAGGTCGCCCTGCTGCACGAGCGGGTGGTGCCGGGTGGCGCCGTGTACCTGTTCTACGAGGCCAACCGTCCCGAGCTGGTGCCCACCATCGTGCGCAAGACCTCGGCGGCCCTCACCGAGGGCGGCTTCCGCGTGTCGGTCGTCGAGCAGAAGGCTCCCCCGGTCGTGGGCTTGATCGGGCGCAGATAAGGCTCTGCCTTATACTGCTTGAGCATTAGGGTTTGATCTAATACTCTGGTCATGCAGGTCGGAGCCTGAAGGAGGTGCGCATCGTGCCGATCGTGCTCACCGTCGACCAGCGCGACAGCCGGCCGCGCCCGACCTGGTGCCCGGCATGCTCGCCGACCCTCGCCGACGTCTCGCTGCTGCGCGCCTTCCAGCGCACCGCCGGCGACGAGTTCCAAGGCCTCCTCGACGACCCGGACGGCCCTCCCCGGTGTCGTCGAGCAGCTGCTGCGCGACGGGCGACTGGGCCATCGGCATCGGCATCGGCCAGCGTCGACGAGCCGCTGCCGCTCGACGCGCGCGACGGCCGCGGCCCGGCGTACGTCCGAGCGCGCGAGGCGGTCGAGTCGGCCAAGCAGGCAGTCCTGGCACGCTGCGCGTGGTCGGCGCCGACGGCGCCGCGCCGACGCCCTCGAGAGTGCGCTGTGGCTGTGGGCCGCGCTGCTGGCCCGCCGCACCGCCAAGGGCTGGGAGGTGGCCGACCTGGTCGACCAGCGGGCTCTCCTACGACGAAGGTCGCGCGAGAAGCTCGGCGATCACGCCAGTCGGCGGTCAGCCAGCGGCGCCAGGCGCCGGGCTCGTCGAGGGCGCCCGGGCCCGCGCCGCTGGTCGCCCGACCTGGGCGCGAGCCTGCCTGGCGGACCGCTGACAGACCCGTCGAGGTCCTCGCCGTCGTCCTGGGGCGCGGCGGGCTAGCCCTGATCGTCTGGCTCACCCCGCTCCCGCGACTCGCGACGGCGCTGACGGTCGCTGCTGCTCGGGCCGGCCGCGACCGCTCGCCGTCCTGTGCGTCGACTCCCTCGGCCCGACGACTCGGTGCGGCTCGCCGTCCTGGCGGCAGGCGGCCTGCTCGCCGTCGCGGGCGGCGGGCCGCTCACGACGGTGGTCTTCGACCTCGTCGACCGGCCGCGGCGGCGCCCGGCCAGGGCCGCATCGAGCGCGGCCGGCGAGGTGCTGCGCGGTGGGGCCTGGATCGGCGCCCTCGAGCGAGCTGGCGGCGTACGCCACGATCGTGGCCGGCTGGCCCGAGGGACTCGCCCTGGTGCTGGCGGTCAAGGGCCTGGGTCGCTACCCCGAGCTCCGCGCCGTCCGGCGAGGCACGGCTCGCTGGCACGCCGACTCCGCCGCAGCGCTTCATCATCGGCACCTTCACCAGCGTCCTGTGGGCCGCTGGCCTGCGCCGGCGTCGTCCAGCTGCGAAACGGTTCCTGACAGGAACCCAGCTGTCAGGGATATCGGACGTCGCTTCGCAGCCGGGAGGTCAGGAGGGGCCGACGACGGCCAGGATCTCGGGCTGGGAGAAGAGCTCGCCCGCGACCGCGCGGACATCCTCGAGGGTGACGGCGTCGATGCGGTCGATCACCTCGTCGAGGCCGAGCAGCTCGCCGTAGACGATCTCCGCCTTGCCCAGGCGGGTCATCCGCGAGCCGGAGTCCTCCATGCCGAGCACGAGGCCGCGGCGGAGCTGACCCTGACCGCGCAGGAGCTCCTCGTCGGTGATCCCCTCCGTGGCGATCGCGGCGAGCTCCGCGCGCACCGTGGCGAGCACGGCGTCGAGCTTGTTGGGCAGGCAGCCGACCGCGACGCCGACCAGGCCGGCGTCGGCGTGGGCCGAGCTGAAGGAGTAGACGGCGTAGGCCAGGCCGCGGCGTTCGCGGACCTCCTGGAACAGCCGCGACGACGTGCCGCCGCCGAGAGCGGTGTTGAGGACGCCGAGGGCGAAGCGGCGCGGGTCGCTGCGGGTCAGACCCTTCATGCCGAGCACGACGTTGACCTGCTCGAACTGACGGACGGCGCGTCGCCGCCCCCGGCTGCACGCGCCGGGCCCGGGAGCGGACCAGCGCCTGCACCGGGTCCTCGACCCGGTCGAGGAAGCCGTGGCGGCCGAACGCCTTCTTCACCTGGCGGACGAGGGTCGCGTGGTCGACGTTGCCGGCGGCGGCCACGACCATGTTGGCCGGGCGGTAGTGGCGCTTGTAGAACCGCCAGACCTGGTCGCGGCTCATCCCCGCGATCGACGCCACCGAGCCGGCGATGGTGCGGCCCAGCGGCGAGTCGCCCCACGCCTGGGCGGCGAAGAGGTTGTGCACCACGTCGTCGGGGTCGTCGTCGTGCATCGCGATCTCGTCGAGGATCACGTCACGCTCGGCGTCGACGTCCTCGGCCCTGATCAGCGAGCCGGTGATCACGTCGCCCATCACGTCGACGGCCAGCGGCAGGTCCTCGTCGATGACCCGCGCGTGGAAGCAGGTGTACTCCTTCGCGGTGAACGCGTTGAACTCCGCGCCCACCTCGTCGAGCGTCGCCGAGATGTCCATCGCGCTGCGCTCGGCGGTGCCCTTGAAGAGGAGGTGCTCGAGGAAGTGCGAGCAGCCGTGGAGCTGCGGCGACTCGTCGCGCGAGCCGACGCCGACCCACACGCCGATGGAGGCCGACCGGACGCCCGGCATGTCCTCGGTGATGATCCGCAGCCCCGAGGGCAGCACGGTACGCCGCACCCGGGAGACGACCTGCCCGTCGTCGTCGGTGGTGCGCAGCACCGTCCGCGTCGACCCGGCCGGCTGCGGGCGCGCCGACGCCCGGCCGGCAGCACGCTGCCGACCGGGCGTCGTCTGGTCGCGGAGAGGTCACTCGGCCGGTGCGGCCGCAGCGTCCTCGGCGGGCGCCTGGGCGCCGTCGTCCTCGACCACCGGGATCAGCGACAGCTTGCCGCGGTCGTCGATCTCGCCGATCTCGACCTGGACCTTCTGGCCCACGGACAAGACGTCCTCGACGGCCTCGACGCGCTTGCCACCGGCCAGGGCGCGCAGCTTGCTGATGTGCAGCAGGCCGTCCTTGCCCGGGAGCAGCGAGACGAACGCACCGAAGTTGGTCGTCTTCACGACCGTGCCGAGGTAGCGCTCGCCGACCTCCGGCATGGTCGGGTTGGCGATCGCGTTGACGGCCTGACGGGCGGCCTCGGCGGCCTCGCCGTTGGTGGCACCGATGTAGATCGTGCCGTCGTCCTCGATCGAGAGCGACGCACCGGTGTCGTCCTGGATCTGGTTGATGACCTTGCCCTTGGGGCCGATGACCTCGCCGATCTTGTCGACCGGGATCCGCACGGTGATGATCCGCGGAGCGTGGATCGACATCTCCTCGGGCTCGTCGATCGCCTCGGACATCACGTCGAGGATCGCCACGCGAGCGTCCTTGGCCTGCGTCAGCGCGGCGCCCAGGACCTCGGCGGGGATGCCGTCGAGCTTGGTGTCGAGCTGGAGCGCGGTCACGAACTCGCGGGTGCCGGCGACCTTGAAGTCCATGTCGCCGAACGCGTCCTCCGCGCCGAGGATGTCGGTCAGGGCGACGTAGCGGGTCTCCCCGTCGACCTGGTCGCTGATCAGGCCCATGGCGATGCCGGCCACCGCGGCCCGCAGCGGGACACCGGCCTGCAGCAGCGACATGGTCGAGGCGCAGACCGAGCCCATCGAGGTGGAGCCGTTGGAGCCCATCGCCTCGGAGAGCTGGCGGATGGCGTACGGGAACTCCTCGCGGGTGGGGAGCACCGGCAGCAGCGCCCGGCGGGCGAGCGCACCGTGGCCGACCTCGCGCCGCTTGGGCGACCCGACGCGGCCGGTCTCACCGGTGGAGAACGGCGGGAAGACGTACTTGTGCATGTAGCGGCGCGTCTTCTCCGGCGACAGCGTGTCGAGCTTCTGCTCCAGGGTGAGCATGTTGAGCGTGGTGACGCCCAGGATCTGGGTCTCGCCACGCTCGAACAGCGCCGAGCCGTGCACCCGCGGGATCACGCCGACCTCGGCGTGCAGCGGGCGGATGTCGGCCAGGCCGCGACCGTCGATGCGGACCTGGTCGCGCAGCACGCGCTCGCGCACGAGCTGCTTGTTCAGCGAGCGGAACGCCGCGCCGATCTCCTTCTCGCGGCCCTCGAACTGCTCCGCGAGCTGCTCGAGGAGCGACTCCTTGATCTCGTCGACCTTGAGCTCGCGCTCCTGCTTGTCGCCGATCGTCATCGCCTCGGCGGTCTGCGCCTTGGCGGCGGACTCGACGGCGGCGTAGACGTCGTCCTCGTAGTCGAGGAAGACCGGGAACTCCTGGATCGGCTTCGCCGCGGCCTTGGCCAGCTCGGCCTGGGCCTCGCACAGCTGCTTGATGAAGGGCTTGGCGGCGTCGAGGCCGCCGGCCACGACCTCCTCGGTCGGCGCCTGGGTGCCGTTCTGGACCAGGGTCCAGGTCTGCTCGGTGGCCTCGGCCTCGACCATCATGATCGCGACGTCACCGGACTCGGTGACGCGACCCGCGACGACCATGTCGAAGACGGCGCCCTCGAGCTGGCTGTGCGACGGGAACGCGACCCACTGGCCCTCGATCAGGGCGACGCGGACGCCGCCGACCGGGCCGGAGAACGGCAGACCGGAGATCTGGGTGGACGCGGACGCGGCGTTGATCGCCAGCACGTCGTAGGGGGTGTCGGGGTCCAGCGCCATCACGGTGATGACGACCTGGACCTCGTTGCGCAGGCCCTTCTTGAAGGTCGGGCGCAGCGGACGGTCGATGAGGCGGCAGGTGAGGATCGCGTCCTCGCCGGGGCGACCCTCGCTGCGGAAGAACGAGCCCGGGATCTGGCCCGCGGCGTACATCCGCTCCTCGACGTCGATCGTCAGGGGGAAGAAGTCGAAGTGGTCCTTGGGGTGCTTGCCGGCCGTGGTGGCCGACAGCAGCATCGTCTCGTCGTCGAGGTACGCCGTGACGGCGCCGGCAGCCTGCCGGGCCAGCAGGCCGGTCTCGAGCTTGATCGGTGCGAGTGCCGAACTTGCCGTTGTCGAGAACGGTCTCGACGGTGGAGATGGTGGGTTCCACGTAGGGATCCCTTTCTGTTCGCGGAGCGATCCCGCGAGTAGACCCGCATGGGAGGCCGGTCTTCGATCGAGGCCCGCGGAGCCTGGTGGCCGAGCTGAGTCGGGACCGGGGATTCCGAAGGCCACTACCGAGGACCGAGCCGAGGGTCGCGGATCGCTCCTGTTGGGTGGTGAATTCAGTTGGATGTGCCAGTTGGATCGTGCCAGAGGGGCACCTGTGACGAGGGCCCGCACCCCGAACGGGAAGCGGGCCCTCACGGCGTCAGCGGCGCAGGCCGAGACGCTCGACGATCGAGCGGTAGCGCTCGATCTCGGTCTTCTGCAGGTAGTTCAGGAGCCGACGGCGCTGGCCCACGAGGAGCAGGAGGCCGCGGCGGCTGTGGTGGTCGTGCTTGTGGGTCTTGAGGTGCTCGGTGAGGTGCGCGATGCGGTGGCTCAGCAGCGCGACCTGCACCTCGGGGGAACCAGTGTCGCCCTCGGTCGTGGCGTACTCGGCGATGATCTTCTTCTTGGTCTCCGCGTCGGTTCCGATCGACATGCGGGGCTCCTCTCGGTTCTCGTCTGCGCGGCGCGCCGGGGCCTGTTCACCCGGGCACTCTGGATTCCGCGGCCGTTGCACGGCGGTGAAGCTCAGACATCACTCCGAACGACGTGTCGATCGGGGCAACCGGTCGAGATTATCAGCGGGGCGGCGGGCACCCAAAAACGCGACGTCCGGCCGCCACCCGAGGATGACGGCCGGACGTCGTACGCCAGGGGCTCAGTGCGCCGCTCAGACGGCAGGCGGGGGCGTGTCGACGTCGGAGCGGCGCTCCTGGACGGTCTGGCTGCCGTCGCTGTGCGTGGTGGTCTGGACGCTGTTGGCGCGACGCCGCGCGTTGAGCTGGATCGCGGTGAGGATGACGATCAGCAGGCCGGCGATGACGAGGATCCAGCCCAGGGCCTCCTGCCCCACGCCGGGGATGTCGACCTCGAGGGCGTAGATGAGGATGAGCCCGATCGCGACGAGGAAGATTCCGAATCCGTAACCCATGTCTGTGCTGCCTTTCGATCACGTGCGGCCCCGCCCGGGCCGGTCGTGCGAGAAGGCCCAGGTCAGGAGAGTGCGGTACGCCGCCGAGTCTGCGCCCAGAGCCACCCTGAGCGCCGCACCCCCAGGGGTGAGGTCGAGGGTGGTCTGTCCCTGCCTGTCCCCCGGTCCGGTCACCACTGCGACTCGCGCCGGGGTCGTGACGACCACGTCAGGCTCGAGCAGCACGGCGACGGCGAGCGGGTCGTGCAGCGGCGCGGCGCCGCGCGCGGCCAGCTCGGGATCGCGGCGGTACCACGCGATCCGGTCGCTCATCATCTGGGCGGCCATGGTGCCGGCGCGCGTCCCGAGCGCGGCCAGGCTCGCCACGTCAGCCAGGTCGAGCGGCACCGCGAACGTCGCGTCCATGGTGACCAGGACGGTCGTCGTGGCACCGGCCGCGGCCAGGACCGCCGCGGCGGCGACCGGGTCGCACCAGACGTTTCGTTCGGCCCATCTCGTCACCCCGGGCCGGCGATGGGCGCCGCCGAGGAGCACGAGCGGGTCGACGTGACTGAGGAGCAGCGGGTCGCGAGCCAACGCGGCCGCGATGTTGCTCCACGGGCCCGTCGCCACCAGGGCGACGGGTCCGGCCGCCGCGCGCAGCGTCTCCACCAGCCAGCCGATCGCGTCGGTCGAGGTCGACCGGCCGGGTCGGCTCGGGCAGCTCGAGCGTGGGCGGCAGGTCGGCGCGGCCGCCGGGCAGGGCCGGGTCGCGGCCGGCGTACGGCCCCGCGAGGCCGGCGTGCACCGGGACGTCGGTGAAGCCGAGGTGGTCGAGCACGCGCAGCGTGTTGTCGGTGGTGTGCCCGAGCTCGTGGTTGCCCCAGACGGTGGTGACGCCGAGCAGGTCGAGGTCGGGGTGCAGGGCGGCGAGCGCGATGGCGACGGCGTCGTCGGTGCCCGTGTCGCAGTCGAGGATGACGGGCCTGGCCACGTGCCGAGCGTGTCAGACGACAGTCACCGGATGGCGGACCACGGCATCGAAGAAGTAGCCGTTGTCGTTCCAGGCGGCCACGTCGGGCTGGGTGCGGCCGGCGACGTCGGTGGCCCGTGCGAGCAGCTCGTGGGTGCCGTACGCCGGCTCGCGCCAGTCGAGGTCCCACTGCGTCCATGCCTCGCGACGACCGCCGCGATGGATCCGCGCCGCGCGCCAGGTCCGCACCGCCGTCGGTGCTGACGTCGACCTTCGCGATCGGCCCGACACCGCTCCAGGACCGCCCCGTCAGCCGGACCTTCCTCTCCCGGTGGATCTCGGCCGCCCACGGCAGCTCGAACGCGGATCGCACCGGGTTGACCGACAAGGGCGGGCTGTCGGCCGGGAAGCCGCCGCCGGTCATCCGGTACCACTTCGTGTTCCACGGCGAGGTCAGCTCGGTGGTCGAGACCTCGAGGGAGCCGAGCCACTTGATGCTGCCGATGCCGACCCAGCCGGGCAGCACCAGGCGCACCGGGTAGCCGTGGTCGGGCAGCAGCGGCTCGCCGTTGACGCCCCACGCCAGCAGGGCGTCGTCGAGCGCCTTGGCGATCGGGAACGGCCGACGGACCCGGCCGTAGTTCACGCCGCCGGTGGAGTACTCGCCGTCCAGGCCGGTCGCGAGCACCGAGACCGCGTCCTCGCTCAGCCCGGCCAGGTCGAGGACGTCGGCCAGCCGCACGCCCTCCCACTCGACCGCTCCGACGGCGCCGAGCTTCCACGCCGTTCCGCTGGCCGGTCTCTGCTGCTGGCTGGCGAAGAAGGACCGGCCGTTGCCGGTGCACTCGATGGTCGCGGTGGTTCGGATGTGCGGCAGCCGCTTGAGCTCGGCGAGCGAGAGGCTGCGGGGCGCTCGGAGCCCGTCGCCGGTCACCTGGAGGCGCCACGTCGAGGCGTCGATCGTCGGCGTGCTCGTGTGGTTGCGCACGAACAGGTTCGCCTGGTCGGTCAGGTAGTCCTGGCGGCGTACCGATCCCCAGAGCGTCTCCGCGTTGGTGCCGAAGTCGGTGAACCGGTCGGCCGGGGTTGGCTTGAGGATGGCGGGGTACGCCGCTGCGGCCCGGGCCAGCAGCGAGCCGGGGATCGCGGCGAGGGTGGCGCCTGCCGCTGACGCGGCGAGCAGGGTGCGGCGGGACAGGGTGGGCATGGCCAGACTTTAACACGACTAAGTCACTAGACTTTAGAGTCACTGGTCGGCCTGCGGCGATGGGGGCCGATGGGGGCAGGATGGGGGGAGGATGTCGGGATGGCCACCGAGACCCGCACCGCGGTCTGCAACCTGTGCGAGGCGATCTGCGGGCTCGAGCTGACGCTGACCGACGGTGCCGTCACCGGCGTCCGCGGGAACGCCGCCGATCCGCTCTCGCGCGGGCACATCTGCCCCAAGGGCGTCGCCATCGCCGACGTGCTGACCGACCCCGACCGGCTGACCCGGCCCGTGCGGCGGGTCGACTCCCCCGACGGCCCGCGCTGGGAGCAGATCGGCTGGGACGAGGCGTTCGACCTCGTCGCCGACGGCCTCGCCGACGCCATGAACAGGCACGGCACCAACGCCCTCGGCATCTACCTCGGCAACCCCAACGTGCACAGCCTCGGCTCGATGACCCACGGCGTCGCCATGGTCAAGGCACTGCGCACGCGCAACCGCTTCAGCGCCACCTCGGTCGACCAGCTCCCCGCCCAGCTGGTGGCGCACCTGCTCTACGGACACCAGCTGTTCCTCCCGATCCCCGACCTCGACCGCACCGACTACTTCCTGGTCCTCGGCGCCAACCCGATGGCGTCGAACGGCTCCCTGATGACGGTTCCCGACTTCCCGGCCCGGCTGAGGGCCCTGAAGGAGCGCGGCGGCCGGATGGTCGTCCTCGACCCCCGCCGCACCGAGACGGCGAAGGTCGCGAGCGAGCACCACTTCGTGCGTCCCGGCTCCGACGCGTTCGTGCTGCTGGCGCTGCTGCACGTCGTGCTCGAGGACGGGCTCACCCGGGTCCCCGCGTACGTCGACGGGCTGGCCGCGGTCGAGTCGGCTGTCGCGGCGTACACCCCCGAGCTCGCCGAGGCGCACAGCGGCCTCCCGGCCGACGAGATCCGGAGGATCGCGCGCGAGCTCGCGTCGACGGAGCGGGCGGTGGTCTACGGGCGGATCGGCGTCTCGACCCAGGAGTTCGGCACCGTCTGCTCGTGGGCGATCAACGCGCTCAACCTCGTGACCGGTCATCTCGACCGGGTCGGCGGCGCGATGTTCACCGACCCGGCGATCGACGCGGTCGGCCCCGGACTGATCGGCCCGCAGCTGATCGGCCCCGGGCACTTCGACATCTGGCGCTCCCGGGTCCGCGGGCTTCCCGAGGCCGCCGGAGAGCTGCCGGTCGCGGCGCTGCGCGAGGAGATCGAGACCCCGGGCGACGGACAGATCCGCGCGATGCTGACCGTGGCCGGCAACCCGGTGCTCTCGACGCCCGACGGGCCCGCCCTCGACCGGGCCCTGTCCGGCCTGGACTTCATGGCAGCGATCGACATCTACCTCAACGAGACGACGCGGCACGCCGACGTGATCCTGCCGCCCACGACGTCGCTGGAGCGCGACCACTACGACCTGGTCTTCCACCTGCTGGCCGTGCGCAACACGGCTCGCTTCACCCCCGCGGTGTTCCCCAAGGGCGACCACCAGCGCCACGACTGGGAGATCTTCCGCGAGGTCGCGCTGCGCACCACCCGCCGGCTGCGCGGTCGCCGTCCTGCGCTGAGGACGCGACTGCTCCGGAGGGCCCGGCTCTCCACCCCACCTGCCGTGATCATCGACCTGCTGCTCCGGCGCGGCCGGTCCGGGTTGTCGCTACGCCGCCTGCGCGCGACGCCCGAGGGCGTCGACCTCGGGCCCTTGCGTCCTGGCGCCCTCCCCGACCGGCTCCAGACGAGCTCCGGCCGCATCGACCTGGCGCAGCCGCTGGTGCTGGCCGACCTCGACCGGCTCGCCGGCGTACCCCTGCCCGACCCGGACAACGGCCGGCTGCTCCTCATCGGCCGTCGCCACCAGCGCGACTGCAACTCGTGGATGCACAACGCCGAGCGCCTCACCCGCGGCAAGCCGCGCCACCAGCTCATGATGCATCCCGCGGACCTGGCCTCGCGCGGCGTCGTGGACGGCGCGCTCGTCTCGGTGACCTCGGACGTCGGCCGGGTCGTCGTCGAGGTGAGCGCCACCGACGACGTCATGCGCGGCGTGGTCAGCCTCCCCCACGGCTACGGCCACGCCCGCGACGGCAGCACGGGCATGGCCCCCAGCAGCCAGGTGCCCGGGGTCTCCATCAACGACCTCACCGATCCCGCCCGCCTCGACATCTCCGGCAACGCCGCGCTCAGCGGAGTGCCGGTGACGGTGCGGAAGCGGCCGCAACCCCCTGACCAGCGCCACGAGCACCCCGTCTTCGACGTCGGTGGAAGACTCGTTGAGTCGCGCCTGAGCGCCGCGCCGCGAACCCGCGACGGGCCCGCTGCCGGGCGCTCAGGCGCGACTCAACTGGTTCTTACCCGCGCGGGGGGAGCAGCCGCCGCACCCGCGCATGCCTGGCTTGCGGCTGCTTCACCCCTCCAGCAAGGCCCTGACCGCCTCGCGGCCGGCCATGGGGTCAGCGGCGGAGAGAGCCGCCTCGGCGGCCTCGCGGCAGGTGTCCATGGTGACGCGAGAGAGCTGCGCGCCGACCGGGCGGACAGCTGCCGACGCCATCGAGAGGCTGGTGATGCCCATGCCGATGAGCGCGGTCGCCAGCAGCGGGTCAGCGGCGGCCTCGCCGCAGATCCCGACGGGTTTGCCCACCTGGCGCCCGGCCTCGGCGGTGATCGCGATGAGATGCAGCACCGCGGGCTGCCACGGGTCGGTGAGGTGGGCGAGGTCGGTGGCCATCCGGTCGGCGGCCATGGCGTACTGCGTCAGGTCGTTGGTGCCGATCGAGAGGAAGTCGACCTCCTCGAGCATCCGGTGCGCGAGCAGCGCGGCGCTCGGGATCTCCACCATCACCCCGGGCTTGAGCCCACGGGCGCGGACCTTCGCGGCGAAGTCGTGCGCCTCGGCGACGGTGGCGACCATCGGCGCCATCACCCAGGTCTCGGTGCCGGAGCGCTCGGCAGCCAGCTTGATGCCGTCGAGCTGGCGATCGAGCAGTCCGGGGTTGTTGAACGACAGCCGCAGGCCGCGGACGCCCAGGGCGGGGTTCTCCTCGCCCTCCATCGTCGCGAACGCGATCGGCTTGTCGGAGCCGGCGTCGAGGGTGCGCACGACGACGTAGTCGTCACCGCTGAACGGATCGAGCACCTGCTGGTAGATGTCGGCCTGCTCCTCGATGCTCGGCTCCTCGGTGCTGGCCAGGAAGCAGAGCTCGGTCCGGAACAGCCCGACGCCTTGCACCGGGCCCTGCGCCGCTGCCCGCGCCGATTCGCCGTCGGCGACGTTGGCGAGCAGCTTGACCGCCGTTCCGTCGGCCGTGGCCGCGGGACCCGTCCACGACGACAGGGCCTCCCGCTCCTCGCGGCTGGCCTGGACGCGTCGAGCCGCGTCGTCGGCGTCGGGATCGAGCTCGACCGAGCCGACCGCGCCGTCGACGAGCAGGCGCGTCCCGGCCTGGATCGCGAGAGCTCCGGCGACGCCGACCACGCACGGGATGCCGAGCTGGCGGGCGATGATCGCGGTGTGACTGGTCGAGCCGCCGCGCTCGGTCACCAGCGCGACGACGACGGCCGGGTCGAGGCCGGCGGTGTCGGAGGGCGCCAGGTCCTCCGCGACGAGCACCGACGGCACGTCAGGGGTGGGGACGCCGGGCTCCGGCTCGCCGACGAGGTGGGCCACGACGCGGCGCTCGATGTCCTGGAGGTCGGTGGCGCGCTCGGCCATCAGGCCGCCCATGCTGGTGAAGATCCCGACGAACTGGTCGACGGCGGCGTGCACCGCGGCGAGCAGGTCGGCGCCGCCGGTCAGCGACTTGTTGACCGCCCCGCGCAGGCCCTTGTCGCGCGCGAGCCCGGCGCTCGCGGTGAGCACCTCGGTGGCCGCTCCGCTGGCCTTGTCCGCCTTGCGCAGGAAGCTCTCCGCCACGGCGTCGGCGGCCGTGTCGAACGCCGCCAGCGCGGCCTCGGCATCGGCGAAACCGCCCGTCCCGAACCGCTCGATCGCGGCCGGCGAGACCTCGCCGCGGACGACGAGCGCGGGCCCCTCGGCCACGCCGGGGACCACCGGGGTGCCGTGCAGTGCGTCAACCATGCGAGCCATTGAATCGCGAGCCACCCTTGACAGTCAACAGATTCGGGACTAAAACAACACAAACACAGATCACGCGGGTCTGCCCGACCCACACTGCTCGGAGGAGGTCCCGCTTGTACGCCGCGGAGCGACAGCAAGCCATCGTCGACCTCATCACCCGGCGCGGCCGGATGTCGGTGACCGACCTGTCGGCCCAGTTCTCGGTCACCACCGAGACGGTACGCCGCGACCTGTCCACCCTGGAAGGGCTCCGCCTGGTCCGGCGCGTCCACGGCGGCGCCATCGCGGCCGACGCCATCACCGTCCTGGAGACGGGCCTGAGCGACCGCGACCTCGCTCACACCGAGCAGAAGGACCGGATCGCCGCCGCGGCCGTGACCCAGCTGCCCCCTGGTGACGCGACCGTGCTGATCGACGCCGGCAGCACCACGGTGCGCCTCTCCGAGCTCCTCCCTGCCGACCACCGGCTGACCGTGGTCACGCACTCCATCTCGATCGCCCACCGGCTCGCCGGGCAGCCCGGCATCGAGGTGCACATGCTGCCGGGTCGGGTGCGGCGTACGACGCTGGCCGCCGTCGGCACCGAGACGGTCGCCGCCCTCGACCTGATCCGTGCCGACGTGGCGTTCATGGGCACCAACGGCGTCACGGTCCGGCACGGCCTCTCGACGCCGGACCGCACCGAGGCCGACACCAAGGCCGCCCTGATCGCGAGCGCACACCGGGTCGTCGTGCTCGCCGACTCGAGCAAGATCGGAGTCGAGCGCACGGTGCGATTCGCCGGGCTCTCCCAGGTCGACACCCTCATCACCGATGAGGGCATCAGCACCGAGGACCGGTCCGCCATCGAGGCGGCCGGAGTAGAGGTCGTGGTCGCATGATCCTGACGCTCACCCCCAACCCCAGCATCGACCGCACGGTCGAGCTGGCCGGACCGCTGCAGCGCGGGGAGGTGCAGCGCGTCACGCGGGTCGTCTCCCAGGGCGGCGGCAAGGGCGTCAACATCTCGCGCGCGGCGGTCAGCGCCGGCATTCCCTCGGTCGCCGTGCTGCCTGCCGACAAGGACGACCCGTTCGTCCACGAGCTCCTCAGCGCCGGCATCGACGCGCGCCCGTCACGACCCGCCGGCGAGATCCGGGTCAACCTGGCGGTCACCGAGCCGGACGGGACGACCACCAAGCTCAACAGTCCGGGCGCCACGATGGACGCCGAGCACCTCGAGGACCTGTCGCGCACCCTGCTCCACCGCGCGGCGACCGTCGACTGGGTCGTGCTCGCCGGGTCGCTCCCGCCGGGTGCCCCCGACGACTACTACGCCCGGCTGGTCACCGACCTGCACGACTCGCCCGCCAAGGTCGCCGTGGACACCAGCGAGGGTCCCCTGCGCGCCCTGGTGCACGCCCTCCCGGCGTCGGCCCCCGACCTGATGAAGCCCAACGGCGAGGAGCTCGCGTCGTTCACGGGCGGCGATCCCGACGTCCTCGAGTCCGACCCCCGGGCGGCGGCCGCCGCCGCCGCGACCCTCGTCGAGCGCGGCGTCGGCGCGGTGCTGGCGACGCTGGGCGCCAACGGCGCCGTGCTCGTCACCCCGGAGGGGGCTTGGCACGCCACCCCTCCACCCACCACAGTGGTGAGCACCGTCGGTGCCGGTGACTCGTCACTGTTCGGGTACGTCCTCGGGGACCTGCGGCGGCTGGCCCCCGCTGATCGGCTCGCACTGGCGGTGGCGTACGGCAGTGCCGCGGCAAGCCTCCCCGGGACGACGATCCCCGAACCCGGCCAGGTCCGCCCCGACCTCGTCGTCGTCGACGCGCTCGACACCTCGAAAGGTTGACGACCATGGCCGACATCATCACCTCCGACCTCGTGCGGCTCGACGCCCGGCTCGGAGCAGACAAGCACGACGTGATCAGGGCTCTGGCCGGGATCGTCCAGGACGCCGGCCGGGCGCAGGACGTCGACCAGCTCGTCGCCGACGCGCTGGCCCGTGAGGAGACCTCGGCCACCGGCCTGCCCGGCGGCATCGCGATCCCGCACTGCCGCACCGCAGGTGTCGACGAGCCGACGCTCGCCTTCGCCCGCCTCTCCCCCGGCGTCGACTTCGGCGCGAAGGACGGTGCGGCCGACATCGCGTTCCTCATCGCCGCCCCTGCCGGTGGCGACGCGACCCACCTGCAGCTGCTGACCAAGCTGGCCCGTTCGCTCGTGAAGGCCGAGTTCACCAGCGCGCTCCGCGAGGCCCAGACCGAGGACGAGGTGGTCGCGCTGGTGCTCGAGGCCCTCGGCGAGACACCCGCGCCGGTGGCCGCCGCGGTCCCGGCAGCCGCCGCAGCGGCGGGGGCGCCGGCGTCGGCAGAGGCGTCGACGGCTCCCGCAGCCGCACCCCTCGAGGCGTCCGGACCGAAGGTCCTCGTCGCCGTCACCGCCTGCCCGACCGGGATCGCGCACACCTACATGGCCGCCGAGGCGCTCGAGCAGGCAGCCGAGCGGGCCGGCGTCGAGATCCACGTGGAGACACAGGGGTCGGCGGGGTCGACGCCGCTCGCCCACGACACGATCGCCACCGCCGCGGCCGTGATCTTCGCGGTCGACGTCGGGGTGCGCGACCGCTCCCGCTTCGCCGGCAAGCCGATGGTCTCCTCGAGCGTGAAGCGACCCATCGACGACGCCGACGCGATGATCGCCGAAGCCCTGCGCTACGCCGACGACCCCAACGCCCCGCGCGTCGAGGGAACCGCCGACGGCGGCGGCGGGGCGAGCACCGGTGGCGAGGAGACCTGGGGCGGCCGTGCCCGCCGCGTCCTGATGACCGGTGTCTCCTACATGATCCCGTTCGTCGCCGCGGGTGGCCTGCTGATCGCGCTCAGCTTCCTGCTCGGCGGCTACGAGATCGTCGGCCCGTACGGCGACATCGCCGTCAACAACGGCATCTTCAACCTCCCCGACCCCGAGGCGCTCGGCCTGGAGCACGCCCTGTTCGGCTCCGGGCTGATGGCCTACCTCGGCGCCCTGTTCTTCATCATCGGCAAGACCGCCTTCGCGCTGTTCCTCCCGGCGCTGGCGGGCTACATCGCCTACGCGATCGCCGACCGCCCCGGCATCGCTCCCGGCTTCGTCCTGGGCGGTCTCGCCGCCAACCTCTTCAACGTGCAGTCGTCCGACGGTGTCGCCTACCCGGCCACCGGCTTCATCGGCGCGATGATCGGCGGCGTCCTGGCCGGCATCGCCGCGCACTGGATCGCCGGCTGGAAGGTGCCGACCTGGGCCCGCGGCCTGATGCCGGTCCTGGTCATCCCCCTGCTCGCGTCGGTGCTGGCCGGCCTCACCATGCTGATCGTCCTGGGCAGGCCGATCTCGTGGCTGATGGACCAGCTGGAGGAGGGCCTGAACTCCATGTCCGGCGGCAGCGCGATCCTGCTCGGGTGCATCCTCGGCCTGATGATGGCCTTCGACATGGGCGGCCCGCTCAACAAGGTCGCCTACACCTTCGCCGCCGTCGGCGTCGGCGGTGCGTCGCTGGCCAACGACGCCCCCGAGCTGCAGATCATGGCCGCGGTCATGCTCGCCGGCATGGTTCCGCCGATCGCACTGGCCCTCGCCACCGTCGTGCGCCCCGGCCTGTTCAACGTGCCGGAGCGTGAGAACGGCAAGGCCGGTTGGCTGCTGGGCCTGTCGTTCATCACCGAGGGCGCCATCCCGTTCGCCGCCGCAGACCCGCTGCGCGTCATTCCCGGCATCATGCTCGGCAGCGCCGTCACGGGCGGGCTCTCGATGGCGATGGAGGTCAGCGTCCGGGCACCGCACGGCGGCATCTTCGTGCTGTTCGCCGTGGAGAACGTCCTCGGCTACCTGATCGCGCTGGCCGCCGGTGTGATCGTCGGCGCGGTCGCGGTCATCGCCTTGAAGTCGATGGGAGCGTCGGACGCCGACGTCGCCACCGTCTGACCACCCGTAGCATCCAGCTACACCCCACCACCCAAGGAGAGCCCATGCCCAGCAAGTCCGTCGTCGTCGGGTCCGCGGTCGGCCTGCACGCCCGTCCCGCCGCGCTCATCGCCGAAGCCGCCGGCGAGCTGGGCTCGGAGGTCACGATCAACGGGGTCGACGCCAGCTCGTCGCTGCTGATCATGACGCTGGGCGCCGGCAACGGTGACACCGTCGAGGTCGCGGGCGACGACCAGGCCGCCGTCGACAAGATCGCCGCCCTGGTCGAGCAGGACCTCGACGCCACCTGAGGACCGCGATCGACGCGTCGGCGCTATTCCGGACGACGAGCGCCGACTCACCCTCTGTCGGTCGACGAGCCGCCGACTCGCCGCCCTCCAGCAGGGACCGGTACACCAACCGCACGCTCACGGCCCGCTCGAGCTCCCGGCGGATCCGGGTGAAGAACTGCTTGCGGTAGTTGCCGTCGGTGACGGCGTAGACCGTGAAGTAGAGCCCGGCGAACGCCGCAAGGAAGGTCGAGACCTGGACGAGCTCGCGGCTCACCAGCCCGAACCCTCCGGCGTAGTGAGGCGGGTTGCCGACCCACTCCTCGATCACGGCGTCGTCGATCGCGACGATCCCGAACACCAGGAAGAACAGCCACACCGCGATCGCGAGCAGCAGGACCTGGATCGCCTGCGCGATCAGCAGGACCAGCACCAGGTTGCCGCGCTCGAAGCCGACCACGTCGGAATGCCGCTCGAGCATCTCCTCGGTGATCTCCAGCTCGGCGGCCGCTGACTCGACGGGCGTGCCGGCGCACGCCTCGACGACCCGCTCGGCCGTCAGGTCGGCGTCGTACTCCTCCATCTCCTCGGGCAGCCTGGCCAGGAGGAACCCGACGCCGATGACGGCGAAGAGCAGCACGGCCTGCCACATGACGCCACCATCGAGCGTCGAGGCGACCCGCCAGACCTCGGTGTTGATGAAGAGGAAGGTGATGAAGAGCAGCAGCATCGGCAGCGCCCGCGAGGCCAGCGAGAAGAGCAGTCCGAACGAGCGGAGCGTCCGACGCGCGGCCCACCCGACCACCGCGGCGCCGTAGAGCGACCGGAGCGCCCAGGCTCCGACGAGGACGGCGAACGTGGTCTCTCCCCAGGCGAGCCCCAGCGAGCTCGAGCCGCGCCACCAGCCGACCGCGACGCCCACCACCGCAGCCGCCACGAGGGCGAGCGCACCGACGCGCACGAGGTGGGCACGGGTGAGCCGGCGGCGTACGGCGGCCTGCTGCGCCTCGACGAACCACGGCAGCCCGTGGCCGTCGAGCCAGCGCTCGGTGGCCCGGACGGTGACGTCGGGGTGCTCCGTCATCGAGGAGTCACGCCAGCAGCTCGCGGGCGCGGCGTACGTCGTCGGCCATCTGGTCGACGAGCGCGGCGACGGCGCCCTCGCCCTGGAACCTGATCATGTCGCGCAGGTGGGCCACGAACGCCACCTCGACCTCGACGCCGTAGAGCTCGAGGTCGGTCCGGTCGAGCACGTAGGCCTCCACCCGGCGGGTGCGCTCACCCTCGAACGTCGGGTTGGTGCCGACCGAGACGGCGCAGGGAAGGCGCTCGCCGGTGTCGAGGCGGGTCAGCCAGCCGGCGTACACGCCATCGGCCGGGGCGGCGACCGAGCCGACGGGCACGTTCGCCGTCGGGTAGCCGAGCTCGCGTCCGCGCCGGTCGCCCTCGACCACGCGCCCGGTGACGCTGAAGGCCCGCCCGAGCGCCTCGGCGGCGCCCTCGACGTCCCCGGCGGCCAGGCAGTTGCGCACGTACGTCGACGACCAGACCTGAGGCCCGCCGTCGAGAGGGACGCCCACGACCTCGAAGTCCTTCACCTCGCCCTCGCGGGCGAGCAGAGCGACGTCGCCCGCTGCCTTGTGCCCGAACCGGAAGTTGGCGCCGACCACGACGGCGCGGGCGTGCAGCGCGCCCACGATCACGCGGTCGACGAACTCCTCGGGCGCCCACGCCGCGATCTCCCGGCTGAAGGGCACGACCAGGGCGTCGTCGGCGCCGTGCTGCTCCAGCAGCCGCAGGCGAGCGTCGATGCCGGAGAGCGTCACCGGCGCGTGCTCGGGGCGGAGCACCGCGAAGGGGTGCGGGTCGAAGGTCACGGCCACGACGGTCTCGACGCCGAGCTCGTCGGCGACCTCGCGCGCCCGTCGCAGCACGGCCTGGTGGCCGCGGTGGACGCCGTCGAAGTTGCCGATCGTCACCACCGTGCGGCCGAGATCGGCCGGCACCTCGGAGATGTCATGCCACGTCCGCACGCACGGAAGCCTCCCACACCGCCGCGTAGCCGGCGGCGGTGCGGGAGGCTTCGTCGGTGTCAGGCTTGCCGAGTGCCGCTACTTGAGCTTGATCCCGCGGATCATGCCCATGAAGGCGTGCTCCATGCCGCCCATGGTGGCGTCCGGCCAGAAGCAGAGCATCACGTAGTTGCCCTTGGCGATCTTGTAGTCGACGGTCTCGACATCCCGGGGCTCACGACACCTATCGACATGCCTTGGAGAAGTCCACGGGCGGGGGACCCGACGGGCCCTCCGGGTTCAGGAACCACTTCTTGAAGTCCTTGACGCGTCTTGCCCTTCTTGAGCTTGACCATCTCGATGAAGTGGTTCTGGCTCGCGCCGTTGGTGAAGGTGAGCAGACCCTTCTTGGGATCGAGGCCGGCTTGTTCGCCCACTTCGTCGCGCCCTTGGCCTTGATCGTCACGCAGAGCCGGCATCGACGTTGCCGGTGTCGAGCACCCGCCGACGGTGAACGCGAAGAACTTCGACGGCGTCGTTGGTGCTGACGTCGAGCGCCCAGTAGGTGCCTGGCGCCAGGGTGACGGTGAGCGAGCCCGGGTGGTCGGCCGTGACGGCCACGCCACCGGCCAGGGTGACGTTGGCCTCGAACCGCTTGAGCTGCTTGAGCTTGCCCTGGTCGAGACCCTTCTCGATGTCGCGCTCGGCCTCCTCGGCGGTGTAGCCGGCGGCCGGGTTGCGCAGCTGGAAGGTCCGACTGCTTCGCCTTCGTCGAGACCGCGAAGGTGTTGACGCCGGGCTGGACGACGGTCGGCATCGTGACGACGCGCTTCTTGCTGATGCTGACCGGGACGGGCGCGGTGGCCGCCTCCGCTGGTGCGGACACGGCGATCACCGACAGGCTTGCCGCCCCGACGAGCGCCAGGCTCGTGAGAGCAGCACGGAACTTGGGTGCTGACATATGTTCTCCCCGTTGTGCTGGATCCGCCGCCTCTGGGTGAAGACGACACGTGGGCGACACCTTGCCTCCGACGAAGGTATTTGCCCAACACCCTTTAGGGTCGACTAGACCAGTTGACGATCAGACGAACACGGCCACGGCTGCCGCAAGATCCGGGCCGCGTCGCTCGTAGAGGGCGAGGAACTCGCCGTCGGGCGCGAACACCGCCACCGGCCCGCCCACGGGCAGGTCGAGGGCGAGCCGCCGGCCCACGCGGACGTCCCCGGCCTGCGCGTCGTCGAGGTCGTACGCCGCGAAGGTGGTCCGGGCGGCGTTCCGGATGTCCAGGAGCAAGGCCGGACCACGCGCCGCCAGGTCGTCGAGGGAGCACGCGGCGGGGAGGCCGAAGGCGCCGACGGCGGTGCGGCGCAGCGCGGTGAGGTGACCGCCGACGCCGAGAGCCGTCCCCAGGTCGCGGGCGATGGCCCGCACGTAGGTGCCGCTCGAGCAGCGCACCGAGAAGTCCACGTCGACGCAGTCGGCGGCAGCCCTCACCTCGTGGACGACGAGCTCGTGCACCGACACCGGGCGCGCCGCGAGCACGACCTCCTCGCCCGCGCGAACCCGCTCGTAGGCGCGCCGCCCGTCGACCTTGATCGCGGAGACGGCCGTCGGCACCTGCTCGATGTCGCCGACGAACCCGGACAGCGCCTCGCGGACCTCGTCGTCGCCCAGGTGGCCGGCAGGCGACGCGCTGACGACCTCGCCCTCGGCGTCGTCGGTGGTGGTCGCGACCCCGAGGCGCGCCGTGGCGTCGTAGGACTTCTCGGTCAGCGTGAGGTGCCCCAGCAGCCGGGTGGCCCGGCCGACACCGAGCACGAGCACCCCCGTCGCCATCGGGTCGAGCGTGCCGGCGTGGCCGACCTTGCGGGTGCCGAGGGCGCGCCTGGCCCGCGCCACGACGTCGTGCGACGTCAGCCCGGCGGGCTTGTCGACGACGAGGAGGCCGGTCGGCCCGGGGCCTGCGCTCACGTGTCCTGCGGGGCCGACCCGGCAGGTGGCTCGAGGGCGACCTCGTCGAGGTCGCCGTCCTCGGCGATCTCGCGGGGCTTCTTGTACGGGTCGGGCTCGCCCGCGTAGGTCTCGACGCGGGAGGCCGCCACGGCCTCGTCCTGGGCGCGTGCCTTGGCGAGCACCTCGTCGAGGTGCCGGGCCGACTCGGGCAACGCGTCGGGCACGAACGTCAGGGTCGGCACGTGCCGCATGCCGAGCTGCTTGCCGACCTCGGAGCGGATCAGCCCCTTGGCCGACTCCAGCGCCGCCGCCGTGGCCGCCAGCTGCTCGTCCTCGCCCAGGACCGTGTAGAAGATGGTGGCCTGCTGGGTGTCACCCGTGACGCGGACGTCGGTGATGGTGGCGAAGCCGAGTCGCGGGTCCTTGACCCGTCGCTCGAGCATCTCGGCGACGATCACCTGGATCCGGTCGGCGATCTTGCGCACCCGCGGGCTGGTCATGTCACACCTTCTTCGTTGAGTCGCGCCTCCGGTCCGTCGAGTCGCGCCTCCGGGCCAGACATCGGCGACCGGAGGCGCAACTCGACGACTCAGCTGCGCGGGATCTCCCGCATCTCGAACGCCTCGACCACGTCGTCGATCTTGATGTCCTGGTAGTTGCGCAGGACCAGACCGCACTCGAAGCCCTCGCGGACCTCGGACGCATCGTCCTTCTCGCGCCGCAGCGACGCGAGGTCGAGGTTGTCGGCCACCACGGCACCGTCGCGCAGCAGCCGCACCTTGGCGTTGCGGCGGATCGTGCCCGAGGTGACCATGCAGCCCGCGATGTTGCCGAGCTTGGAGGAGCGGAAGATCTCCCGGATCTGCGCCTGGCCGAGGACGTTCTCCTCGAACTCGGGCTTGAGCATGCCCTTCAGAGCCGCCTCGATCTCCTCGATCGCCTGGTAGATGATCGAGTAGTAGCGGATCTCGACACCCTCCTTGTCGGCCATCTCGGTCGCCTTGCCCTGCGGGCGGACGTTGAACCCGATGATGATCGCGTCGGAGGCTGCCGCGAGGTCGACGTTGGTCTCGGTGATCGCACCGACGCCACGGTCGATGACCCGGAGGCTGACCTCGTCGCCGACGTCGATCTGCGACAGGGCGTCCTCGAGAGCCTCGACCGAACCGGACACGTCGCCCTTGAGGATGAGGTTGAGCTCCTGGCTCTCGCCCTTCTCCATGGAGGCCATGAAGTCCTCGAGGGTACGACGCACGCGGCGCTTGGCCTGGTTGGCCGCCCGCTCGCGCGCCTCGCGCTTGTCGGCGATCTGACGCGCCGTGCGGTCGTCCTCGACCACCAGGAGGTTCTGGCCGGCGCCGGGGACGGACGTCAGGCCGAGCACCATGGCCGGGCGCGACGGGTCGGCTTCCTCGATGGCGTCGCCGTGCTCGTCGAGCATCGCGCGGACGCGGCCGTAGGCCGGACCCGCCACGATCGTGTCGCCGACGCGCAGCGTGCCGCGCTGGATCAGCACCGTGGCCACCGGACCGCGCCCGCGGTCGAGGTGAGCCTCGACGACCAGGCCCTGGGCGTCCTGGTGCGGGTTGGCCCGCAGGTCCAGGGACGCGTCGGCCGTCAGCACGATCGCCTCGAGCAGCTTGTCGAGGTTGAGCTCGGACTTGGCCGAGACGTCGACGAACATCGCGTCGCCGCCGTACTCCTCGGGCACCAGGCCGTACTCGGAGAGCTGACCGCGCACCTTCGTCGGGTCGGCGTCCTCCTTGTCGATCTTGTTGACCGCGACCACGATCGGCACGCCGGCCGCCTTGGCGTGGTTGAGCGCCTCGACCGTCTGCGGCATCACGCCGTCGTCGGCCGCGACCACGAGCACCGCGATGTCCGTGGCCTGCGCACCGCGGGCACGCATGGCGGTGAACGCCTCGTGACCCGGGGTGTCGATGAAGGTGATGCGACGGTCGTTGCCGTCGACCTCGGTGTGCACCTGGTAGGCGCCGATGTGCTGGGTGATGCCACCGGCCTCCTTGCCCGCGACGTTGGCGTTGCGCAGCGCGTCGAGCAGCTTGGTCTTTCCGTGGTCGACGTGACCCATGACGGTCACGACCGGCGGTCGGATGACCAGGTCGCTCTCGTCGCCCTCGTCGCTGCCGTACTCGAGGTCGAACGACTCGAGCAGCTCTCGGTCCTCGTCCTCGGGCGAGACGACCTCGACGATGTAGTTGAGCTCCTCGCCGAGCAGCTCCAGGGTCGCGTCGTTGACCGACTCGGTCGCGGTGACCATCTCGCCGAGCGAGAAGAGCATCTGCACCAGCGACGCGGCGTCGACGTTGATCCGCTCCGCGAAGTCGGTCAGGGACGCACCGCGCGGCAGGCGGACGGTCTCGCCGTTGCCCTTGCGGACGCGGATGCCGCCGATCGTCGGGGCCTCCATCTGCTCGAACTCCTGGCGACGCGCCCGCTTCGACTTGCGACCGCGTCGCGAGGGACCGCCCGGACGCCCGAAGGCACCCTGGGTCTGGCCACGCTGGCCGGGACGGCCACGGCCCCCACCGGGGCCGCCACCGCCGAAGCCGGGACCGCCGCCCGGGCCACCGCGGCCCGGAGCACCGGCACCAGCGCCGCCGGGCCCGCCACGGCTGGGCGCACCCGGACGACCGGGGGCACCGCCGCGAGCGGGCGCACCGGCGCGTCCCGGAGGACCACCGCGGCCGGCCGGGACCGCCGAAGGCGGCCGGGGACTTGGGCATCATCGCCGGGTTGGGTCGGGGCATGCCGGGACGACCCGGCGCGCCACCCTCGCGAGCGGCGGGCGGGCGCGGGATCGCGGCGTCGCCCGGTGCGCTCGGCGCCGGCGCGGGCCGTCGGCCCATGCCCTGCGCGGGCGCGAACGGGTTGTTGCCGGGGCGCGGCGTCCCGCCGGGACGGCCGACGGGCTTGGGGGCCGGGGCCTTCGCCGCGTCGGCGCCGGGTCGGCGGCCGGCGCGGCGGCTCGGCGGCGCGGCTCGGCGGCCGGCTGAGCCGCGGGCCTCCGGCTCGGCTGCGGCTGCCTTCGCCGGGCCGGGCTTGGGAGCCGCGGGGGCGGCCGGAGCCGCCGCGTCGGCCGGCGCCGCGCGCGGGTGCCGCTGCCTCGGCGGCCGGCGCCGCAGCCTCGGCGGGCTTTCGGCCTTGACGGAGCCGGCGCCTCGGCGCCGGCTTCTCGGCCGGCTTCGCAGCGGCGAGGAGGGCCTCGCCGTACTGCTTCTTGAACCGCATCTCGACGGGAAGCTCGATCGTCGAGGAGGGCGACTTGACGAACTCGCCCATCTCCTTCAGCTTCTCGAGAACTTCCTTGCTCTCGATGCCGTAGGTCTTGGCGAGTTCGTGAACTCGGGTCTTAGCCACGTTTCTCCTTCTGGCCTCGAGACCCGGGTTCCGGCCCGACTGGTGTCGGCGCGAGGGTTCGAGACCGTTATGGGTGGTGCAAACTCATCGGAAAGTACTCATCGAGTGCTCATGAGCTGCTTGCTCCAGTCTCTGGTCGGTGTTCCGCTGCTATCTGATGGTGCTGGGCGGGCTGCCTGCTCGACGTGGTGCGTCACTGCCGCGACGTACTCCCCCACCGGCTCGGTGGCCAGCCCCGCGCCGGACCGGAGGGCCCGGGCGAACGCTCGCCGCCGCACCGCGAGGTCGTAGCACGCCGGCGTGGGATGCAGGTGTGCTCCCCGGCCCGGCGCGGTGGCTGTCGGATCGGGTACGACGACCGCTGGCCGTGCGTGTCCGTTCCGGCGACCACCCGCAACAACTCGCTCTTCGCGGCCCGCTCCCGGCACCCGACGCATGTTCTGACGGGTCCCCCGCCCGGGGTGCGGGCAGGAGTGATCGGAGGGCGAGCCACTTCCTCCATCTTAGTGGTGTGGCGGAAGAACGCCTAACCAGCCCTGCCTCCGCGCGGTCGCCGCAGCCGACGCACCGCCGGCTCCGGTCCGACGGCCACCGACGACTGGTCGAAGGCCCGAGGGCCCGGAGTCAGGCGCGGCTCGTCGGCTCATCGGACTTGATGTCGATGCGCCAGCCGGTCAGTCGCGCGGCGAGACGGGCGTTCTGGCCCTCCTTGCCGATGGCGAGGGAGAGCTGGAAGTCCGGCACCACGACCCGCGCCGACCGTGCGTCGGCGTCGACGATCTCGACCGCGTTGACCCGCGCCGGCGAGAGTGCGTTGGCGACCATCTGGGACGGGTTCTCCGCCCAGTCGACGATGTCGATCTTCTCGCCGTGCAGCTCGGCCATCACGTTGCGCACCCGCTGGCCCATGGGGCCGATGCACGCACCCTTGGCGTTGACGCCGGAGACCGTCGAGCGGACGGCGATCTTGGTGCGGTGGCCGGCCTCGCGGGCGATCGCCGCGATCTCGACGGTGCCGTCGGCGATCTCGGGGACCTCGAGGGCGAACAGCTTGCGCACCAGGTTGGGGTGCGAGCGCGACAGCGTCACCTGCGGACCGCGCATGCCCTTGCGCACCGACACCACCAGCGTCTTGATCCGCTCGCCGTGCAGGTAGCGCTCGCCCGGCACGCGCTCGCTCACCGGCAGGATCGCCTCGAGCTTGCCGAGGTCGACGAGCACGTCGTCGGGGTTGCGGCCCTGCTGGATCACCCCGGAGATCAGGTCGCCCTCCTTGCCGAGGAACTCCCCGAAGCGGACGTCGTCCTCGGCGTCGCGCAGCCGCTGGAGCATGATCTGCTTCGCGGTGGTCGCGGCGATCCGGCCGAAGCCGTCGGGCGTGTCGTCGTACTCGCCGATCTTCGTGCCCTCGTCGTCGAGCTCGGCCGCGAACACGGTCACGTGGCCGCTCTTGCGGTCGAGCACGACGCGCGCGTCCTCCTTGGCGCCCGGCGTCTTGTGGTACGCCGTGAGCAGTGCCTGCTCGATGGCCTCCACGAGCACCGCGAAGGAGATCTCCTTCTCGCGTTCGAGCATCCTCAGGACGCTCAGGTCGATGTCCACTAGGTCAGTTCTCCTGGTACGGCGGTTGAACTCGATCTGCACCTGGGCGCGGGCCACGTCGGCGTAGGCCACCTCGCGCGCGTCGCCCTCGACGTCGAGGACCGCGGACTCGTCGCCGGCCGAGGTGATGCGGCCGGTGACGGACCCGGCTCGGCGCCGTCGACGAGGGTCACGGCGACGAGCCGGTCGACGTTGCGGCGCCAGTGCCGCGGGAGCGTGAGCGGTCGCTCGACGCCGCGGGAGGTCACTTCCAGCGTGTAGGGGCGCTCGCCCATCACGTCGGAGTCGTCGAGGGCGTCGGAGACGACGCGGGTCGCGTCGGCGATGGTGTCGAGACTGACGCCGTCGTCGCCGTCGACGGCGATCCGCAGCACGCGGCGATTGCCGGCAGGGGTGACCTCGACCGCCTCGACGTCGAGGCCGAGCACTCCCAGGGGTCCGGTCAGCTCCTGCTCGATCCGGTCGCGAACCGCGTCCGGTGCTCGGGTCATGTCGCCTCGACCTCCTGTGTGCTGTTGTCAACGCACCACGATAGCGGCCCGCACCTCGGGCCCGGGCAGGGACGCCAGAGGTGACGGCGAGGAACGAGAGAGGCCGCCTGCCGCGGGGCTCGCGCGGAGGGTGGGACCGCCAGCTCGCCGGATAGGGTCGCCGGGTGCACGGCGCAGGCAGGCCCTCCCGCAGGGGCGTCGTGCTCGCCGGTGGAGCCCTCCTGCTCACGGCGTGCGACCTCGACCCGCGCTCCGATCCGCCGGCGGAGCCGGCGCCGACGGCCGGCGCTCCCACCGACCCGTCGGC
Source organism: uncultured Actinomycetota bacterium (assembly GCA_963767095.1). GTDB lineage: Bacteria > Actinomycetota > Actinomycetes > Propionibacteriales > Nocardioidaceae > Nocardioides. Next base: position 151,531 of record CAVYCK010000013.1, on the reverse strand, counting down.
CGAAGCGGATCTCGCGCTGCTCGACGAGGCGCGGGTGATCGTCGCCTCCGCACTGGGGTCGGTCACCAGCGTGCGCCGGGAGGTTCCCGCGCTGCGCGCACCCCTCGGACCGCTGCGCCGCCTCCACGCGGCCCACCTCGAGACGCTCGACGAGGCGGGACCCGCGTCCGGTGACGGTGCGGTGCACTCGCCCACGGCCGCCGGGGACGCGGCCGAGGCGCTCGCCCGGCTGCGTCGTGACGGAGCTCCGGCTCCAGCGCAGGCTGGCCGCCATGGCCGTCGCCGCGGCGAGCGGGCCCTTCGCGCGGATGCTCGCGAGCATGAGCGCGGGCGTGGCCGCCCACGTCGCCGACCTCCCGGAGCAGCCGTGACCGCCGTCGACGCGCTCCAGACGACGCTCGCCGGCGAGCATGCGGCCGTCTACCTCTACGGCGCGTTCGGCGGACGCACCTCGCAGGCGGCAGCCCCGACGCTGTACGCCGCGTTGCGCGACGCCTATGCCGCGCACCGGGCCCTGCGCGACCAGCTGACCCTGACCCTTCGTGACCTCGGACGTCGCCCCGGTCGCCGCCGAGGTCGCCTACGAGACTCCGGTGCTTGCCACAGCAAGCGGCGTCGCCGCGGCGGCCGCCGACCTCGAGGAGCGCTGCGCCTCGACGTACGCCGCGCTGGTAGCCGAGACGGTCGGCGACCAGCGGCGCTGGGCGGTCGACGCGCTCACCGGCCTCAGCGGTGCGGCGTACGGCGTTCGGCGCGGCGCCCGAGACGTTCCCGGGCGCCGCCGACCTGGCCGTGCGGTAGGCCGGGTCCTCAGACCCGGTAGGCCGAGAACATCTGCTGCATGCGGGTGGTCTGGCCCGCGGTGAACTGGGTGTAGCAGGAGTCGTAGCTGTAGTCCATGTAGTTGTGGATCGGGTCGGTGCCCGGCAGCGGGCAGGTGTCCGCGCCCTCGGGGCAGCCGTTGGTCGGAGCCGGCCTGGGCCGGGGTGTCGGCGACCTCGTCGTTCGTCGCGGTGCAGCCGCCCTGGAAGGTGTGGTAGAGCCCGAGCCAGTGGCCCGCCTCGTGGGTGGCGGTCTCACCGAGGTTGTAGTTGGCGATGTCGCCACCGGGCAGGGAGCCGTAGTGCACCCGGATGCCGTCGATCCGAGGCGTTGCGGCGTAGTCCCAGGGGAAGGTGGCGATGCCGAGGTACTTGAAGTCCACGAGCCAGATGTTCAGCGGCGTTGGCGCCGCCCAGCCGGGTCTGCCGCGCGGTAGCTGTTGCTCTGCTTGTCCTGCGTGCCAGCTGTTGTTGAAGTAGCGGTCGATCCGGCCAGGGTGAAGGTGAAGCCGGTGTTGCTGCCGCCCTCCTGACCCGCGAAGGTCGTGTTGAGGACGGCGATCTGCTGGGCGATCTGGGCGTCGGTGACGTTGCCCTCGCCGTTGGCGGCGGCCATCACGTGCACGTAGACCGGCACGCTCGCGCCCGTGACCGCGCCGCCGGGCTTCTTGGCCGAGCCGCTCCTTGGCGTCCTTGGCGATGGCCTTCTGCTCGGCCGCCGAGACGTCGCGGTGGTCCGGCCCGTGGCCTGCCACCGCGGGCGCCTGCGGCGCCGTGGGCGTCGGTCTCGACGCAGTCCGACGCCGGCGGCGCCGTCGGCGCTGAGCGCCGAGGCGGGGGCGGTGAGGCCGGCCAGGACGATGACGAGTCCCGCGGCCGCGGCGGCGGCGAGGCGAGAGGTGGTGGTGCGCATGCAGCTCCTCCTAGGAGTCCGAGATCGCCCGGATCGTCCGGGCGGTCCAAGGTAGCCCCGGAGGACGTGCTTGGGGAGGGGGTGCGCGCAGAAGAATCGGCGGCACGTGGCCACGAGGCCGAGCGGCGGTACCCCCGAAATACACCGCGGTCCGCGAGCTTGCCCTCCGGGGAAGTCCCGAGATCTCCCCCGGACCGACAAGGTCGCGGACCGTTGTGCGGGTCTGTCAGCATGAGACCCTGGGTCGTACGGCGCTGGGTTCGTCCGGGCCAGCATCCCGTCGGAACCTCTTGCAAAAGTATGCATCGCTATCAGCGGGGTCCGGGACAGAACAGATCCTCAGGTTTTCGCACTGCAACAACCTGCAGAAAGCGGTGCCGTCGTCACGCCCGAGGGAGCGCGATCCCATGCGTCGCGTCCGTCACGACGACCTCGTTCGAGTCTCGGGCCCCGCAGGGACCGCCCGCAACGGCGGTGCTCAGCCGTCACAGGGCAGGTCATCGGGTCAGTCGCGTCTCGCGCTGCTCGGCCGCGATCTGCCGGAGCACCGCAGGCACGTCTGCGAGCCGCTGGACGACCCCGTCCGGCTGCCCCTCGGTGTGCCCGATCTGCTGCGCCGGGATGTTGCTGTGCGGCACGTGGATCGCCTTCAGCCCGGCGTTGTGGGCTCCCCACACGTCGTCGAAGAGGCGGTCCCCGACGTACACGCACCGGGCCGGGTCCGTGGCGCCGACGGCGTCCATGCCCGCCCGGAACGCGTTCGGAGACGGCTTGGTCCACGGGATCTCGGAGGTGTAGACGTCGCCGTCGATCAGCGGCAGCACCCCGTCGCGCCCGAAGACCCGGTGGTGCCACGCCCGCGGCCAGATCGTGTTGGACAGGATGCCGATCTTGATCCCGGCGGCGCGGAGCTCCTCGAGCATCGGCAGCACGTCGGGATCGGTGAGCGTGTGCGGCTCCCAGAAGTCGAAGTACGCCGTCAGCAGCTCCGGATCGTGCTCGAGCCCCGCCTCGATGAACAGGTCGTCGATGGTGGCGCTGCGCTGGTGGTCGCGCGACCAGCCCCAGATGGTCTCGCCGGCGTCGGTGCAGCCGCTCGGCGTTGACCGGGTGGTCGTGGTCGCCGGCGGTGCGCACGGCCTGGGCGAGCGCCAGCGACTCCTCGTGGAAGTCGATGTCGTGCCACTGGGTGAGGGTGCCGCCCCAGTCGAAGATGACCGCATCGATCCCCCTCACCCGCGCCCGGCCTTCCCGACCACGCCCGCCAGGTGGGCGGCGGCGTCGGCGACGGCCACGTCGGTGCGCTCGCCCGTCCTGCGGTCCTTCACCTCGACGACGCCGTCGGCCAGCCCGCGCCCGACGGTGACGATCGTCGGGACGCCGATCAGCTCGGCGTCCTTGAACTTCACGCCAGGGCTGACCTTGGGCCGGTCGTCGTAGATCACGTCGACGCCGTGGGCGCCGAGCTCGGCCGCCAGGCGCGGCGGCCGCCTCGAAGATCGCGTCGTCCTTGCCGGTGGCGACGAGATGGACGTCGGCGGGCGCGACCTCGCGCGGCCAGCACAGCCCGATGTCGTCGAGCGTGTTCTCGGCGATGGCGCCGACCGCGCGGGAGGGGCCGATGCCGTAGGAGCCCATCGTGACGGTCACGAGCTTGCCGTTCTCGTCGAGCACCTGCAGGCCGAGCGCGTCGGCGTACTTGCGGCCGAGCTGGAAGATGTGACCCATCTCGATGCCGCGCGCACTCTCGAGCGCACCCTCCTCGCAGTTGGGGCACGCGTCGCCGTCGCGCACCTCGGCGGCCTCGATGGTGCCGTCGGGGGTGAAGTCCCGGCCGACGACGAGGTCGATGACGTGGGAGCCGTCGACGTTGGCGCCGGTGACCCAGCGGGTGCCCTCGACGACGCGGGGATCCACGACGAACCGGATGCCCGAGGTGCCCTCGGAGCCGAGCGCGCCCGGACCGATGTAGCCCTTCACCAGCGTCGGGTGCTGGCGCATCTCGTCCTCGTCCATCGGCTCGACCTCGGTGGGCTCGAGCTGGCCCTCGAGTCGCTTGAGGTCGATCTCGCGGTCGCCCGGGACGCCGATCGCGAGGGGCTCGCGGGTGCCGTCGGCGTGCTTGAGCACGACGAGCACGTTCTTCAGCGTGTCGGCGGCGGTCCAGGGCCCGTCGTCGCGCGGCCACTTCTCGTTGAGGTGGTCGACGAGGGTCTCGATGGTGGGCGTGTCGGGCGTCTCCTCCGCGTGGGCGGCGGGCACGTCGCCGTACGGAACGGGCGCGGGCGGGCCGCACGCTGACGGCCTCGACGTTGGCGGCGTAGTCGCAGTGCGAGCAGCGGACGTAGGTGTCCTCCCCCACGTCGGCGCGAGCGAGGAACTCCTCCGACTTCGACCCGCCCATCGCACCCGAGGTCGCCCTGACGATGACGTAGTCGAAGCCGAGGCGGTCGAAGATCCGGATGTAGGCGTCGCGGTGGGCCTGGTACGACGCGTCGAGCCCGGCGTCGTCGACGTCGAAGGAGTAGGAGTCCTTCATCACGAACTCGCGCCCGCGCAGGACACCCGCACGGGGGCGCTGCTCGTCGCGGTACTTGTTCTGGATCTGGTAGATCCACAGGGGCAGGTCCTTGTACGACGAGTAGAGGTCCTTCACCACCAGCGTGAACATCTCCTCGTGCGTGGGGCCGAGGAGGTAGTCGCCGCCCTTGCGGTCCTTGAGCCGGAAGATGTTGCTGCCGTACTCGGTCCAGCGGTTCGGTGGCGTCGTAGGGCTCCTTGGGCAGCAGCGCCGGGAAGAGCAGCTCCTGGGCGCCCATCGCGTCCATCTCGTCGCGGATGATCTGCTCGATCTTGCGCAGCACCCGCAGCCCGAGCGGGAGCCAGGTGTAGATGCCCGGAGCGGCGCGGCGCACGTAGCCGGCACGCACCAGCAGCCGGTGGCTGGGCACCTCCGCGTCGTTGGGGTCCTCGCGCAGGGTTCGCACGAAGAGGGTCGACATCCGCAGGATCATGTGGTCAGGCTACGGGCGCCGGCACCGGCTCCGCGATCCGGTTGTCGGTGGAGGCAACCAAACTGGGTCCGGAGGCGTCCTACGCCACGAAGCTCCCGCCACAACCCCGCCACAACCGCATCACACCGCCAGCACACCCCACGAACGATTCCCGATACGGAGACCCTCACCATGCGCTCGCGCCGCCTCCTGCTCGCCCCGCTGCCTGGCCTCCTTGGTGGCCGCCTCCGTGCTCACTCCCGCACCTGCCCAGGCCGCGCCGGAGCAGCTGCGCCTGGCCGACCTCGACAAGGGCCCGGCGCCGACCGTGCCCTACGTGGTCGACCGCGAGCTCCACGACGGCAGTCTCACGGTCCGGCTCCCCCGCGGCGCCAGCCGCTTCCTCGGGAAGGCGGGCGACGACTACGTCCTGCAGGGCTACGACCAGAAGGCCGCGGTCGAGCGCGTCGTCCGGGTGAGCCCGGTGGGTGCGCGCACCACGCTGGCGGAGGGAGTCTCGCTCAGCGACGCGACGCTGGCGGCCGACGGGGCGTCGTTCGTGGCGTCGCGCTCGTTCTCCGACGAGCGCACCGTGCTGCGGCGCTACGACGCCGTCACGGGCGCCGTCACGCTCAAGCACGAGGTGCCGGGCTACGCGCGCATCCTCGACTACGACGGCAGGACCGCGATCCTCGGTGGTTTCGGGCCGGTGTGGACGTCCGCCTGGAACGTCACCACCGACAACCTCAGACGCCTGGTCAAGCAGGCGGGCTACCGCGCCGACATCGCGGCCGACCGACTCGCGGTCTTCACCAAGGACCCTTACCAGGGCGGCTGCACGGACGTCTCGCCACTCTCCAACCCCGTCCGGACGCTGTGGCGCTCGTGCGAGGAGGCCGTCGAGGCGTTCTCCCTCGACGGCTCCCACATCGCCACGACCCACATCCTGAGCGACGGGCTCGGCCCCAACCGGTTCACGCTGCGCAAGACCACCGGCCGCAAGCTCGGGGTCTTCGACGCGCCCTACTACTACGGCCGGATCTGGTTCGAGGACGGTCGCGACGTCCTCGCCGAGACGTACGCCAAGACCAAGGGCGCCCTCGTCCGCTGCGACGCGGACGGGTGCGAGCGCGCCACCAAGGTCGTGGCCCACGAGGCACCGCTGCGGGCTGCGCGCTGACCTCCTCGGCTCCGGACCGGCGTCCGGTGGCCGGTGCGACCTGCGACGGGGTGCGCCTGTGAGCGGGCGACCCGCACCGTCAAGCATGGCTTGCGTTTTCACGATGGCTGGAACCCCGGGCCCGGCAGGTAGTGTCGTCAACGCCAGCGCCGCCAAGCCCCCGGGACGCCCCATGACCCTCGCCACCCGCTCGCGGGCGACCCTCGCGGTTGCCGTGGGCGTCGCTGTCGCCGTGTCGGTCACGGCGCTACCGGCGAGCGCGGCGCCGGAGCTGACGCTCCAGCCCGGCTCGCTCGCGCGTGGCGCCGACCCCTCGGTCCCCGTGGTCATCGGCAACGTCCTGGTCGACGGCGCCCGGCGGGTCCCGATGGCGGACTCCAGCGTGCTGATCGGGGCCTCGCGCGGCGACTACGTCTCGTGGACGAGCGACGGCGCCCGCAGGCCGAGCATCTGGCGCGTGCAGCCGGACGGCGACTCCACGCTCCTGCTCCGCGCCCGGGAGGCCTACGGCTCGGTGCTGTCGACAGACGGCGACCTGCTCGCCATCCCGCAGACGCGGGTGCGGGCGAACGAGACGGCCGTCACGATCCACGACGCCGTGACCGGCGGCGTGCGGCACACGACGACGTTCCCGGGCTTCGCGAACGTCCTCGATCTCGACGGCGACGACCTCGTCGTCGGCACGACGTCCCCCGCGCGCACCACGATCTGGAACATCTCGACGGGCGCGAAGCAACGGGTCAGCCGGCGCACGGGCTACCAGGCAGACATCTCCTCCGACCGGCTCGCGGTCCTCACCGATGATCCCTACGACGGCGGCTGCTCGGTCGTGTCGACGCTGTCCGACCCGGCGGCGGTCCTCTCGGAGTCGTGCACCGAGCGGGTCACGGACTTCTCGCCCGACGGCCGCCGCCTGGCGCTGGTCGACCTGCTCACCGACGGCCTCGGTCCCAACCGGGTGACCGTCCGCACCGCCGGTGGGCGACGCGTGGCGACGTACGACGCACCGTTCTTCTTCGGCCTCGTGCAGTGGGAGACCTCCGACGCCGCTGCTCCTCCAGACCAACGGCACGAGACGGTCGGCGCTGGTCCGGTGCGTGCGCGCCGCGTGCGAGCGGGCCTCCCGGCTCCGGTCGACCCCGGCTGTGCGCAGCCCGCAGGCGGCCTTCAGGCTCCCCGGGCCGCCCGCAGCGCGGCCCTGATCATCGGGAGCTGGAGGGGCAGCCGCCCGAAGGCGATGGCCTTGAAGCGCGTGCTGCGGCTGCGGGCGGCGTCGGCCGCCATCTTCAGGTTGCCCGGGTAGACGGCGACCAGCAACGCCGCGGAGGCCCACCCGGCCGACGAGCGGGTGCGCGGGTGCAGGAGGCCCGCCGCGCACAGCAGCTCCGCCACTCCCGAGCCGAGGATCACCTCGCGGTGGGCGGGGACGAAGGCCGGCATCAGCGGCTCGTAGACCTGGGGCCGGGACAGGTGCAGGACGCCGCTCGCGGCGAAGATCCCGGCCAGCAGCGCGACATCCTTGGTGGGCGTGGCCATCAGAACATGATCGTCGAGAACTGCGCCGTCTCGCGAAAGCCGATGCGCTGGTAGACAGCCCGCGCCGGCGCGTTCCACTCGTTGACGTAGAGGGAGACGGTGGGCGCCACCTCGCGTCGTACCAGCTCCACCACGGCGGCCAGCCCCCGGGTGGCCAGGCCCTCGCCACGACGGTCGGACGGCACCCACACGCCCTGGACCTGTGCGGCGGTCGGCGACACGCACGCGACCTCGGCCTTGAAGACCACGCGCCCACCGTCGTAGCGCGCGAAGGACCAACCGCGCCCGATCAGCTGCAGCACCCGGGCGCGATACATCTCCCGGCCGCCGGCGAGCTCGGGCGAGACCCCGATCTCCTCCTGGTACATCGCCACGCACGCCGGGTAGAGGGCCGGGAAGTCGGAGCGCACACTGCGGCGGACAGCGGGGTCCGGAGGGACGCCGGGCTCGTGGTCGATGACCAGGTGCGGCTGGCGCCACCGGAGCTCGCGCACGTCCTGCCAGGTCGGTCCGACGACCTCCCAGAAGGCCTCGACCGCCGCGTGGGCGCCGACGATGGTCGAGATCGAGCGCGGTCGGGCGAGAGCGCGCTCGGCGAAGGCTCGTGCCGCCTCGGCATCGGCCTCGATGGGGACGAGGTTGGCGCCGACGTGGCACGCCGAGGTGAGCCGGCCCGCGGCGTCGTACCGGCCCCAGACCTCACCACCGAGCCAGCGCGGGTCGAGGCGCGTGCTGCGACCGCGGTACTCCGCGAACACGTTGGCCACCGGATCGCGGCCGGTGAGGGCCAGGAAGTCGTCGAGATCCGCGGATCCCAGCACCCGGATCCCGCGGTCGGTGGTCAGCACGACGCGAGCCTACGCGCCGACGGTGGTGGGCGTGGAGGCCTCCGAGGCGATCCGGCGCAGCGGGCTGGACCAGGCGAACGCCGCCGCGAGCACCGCCACCGAGGCGAAGGCCAACGCGGTCGGGCCGAAGCCCCAGGGGGCCGACGAGGATCCCGCTCAGCAGCGCGCCGCCGGTCCAGCCGATGCCCCAGCTGAGCATCCGGCCGGCGGTGTTGACGCGACCCTGCAGATGCTCGGGCGTGACGGCCTGGCGGTAGCTGATGGAGTTCACCACGACCATCGTCACGGCCGCGGCCCAGCCGACGTAGAGCAGCGCCGCGACCCACCAGGTGGTCACGCGCGAGGTGACGACGCCGAGCCCGGCCGCGAAGGGCACGGCGACCAGGGTGATCCGCGCCGGCGCGACGAACCTCACCAGGCGCGGCACGGCGAGCGAGGCCGCGAGGCCGCCGATGGCCCACGCGACGTACGTCACGCCGAACCGCCAGCCCTCGGTGCCGAGTCCGAGCACGCGGTCGAGCCACACGACGGTCAGGGCCATGTAGCCGCCGATGCTGACCATCATCAACGTGCCGACGATCGTCATCGAGCGAACGCCCTCGTGACCGACGAGGAAGCTCAGCCCCTCACGCACGTCGCGCACCACCACGTGGACGCTCATCGGGTCTCGCGCCCGGCTCGCGTCCCACATCGGCCGGGCGATCCTGGCCAGGAGCATCGCGCTGACGAGGAACGAGACGGCGTCGAAGCCGAGGATCCACGCCGGCGAGATCACCGCCAGGGTGGCCCCGATGACCGCGGGCGCCACGATCTCGATCATGCTCTGCAGGCTCCAGACGTAGGAGTTCGCCTCCGCGATCCGGCCCCTCCCGACCAGCGTCGGGATCGCCCCGAAGACCGCCCCGTCGAAGAACACCCCGATCGTCGGGCCGAGGAAGGCGACCGCCATCACGTGCGGGACGGTCAGCGCGTCCAGCGGCAGCCGCCGCGGGGATGGTGAGCAGCAGGACGGCGCTGAGCAGGTCGGCCGACCACCATGACCCGCTTGCGGTCCCAGCGGTCGGTGAGCGCGCCGGCGAGCAGGCCGAACAGCAGGTACGGCGCCGCCTCCAGGGCCGCGACCAGCGCGGTGAGCCCGGCGTCGTCGCTGGTGCGGTAGACCAGCACCGGCAGGGCGATGTAGGTGGCCATGCTGCCGGTCACGCTGAGCCCGCGGGAGGCCAGGTAGAGCACGAAGTCGCGGTCGCGCAGCAGCCCGGCGTCCGTCACGCGCCCGACTCTAGGTGGGGCGCCGTGGCCGCGGGGCTACCGACTGGCGCGGCGCTGTTGCCGGTTAGGGGGCGGCGGGCGGGGGCCTAACCGACCACAGCACCGCGGTAGTCGGCTGCCACGCGCTCAGCTGACGCTGACGGACGGCTCGGCGCCGTCGACCGGCTCCATGCCCTCGGCGATGCGCATGGCCTCCTCGATGAGGGTCTCGACGATCTGCGACTCGGGGACGGTCTTGATGACCTCGCCCTTGACGAAGATCTGACCCTTGCCGTTGCCGGAGGCGACGCCGAGGTCGGCCTCGCGCGCCTCGCCGGGCCCGTTGACGACGCAGCCCATGACCGCCACCCGAAGCGGCACCTCGAGGCCCTCGAGACCGGCGGTGACCTGCTCGGCCAGGGTGTAGACGTCGACCTGCGCACGGCCGCACGACGGGCACGACACGATCTCGAGCCGGCGCGGCTTGAGGTTGAGCGACTCCAGGATCTGCAGGCCCACCTTGACCTCCTCGACCGGCGGCGCCGAGAGCGAGACCCGGATCGTGTCGCCGATCCCCTGGCTGAGCAGGTGACCGAACGCGACGGCCGACTTGATCGTGCCCTGGAACGCCGGTCCCGCCTCGGTGACGCCGAGGTGGAGCGGCCAGTCGCCGGCCTCGGCGAGCAGCTCGTAGGCCCGCACCATCACGACCGGGTCGTTGTGCTTGACCGAGATCTTGAAGTCGCTGGAAGCCGTGCTCCTCGAACAGGCCGGCCTCCCAGACCGCGCTCTCGACGAGCGCCTCGGGTGTGGCCTTGCCGTACTTCTCCAGCAGCCGCTTGTCGAGCGACCCGGCGTTGACCCCGATGCGGATCGACGTGCCGTGGTCCTTCGCCGCGGCGGCGATCTCCTTGACCTGGTCGTCGAACTTGCGGATGTTGCCGGGGTTGACGCGTACGGCGGCACAGCCCGCCTCGATGGCGGCGAAGACGTACTTGGGCTGGAAGTGGATGTCGGCGATGACCGGGATCTGCGAGTGCTGGGCGATCTCCGGCAGGGCATCGGCGTCGTCCTGGCTGGGGCAGGCCACGCGCACGATGTCGCAGCCTGTCGCGGTGAGCTCGGCGATCTGCTGGAGGGTGCTGTTGACGTCGGAGGTGAGGGTCGTCGTCATCGACTGCACCGAGATCGGGTGCTCGCTGCCGACCCCCACCTTGCCCACCTGGATCTGCCGCGTGGGGCGGCGCGGGGCGAGCACGGGCGGGGGCAGGGCGGGCATGCCCAGGCCGACGGAGGTCATGGTCACTCAGGCTACCGAGGACGCGGATCACAGGCCGGTCTCGACGGGGGCGACCAGGTCGCCGACGATCAGCACGAGACCCATCACGAGCATGACCGACGCGACGACGTACGCCACGGCAGCAGCCGGGCCACGTCGACGTAGCCGGGATCAGGCAGGCGGCGCAGCCGGGCGAACCCACGGCGCACCGCCTCGTAGAGGGCGCCGGCGATGTGGCCACCGTCGAGCGGCAGCAGCGGGATGAAGTTGAACATCCCGATGAAGAAGTTGAAGCCGGCGACCAGCATCGCGAGGAAGACGACCTTGTCGGTGCTCGGGATCAGGTCGGTCGACGCGGTCTCGCCCGCGATCCGGCCGCCACCGACGATGCTGACCGGGCTGTCGACCGCACGCTCCTCGACGCCGACGATCGCCTTGGCCACGCCCCAGACCTTGATCGGCAGCGTCGCGAGCGCCTCGACGGTGCGCACCGTCATGTGGCCCATCTGCTCGACGGTGTAGAGCGGGCCGCCGGTCTGCAGCCCGTCGACGGTCGGCTGGACGCCGAGGAAGCCGACCTCGGTGAGCGTCTCGTCGGTCGGGTCCTCGGAGATCGGTCGGGCGGTCGACCGACGGTGTTGGTCGTGACGGTGAGCTCCTCGCCGTCGCGCTCGACCACGAGGGTGACCTCGCCGTCGGCGTTGTCGCGGATCCGGTCCTGGAGCTCGTCCCAGCTCGTCACCGGCGCCCCGTTGACGGCCACGAACCGGTCGCCGTCCTGCAGCCCCGCCTCCTTGGCCGGCGTCACCGGGTCCTGCGGCGGTGCAGGCACGGCCGTCCTCGGTGTAGGGCACCACGCAGTCGAGGACGTCGCTGACCACCGGCGTGATCACGGGCTCCTCGAGTTGCCGTAGGTGCTGTAGACACCCCAGAACAGGAAGAACGCGATCGCGATGTTGACCGTCGGGCCGCCCGCCATCACGACGACCTTCTTCCACCACGACATCCGGTAGAACAGCCGGTCCTCGTCGCCGCGGCTTGACGTGCTCCCACTCGGCCGCGCGCGCGTCGGAGATCAGCTGGGTGAACATCCCCGTGTTGGACTTGCGGACCCGCAGGACGCGCTCACCGTGCTCGTCGTACTCCACCTCGCCGAGGTCGTCGGCGCCCGGCGGCAGCATGCCGACGATCTTGACGTAGCCGCCCAGCGGGACGGCCTTGAAGCCGTACTCCGTCTCGCCGACCTGCTTGCTCCACACGGTCGGGCCGAAGCCGATGAAGTACTGCGTGACCTTCCCGCCGAACGCCTTGGCCGGGATCATGTGCCCCAGCTCGTGCAACCCGATCGAGACGAGGATCGCGACGACGAAGACGACCACGCCGAGCAGGTAGAGCAGCGCGGTCATCGGGTTCCTTCTCGGCAGGCCCGGGTCGGCCGGGCTGGGTCACGGGCGGGCGGACGTGGACCGGGCTCTCGCCCGGGCCCACGCGTCGACGGCCAGGACGTCGTCGACGGTCAGGTCCGCCGCCTTCGAGGGTACCGGGCCCTCGTCTGCGGCGTGTGCTTCCAGCACCGTCGCGCACCGTCGGCACGATGTCGGCGAAGCTCAGCCGGCCCGCCGAGGAACGCGTCCACGCACACCTCGTTGGCCGCGTTGTACGCCGCCGGCGCGGTGCCGCCCGCGGACCCGGCCTGCCGGGCGAGCGCCGACGGCGGGGAAGGCCGCGTCGTCGAGCGGGAAGAACTCCCACGTCTCCGGCCGCGTCCAGTCCACGGCGCGCGGCGGCGTCCGGGACCCGGTCGGGCCAGGCCAGCGCCAGCGCGATCGGGATCCGCATCGTCGGCGGGCTCGCCTGCACGATCGTCGAGCCGTCGACGAACTCCACCATCGAGTGCACGACGCTGGTCGGATGCACCACGACCTCGATCCGGTCGAAGTCGAGCCCGAAGAGCAGGTGGGCCTCGATGACCTCCAGGCCCTTGTTGACCAGCGTCGCCGAGTTGACCGAGATCACCGGCCCCATCGACCAGGTCGGGTGGGCGAGCGCCTGCTCCGGGGTCACGTCGCGCGAGCCGCTCGGCCGACCAGCCGCGGAACGGGCCGCCCGACGCGGTCAGCACGAGGCGGCGTACCTCGTCGGCGCGGCCTCCGCGCAGGCACTGCGCCAGCGCCGAGTGCTCGCTGTCGACGGGCACGATCTGGCCGGGCGCCGCGAGCCGCGTGACGAGCGGGCCGCCGATGATGAGGGACTCCTTGTTGGCGAGCGCGAGCGTGTTGCCGGCCTCGAGCGCGGCCAGCGTCGGCCGCAGCCCCACGGCCCCGGTGATGCCGTTGAGGACGATGTCGCAGGCGCGGCCCGCGGCCTCGGTCGAGGCCTCCTCGCCCAGGCCGGAGTACGCCGGGGCGAACTCGGCCACCTGCTTCTCGAACAGCTCCGGGTTGGACCCGCCCGCGGTCAGGCCGACGACGCGGAACCGGTCGGGGTTGTCGCGCACCAGGTCGAGGGCCTGGGTCCCGATCGACCCGGTCGACCCCAGCACCACCACGTCACGTCGCTGCACGGGCACATTGTGTCCGAGGCGGATCCGAGATTCCTCCCGGGAGGATGTCGAGAACCGTCGAGCCGCTCCGTCCCTGCTCTGAACGCGACCACAATGGGCCGCCTAGCACCGAGGAGAACCACCATGGCGAAGTACCTGTTGCTCAAGCACTACCGAGGCGCCCCCGCCGCGGTCAACGACGTCCCGATGGACCAGTGGACGCCGGAGGAGATCACGGCCCACATCCAGTTCATGAGCGACTTCGCGACCCGGCTCGAGGGCACCGGCGAGTTCGTCGACGGCCAGGCGCTGGCGCCCGAGGGCTCGTGGGTCCGGTACGACGGCGAGGGCCGCCCGCCGGTCACCGACGGTCCGTTCGCGGAGACCAAGGACCTCATCGCCGGCTGGATGATCATCGACGTCGACACCCACGAGCGCGCGCTCGAGCTGGCCGGCGAGCTGTCGGCGGCTCCCGGGGCGGGCGGCAAGCCGATCCACGAGTGGCTCGAGGTGCGCCCGTTCCTGCACGCGCCCGCCGACCATCGAGGAGTGACCGCCGACGTGGACGAGGTCCTGCTCCGCAGCCTCACTCCCGCGCGTCCTCGGCATCCTCGTCCGCCGCGGAGCCGACTTCGCGGCGGCCGAGGACGCCGTGCAGGACGCGCTGGTCGAGGCGGTCCGCACCTGGGCCGACGACCCGCCCCGCGACCCGCTGGGCTGGCTGGTCACCGTGGCCTGGCGGCGGTTCCTCGACGCGACCCGGTCGGAGACCGCCCGTCGCCGGCGGGAGGACCTCGTCGACGACGAGCCGGCGCCCGGGCCCGCCGACGTCGGTCGACGACACGCTCCAGCTCTACTTCCTGTGCGCCCACCCCTCGCTCACCCCGGCCTCCGCCGTGGCCCTGACGCTGCGGGCCGTCGGTGGGCTGACCACCCGCCAGATCGCCGAGGCCTACCTCGTGCCCGAGGCGACGATGGCGCAGCGGATCAGCCGGGCCAAGCGCACCGTCTCCGACGTGCGCCTCGACCAGCCCGGCGACGTCGCCACCGTGCTGCGGGTGCTCTACCTGGTCTTCAACGAGGGCTACTCCGGCGACGTCGACCTCGCCGCGGAGGCGATCCGGCTGACCCGGCAGCTCGCGGCCGCGATCGACCACCCCGAGGTGTCCGGGCTGCTCGCGCTGATGCTGCTCCACCACGCCCGCCGCGCGCCCGCACCGCGCGCCGACGGCAGCCTGGTCGCCGCTCGCCGAGCAGGACCGCTCCCGCTGGGACACCGCCACGATCGCCGAGGGTGTCGAGATCCTCCAGGCCGCGCTGGCTCGCGACCGGCTGGGCGAGTTCCAGGCCCAGGCCGCCATCGCCGCGCTGCACGCCGACGCCCGCACCGCCGAGGAGACCGACTGGGTGCAGATCGTGGAGTGGTACGACGAGCTGGCCGGCTCACCGACAGCCCCGTCGTCCGGCTCAACCGGGCGGTCGCGGTCGGCGAGGCCGACGGCCCGCGCGCCGGCCTGGCCGCGCTGGCCGCGCTCGACGACTCCCTGCCGCGCCACACCGCCGTCGCGGCGTACCTCCACGAGCGCGACGGCGACCTGCCCACCGCGGCGCGGCTCTACGCCGAGGCGGCGCTCCACGCACCGAACCTCGCCGAGCGCGACCACCTCACCCGCCAGGCCGCCCGGCTCAACGCCCGCCTACCCACGCCGTAGGGCAGGCCGCAGCGCGTCGAGAACGGCCGGGTCCTCGATCGTCGACGGCACGGGGACGTCGTGGCCGTCGGCGATCTCGCGCATCGTCTTGCGCAGGATCTTGCCGCTGCGGGTCTTCGGCAGCCCGGCGACCACGCTCACGTCCTTGAACGCCGCGACGGCGCCGATCTCGTCGCGCACCAGCTGCACCAGCTCACGCGCGAGCTCGTCGTGGTCGACCTCCACTCCGGCCTTGAGCACGACGAAGCCGCGAGGCACCTGGCCCTTCATCGGGTCGGCCACCCCGATCACCGCGCACTCGGCCACCGCGGGGTGCTGGGCGAGCACGGCCTCCATCGACCCCGTCGAGAGGCGGTGGCCGGCGACGTTGATCACGTCGTCGGTCCGGCCCATCACGAACAGGTAGCCGTCGTCGTCGACGTACCCTCCGTCGCCGGACAGGTAGTAGCCGTCGAAGGCCGAGAGGTACGACGCCACGAACCGCTCGTCGTCGTTCCACAACGTGGGGAGGGCGCCGGGCGGCAGCGGCAGCTTCACGCAGATCGCCCCCTCGGTGCCGGCGGGCACTTCGGCACCCGTGGCGTCGAGCACGCGCACGTCCCAGCCCGGGACGGGCACCGACGGTGAGCCTGGCTTGATCGGCAGCGGCTCGAGGCCGCGCAGGTTGGCGGCGATGGGCCAGCCGGTCTCGGTCTGCCACCAGTGGTCCACCACGGGGATGCCGAGCGCGTCGGTGGCCCACTGGTAGGTGTCGGGGTCGAGTCGCTCCCCCGCCAGGAACAGGGTCTCCAGCGACGAGAGGTCGTACGCCGCCCGGAGCCGGCCCTCGGGGTCCTCCTTCTTGATCGCCCGGAAGGCCGTCGGTGCGGTGAACAGTGCCTTCACGCCGTGCTCGGCGATCACCCGCCAGAACGCGCCCGCGTCGGGCGTCCCGACCGGCTTGCCCTCGTAGAGGATCGTCGTCGCCCCGGTGATCAGCGGCGCGTAGACGATGTAGGAGTGGCCGACGACCCAGCCGACGTCGGAGGCGGTCCACCACACGTCGCCCTCGTCGACCCCGTAGACGTTCGGCAGCGACCACGCGAGGGCGACCGCGTGACCACCGTTGTCGCGGACGACGCCCTTGGGCTTCCCGGTGGTTCCGGAGGTGTAGAGGATGTAGAGCGGGTCCGTGGCGGCGACCTCGACGCAGCCGGCCGGATCCGCACGGCCCGCCTTCATCACCAGGTCCCAGTCGAGGTCGCGACCCTCCACCAGCGCGGCCTCGACCTGCGGTCGCTGCTTCACGATCACGGCGTCCGGAGTGTGGTTCGCCCGCTCGAGGGCATTGTCGAGGATCGGCTTGTACTCGACGACGCGCGACGGCTCGACCCCACACGACGCCGAGACCACGACCTTCGGCTGGGCGTCGTCGATGCGCACGGCGAGCTCGGCGGGGGCGAATCCCCCGAAGACCACGGAGTGCACGGCGCCGATCCGCGCGCAGGCCAGCATCGCGATGGCGGCCTCGGGGATCATCGGCAGGTAGATGACGACGCGGTCGCCCTTGCCGACACCCAGCTGCTGGAGCGCACCGGCGAACGCCGCCACGTGCTCCAGCAGCTCGGCGTAGGTGAAGTCGCCGCCGCTCGCCGGAGTACGCCGAGTCGTAGATCAGCGCCGTGCGCTCGGCATGGCCGTGCACGACGTGCCGGTCCAGGGCGTTGAAGCACGTGTTGAGGCTGGCGTCGGGGAACCAGCGGGAGAACGGCGCGCGGCTCGTGTCGAGGATGGCGTCGGGCTTCTTGATCCAGTCGACGAGGTCCGCCTGCTCCCGCCAGAAGTCCTCAGGGTCACGCAGGGAGCGGTCGTACGTCGCCTGGTAGTCGCCCATGGGGTCAGACTTCCACCGGACGGCCCATGGCGGAACCGTCCGGGCGGCGAGGGTGGCCGTGACCCGACCAGCGTCACTAGTCTCCGGGACATGCCCCAGACCCCTGCCCAGACCGGCGGTCCCGACGCTCCCCCAGGAGCGTCGGCTCGTCACCGAGATCCCCGGCCCCGAGTCGGCCGCCCGGCTCGCCCGGAAGAAGTCCTTCGTCGCCGACGGGGTCGGCACCGTGCTGCCCGTGTTCGTCGAGGCGGCCGGCGGCGGCGTACTGGTCGACGTCGACGGCAACTCACTGATCGACCTCGGCTCGGGCATCGCCGTCGTCTCCGTGGGCAACGCGGCGCCCGAGGTCGTCAGGCGCGTCCAGGAGCAGGTGGCGGCGTTCACCCACACCTGCTTCATGGTCACGCCGTACGACGGCTACGTCGACGTCTGCGAACAGCTGGCCGAGCTGACGCCCGGTGACCACGCGAAGAAGTCCGCGTTGTTCAACTCCGGCGCCGAGGCCGTCGAGAACGCCGTCAAGATCGCGAGGGTCGCGACCGGCCGCGACGCGGTCGCGGTCTTCGACCACGCCTACCACGGCCGCACGAACCTCACGATGGCCATGACGGCCAAGAACATGCCCTACAAGAACGGGTTCGGCCCGTTCGCCGGTGAGATCTACCGCGCCCCGATGTCCTACCCGTTCCGCGACGGGCTCTCCGGCGCCGAGGCGGCGGCTCGCGCCATCGACGTCCTCGACAAGCAGGTCGGCGCCGACAACCTGGCCTGCCTGGCGATCGAGCCGATCCTGGGCGAGGGCGGGTTCGTGGTTCCTGCCGACGGCTTCCTCCCCGCGTTGAGCGAGTGGGCCACGGCGTCGGGCATCGTCTTCATCGCCGACGAGATCCAGTCGGGCTTCTGCCGCACGGGTGACTGGTTCGCGTGCGACCACGAAGGTGTCGTGCCCGACCTGGTCACCACGGCGAAGGGCATCGCCGGCGGGATGCCGCTGGCGGGTGTCACCGGCCGCGCCGACCTGATGGACAGCGTGCACGTGGGCGGCCTCGGCGGCACGTACGGCGGCAACCCGGTCGCCTGCGCCGGCGCGCTCGGCTCGATCGCCGAGATGAGGCAGCACGACCTCGGCGCCCGCGCCCGGGCGATCGGCGAGCTCATGCGCGGCCGGCTCGAGGCTCTGCAGGCCGACCACCCGGTCATCGGCGACATCCGGGGGCGCGGCGCGATGATGGCGATCGAGCTCTGCGCGCCGGGCACCACGACGCCCGACGCCGCCCGCGCTGCCGCCGTCAACGCGTTCTGCCACCAGGCCGGCGTCGTCACCCTCACCTGCGGAACGTGGGGCAACGTGTTCCGCTTCCTCCCGCCCCTGTCGATCGGCGACGACCTGCTCGCCGAGGCGTTCGACGTCGTCGGCGAAGCCTTCGCCGCCACCGCCTGACCTCGAGTCGGCCCGAGTCGGCGCAACCGCAACGCCCACAAGGCCCGAGTCGGCGCAAACGCAACGCCTACAAGGCCCGAGTCGGCGCAACCGCAACGCCTGCAAGGCCCGAGTCGGCGCAAACGCAAAGCAAACGTCGCGCATTCGCGCCGACTCGACGCGTTTTCGCGCTGCGCTCGCGCCGACTCGATGGGTTTTCGCGCCTGCAGCCGCGCCGACTCGACGCGTTTTCGCGGCGCAGCCGCGCCGACTCGCGGAATAGGGGCGGCCGCGGCCGGGGTTGGGCCCAGGTGACCTCACCCGCGCTGTCCGTGCTCGACCTCGTGCCAGTGCGATCCGACCAGACGACGAGCGACGCCCTGGCGGCCACCAGGGCCTTGGCGAGGGTCGCCGACGAGCTGGGCCTGCGGCGCTACTGGCTGGCCGAGCACCACAACATGCCCGCGGTCGCGGCGACCAACCCGCCGGTGCTGGTCGCGATGGTGGCCGCGGCCACCGAGCGGATCCGCGTCGGGTCCGGCGGGGTGATGCTGCCGAACCACGCGCCGCTCGTCGTCGCGGAGCAGTTCGCGCTGCTGGAGGCCGCGCACCCGGGCCGGATCGACCTCGGCATCGGCCGGGCGCCCGGCACCGACCCGGTCACGAGCTTTGCGCTGCGCCACGGCGCGGGTGGTGTCGAGGCGGACGCCGTCGAGCAGTTCCCGCAGTACGTCGACAACATCCTCGCGATGATGGCGCCCGGCGGCGCCGGACTGCGGGTCGGCGGCACCCTGCACGCGCTCAACGCCACCCCCGCCGCCACCAGCGTGGCCCCGGTCTGGCTGCTCGGCTCGTCCGACTACTCGGCGCGCCTGGCCGCCGAGAAGGGCCTGCCCTACGTCTTCGCGCACCACTTCTCCGGCCGTGGCACCGCCGAGGCGTTGGCGCTCTACCGCGACGGCTACCGGCCCAGCGAGGACCACCCGGAGCCCCGCACCTTCCTCACCGTCAACGCCGTGGTCGCCGAGACCCAGGAGGAGGCCGACCGGCTGGTCGCCCCCAACCTGCTGGCGATGGTCGCTCTTCGCACCGGCGGGCGGCTCGCGCCCCAGCTGCTCGTCGAGGACGCCGAGAAGCGGTCGATCCCCGCCGAGCACGACGTCCTGGCGAAGAGCATGCTCGACCGCTGGATCGTCGGGACGCCGGAGAGCGCGGCGGCCGAGGTGCGCGCGCTGGCCACGACGTACGCCGTCGACGAGGTGATGCTCCACCCCGTGGCGGGCGCGCATGTCGGCACGCCCGCGGACCGCTCCCCCACCCGCGAGGACACGCTCCGGCTGCTCGCCGGGGTCTCGACTGAGCTCGACCACCGGCGAGCGGGCTACTTCTCGACCTGCCCCCAGGGCGAGCCGTACTCGGTCAGCAGGTCGAGGAACGGCACGGCGTCGAACGCCTCCGGGCCGAGGATGCCCGGCCCCCGACCAGGTGCCGCGCGCCAGCAGCTCGAGGGCGACGACGGGGTTGATCGCGGTCTGCCAGACCACGCACTGGTGGCCGTACTCCTGCATCGTCCACTCGTTGTCGACCACGTGGTAGAGGTACGTCGACCGCGGCTGGCCGTCCGTGCCCGTGCCCGTGACCCACAGCCCGGCGCAGGTCTTGCCCTTCATCCGCGGACCGACACCGGCCGGGTCGGGCAGCACGGCCGCGACCACGTCGCGCGGGCTGACCTCGACCCCCTTGACCCGCACCTTCTCGGTGCGGTCGAGGCCGAGGGTGTTGCAGCACCTTGAGGATGTTGATGAACTCGTCACCGAGGCCGTACTTGAACGTCGCGCGCTTGCAGTCGACCCAGCGCGGCATGAGGAGCACCTCCTCGTGCTCCACGTTGACGCACTCGACCGGGCCGATCCCCTCGGGGAAGTCGAAGACCTCGGGCTCGCTGAACGGCGGCGTCGTGAACCAGCCGCCGTCGACCTCGGCCCGCGCCTTCTCGTAGATCACCGGCGGATTGAGGCACTCCTCGATCGTGGTCCACATGGAGAACGACGGCGCGAAGATCTCGTTGCCGTCGTCGTCGGTCACGACCAGGTTGGCGCCGTCGCGGGTGCCGAGCTCGTCGATCTCGGAGAACAGGTGGTCGGCGGCGTACCTCGCGAAGACGTCGGAGAGCCCGGGCTCGACGCCCATGCCGACGAGGGCCAGCCGGCCGGCGTCCTCCCACGCGCCCGCCTGCGCGAACTGCTCGTCGCCCAGCTTCACCCCGCACTTCGAGTACGGCGCGTCGGGGTGCGGCCTGCTCAGCGACATCGCCATGTCGACGTAGTCGGCACCGGCGGCGAAGGCCCCCTCGAACACCGGCATGTTGAAGACCGGGTCGACGGCGTTCATCACGTGGGTGATGCCGTGCTCGCGGCAGAGCGCCTCGACGGAGCCGGCGTCGGAGGCGTCGATCTGCGCCGCGACGTACCGCTCGTCTCCGGCGGCGGCCTTCTCGGCGCGGGCCAGGTCGTAGTCGGCGACCACGAGCTGCTCGAAGAAGTCGCGACGACCCGCGATCGCGGTGAACGCACCGCCGACGCCACCCGCGCCGACCAGCAGGATCCTCATGGAGGCGGTCCGCTGCTCACTCGCCGATGTAGTGCATGACGTGCTTGAGGCGGGTGTAGTCCTCGAAGCCGTAGACGGAGAGGTCCTTGCCGTAGCCGGAGTGCTTGAAGCCGCCGTGCGGCATCTCGGAGATGAAGGGGATGTGGGTGTTGACCCACACGCAGCCGAAGTCGAGCTTCTTCGACATCCGCATCGCGCGGCCGTGGTCCTTGGTCCAGACGCTGGACGCCAGCCCGTACTCGCACCCCGTTGGCCCAGGCGAGCGCCTCGGCCTCGTCGGAGAACTTCTGCACGGTGATGACCGGGCCGAAGATCTCGGTCTGGATCTGCTCGTCGTCCTGGCGCAGGCCGGAGAGCACGGTGGGCTCGTAGAAGTAGCCGGCCTCGCCCTGCTGCCGGCCGCCGGTGTTGAGAGTGGCGTGGTCGGGCAGCCGCTCGACCATGCCGCTGACGTGACCGAGCTGGTTGACGTTGTTGACCGGTCCGTAGAGCACGTCCTCGTCGTCGGGCATCCCGGTCTTGATGCCCTTGGCCACCTCGGTGAGCGCGCTGACGAAGTCGCCGTAGGCGCCCGGGCCGGCGAGCACGCGCGTGGCGGCGGTGCAGTCCTGACCGGCGTTGAAGTAGCCGGCCTCGGCGATCGCCTGCGGCGGCCGACTCGATGTCGGCGTCGTCGAAGACGACGACCGGGGCCTTGCCGCCCAGCTCGAGGTGCACCTTCTTGAGGTCGGCGGCGGCTGCGCCCGCGACCTCCATGCCGGCACGCACCGAGCCGGTGATCGCCACCATCTGCGGGGTCTTGTGCTCGACGAGCCGGCGGCCGGTGTCGCGGTCACCGCACACGACGTTGAGCACGCCGGGCGGCAGGAACTCCTGGCACAGCTCGGCGAGCAGCGTCGAGGACGCAGGTGTGGTGTCGCTCGGCTTGAGGACGACGGTGTTGCCGGCGGCCAGCGCCGGCGCGATCTTCCAGATCATCATCATCAGCGGGTAGTTCCACGGCGTCACCTGGCCGATGACGCCGATCGGCTCGCGTCGGACGTACGACGTGTGGTCGGCCATGTACTCCCCCGCCGAGCGCCCCTCGAGGATCCGGGCCGCGCCCGCGAAGAACCGGAAGTGGTCGGAGGCGTAGGGCATCTCCTCCGACATGGTCAGCCCCAGCGGCTTGCCGGTGTCCTTGGACTCGACGGCGTTGATCTCCTCGGCCCTGGCGTCGATGGCGTCGGCGATCTTGAGCAGCGCGTTGGAGCGGTCCTGCGGGGTGGCGTCGCCCCACGTCTCGAAGGCGGTCGCCGCGGCCGCATAGGCCCGGTCGACGTCCTCCTCGCGCGACATCGCGGCCTGGGCATACACCTCCCCGGTGGTCGGGTCGATGACGTCGTAGGTCTCGCCCGCCGCCGCGTCGACGAGCTCACCGTTGATCACGTTCTTGAAGGTCTGGTCGGCCATGGCGGCGAGCCTAGTGTTGAAGCTGCGGATTCTGTAGGGGGAGGACCCCGTGACAACGGAATCGGTTGTCCCCCCGCGTGGGTGGTGTGCCTGAGCCCCTGCGCACGGGACGATGCCCCTCGTGCGGAGACCGGTGCTGGCTGTCCTGATCGTGGCACCGGTCGGCGTCCTCGTCGTCGCGCTGCTGACCCGCTCCGCCTACCTCGGTCTCGCGATCGGGCTCGTCGCGCTCCTCGTGGTCGCCGGGATCGTGCTGGCCGTCCTCCAGTGGCGCGGCGGCTTCCGTCGCTTCGCCGCGATCGTGGCCGCCCTGTCGCTCGTGGCCACCGGGCTGGTGTCGGCGTACCTGTGGACCCTCAACGACGCGCTGGGCGACATCAGCCGGATGGTCGCACCGGAGGTGGACGAGGAGGCCCGGCCCGAGAAGGCGCCGAACAAGTCGCTCAACATCCTGCTGATGGGCGCGGACGACCCCGAACAGCTCGTCGACAAGCCGACCGTCGAGGAGCTGATGGCCGACGGCGAGTGGGACCCCGACGCCTACCGCAGCGACACCGTGATGGTCGTGCACATCCCGGCCGACCGGAAGTCGGCGTACCTCGTCTCGATCCCGCGCGACTCCTTCGTCGAGATCTACGACGAGACCGGGAAGGCCCGGGGCAAGAACAAGATCAACGCGGCGTTCGCGGCCTACGGGCCCTACGGCACCCGGCACACCGTGGAGAACCTCAGCGGCCTGCACATCGACCACATGGCGATCATCGACTTCGCCGGCTTCCGCGACCTGACGACGGCCATCGGCGGCGTCGACGTCTTCATCCCGGAGGCCGTCTACGACTCCAAGCAGGACCAGCAGTGGGAGGAGGGCGAGGTGCACCTCGAAGGAGTGCTCGCCCTGAAGTACGTCCGGATGCGGTACGGCCTGACCCAGGGGGACTTCGACCGCGTCGACCGGCAGCAGAACTTCCTGCGGGCGGTGATGGAGAAGACGCTCTCCGACGCCACGATCGGCAACCCGAGGCGCTTCACCGCGACGGTGCGGGCACTCGCCAACAACCTGACCGTCGACGAGGAGTGGTCCAACGGCGCCATCCGCAGCCTCGCGCTCGGGCTGCGCGGCCTGAACGGCGACAAGGTCCGCTTCATGACGCTGCCCAACTCCGGCACCGGCAGCGACCCGGAGGCGGGGTCGATCGTGGTCGTCGACGAACGCCGCGCGAAGGTGCTCTTCGACGCGATGGAGTCCGACCGGGTGGCGGCGTACCTGCGCCGCAACCCCGACGACGAGCTGCCCGACGAGCGCGAGGTCAGCTGACCTGGTAGACGACGTCGCCGTCGATCCAGGTGGAGACGACGGTCGTCGCGCCGATCTCCTCGGGCGGCCCGGCGAACGGGTCGCGGTCGAGCACGACCAGGTCGGCGGCGTTGCCCGGCGCGATCACACCGGCGCCGTCGAGGCGGTCGCGACCGTTGATCCACGAGGACCCCGACGTGTACGCCGCGAAGGCGGTCTCCAGGGTCAGCGCCTGCTCCGGCAGGAACGGGTCGGCACCCGGAGTGCCCGCCTCGCCGTACGCCGTCCTGGTGACCGCGGTGTGGATCGCGGCCAGCGGGTCAGGGGTGCTGACCGGCCAGTCGCTCCCGGCCGCGAGTGGCGCGCCAGAGCGGTGCAGGGCGCCGAAGGGGTACTGCCAGGTCGATCGCTCCGGCCCCAGGAACGGCAGCGTCAGCTCGACCATCTGCTCGTCCAGGCAGGCCCACAGCGCCTGCATGGTGGCGGTCACCCCGAGCGCGCCGAATCGCGGCACGTCGCCGGGATGGATCAGCTGCAGGTGCGCGATGTGGTGGCGACGCTCGGGGTCGGTGCCCACGAACGCGTCGAGCGCCTCGCGCGTGCCCCGGTCGCCGATCGCGTGCACGTGCACCTGGAAGCCCGCCGCGTCGAGCGCCAGCACGGCCTCGCGGAGAGCACCGGCCTCGACGAAGGAGTGACCGCGGTTGTCGGTGGGGTGGCCGCACCTGTCGAGATAGGGCTCGAGCATCGCGGCCGTGCCGTTCTCGGCGACGCCGTCCTGCATGATCTTGACGCTCGTCGCCCGGAACCGGCCGCCGGTCATGGTCTCGCGGCGACCGACGAGGTCGGCGACCTGCTCGACGCCGAGGCGCCGCTCCCACCACAGCGCGCCGACGACGTGCGAGCGCAGGTCGCCGTTGGCCGCGGCGGCGGTGTACGTCGACGCCGGGTCGTCCATCCCGGAGTAGGCGCCGACGATCGCGTCCTGCCACCCGGTCACGCCCAGCGAGTGCAGGTAGGACTGCCCGGCCAGCAGCGCGGCGTAGTAGTCCTCCCCCGTCGTCCGTGGGAGGAACCGCGAGACCAGCGAGGTTGCGCCCTCGTGCAGGCTGCCGGTCGGCTGCCCGTCGGCGTCTCTCTCGATCCGCCCGTCGGGCGGGTCGGGCGTGTCACGGTCGATGCCGGCGAGCTCCAGCGCGCGCGAGCTGACCCAGGCACCGTGGTGGTCGCGGTTGGGCAGGAACACCGCTCGTCCGGGGACGGCGCGCGTCCAGGTCGGCGGCGGTCGGGTTGCCCCCGGGGAAGGCCGGCATCGCCCAGCCGCCGCCCAGGATCCACTCCAGGTCGGGGTTGGCGTCGGCGTACGCCTTGATCGCGTCGAGGTACTCCTCGCGGGTCGAGAGCTCCGAGAGGTCGCAGCGCAGCCGCTCGAGACCTCCCTGGATCGGGTGGACGTGGGCGTCGACGAAGCCGGGCGACAGCAGGCCTCCGGCCAGGTCGACGACGTCGTGCCCGCCGGCGTCCTGGACTCCCAGTGCAGCGACGCGACCATCCTCGACCAGGACCGAGCCGGCACCGAGATGACGGCGTCCGTCGAAGAGCGACCCGTTGGTGAAGAGCGTGCCCACGTCGCTCAGCGTCCTTCGAGCAGCGGGCCCGCGGGGTCGTGGGTGATGCCGTGCTTGGCGACCGCCAGGCCGGAGAGCGCCTCGAGACAGACCCGGTTGGCGAGGTAGGTGGTGATCTCGGCGTGGTCGTAGGGCGGCGACACCTCGACCACGTCGATGCCCGCGATCGGCAGCTCCCGGCCGATCCGGCGGACGGCGTCGAGCAGGTCGCGCGCGGACAGCCCGCCCGGCTCGGGCGTGCCGGTGCCGGGCGCGTGCCCGGGGTCGCACACGTCGATGTCGACGGACAGGAAGACCGCGTCGCAGTCGTCGAGGGCGATCTCGAAGGCCTCGTCCAGGCAGGCGTCGAGCCCGCGCTTGACGATCTCGGTCATCTCGAAGGACCGCATGCGCTGCTCGGCCATCCAGCCGAGCGTCTCGGGACCCGGCCAGTAGCCGCGGAGCCCCATCTGGAGGAACCGGTCGCCGCGCAGCGCACCCGACTCGATCAGGCGGCGCATCGGCTGGCCGTGGCCGTAGAGCGAGCCGAACTCGATGTCACCGGTGTCGGCGTGCGCGTCGAAGTGGATCATCGAGACCCGGCCGAAGCCGCGGTGCCGGGCGACGCCGGTGGCGTCGGGCCGGGTGACCGAGTGGTCACCCCCGAGCACCAGCGGGATGGCGCCGGCCGCAGCCACGGTGTAGACGGCCTCTTCCAGAGCGGCGTGCGCCACCTCGATCTCCCCCGGCGGCATCTCGACGTCGCCGGCGTCGACGACCCGCAGGTCCTGCAACGCGTCGACCCGCAGCGCCAGGTGCGGCCGGGAGCCGTCGTGGGCCAGGTAGTCGGTGCCGCGCATGGCCGACGGTCCGAACCGGGTGCCGGGCCGGTGCGAGGTGCCGGAGTCGAAGGGCGCCCCGAGGATGACCACGTCCGCGTCGGCGTACGTCGCGGGGTCGTCGAGATCGGCGGCGGGCACGCCGAGGAAGGTGATGTCCGGTCCGAACTGCGCGCCGTACCTCGTCATGACGCCCCTCTCCGTGTCGAGGGACAGTCCTACCAGCGCGGCCGGACCGGCGTCACGCGCCTGGCACCTCATCAACCTGCGGATTCCGTCGTGCTGGCGTACGATTCCGACGGATCCGCTTGTGCGTTGTGAGCGCAGGCGAGACGATGGGCTGACACCAGCCAAGGAGGACGACACCCATGACGACCCGCCTCGACCCCCCCGACCGGGAGCGTCAGCAGCAGGCCGCCCGCGACCACCTGTGGTTGCACTTCTCGCGTCACTCCGTCTACGAGGACGCCGAGATGCCCGTCATCGTGCGCGGCGAGGGTGTCTACATCGTCGACGACCAGGGGCGCCGCTACCTCGACGGTCTCGCCGGGCTGTTCGTCAACCAGCTCGGCCACGGTCGGCGCGAGCTGGCCGAGGCCGCCGCGAAGCAGGCCGAGCAGCTGGCCTTCATGCCCCTGTGGTCCTACGCGCACCCGCAGGCGATCGACCTGGCCGAGCGCATCGCGGGCTACGCGCCCGGCGACCTCAACCGCATCTTCTTCACCACCGGTGGCGGCGAGGCGGTCGAGTCCGCGTGGAAGCTCGCCAAGGCCTACTACAAGCTCACCGGCAGACCCGGCAAGCACAAGGTGATCTCCCGCGCGATCGCCTACCACGGCACGCCGCAGGGAGCCCTGTCGATCACCGGCATCCCCGGCATGAAGGCGCCGTTCGAGCCGCTGGTGCCCTCGACGTTCCGGGTGCCCAACACCAACTTCTACCGCGCTCACGAGATGACCGGCGCTCCGAGCGGCGCCGACGATGTCGAGGCCTTCGGCCGCTGGGCCGCCGACCGGATCGCCGAGGCGATCGAGTTCGAGGGCCCCGACACCGTCGCCGCGGTCTTCCTCGAGCCGGTGCAGAACTCCGGCGGCTGCTTCCCACCGCCGCCGGGCTACTTCCAGCGGGTCCGCGAGATCTGCGACCAGTACGACGTCCTGCTGGTCTCCGACGAGGTCATCTGCGCCTTCGGCCGGCTCGGCCACATGTTCGGCGCGGAGCGCTACGGCTACCAGCCCGACATCATCACCTGTGCCAAGGGGCTCACCTCGGGCTACTCCCCGCTGGGCGCGATGATCGCCTCCGACCGGCTGATGGAGCCGTTCCTGAAGGGGCAGAACTCCTTCCTGCACGGCTACACCTTCGGTGGCCACCCGGTCTCGTGCGCGGTGGCGATGGCCAACCTCGACATCTTCGAGAACGAGAAGATCAACGAGCACGTCCGCGACAACGAGGGCCCCTTCCGGGCCACCCTCGAGAAGCTGACCGACCTCCCGATCGTCGGCGACGTCCGGGGCGACGGCTTCTTCTACGGCATCGAGCTCGTCAAGGACAAGGCCACCAAGGAGACCTTCGACGACGACGAGTCCGAGCGCCTGCTGCGGGGCTTCCTCTCCCGGGCCCTCTTCGACGCGGGCCTCTACTGCCGCGCCGACGACCGCGGCGACCCGGTCATCCAGCTCGCTCCCCCGCTCGTGTGCGACCAGGAGCACTTCGACGAGATGGAGTCCATCCTCCGCGTCGTCCTCGAGAAGGCCTGGACCCTGCTCTGACCGACTCGTCGGGCCGGCTCACCCGGTCTGGCGGTAGTGCTGCGGGCTCACGCCGTAGCTGCGCTTGAACGCGGCGCTGAGCGAGAACGGCGTTCCGTAGCCGACCTGGCGCGCCACCGAGGTGATGGTCGCGTCGGACGAGGCCAGCAGGTCGGCGGCGAGGGCGAGCCGCCAGCTCGGCGAGGTAGGCCATCGGCGGCTCCCCCACCAGCGCGGTGAACCGCCGCGCCAGCGCCGCCCGCGAGACGCCCACCTGGTCGGCGAGCTCGCTCACCGTCCACGGATGCGCCACGTCCTCGTGGAGCAGGGTCAGCACGCGTGCGACGGCGGGATCCTGCTGGGCGCGGAACCAACCCGGAGCCTCGGCCTGCTGCGCCGCGAACCAGGTGCGCAGGGCCGCGATCAGCAGGGCGTCGAGCAGCCGGTCGAGCAGCACCCGCTGGCCCGGCGCCTCGACCTGCATCTCGGCGGCCAGCACGCGGCAGGAGCGGGGTCTCCAGCTGACCCGGCCCCAGGAGCACCACGTCGGGCAGCGCCGAGAGCAACGGCTTGCTCGCCTCGCCCTGGCCCTCGTACGTGCCGACGAACAGCACGCAGGAGGCGTCCGGGCGATGCCCCCAGGTCCGGATGCCGAGCGACCACTCGTCCCACAGCCCCCGGCCGTCGGCTGCGCTCGTGCAGCGGCCGCCCGGATAGACCACGACGTCCGGCGGGGCGTGCTCGACGTGGTCGGCGATCGTGTAGTGGTCCGGTCCCCGGACCACCGCGAGGTGGCCCTCCACGCAGCTCGAGGGGAGGTCCGACGGCGGGAGACAGCCACGCGCTGCCCCGGAGGACGGCGAGCACCGTCAGCGGCGCCTCGTCCTCGATGCGCAGCGACCACGGCGGGTCGAGCAGGGCTCGCGAGCAAGAACGCGCCGCGAGCCCGCGGGCCGTCGAGGAGCGCCTCCATCACGTCCATGTCGACCAGGCTAGCCAGCGACCGGATCGCCGCTCAGGCCGACAGCGACACCGCCTGGTGCACGGTACGTCGCCCTCCTCGGCCTCGGCCAGCAGGAACGCCGCGACGTCGTCCCGTCGGACCTTGAGGCGCAGGCCCTGCTGGCCGGCACCGAACCCGTGCCGCACCTCGCCCACCTCGATGGCCGGCGCGTCGGTGAACGCGGACGGCCGGACGATGGTCCAGTCGAGCCCGCTCGCCTCGACCACCGCCTCCTGGGCGACGTGGTCGGCGAAGGCCTTGCGCAGCAGGGCGCCGAACATGACGTAGCGCCACCAGAAGGTGAGGTGCACCTCGCTCGAGCCGACGCCCAGCGTCGACTGGCAGACCAGGCGGCGTACGCCGGTCTCCCGCATCGCGGCGACCACGGCCCGGGTGCCGGCCTCGCGGACGCCACCGCCCCGTCCGCCGCCCCCGAGGACGATGACGACCGCGTCGGCGTCCTTGACGGGCGGGACGCACGCGGCCGGGTCGGTGGGGTCGGCCTCGACGACCGCTGAGCCGGTCGTGCCGGCGAGTCAGGCGGGCGGCGTCCCTCGTCACGGCCGTGACGTCGTGCCCCGGCGTCCAGGGCCTGCTCGACGAAGGGGCGGCCGATGGTGCCGGTGGCGCCGAAGACGGTGATGTTCATGGTGGGACTCCTTCTAGTGGTGGGTGGGTGGAGAACGGATCAGCTGGGCGTGGCCGCCTCAGCCGGACCTCGAGCAGGGCGACGGTGAGGGCCGCGAACGACGCGATCGAGCGTCGCGGTGCGCACGACGTTCCATCGGTATCCACCGGCGCCTCGAAGACCGCGCGCCCGGCGGCCGCGGCCACCGGGTCGGAGGCGTCGACCTCGAGCAGGGCCCGGTTCAGCGGCAGGTGCACGGAGCCGGTGACGCCCAGGGTCGACGAGCGTCAGGACGACGGCGGCCAGCGAGCCCCGGCACGGACAGCGCGATCACCGGCGAGATCGGCAGCCAGGGCGGCGGCGGTGAGCACCGGGCTGCCCACGAAGGTCGACCATCATCCACGGGTTGCCGATGGCGACCTCGATGCGCTGGAAGGCCGTGACGAGCACCCTGGTCGTCAGCGGAGCCCAGTCCGGGCATCACCGCGTGGAAGAACGCGTAGAGCAGCCCGGCGACGAGGCCGGTCGTCACGCGTGGCGGCGAGCAGCAGGAGGTCGGTGGCGAGGGGCATGCCACCAGGACATCGCACGGAGGCTGCGCCCGGCCATCGTTGCCACGCTCGACGGCATACGTCAGACGCTCATCCAGCTCACCCACCCTCAGCAGGGTCAGGAGTCGAAGCCGAGTCCGGCCTTGTCGAGGGCCTGGAGCCACAGGTTGCGCCGGCCGGCGTTGGCGTCGGCCCGCTCGAGCGACCACCGGGTCAGGTTGATGCCCACCGACCGGAACGGCTCGGGCGGGAACGGCAGCGGCTTCTCGCGCACCATGGCCAACCGGGTGCGCTCGGTGTCCTCGCCGTGCAGCAGGTCGAGCACGACGTCGGCGCCGAAGCGGGTCGCGGCGACCCCGAGACCGGTGTAGCCGAGGGCGTACGCCGTCCGCCCGCCGTGCGCGGAGCCGAAGAACGCCGAGAAGCGGGTGCAGGTGTCGATCACCCCGGCCCAGCGGTGGGTGAAGGACAGCCCCTCCAGCTGGGGGAACGTCTCGAAGAACTGCGCGGCCAGCAGGTCGTGGGTGCGCCCCGACTGCTCGTGCTCGGGATGGATCGAGCGACCCGTAGCGGTAGACGGCGTCGTACCCACCCCACAGGATCCGGTCGTCGCGGGTGAGGCGGTAGTAGTGGAACAGGTTGGCAGCGTCGCCGACGCCCTCGCGCCCGGCCAGCCGATCGCGGCGCGCTGCTCGGCCGACAGCGGCTCGGTGGCCAGCACGTAGTCGTAGACCGGCACCGTCATCAGTCGGAGCCGCCGCAGCAGCGGCGTGAACGCGTTCGTCGCCAGCGCCACCCGCCCCGCCCGCACCCGCGCACCCGCCCCGGTCGTGACCGCCACGCCCGCGCCGTCCTCGGACAGCCCGGTCACGCGGGTGTGCTCGTGGATGCGGACGCCGAGGTCGTAGCAGGCCGCTCGCAGCCCCCACGCCAGCCGGGCCGGCTCGACCAGCGCGATGCCGTGGGGGTCGAGCTGGGCGCCGAGGTACGTCGGCGAGTCGACGCGCGCGCGGACCTCCTCGGCCTCCAGGAAGCTCGACGTCGTGCCCGGCCGCCTGCCGCTCGGCGACCAGCTCGCGCAGCTCGTCGACCTGGTGCGGCGCGGTGGCCACGTCGAGCCCGCCGGTCCGCTCGAAGCGGCAGTCGAGGTCGTAGCGCGCGATGGTCTCCTCGATCGCCGGAGGTTCTCCGTCCCCCAGCCGGTCGAGCTCGGCCAGCTCGTCGGGCCACCGGGCGACGCCGTTGCCGAACCCGTGCGTGAGGCTAGGCGTCGGCGAAGCCGCCGTTGCGCCCCGATGCCTGCCAGCCGCAGCGTGCCGCCCTCGAGCAGCACCACGTCGAGGTCGGGGTAGCGCTCCTTGGCGCGCAGCGCCGTCCACAGGCCGGTGTAGCCCCCGCCGACGACGACCAGGTCGGCCGTGGCGTCACGCGTCAGCGGCGGCAGCGCCGTCGGGCGGTCCGGGTCGGTCGAGCCAGAGGACCGCCGGCGCTGCCGAGGCCAGTGCGGGGTGCATCGACGGGTCGACTACGAGGCGAGGGCCGCATGCGGCGGCGGCTGTTGTACTCGCCGAGGAGCACGATGGCGATGGAGACGACGAACATCAGCGTGCCGATGACGTTGACCTGCATGGGCACGCCGCGCTGGGCGACGCCCCAGACGTACATCGGGAACGTCGTCGTGGTGCCGGCGTTGAGGTTGGTGATGATGAAGTCGTCGAAGGACAGCGAGAAGCTCAGCAGCGCCGCGCCGAGGATGCCGGGGAAGACCAGCGGGAAGGTGACCCGCCAGAACGTCTGCGCCGGCGTCGCGTAGAGGTCCGATGGCCGCCTGTTCGAGGGTGTCGTCCATGCCGGCCAGCCGGGCCCGCACGGTGACGACCACGAACGACAGGCAGAACATGATGTGGGCGATCAGGATGGTCCAGAAGCCGAGCTGACCGCCGAAGCCGGCGGCGACGAAGAGCGCGAGCAGCGAGGAGCCCATCACGATCTCGGGGGAGGCCATCGGCAGGAAGACCAGCAGGTTCGTGGTGGAGCGGCCGGCGAACTCGTGCCGCACCAGGGCGAACGCGGCGAGGGTGCCGAGGATGGTGGCGACGAGCGTGGCGAGGCAGCCCGATCTGGACGCTGCGGACCACCGCGTCGCACATGCGCGGGGTCGTCGCACGGGTTCAGCCAGTTGTCGAGGGTGAACCCGTCGAAGCTGTAGACGAGCCGGCTGAGTCGGGGTCGTTGAAGCTCATCAGCACCACGATGACGATCGGCACGAAGGTGTAGAGCAGCACCAGGATGCCCGAGGATCAGCACCGAGGTGGTCGCGTAGCCAGCGCCCAGCGCGTCACAGCAGCTCCTCCGTCCCGGCCCGGCGCACGTAGACCAGCACCATCACCACGATCAGCAGCATCAGGATCATCGACAGCGCGGCGGCGGCGGGGTAGTCGTTGGCGTCGGTGAAGAGGTTCTGGATGACGTTGCCGACCATCCGCTGGTTGGGGCTGCCGAGCAGCTCGGCGTTGATGTAGTCGCCCGCCGCCGGGATGAAGGTCAGCAGCGTCCCGGACGACCACGCCCGGCAGCGACAGCGGCCAGGTCACCTTGAAGAACCCGACGACCGGGTTGGCGTAGAGGTCGCTGGAGGCCTCGATCAGCCGGTGGTCGATCTTGTCGAGGCTGGCGAACAGCGGCAGCACCATGAACGGCAGGAAGTTGTAGGTCAGGCCCGCGACCACCGCGACCGGCGTGGCCAGCAGGCGGCCGTCGGCGCCGAGGATGTGCAGGAACTGCAGGGTGTTCACGATGAAGCCGTCGTCGGCCAGGATCAGCTTCCACGACAGGGTGCGGACCAGGAAGCTGGTGAAGAACGGCGCGATGACCAGCACCAGCATCAGGTTCTTCCAGCGGCCGGACTTGAACGCGATCGCGTAGGCCAGCACGTAGCCGAGGACCAGGCAGAGGAGCGTCGCGATGCCGCCGTACACCAGGGAGCGCACCAGCGGCCGCCAGTAGTCGCTGCAGCGCGTCGACGTAGTTGCGCGAACGCCCAGGTCATCTCGTAGCCGCGGAAGACCGAGCCGGCGGGGTCGTAGAGGCTGGTGGCGACCAGCGAGTAGAACGGCACGACGAAGAACAGCGCGAGCCAGAGCATCGCCGGGCAGCAGCAGGAGGTAGCCGGTCCGCCGGCGCCCGTTCGGCGGCGCTACGGTCGCTCATCGCCCGCTCCGCGCGGGGCGTCGCTCATCGTCAGTCCTGGTCCTCGCGCTCGGCGCCGGCGGCGGCGTCCTGGCTGTGGTCGAGCAGGAAGGCGTACTCGGGCCGCCAGGACAGCTCGACCTTCGTCGCCGGTGCGGAACAGGCGGGTGCGGCCGGTGTTCTGGGCGAAGACCTGGAGCTCCTGGCCCCACGGCATCCGGACGAGGTACTGGGTGCTGACGCCCGACGAAGCTGACGTCGGTGACCACGCCGCCGGGGATGGTGTTGCCGGGGGCGTCGAGGTCGGCGCCCTCCTCGCCGATCAGCACCTTCTCCGGCCGGATGCCGACCCAGCCCTGTCCGCCGTCGGCGTGCGCGCGGTCGGCCGGGACCGAGACCGACGATGCCGTGCATGTCGACGTTGACCAGGTCGGCGGCGCGGCCGGTGACCGTGCCCTCGATCAGGTTGGACTGGCCCAGGAAGTTGGCCACGAAGGTGGTCCGCGGGTTCTCGTAGAGCTCGGCGGGCGCGCCCATCTGCTCGATGATGCCCGGCGTTCATCACCGCGACGGTGTCGGCCATCGTCATGGCCTCCTCCTGGTCGTGGGTGACGTGCACGAAGGTCAGCCCGACCTCGGTCTGGATCCGCTTGATCTCGATCTGCATCGAGCGGCGCAGCTTGAGGTCGAGGGCGCCCAGCGGCTCGTCGAGCAGCAGCACCTCGGGCTCGTTGATCAGCGCCCGGGCCAGCGCGACCCGCTGCTGCTGGCCGCCGGAGAGCTGGGCCGGCTTCTTGCGGGCCTGGCTGGTCAGCTCGACCAGCTCGAGCATCTCGTTGACCTGCTTGTCGACCTCGCTCGACCTTGCGGCGCCGCAGGCCGAAGGCGACGTTCTCGAAGATGTCCAGGTGCGGGAAGAGCGCGTAGTTCTGGAACACGGTGTTGACCGGGCGCCGGTAGGGCTTGGCGTAGGTGATGTCCTTGCCGGCCAGCGTGATCGTGCCCGAGGTCGGCGTCTCCAGGCCGGCGACCATCCGCAGCGTGGTGGTCTTGCCGCAGCCCGACGGCCCCAGCAGCGCGAAGAACGACCCGCGTCGGTACGTCGAGGTCGAGGTCGTCGACCGCCGTGAACGTGGCGAACTCCTTGGTCACCCCGCGCAGCCGGAGGCCCGTCGAACGCGCCTTCGCCCGGTCGGACTCGACGCTCCGGTGCAGCTGCTCAGCCACCTGTGACATCGGACCAGTCCCCTTCGTAGGCTGTCTGCTGCTGGTCGTCGAGCGCCATGAAGTCGAAGGTCTTCGGCGAGCGTCTCCTCGTCGGGGAAGATCAGCTTGTTGTCGACCAGGGACGGGTCGATCTTCTCCATCTCCTCCCGGGCGCCCTCGACCGGGCAGATGTAGTTGACCCAGGCCGCCAGCTTCGCGGCGACCTCGGGGTCGTAGTAGTAGTCGATCCACTCCTCGGCGTTGGCCTGGTGGGTGGCCTGGTTGGGCACGAGCATGTTGTCGCTCCAGAGCGACAGGCCCTCCTCGGGCGTCACGAACTTGATGTCGGGGTTGTCGAACTGCGGCCTGGATCACGTCGCCCGACCAGGCCTCGCAGGCCAGCGATGTTGCCGGCGGCGAGGTCCTGGATGTACTCGTTGCCGGTGAACGCCCGGACCTGGCCGGCGTCGACGACCTTGCGGAGCTCGTCGATCGCGTTGCCCCACTCGTCGTCGGTGAACTCGCTCGGGGTCGGCGCCGACGACCTTGAGCATGAACCCCATCGTGTCGCGCATCTCGGACAGCAGCGTGACCCGGCCCTTGAGGTCGGGGCGGGTCAGCAGCTCGGTGAAGCTCTCGACCTCGTTGGTCTTCGCCGGCGTTGTAGGCGATGCCGGTCAGGCCGCTCTGCCAGGGCGCGTGGTAGGTCAGGTCCGGGTCCCAGGCTGCCGCGCAGCGGCTTGATCAGGTTCGTGCAGGTTGGGCACCTTGCGCCGTGTCCAGCGGCTGGATCCAGCCCAGACTCGATCATCCGGGCGGCCATCCAGTCGGTCAGCACCATCATGTCGCGCTCGACCGGCTCGCAGGCGCCGAGCTGGTTGCGCACCTTGGCGTAGAACTCGGCGTTGTCGTTGACGTCGTCGGTGTAGGTCGACCGTGATGCCGGTCTGCTGCTCGAAGACCTGCAGCGTCGAGGTCTCGCCTTCTTGGTGCGGGTCGATGTAGCGCCGGCCAGTTGCGAGACGATCAGCCCTTGTCGCTCGCCGACAGGTCCTCGGCGAGCACTTCGCGCGGGTCCTGCTGGGCGCCCTCGGACGCCGAAGAGCGGCAGCTCAGCGCCGCTGCGCCGACCCCGAAGGCCGCGCCCGCCCCTTGAGCACGCTTGCGCCGCGACGTCCGGCGGACCCTCAGGCTCGTGCGCACGGTCCGCTGTCCTGCCCTCGACCACTCCTCTCGCCGTCCCGGCAGCCGGCACGCGGATCTTGTCACGCGCGCGGGTCGACGACAAGGGATTCCGTCGTTGTAAGCAAACGCCCGGTACTCGACGAAATCCTTCGTGAATCTCTTTGACCGGCCTCAGGTCGAGTGCCACGATGCCGGGGTGAAGAAGTGCCGGCGACCCCAGCGCCGCACCTCGACGACGTCTCCAAGGCGATCATCGAGCAGCTCCAGCAGGACGGACGACGCTCGTACGCCGCCATCGGCAAGGTGGTCGGCCTGTCCGAGGCCGCCGTACGCCAGCGGGTGCAGCGGCTGATCGAGAGCGGCGTGATGCAGGTCGTCGCGGTGACCGACCCGATCCAGCTCGGGCTTCGCCCGCCAGGCCATGATCGGCGATCCGGGTCCACGGGCCGCTCGAGCCGGTCGCCGACGCGCTCGCCGACGCTCGACGAGGTCGACTACGTGGTGGTCACCGCCGGCTCCTTCGACCTCCTGGTCGAGGTCGTCTGCGAGAGCGACGAGCACCTGCTCGAGCTGATCTCGCCAGGATCCGCTCCATCCCCGGGGTCGAGTCGCACCGAGACCTTCATGTACCTCAAGCTGCGCAAGCAGACCTACTCGTGGGGCGTCCGCTGAGCCGCCGTCCGCGGCGCCTGTCGCTGCTGGCACGCGGACCGCGACGGTCGCCTGGACGCCGCGCCCGCCGCTGCCCGGCGACCGCGACGCCGACGTCGCGATCGTCGGCGGCGGCTTCACCGGGCTGTGGACCGCCTACTACCTGCTCGAGGCCGACCCGACACTGCGCATCGCCGTGCTCGAGGCCGAGACGTCGCGGGCTTCGGCGCCTCCGGCCGCAACGGCGGCTGGTGCTCGGCCCTGTTCCCGGCCTCCCTCGGCCGCTGGCCGCGCTGCCCGGGTCGTCGCGGTCGCGGCGCTGGCCCAGCACGAGGCGATGCGCGGCACGGTCGACGAGGTGGGCCGGGTCGCCGCGCCGAGGGCATCGACGTCCACATGCGCCAAGGGCGGCACGATCTCGCTGGCCCGCACCGCGGCGCAGCTGCGCCGCGCGCCGAGGCCGAGGTGGCCGACGCCCGGCCTGGGGCTCGGCGACGCGACCTGCGCGCTGCTCGACGCGGCGGAGGCGCGCGCGCGTGCGTCGGCGCGACCGGCGTGCTGCGGCGCGACGTACACGCCGGACTGCGCGGCCATCCACCCGGCGCGGCTGGTGCGCGGGCTGGCCGAGGCGTCGAGCGCCGCGGCGGTCACCATCTACGAGCAGCACCCGCGTGCGCCGCGATCGAGCCCGGCCGGGTCGTCACCGACCGACGGCGAGGTCCGCGCCGAGCACGTGGTCCGGGCCACCGAGGGCTACACGCCGACGCTGCGCCGGCGCAGCGGCGCGCGGTCGTGCCCGTCTACTCGCTGATGATCGCCACCGAGCCGCTGCCGGCGTCGAGCGTGGGAGCAGATCGGCCTGCGCCGGCGGGAGACCTTCACCGACCACCGGCACCTGATCATCTACGGCCAGCGCACCGCCGACGACCGGCTCGTGTTCGGCGGCCGCGGCGCGCCGTACCACTTCGGCTCGCGCATCCAGCCGGGCTTCGACCGCGACGCCGCGGGTCTTCGCGGCGCTGCGCGCGACGCTGGTCGACCTGTTCCCGGTCGCTCGCCGACGCCGCGGTTCACCCACGCGTGGGGCGGCGCCGCTCGGCATCCCGCGCGACTGGTGCGCCTCGGTCGGCCTCGACCGCGCGACCGGGCTCGGCTGGGCCGGCGGCTACGTCGGCGACGGCGTCAGCACGACGAACCTGGCCGGCCGCACCCTGCGCGACCTCGTCCTCGGGCGCGACACCGACCTCACCGCGCTGCCCTGGGTCGGCCACCGCTCCCGCGCTGGGAGCCGGAGCCGCTGCGCTGGCTGGGCATCAACGCCGGCCTGCGGGCGATGACCCTCGCCGACGCCGAGGAGCGCCGTGACCCGCCGGCGCCCCAAGCGTGATCGCCGGGCGATGGCGCCGCTCATCGGCGGCCACTGAGGCCACGGCTCGGCTCGACCGCCGGCGGACGGTCGAGCGAGCTGGAGCGGTCGCCGACCACCGATGCTCACCACTCGATGGCCCCGAGCAGCAAGGCGCGGGCCACCACCGCCACCCGCTCGTCGCAGCGGGACGCAGCATGGCCGAGCAGCCGAGCAGCGCGAGCAAGCGATCCGCCATCCGGGTCCTCCGCCACTCGGGGGTCGAGCAGCCAGCACGCAGGCGAGCGTCATCGGTCGATGACCACCCGGCAGGACAGACGTCCGCCACCGACGCCGGCCGGCGGAGCAGCGACCGCCACGGCGACCGCCACTCGGTGGTCGAGCACCGAGCGGCCCCAGCGATCAGTCGAGACCACCCGGCGCGGCGAGCAGCCGCCACTCGGTCGTCGAGCAGCGGGCAGCGAGCGATCAGGTCTGGCGCCACCCGGCGGGACGGTCGTCAGCCGAGCCCGTTGGCGGCGGTGTCGGCCGGCTTCTCGGTCGCGACGAGCCAGGTGTGGAAGAAGGCGTCGAGGTCCGGCCGCTGACCTGCTCGGCCAGCGCCCACGAAGTCCTCGGTGGCGGCGTTGCCGCGCCGGGCTGCTCCACCCAGGTCCTGCAGCAGCGTCGCGAACGCCCTGTCGCCGATGAGTTGCGCAGCGCGCCAGCGTCATCGCGCCGCGGTCGTAGACGGCCCCGTCGAAGATCCGCCGCGGCGCCCGGGTCGGCGATCGCGAGCTTCCAGAACTCCTCGTCGGCGCCGTACTGGTCGTGGGCGCGGCGCAGCCAGGCCTCCGCGCTCGGCCCGCCGTGGGTCTCCTCCCAGCGCGCCTCGATGTAGCTGGCGAAGCCCTCGTTGAGCCAGATGTCGCGCCAGCCGCGGACCGACACCGAGTCGCCGAACCACTGGTGGGCCAGCTCGTGCACGAGGAGGTAGATGGTCGAGCCGCCGACAGAACGGGGGTAGGTCGGCCGGGTCTGGTTCTCCAGGGCGAAGCCCGAGGTCGGCGGCCGGTGACCAGGCCGCCCGTCTCGTCGAACGGGTAGTCCCCGAGCTGCGGCCTCGCAGCCCGACGTGACCTCGGGGGTGCGCGCCAGTCGGCGGCGGCGTACCTGCCCTCGCTGCCGCGCGTCGGATGCGCGACCGCGGTGAGCCACGGCAGTGCCGGCGGCGGTGCCGCGCTCGCGATGTAGAATCACCGGCGGCGAAGAACGCGAGGTAGGTCGCCATCGGGTCGGCCGCGCGCCAGTGGTGGGTGGTCCGCCCGCGCGCGCTTCGCTGCCGCGGGGCAGGCCGTTGGCGACGACGTCGGTGCCGCGCGGCACGGTGACGTGGATGTCGAAGCGCGCCTTGTCGAGCGGGTGGTCGTTGGCGGGGAACCACCACGGCGCCATGTGCGGCTCGTTCATGGTGACCACCTCGTCGGCGTCGGCCAGCCAGTTGCGCTCGCCCGCGTAGGAGAGCCGGCCCGGCTTGCCGGCGTACCGCACCACGACCTCGAAGCGCTCCCCGGCCGGCACCGGCTTGTCCGGCGTGATCCGGAGCTCGTGCTGGTCGACCCGGCGGAACGCCGCGCGCCCGCCGTCGACGGTCACCTTCGAGGTGCGAGCAGCAGGTCGAGGTGGAACGAGGAGAGGTTCTGGGTGGCCCGCACCTGGAGCCGGGTCCACCCCGTGAGCCGGCCGCGAGCGAAGGAGTAGCGGTCGTGCACCGAGTAGTGGAGCACGTCCATGCCGCCGTTGCCGTCGAGAGGGAAGTAGGGGTCGCCGATCCCGGCGAGCCCGGCACCGCCTCGTCGATCGGCGGGGGACGGCCGAGGCCCCTCATCAGGGCGGACCGGCGACACCGACGGCGAGAGCGAGGCCAGAGCGGTGACCAGGGCGCCGGCGGCGCGGCGCAGGGCGGGGCGGCGGTGCATCGGGTTCCCGTCGTTCGAGGAGGACCGGCGGTGGCGACGGTCGCCGTCGAGCATAGGCAGGAAAGTTTCGCGACACGTGAGCGGGTGGGTTTCCCGAATCTAATATGAGTAAGTTACTTTAAAACAGTCTTGGAGTCCGGAGGTCCCACATGCACGTCGTCCCGATCAGCGTCCCCCAGCTGGGCAACCGCTGCCACCTCGTGCACGACGGCGGTCGGCGCTGGTCGTCGACCCGCCCCGCGACGTGACCGCCGTGGAGAACGCCGCCGAGGACCTGGGCGTGACATCGTCGCCGTCGCCGAGACCCACCTGCACAACGACTACGTCTCGGGCGGACCGCTCCTCGCCCGGCGCCACCACGCCGACTACCTGCTCAGCGCCGACGAGCGCGTCGACGTTCGAGCGGGTCGGGTGCGCGACGGCGACGTGGTCCCCGTCGGCAACCTCGCGTCGAGGTGCTCGACACCCCCGGCCACACGCTGCACCACCAGTCCTTCCACGTCTCCGGCCCGCACCCGGCGACGCCCGGCGCGCTCTTCAGCGGCGGCAGCCTGCTGCTCGGCACGGTCGGCCGCACCGACCTCGTCGACCGGCTGCTGTCGCGTCACCTGGCGCGCGCCCAGTGGGAGTCGGCCCGCCGGCTCGGCGCCCTGGACGCCGAGACCACGCTGCACCCGACCCACGGCTTCGGCAGCTTCTGCGCCGGGCACGCCGCGGCGCCCGACGAGCGGGGCGACCATCGGCGGCAGCGGCTCGTCAACGCCGCGCTGCCGTCAGGAGCGCGACGCCTTCGTCGACGGGCTCGTCGACGGCTTCGGGCCGGTGCCGGCGTACTACCGCCGGATGGCGCCGCTCAACCGGGCCGGCGCCGGCGCGGCGCCCCCGATCCCCCCGCGCCCGCTCACCGCAGTGGAGACCGCCGCGGTGCAGCGGGCGGGCGGCTGGGTCGTCGACCTGCGCAGCGCCGAGGACCACGTGGCCGGCGCGCTGCCGGGCTCGGTCAGCATCCCGTACGGCGACCAGTTCGCCACCTGGGTGGGCTGGCTGGTGCCGTGGGGAGCCCCGCTCGTGCTGGTCGCACGGTCGGTCGCCGACCTCGACGACCCCGTGCGCGACCTGCACCGCATCGGCATCGAGGACATCGGCACCCACGTGCTCGGCCGCCGCCCCGCGCCCGGCGGCCTGCACCGGCGCGTGACCTGGGCCGACCACGCCGAGCGCGCCGGCGGGCGAGCGCCCACGACGACCGGCCGCCGGTGCTGCTCGACGTACGCCAGCGCGACGAGGTCGAGGCCGGCCACCTGCGCGGCGCCCTGCACATCCCCCTCCAGGAGCTCGCCCGGCCGCTGTCCACAGCCTCCCGCACGGCGAGCTCTGGGTGCACTGCCGCAGCGGCTACCGCGCCGGGATCGCCGCCAGCCTGATCGCCCGGACCGGACGGCCGGTCGTCCAGGTCGACGACGACTGGGCCAACGCGAACCCGGTCGGCGGCACCACGTCCGCGCTGCCGGACCGCCGAGCACGCCACTGTCCGGCTCGTCGAGAGGAGCCCGGCTCGTCGAGAGGCAGTCCCGTCGCACGTGGCCCGTCGACTTCTTGTGCTGAGGAGTCCTGGGCCTCTCGAGCCGTCGCGTCGCGGCCGACCTCCCGGACTCGACCCCGGGACCGGCCGCCGGCGGCTCCGCCGGGCCGGCGTGGTGAGACCTCCTGGGTGGTCCACCACGCCGGCCCGGACTTGGCCGAGGTAAATTCCTTGCGGGCCGGGGCGCCGATGCCCCACCCTGGGAGGAGCGCACGGCAGGGGCCGTGCCCGTCGAGAGGAGCGTGACATGACCACGACTGTCGTTGGCCTGTCCTCAGACCACACCCTCTCGACTTGGAGCACCTCCGGTCCCACGACTTCACCGAGCTGTACGACTTTCCGCAACTCCAGCCTGACGCCTACCACCACTCGCCCGAGGACCCGCGCCTCGCCGGGATCGACCCGTCGTTCGTCATCGACTTCGCGTCCTACGACGACATCGACGAGTCCACCCAGCGGTGGACGACCTGGTACGACGTCGAGCCGCTGTGCCGCGGCCCCGAGCCACGCCCCGACTGGGTCGTGACCTCACGGGGCGCGATCGACACCGAGCTCGGCATCCTCAAGACCGGCAAGGAGGCCGACGCCTACCTCGTCGAGCGCGGCGACCCACGCGACCCCGACAACGCGGTGGTCATGGTGGCCAAGCGCTACCGCGACACCGACCACCGCACCTTCCACCGCTCGGCCCTCTACACCGAGGGCCGCTCGATGAAGCGATCCCGCGACAACCGCGCCGTGAAGGCCAAGAGCACCTGGGGCCGGGTGATGGCCGCCGGCCAATGGGTCAACTCGGAGTGGGACGCGCTCAAGCGCTGCTGGGCGCTCGGCCTGCCCGTCCCCTACCCGGTCCAGGTCGACGGCTCCGAGATCCTCATGGAGTGGATCACCGTGGACGGGGAGACGGCGCCACGGCTGGCGCAGACCCGGCCCGACCCGGCGCTGCTCTGGGGCTACTTCGAGCAGCTGCGGGAGGCCGTGGCCACGATGGCGCAGGCCGGGCTCGTGCACGGCGACCTGTCGGCGTACAACATCCTGGCCGCGGGCGACCGGCTCGTGATCATCGACCTCCCCCAGGTCGTCGACCTCGTCGGCAACCCCCAGGGCATGGACTTCCTGCTGCGCGACCTCGCCAACGTCTGCGGGTGGTTCCGGTCGCGCGGGCTGGAGGCCGACGAGCACGACCTCTTCGCCGACATCATCGCCACGGCCTTCTGAGACGCGCAGCCGACCGAGGTACGCGGTCGGCGTGGGCTCGGCCAGGTCGAGTAGCCCCGCGGCTGAGCCGCGAAGCCGCGCAAGGGCGTATCGAGACCCGCCACCCCAAAGCTCGTCACCCGAGGCCGCGGTAGCGTCCGCCGCATGAGGCGGAC
Organism: uncultured Actinomycetota bacterium; assembly: GCA_963767095.1. Classification (GTDB taxonomy): domain Bacteria; phylum Actinomycetota; class Actinomycetes; order Propionibacteriales; family Nocardioidaceae; genus Nocardioides. The sequence continues at coordinate 108,921 of CAVYCK010000013.1, read as the reverse complement.
CCGCGGGCGGACGGTCGAGGTCGCGTCGATGACCGACCTCGACCGCCGTCTGGGCGCCGGCGCGACCACGATGCGCGGATGGCAACTGCACGGGCTCGACCTGCGCGCCTCGGCGAGGTCCTGGATCAGCTCGAGGTCTTCGGGGCCGTCTTCGTCGGCTGCGAGCTCGCCGACCCGCGACGGTCTCGAGGCACGGGGCGCGGTCGTGCTGCCGCGGCTTCCCGACGTGCCGGTCGAGATCGACCGCGCCCGCTCTACTCCGCCGCGCGAGCTCTACGACACGCCCGCGCTACGCCGGCTCCTTCGACGCCCGGGTCTATGCCTGGTCCGCAGCAGCCCGTCGACCGCGACGCCTCGCTCGCCCGGGCCCTGCACGACCACGCGGTCGACGACGCCCTCGAGGCCTGGGTGCGCGACCGGCGCGTCGTCGGGTCATGGGCGGGCACGCGCTGGCGCGCGGGAGCGAGGCGTACGCCGACGCTGCTCGGCTCGGCCGCGCCCTCGGCACGACCCACGTCGTCGCCACCGGCGGCGGGCCGGGCGCGATGGAGGCGGCGAACCTCGGTGGCCCTCGAGCCGCTCCCCCGCCGGCGTGCTCGACCTCGCGCTGGAGCGGCTGGCGCGCACGCCGTCGTACCGCCCCGACGTGGGGGCCTGGGTGGCCGCGGCGTTCGAGGCGATCGACACGGTCGCCGACCCGGTGAGCACGCCTGGGGATCCCGACCTGGCACTACGGCCACGAGCCTTCCAATGCGTTCGCGACCGCGATCGCGAAGTACTTCCGCAACGCCACCCGGGAGGCGATCCTGCTGGAGATCTGCGATGCGGGCATCGTCTTCCTGCCCGGCGCGGCCGGCACCGTGCAGGAGGTGTTCCAGGACGCCTGCGAGAACTACTACGCCGACGTCTCGGCGGTGGCGCCGATGGTGCTCGTGGGCCGGGAGCACTGGACCGAGCGCTACCCCGCGTGGCCGCTGCTCGCCGCGCTTGCGGAAGGACGCGCGATGGCGCCGCACGTGCATCTCGCCGACTCGCTCGAGGAGGCGGCAGAGATCGTCACCTCCGCTGGTTGAGGAAGGACGACGTCCTGCTCGAAGCCTGCGTCCTACTCGACCGCGGCGAGCTGGCCGCAGGCGCCGTCGATGTCGCTGCCGCGCGTGTCGCGCACGGTCGTGGGGATGCCCTTGGCCTCGAGCCGCCGGACGAACTCGCGCTCGTCGGCGGGATCGGAGGCGGTCCACTTCGAGCCCGGCGTCGGGTTGAGGGGGATCAGGTTCACGTGCACCCACCCCCAGTCGCCGTAGGCCTGCAGCACGTCGGCGAGCAGGTCGGCCCGCCAGCCCTGGTCGTTGATGCCGCGCATCATGGCGTACTCGATCGAGACCCGGCGCTTGGTCGTCGCGGCGTAGTTCCAGGCCGCCTCGACCGCCTCGCCGACCTTCCAGCGGGTGTTGACCGGGACCAGCTCGTTGCGGAGCTCGTCGTCGGGGGCGTGCAGCGACAGCGCCAGCGTGACGGGGATGCCCTCGTCGGCGAGCTGGCGCATCCGCGGCACCAGGCCGACCGTGGAGACGGTGACGCCACGAGCGGACATGCCCAGGCCGGCGGGGCTCGGGTCGGTGAGGCGGCGTACGGCGCCGATGACGGCGTTGTAGTTGGCCAGCGGCTCCCCCATGCCCATGAACACGACGTTGGAGACCCGGCCAGGTCCGCCGGGCACCTCGTCGCGAGCGAGGGAGCGCGCGCCCGCCACCACCTGCTCGACGATCTCGGCCGTCGACATGTTGCGCTGCAGGCCGCCCTGCCCGGTCGCGCAGAACGGGCAGGCCATCCCGCAGCCGGCCTGTGACGACACGCACATGGTGGTGCGGTCGCGGTAGCGCATCAGCACCGACTCGACGAGAGCACCGTCGTGCAGGCGCCACAGTGTCTTGCGCGTGGTGCCGCCGTCGGCCTCCATCGTGCGCACCGGCGTCATCAGCGTCGGCAGCAGGGCCTCGACCAGCTCGTGCCGCTGGCCGGCCGGGAGGTCGGTCATCTGGTCGGGGTCGTCGGCCAGCCGCGTGAAGTAGTGCGCCGACAGCTGCTTGGCGCGGAAGCCGGGCAGACCCTTCTCGGTCAACAGCGCGACGCGCTCGTCGACGGTGAGGTCGGCGAGGTGACGCGGCGGCTTGCCGCGCCGCGGGGCGTCGAAGACGAGGGGGAGCTGGGTGACCATGACCGACCCAGTCTCCCGCACCGCACCAGGGGCTGCGAATCGCCAGGTCCGACCCTCGTCGCTCCCCGGAGCTACAGGTCGCCGCGGGCCAGGGCCCAGATCACCACGGAGGCCACCCCGACGACGACCACGGCGCAGACGAGCATCCCGAGGAGCATGTACTTGCCGAACCTGCGGGTGGTCTCCGTGATCACGAGCCCGACCGGCACCGCCAGCAGCACGATGACGAACGGGAACACGGCCTCGGCGGTCTCGTCCGACATGAGCAGGCGCGAGAGGCCGACGTACAACGCCGGGACCAGGCACACGAAGGCGATCCCGCTGAAGAAGCCGGAGAGCGCGGTGAAGGTCGGGTGGTCACGGTGCCACCAGTCCGGCGGTGGCTCTGTGTGTACGTCGTCGGTGGGGGCGCGGTCCTCGACGTCATGAATGCCCATCGACACCATGCTAGGTCGACGTCCGGGTCCTGCGTGGGAACCCCGCCGAATCCCGATCGGGGAGGTCCAGGCCGGCCCGCTGGTCCAGGTCCGGCGCGACCCTGCGGAGAGCGGCCGCCCCGACGGGCAGGCGAGGTGCGAGGGCCCGGACGTCGGCGGCGTACGCCGGATCCAGCGGCCAGGTGTGCGCACACCGGTCACGAGAAGACGGTGAGGTGGAGCAGCAGCCAGATGGGGGCGATGGTGGCGAGCAGGGAGTCGAGACGGTCCATCAGCCCACCGTGGCCCGGGATGATCTGGCTCATGTCCTTGATGCCGAGGTCACGCTTGATCACCGACTCGCAGAGGTCGCCCAGGGTCGCCATCACCACGGCGATGAGACCGAGGGCGACCCCGATCCACCAGTCGCCGTCCAGGAGCCACACCACGAGCGCGACGCCGGCTGCCACGCAGAAGACCAGTGAGCCCGCGAAGCCCTCCCACGACTTCTTGGGGGAGATGACCGGAGCCATCGGGTGCTTGCCGAACAGCACGCCGGCCAGGTAGCCCCCGGTGTCCGAGGCGACCGTGACCAGGATGAAGGTGAGCACGCCCTTGACGCCGTCGTCGAACCGCTCGAAGCCGGTGCTGCCGCCCTCCGCGAGCATCAGCGCGACGAACGAGCCGAGGAACGGCACGTAGACGAGGGTGAACACCGACGCCGTGGCGTTCATGACGTAGCCGTCGACGCCGCGGCGCAGCAGCCAGAGCATGGCCACCAGGGCGGTGACGGCCGTGACGGTGACCAGCGCGTCGGTGCCGGAGAAGTAGGCGACCACGACCATCACGACGCCACCCAGCATCAGGGGCTGCTCCGGCAGGTCGATGCCCTTGGCCCCGAAGCCCTTGTGCAGCTCCCAGACCGCGACGACGACCGCCGCCGCCACGATCAGCATGAACGCGGTCTTCCAGAAGATCAGTGACGCGGCGATGGCGCCGAGCAGCACGACGGCCGAGCCGACGGCGGCCGGGAGGTTGCGACCTGCGCGGCCGTGCCCCTGCGCGGCCGGGACGGATGGCCCTGCCGCGGGTGTGGTCGTCATGCCGCTACCAGCCCTCCCGTACGTCGAGACAAGCCGGGCTCAGACCTCGATCAGCTCGGCTTCCTTGTGCTTGAGCAGGTCATCGATCTTGTCGGTGTGCTGCTTGGTCATGCCGTCGAGACGCTTCTCGGCGCCGGTGACGTCATCCTTGCCGACCTCGCCGTCCTTCTCGAGCTTCTCCAGGCTCTGCTTGGCGTGCCGCCGGATGTTGCGCACGGAGACGCGACCGTCCTCGGCCTTGGCGCGCGCGACCTTGATGAACTCCTTGCGGCGCTCCTCGGTGAGCTCGGGGAACACGCAGCGCAGGACCTTCCCGTCGTTGGCCGGGTTGATGCCCAGGTCCGAGTCGCGGATCGCCCGCTCGACCGCACCGATCTGGCTCATGTCGTAGGGCGAGATCAGCACGATCCGGGCCTCCGGGCTGCTGAACGAGGCCAGCTGCTGGAGGGGCGTCGGCGTGCCGTAGTAGTCGACGGTGATCTTGCTGAACATGTTGGGGTTGGCCCGGCCTGCGCGGATCGCGGCGAACTCCTCACGCGTGGACTCCACCGACTTGTCCATCTTGTTGTCGGCGTCCTTGAGGATGTCGTTGATCACGAGGGCTCCTGGTGCGTTCGGTGCTGGTCGTCGTGCGGGGTGGTTGTGGGTCAGCCGGCGCTGACCAATGTGCCGATCTTCTCACCCTGCACGACCCGGAGGATGTTGCCCTCGGGCCTGAGCCCGAAGACGACCAGGCGCAGCTTGTTCTCCTGGGCCAGGGTGAAGGCAGTCTGGTCGACGACCCTCAGGTTGCGCGAGATCGCCTCGTCGTAGGTGAGCTCGTCGTACTTCGTGGCGGTCGGGTCGAGGTTCGGGTCGGCGGAGTAGATGCCGTCGACGCCGTTCTTGGTGAACAGGACGACGTCGCAGTGCGTCTCCAGGCCGCGCTGGACGGCGACGGTGTCCGTGGTGAAGAACGGCAGCCCCATGCCTGCGCCGAAGATGACGACCCGGCCCTTCTCGAGGTGCCGGATGGCCCGGAGCGGGATGTAGGGCTCCGCGATCTGGCCCATCGCGATCGCCGTCTGCACGCGGGTGACGACCCCGCGCTGCTCGAGGAACTCCTGGAGGGCCAGGCAGTTCATCACGATGCCGAGCATGCCCATGTAGTCGGCACGCACGCCGTCCATGCCGCGCTGGCGCAGCTCGGCGCCGCGGAAGAAGTTGCCACCGCCGATGACGATCGCGATCTGGACGCCGGCTCGGGAGACGGCGGCGATCTCACCTGCGATGCGCGCCACGACGTCGGGGTCGACGCCCAGCTTGCCGCCCCCGAACTCCTCACCGGACAGCTTGAGCAGGACACGGTCGTACTTCGTCACGCGGTGGTTCCCCTCGTCGACTGGTCAGGAAATCGAGAAGGCCGGGTGCGACGCTCGTGTCTGAGTCATCGCAACCGGCCTCCTCTAGGTCTTCGGCTGCCGAACCTATCCGATCAGGCGCCGACCTCGAAACGCGCGAAGCGCTTGAGCGTGACGCCCGCCTCGTCGAGCACGGCCTTGACGGTCTTCTTGTTCTCGGTGACCGACGGCTGCTCCAGCAGGACGACGTCCTTGAAGAAGCCGTTGAGGCGTCCCTCGGTGATCTTGGCGATCGCCTGCTCGGGCTTGCCCTCCTCGCGCGAGGTCGCCTCGGCGATCGAGCGCTCCTTCTCGACGATGTCGGCGGGCACCTCGTCGCGGGTGAGGTACTGCGGGCGCATCGCGGCGATCTGCATCGCGGCGCCGCGGGCGGCGTCGGCGTCGGCGCCGTCGTACTCGACCAGGACGCCGACAGCCGGCGGCAGGTCGGCGGCGCGCTTGTGCATGTAGGCCACGACAGGGCCGTCGAAGTGGACGACGCGACCGAGCTCGATCTTCTCGCCGATCGAGACCGCGAGGCCGTCGACGAGCTCGCCGACCGTCTGGTCACCCACCGACACGCTGCGCAGCGCGTCGGCGTCGCCGACCCCGGCCTCGGAGGCCGCGTCGGCGATCTTCTGGGCGGCGGCGACGAAGTCCGCGCCCTTGGCGACGAAGTCGGTCTCGCACTTGAGCTCGACGAGGACACCCGGCGCGTGCGCGACGAGGCCGGCGGTCGCATCGCGCTCGGAGCCGCGCTTGGCAGCCTTGGCGGCGCCCTTCACGCGGAGGACCTCGACGGCCTTCTCGAAGTCGCCGTCGGTCTCGTCGAGGGCCTTCTTGCAGTCCATCATCCCGGCGCCGGTGAGCTCGCGGAGCTTCTTGACGTCGGCAGCGGTGAAGTTCGGCATGTTGTGGCGACCTTCTTCCTTGAGCATCTCGGTGGGATCCCACGCGGGATCCCTGGTGAACGGGGGTGAACGGGGTGAACGGGACGGTGGCCCCGCCCCTGCGGGGACGGGGCCACCGGTGGAGCTGGGTGAGCTGGGCTCAGGCCTTCTCGTCGGCCTTCTCGTCGGCCTTCTCGTCGGTGGTCTCGACAGCAGCCTCAGCCGGAGCCTCGGTGGTCTCGACAGCCACCTCGACAGCAGGCTCAGCCGGAGCCTCGGTCGTCTCGGCAGCAGCCTCGACAGCAGGCTCAGCCGGGGCCTCGGTCGTCTCGGCAGCAGCCTCGACAGCAGGCTCAGCCGGGGCCTCGGTCGTCTCGGCAGCCGCCTCGACAGCAGGCTCAGCCGGGGCCTCGGTCGTCTCGGCAGCAGCCTCGACAGCCGCCTCAGCCGGGGCCTCGGTGGTCTCGACAGCCGCCTCGGCGGTCTCGTCCGTGGCCGCCTCCGCGGCAGCGGCGGCCTCGGGAGCCTCGGTCGCAGCACCGGTCGACTCCGCTGCCGGAGCGTCGGTCGCGACGTCGCCACCAGTGGCGGCTACGGCTGCCTGCTCGGCGTCGCCGCCCAGGAGCTCACGCTCCCAGTCCGCGAGGGGCTCCTCTGCACCGACCTGCTCGGCACCCTCGATCTTGGTGCCGGAGCGGGCGATCAGGCCCTCGGCGACGGCGTCCGCGACGACGCGGGTCAACAGACCGACGGCGCGGATGGCGTCGTCGTTGCCGGGGATCGGGAAGTCGACGAGGTCGGGGTCGCAGTTGGAGTCCAGGATCCCGATGATCGGGATGTGCAGCTTGCGCGCCTCCTCGACGGCCAGGTGCTCCTTGTTGGTGTCGACGATCCAGACCGCGGCGGGCGGTCGGGTCATCTCGCGGATGCCACCGAGCGACTTGTCGAGCTTGTCGCGCTCGCGGCGCATCTGGAGCAGCTCCTTCTTCGTTCGGCTGCTGCCCGCGACGTCGTCGAAGTCGATCTCGTCGAGCTCCTTGAGGCGGTTGATCCGCTGGTGCACCGTCTGGAAGTTGGTGAGCATGCCACCGAGCCAGCGCTGGTTGACGAAGGGCATCCCGACGCGCCTCGCCTGCTCGGCGATCGCCTCCTGCGCCTGCTTCTTCGTACCGACGAACATCACGGTCCCGCCCTTGGCGACGGTCTCCTTGATGAACGCGTAGGAGCGGTCGATGTAGGCGAGCGACTGCTGCAGGTCGATGATGTAGATGCCGTTGCGCTCGGTCATGATGAAGCGCTTCATCTTCGGGTTCCACCGACGGGTCTGGTGTCCGAAGTGCACGCCGCTCTCGAGCAGCTGGCGCATGGTGACGACTGCCATGGGTTCTCCTGGTCTGCTGGCCCGCCCACGCGTGTGCCCGGCCTTGAGGACAGGCCGAGCCGGGTGGTGGTGCCGGTTGGTTTCAGTTGCCGCCTCGGGCGGGTGCCCTCGGCCCTGACGCTCACGCGCGACCCGACCCGGCTAGTGTCAGCCGGGACCGAGGGTCGTCGCCCGCGGGCGGTCGGGAATCCAGGAGGAGCCCCGTCGCGGTCTGTGTGCGTGCGAAGTCAGCCCACGGGTGGGCTGCTCGAAACAGCCTAGTCCACGCTCAGCCGGTGGCCCAATCGCGGCCGGGACGCCGTGGGGCCCAACTTCTGTCCACAGTTGCGGATGCCGGATGGCTTTCCACAGGCGGTCCGGCGTCGGCGTCCTCTCGTCCCGGTCCCCCGACAAGGTTGCCCCATGTCCGGACACCCCACAGCCCGCACCGCGACGGTGGTGCTGCTCGTTGTGGCGGTCCTGCTGGTGTGGAGCCACGCATCCGCAGCTGTCCGGGCACCAGGGCCGGTCCCCGACCTCGACGGGGACTGGCCACTGACTCCTGCACCCACGGTGCTGGCGGGCTTCGACCCGCCCGGTCAACCGTGGGAGGCAGGCCACCGGGGGGTGGACCTGGCCGGCTCTGCCGGCCAGTCCGTGCGCGCCGCCCTGGCCGGAACCGTCCGGTTCGCCGGACGGATCTCCGGCCGGGGCGTCGTGGTGGTCGACCACGGCGACACCCGGTCGACGTACGAGCCCGTCGACGCCACGGTCGCCGTCGGCTCGCCGGTGGCGACCGGGCAGGCCATCGGGACTCTCGCGCTGATCGGGGGGCACTGCCTGCCCCGCGCCTGCCTTCATTGGGGTCTCCTGCGCGGGGAGACCTATCTGGACCCGCTGAGCCTTGTCGGTGGCGGTTCGGTGAGACTGCTGCCTCTGTGGAGGGCCAGCCCGGTCTCGGTCCCGCCGAAGGATCCCGGCGGGTCGCGTACCTCGCCGGTCACCCCCGCCGCAGCCTGGGCCGGCACGGCCCTGGCGTTCCGCGCGGTCCTGGTCCTCGGTCTCCTGACCCTGAGGACCACGTCGGACCCCTGATCGACACCCACGCTCCGTCGATCAGGCGCGCGGGTGCGCCTGCCGGTACGCCGAGCGCAGCCGGTCGGTCGTCACGTGGGTGTAGAGCTGCGTCGTGGCGAGGGACGCGTGACCGAGCAGCTCCTGCACCGAGCGAAGGTCCGCTCCCCCTTCGAGCAGGTGGGTGGCGGCCGTGTGTCTCAACCCGTGCGGCCCGATGTCGGGTGCACCCGGCACGTCGGCGATGCGGCGGTGCACCATCTCCCTGACCGCGCGTTGGTCGATGCGACGTCCGCGTGCGCCCAGGAACAGTGCGGCGCCGGCGCCGTCCACCCGGAGCAGGGGGCGCGCGTCGACGAGCCATCGGTCGAGCGCCGCCGCGGCGGGCGCGCCGAACGGAGCGCTGCGCTCCTTGCGTCCCTTTCCCATCACGCGCACGACGTTGCGCTCCCGGTCCAGGTCGTCGAGGTCCAGTCCCACCAGCTCGCCGACGCGGACGCCGGTGGCGTACAGCAGCTCGAGCATCGCCACGTCCCGCACGCCCACCGGGCTTCCGTCGTCGGCTTCGGCAGCGGCCGCACGGACGAGGTCGGCCGCCTCGTCAACGCGCAGGACCGGTGGCAGCGACTTGTGCGGGCGGGGCGAGCCGAGCAGGGCGCCGGCGTCCTGGGCGACCGGCCGGTGCGTGCCAGCCACCCGGTGAAGACCCGTGCCGAGGTGGCCCGGCGGGCCAGCGTCGTACGCGAGCGCCCCAGGGTCTGCTGCTTGGCCAGCCAGCTGCGCAGGGTCCGCAGGTCCAGGTCGGTGACGTCGTGGTGGCCGAGACGGGTCGCGTGGTCGAGCAGGCCGGCAACGTCACCGACGTAGGCACGGATCGTGTGCCGTGTCAGGTCTCGTTCGGCTCCGAGGTGCCGCTCGTACTCGGCGAGGGTCTGGACCATCGCCTCGGGCAGCGCGTCCGCATCCTCGGTCACGCCCCGAGTCTAGGAAGGGCCGCCGCTCCGCAGCGGCGTTGAGGACGCATGTCGCGTGGGAACGTCTGGTCTGCTCAGCCCCGCCCCAGCTCGGACAGCCGCCACCCGCCCTCCGCCTGCTCCACCAGTCCGAGGTCGCACAGCGACTTCAGGACGCCGTGGACCTCCAGCTGGGAGAGGCCCGCCGTCCGCGCGATCGAGGCCGATCCTGCGGCCTGGTTCCTCGGCACCGCCTCGATCACCTGGCTCGCCGGGGCCGTCAGCTGGTCGCGGGGGCGCGTCTCGCCACGTTCGACCTCCTGCAGGTGCTCTCCGGAGACGCCGAGGTGCTCGAGCACGTCTGCGCCAGAGGTGACAACCGCCCCGCCTCGCCGCATCAGCTGGTGGACGCCCTGCGAGACGGCACTGGTCACCGGCCCGGGAACCCCCATGACCGGGCGGCTGAGGCGGTCGGCCCAGGTCGCCGTGTTGAGAGCACCGCTGCGCAGCGCGGCCTCGACGACCACGGTGCCCCGCGTGAGGGCGGCGATCAGGCGGTTGCGGGCCAGGAACCGGATCCGCGTGGGTGCCCAGCCTGGGGCGGCTTCCGACACGACGGCGTGGTGGGTCCCGAGGTACTCGAGAAGCTCCCGGTGCGCCCCCGGGTAGATCCTGTCTGCTCCGCACGCGAGGACCGCGACGGTCCTGCCGCTTCCGGCAAGTGCGCCTCGGTGGGCGGCCTGATCGATTCCGAACGCCGCGCCCGACACCGTCGCCCACCCCACCCGGGCAGCGGTGCAGGCGATCTCACCCGAGACCGTGGCGCCGTAGGTCGAGGCAGACCTGGCGCCCACCACGGACACCGACTCATCGAGCGTGTCCAGCCGCAGCGGGCCCTTGACCCAGAGGCCGAGCGGCACGCCGGAGCGCTCGTGGAGCGCCTCGACGAACCGCAGGTCATCGAGGCGGGTCGGCCACTCGTCGTCGCCCGGCACGACGAATCGGAGCCGCAGGGCCTGCGCGCGCTCGAGCTCGCGGATCGGGTCGACCGCCGACAGCCGCTCTGACAGGACACTCCCCCGCTCGTCGCTTCCGTCACCGCCGGCGAGCAGGCGCCGATGGACGGCGTCCGCGCCCAGCTCGCTGACGAGCTCGAGCAGGTCGACGTGACCGGGCTCGACGACTCGGGACAGCGCGACCCGGGCGAGTCGCTCGGACTCGGCGGCGCTCATCCGGCACGCTCCAACGCCCGCAGGGGCAGCGGCTCGCCGGCTCGCAGGTGCAGGGCGACGTCGAGCTCGGACGGGTCCGGGTCGGGACACGCCCCGCAGGTCGGCGACCGTCCAGGCCAGTCGATGGACCCGCACCGCGCCACGGAACGTGAGCTTGCCGTCGTAGAGCCGGTCTTCCAGGGTGCGCGCTGCTTCGGGGGCGAGCGGCCAGTGCTCGGCGAGCTGCGGGCCCGGAACCTGCGAGTTGAGCCGCCAGCCCCGTCCGGCGAAGCGGACGGCCTGGCGAGCGCGGGCGGCCGTCACGCGAGCCCGGACGGTGGCCGACGCCTCGTCGACGGCGAACGGGTCACGACCCTCGTGGCGCTGCAGCGGCTCGAGGTTGCGCACGATGTCCACCCGGTCGAGGAGCGGGCCCGACAGCTTGCGCCGGTAGTCGCGGCGATGGGTCTCCTTGCACTGGCAGCGGTTCTGGCCCTGGGTCGGTGCGAAGTCGCCGCAGGGGCAGGGGTTGGCCGCGAGAACGACCATCGCGCGCGCCGGGAACGTGGCCGTCTCCTCACCGCGGGCGATGGTGACCTCGCCGCACTCGAGCGGTTGTCGCAGCGACTCGATGACGTCGAGGGCGAGCAGCGGGAACTCGTCGAGGAACAGCACCCCACAGTGGGATCGGCTGATCTCGCCGGGTCGCACCCGACCGGACCCGCCCCCGAGAAGCGCTGCCTTGCTGGACGAGTGGTGCGGGGCGGCGAACGGAGGCCGCACCCGGAGATCGTCGGTCGGCTCGAGCGCGCCCGCCAGGGAGTGGACGGCGGTCAGCTCGAGCGCCTCGTCGCTGGCGAGATCGGGGAGGATGCCGCTGATCCGCTCGGCGAGCGAGGTCTTGCCCGACCCCTTCGGCCCGGCCAGCATCACGTGGTGGCCTCCCGCAGCGGCCACCTCGACGGCGTAACGAGCGTCGTGCATGCCGCGCAGATCGCCGAGGTCGACGTCGTCGTGCCGGTCCTGGCCGCGCCAGGAGAGCAGGCGCTGACCCGACATGGGCGCGACGGGCGGTGCCTCGGGGACCTCGGCACCCTTGAGCTCGGCGATCACCTGGGCCAGCGAACGCAGCCCGAGCACCTCCATGCCCGGCACCATCGCGGCCTCCCGGGACTGCGGCTCCGGCACGATGACGCGGCGGATGCCACGCGCTTGCGCAGACAGCACCATCGGGAGCACCCCCGGCACCGAGCGCAGCCCGCCGGTCAGGGTCAGCTCGCCGATCATCACGGTGTCGGCCAGCGCCAGGCACTGCGCCTGGTCGGACGCGGCGACCACGGCCACGGCGATGGCCAGGTCGAAGTGCGTGCCGCGCTTCATCAGGTCGGCCGGTGAGAGCAGGATCGTGACCCTCCTCGTCGACGGCCAGTCCAGCTCGCTGTTGAGCACGGCCATCCGGCAGCGCTCCTTGGCCTCGTTCAAGGTGACGTCGGGGCGGCCGACCATGGTCGTGCCCACGGTTCCGGGAGAGACGTCGGCCTGGACATCGATCAGGTGCCCGACGGTGCCCTGCAAGGAGATCGTGCGCGTCGACGCGACAGGCATCAGCTCAGCCCCCGGACGTGCTCGACGACCGAGGGACCGCGTCGCGGGCGCAGCACGGCCACGAGGTCCAACCGGACTCCGTGGGGTCTCACGTCGTGCGCGGCCAGCCACGCCTGCGCGACGCGGCCCATCCGCTCGACCTTCGCCGGCGTGACCGCCTCGTGCGGCGAGCCGTGGTCGAGGTTGCTGCGGGTCTTCACCTCGCAGACCACGAGCGTGTGCCCCTCCCGCAGGACCAGGTCGGCCTCGCCGTCAGGGCAGCGCCAGTTGCGGTCGAGCAGCACCATCCCGAGACCGGCCAGGTGCCGCTCCGCCAGGGTCTCGCCGTAGCGGCCCAGGGCCTGGTGGTGGGTGCTCTCGCCCCTCGCTGTCGTCGTCTCCGTCGTGCGCGTCATGGCGACCTCCTCGACCGGCCACGATGGCCGAGGGCGAGGACAGTCGGACGTGGTGCAGCGGAGGCCTGTGGAGGACGTGCCTCGACCGACGTCCTGTGGATGCCAGGTGGGTCATCCAGGCTGCGCGCTTACTCCACTTCGGTGAGGACGGGGATCTTCTGCCCCACGCCGAGGTAGTCCATCAGCGGCACCTCGCCGCAGGACTCGATCGCCGGCCGGGCGAAGAAGATCACCCGGATGGTGGTGATGCCGTTGTTCTCGATGGTGAGACCGTTGTCCACCGTGGCCGTGTGCGTGCCCTTGACCGTGGACGACGCCACGGTCTCGTCGGTGATGAAGCCGGGCCGGTAGTCGATGATCGAGTAGCGGTTCGACCCACCGTTCGCGGGCTGCACCTTGAGCACCGGCACCTGGATGAACCGCGGTGAGTTGATCAGCTCCTTGTCGAAGGCGCACCCGGCCGCGTAGTTCTCGTCCGCCACGTTGAGCAGTGACTTCCCGGGCAGCAGGTAGCAGCTGAGGAGGTCGTCGTTGAGGTAGAAGTCGGGGCCGGGACCCAGGTCGACCCTGCGCTCGTCGCCGTCGCCGTCCGGCGAGCAGTTCGAGTAGGTGCCAGATCGCGTGAGCAGGCCCGTGTGACCGGCGGCTCCGCTGATGAAGCCTTGGGTGGCCACGTTGGCCGTGAGACCCGTGTCGGTGTCGACGCAGTTCGAGTTGGGCCGCAGGACGTTGGGCTCACTGGACTCCACCGCGCCGTTCACCCCGTCGGTGCACAGGCCGGAGGGCGCAGGGGTGCGGTGGATGTCGGGAGTGAGAGGCGGCTCGAGGCCCTCCATGATGTTGACGGGGAGATTGTCCGCCGGCGGGACGTCGGTCCGCGGGAAGAGCAGGGTGCCGAAGTTGCCATCCACGGACCCGGCGACGCACTCGAGGACCGGGACTCCGACCCGGAACGGGATCGCCTGGGTCTTGTCGGACCAGGCGTTGGTGGCGTTGGAGTTGGAGATGTCGCTCCAGACCCGTGCGTACCAGAGGGCCTCGGTCTGCGCGACAGCGTCAGGGATCTGCAGCCGGATCGTCCGGGAGTTGTTCTCCGTGTAGGGCGAGACGTTGGCGCCCGCAGGCGGAACACGGAAGACGTTCTGCTCGATCGGCGTGGCCAGACCCTCGCGGAAGAAGCCCACCTTGACGGTGTCCTTCCACTTGGTCCCGCTGAAGGAGATCTCGTTGCCGGTCGAGTTCGAGCGTCAGGTTCGCGATGGGCGTCGTGCTGGCGCTGGTGGCGTAGAGAAGCCCGGACGTCGAGACCAGATCGGTGTGGTTGGTCTGGGCGTCGAAGGCGAGGGGCGGCACCGCGCTGCCTGACGTGACATGCGCAGGGTCGGTCAGCGTCTGACGGCCGTAGTCGCACCCGTCGACGGCGAACATGGGCAGCACCCGCAGCCCGGGACTCTTGACCATGACGGTGGCCGAGGCGCCGACCGTGGTGCTGTCGTAGCCCATCGCGCCGGCCAACGCGAACTTGACCAGGTTCCGCGGGGCGGTGACCTTCACCTTGCCGCCCGCGAGGTACTGCACCTCGCCGTCCTCGAGGTCGCCATCGGTGAGATCGGCCGCGGCCACGCAATCCGCGCCCCCGTCACGCCAGCAGGTGCCCGAGTCGTCCTGCGGCTGGTTGGCGTTCATCGAGGCCACGACCGCGTTGACCAGTGCGGACGTCGGTGTGCCGCCCGCAGTCTCGGAGCCGGTCATGTGGTCGGAGCCGGCGTACGCCGCGAAGTCTGCCTGTGCCTGGTGTGGGTCTTCCGCGCCACCGCGTTGCCCAGGTCGATGCCGAGGGCGGCGATGGGGATGAGGATGAACAGCAGCACGCCGGCGTACATCACGGCGATCGCGCCGCGCTCGTCGCGCTTGCGGGCGCGGGAGGTCAGCATGTCGCCGCCGTCGTGTCCTCGAGGCGGGTCGTCACCTCACGGGTCACGGTGCCGCCGTCGGGCATGGGGATGAAGCCGACGATGTCAGCCTCCGCGGTGACCGTCACCGTGATCGCCGTGCCGCGCGCAGTGGTGGCGGTGATCGACGTCGGGGTCTTGGTGAGCGTCGTGACCTGGCTGGAGGCGTCCCGCGCGAAGTCCAGCGCCTCAGTTCCGGTCCAGCAGTCCCCCACCGCGAGCTTGCGGGCGACGGTGCTGGCAGCGCCCGAGGTCTGCTCTGCCACGTAGAAGTACTAGCCGTACTGCATGCTGCCGAGGAGCAGGATGACGGCAGGGATCGACACCAGGGCGAACTCGACCGTGGTGGCGCCCCGCTCGCCGCGCCGCGCGGCCCCCATACGCCGTCGCATAACTCCCCGTTTCACCAAGCCTCCGCCAGATACGAAAGTAGGCATCAGGCGGCGAGCCTACGCGGGAAGGTGCACCCCGCGAAGGGAAATGGGCGCCACGGGACGCCTCGCGGCGATCGAAAGGCCTAGATTTTGCCGGGCGCTACCGTCCCAAGGTCTGGTGGTCTGGACCATTGATGCACGGAGTTGCAGGGTTCCCTATTGATCGAGGTGGAGCCCGCCGGCAGCAGGCTGGTAGTTGAGGTTCTGGTCGTAGGTGATCGTCAGGCACGACGGATTGCCGTTGAACTCAAGATCGTTGACCACGATGGCGGCACTCGTGGACGCGCACCCGTTGCCGTTCATCTGGAGCCTGCCGTTGGCGGCGTAGATGGTGCCCGTCGTCGAGGTGAACCCGTTGCCGGTCATCCGGAACGTGGCGGTGTTGTTGCGATCGAAGATGATGCTCATGCCCTTGAGCGGGCCGGACGTCGGGCCGTCGATGTCCAAGGTTCCGTTGCCCGACGCATCCAGCGTGGCGCCCGACTCGCCCACGTTGCACGCGCGGACGGCGGTCCCCGTCGAGCAGGTGAAGTACAGGGTGACGCCGGTGCCCCTGAGGAGGGTGCTCGCGTTGCCGGCCATGTCCCACGTGCCGGACCTGATGACGTAGAGACCCGGCGAAAGCGTGCACGACCGGTTGCGCAGGTTCACGCCCGTGTAGATGCCGGGACCCTGCGTGCACGGGTCGGTGCGCGCCGGCAGTCCGGCCATGGCGGCTGGCGGAAGCAGGAGGCCGGCCAGGGGGTCGATGATCGGAAGCTGCCCCGTCGTCGGATCCGGCACGTAGTTGGCCAGGGAGCCGCTCGCCGTCCCCTCGACAGTGATCTGTCCGTTGGTGGCAACAAGACCGTTGGTGGAGACACTCACGTTCCCGTTGAAGTGGATGTTCGCGTTGGTGACCGTGGCGTCGCCGTTCTGGAGGTTGTGCAACATGCCTGACCCCAGAACGCAGAGACCACAGCTGAGCGCACCCCCCGGCGTCATGGTGGCCCTCGCCACGGTCGCAATCGGGATGTTGTCCACTCCGGCGAGCTTGCCGAAGGACGTGTCGATGTCGCGCGTCGGCATCCGGACTCGGACCTGCGTGGGTCGCGTCGCGTTGTCGAACGAGATGCAGTTGCTGCCGCCCGCGGGGACGTACGTGAGCTTTCCCGGATCTGCACAACCGGTCCACGCCGACTGAGGGACGTCGAAGTTGACCTCGGCGTAGTCCTTGGCGGCCTGGACCGCTTGGCTCCAGCAAGGGACCGTCGAGCACGTTCCAGTGGCCAGGTAGAGCGCGTTGCCGGCTGCGAGAGCGGACGCGTCCGCCGCGTTCTGGGACTGCCGCTTGGTATCCCGTGCGAAGCCGAGATCCACGACGAGTGCGGCGATGAGGAACAGCAGCACCGCGACCATGGCCATGACGACGGCCACGGCCCCGCGCTCATCCCGGGTCGATCCCGGACGCTTCAGCACCATGACCAGTCGCTCCCGCTCGGCGCGACGTCCGCGGAGGCCGTGCCCGAGGGTGCGCCCGTCGACCTCGATCGACATCTGGGTCTTCGACTGGACCACGCCGCCGTTGGGCATCGGAGGAACCCGATCGCGCCGTCCGTCACGACGATCGAGCAGACGATGAGTCGCTTGCCCTTCGCCCAGCCGTCGGGAGCCGAGACCTTGACGTAGGTATCGGCCGCGACGGCATCGATCATGTTCTTGGTGTTGCACGTGAGCTTGTCGTAGTCGTTGGCCGCCGTTCCGCACGCGGGGAAGGACTTCACCACTCCCTGTCGGGCGGCCTCCCGGACGCCGGTGCGGGCCCCGGAAGCGTCGTAGAAGTAGATGCCGTACTGAATGATGCCGAAGAGCATCAGGAACAAGATGGGCGTGACCAAGGCGAACTCGACGGCGGCTGCCCCGTCCTCACGTCGCTGCGTGCGCATGCGCCTCGTACCTCTGATCACGATTGCGTGCCTTCCCCCAGGTCACCTGACGGCACCATGGTGACGAGCCGAAAGAAGGGGCGTGAGCGCGTCCGAAGAGCGCCAGACGAAAGTTGCGTCATGGCCGCGCAGGACGCACCGTCATTTAACTGGCTAGGTATCCCTACGAAGGGTTAGGCATACCTTCGTCGACTACGCCTTCGGGGGGTCGATCTCGGCCGGCGCCAGCTCCTCGACGTTCACGTCCTTGAACGTGAGCACCTTGACGTTCTTCGCGAACCGGGCAGGGCGGTACATGTCCCAGACCCACGCGTCGGTCATCGACACCTCGAAGAACACGTCGCCGGCCTCGGTGCGCGCCTTCACGTCGACCTGGTTGCACAGGTAGAACCGGCGATCGGTCTCGACGACGTACTTGAAGATCGAGACGACGTCGCGGTACTCACGGTAGAGCGTCAGCTCCATCTCGGTCTCGTACTTCTCGAGATCCTCCGCGCTCATCGTGACTCCTCTCCGGCGTGTGCTCATCCTGCCCTGTCGAGCTCTGCTCCCAGGCTCACCGAGGGGGCTCCAACCCCGCGGCCCGCCGAACGTTGACGAACCGCATCCGGTGGATCGGCGACGGGCCGTGCTGGGTGAGGCGAGCACGTGTGCAGGTCGGTGACGTAGCCCTTGTGCACGTCGAAGTCGTACGACGGCAGCCGGCCATGCCACTCGCGCATGATCCGGTCGCGGGTGACCTTGGCCAGCACCGAAGCGGCGGAGATGCACGCCGCGACGCGGTCGCCCTTCCACATGGCCAGCCCGGGCACGTCGAAGCCGTCGACGGGGAACCCGTCGGTGAGGACGTAGGCGGGCCTGGTCTCGAGCAGAGCGACGGCTCGGCGCAGCGCCTCGACGTTGGCGACATGCATGCCGAGCCGATCACACTCGTCGGACTCGATCACCACCACGGACCACGCCACTGCTCGACGCACGATCTGGGTGTAGCACCGCTCGCGGGCGGCCTCGGTGAGCAGCTTGGAGTCGGCGAGCCCCGGCACCATCCCGAGCTTGCCCGGCGGCAGGATCGCGGCACCGGCGACGAGCGGGCCCGCGCACGCACCCCGGCCGGCCTCGTCCACGCCGGCGATCGGCTCGATCCCGGCCCGGCGCAGCGCGCGCTCGTAGCCGTAGAGGCCGGCGTCCCGGCGTACCGTCAGTCCTCGGGGCAGCTCACTCATTCGCCTGGCGAGTCGGGGATCTCGGCGAAGTCGGCCGGGCGGGTGACCCAGCGGAAGTGGTCGCGGGGCCAGAGCAGCACGAAGACCTTGCCGACCACGAGGTCGACGGGGACGAACTCCTCCCCCGGCACGCACCCCGTGCGTTCGTCCTCGCACATGTGGACGGTCGAGTCGGCCGAACGGCCCCGGTTGTCGCCCATCACGAAGAGATGTCCTGGTGGCACCGGTCCGGTCGACCAGTCGCAGGTGTCGGTCATGGGGCCGTTGCACTTGGTGTTGGCGTCCTTGACGTAGGCGCCCTCGTCCAGCGGCTGGCCGTTGACCGAGATGCGGCCCTTCTTGTCGCAGCACTCGATGACGTCGCCCTCGATGCCGATCACCCGCTTCACCAGGTGGCCGCCGCTGGGATAGAGGCCGATCTTCGACATCGCGCGGGTGACCAGTGAGCGCGGTCCGGAGGAGTCGGTGGGGCCGAGCCAGCCGCCGGGGTCCTTGAACACCACGACGTCACCGCGCTCGGGGCCGCCCCCACCCCAGTAGGAGACCTTCTGGACCAGGATCCGGTCGTTGACGACCAGGCCGGGCTCCATCGACTCCGAGGGGATGAAGAAGGCCTGCACGAGGACGGCCTTGATCAGGATCGCCAGCCCGAGGGCGATGGCGAGCAGCAGGATCGTCTCCTGCCAGAGCGGCAGGTTCTTGTCCTCATCCGACCGGGAATGCCGACCGCCGTCGTCGTCCGGGGTATCGGACGCCGCCGAGTCGCGGTCGAGGGAGGTCACGCAGTGAGCCTAACCGTGGGGGGTCTGGTCTGGCCCGGACCTCAGACCTCGCGCCGCTCCTTGATCTTCGCGGCCTTCCCGCGCAGGTTGCGCAGGTAGTAGAGCTTGGCGCGACGCACGTCGCCGCGGGTGACGACCTCGATGGTCTCGAAGATCGGAGAGTTGAGCGGGAAGGTGCGCTCGACGCCGACGCCGAACGAGACCTTGCGGACGGTGAACGTGCGGCCGATGCCGGCTCCGTGGATCCGGATCACGACGCCCTGGAAGATCTGGACGCGGGACCGGTTGCCCTCGGTGACCTTGACGTGGACCTTGATGGTGTCTCCCGCGCGGAAGGCGGGGACGTCGTCGCGCTTGCTGGTGGCGCCGAGCTCGGCGATCACGTTGCTCATGTCTCTCCTCGCGAGTGCCACAGGTCAGCCGCGGACTGGGAAGTCTGGGATGTCGTTTACTTGTGGGTCCTGTCGTGGTGGCCGGCGGCGCAAGGCTCCCCCTGTGGCAGGTGCCCGACGCGGACCCTCCGCTCGAAGATCGCGGAGCTGTCCTTCGGCCGACTGGACCGAGGGCCAAGTCTGCCAGAGTCTCCCCTGCGCGGCGAAATTCGGGATAGTCCCTGACAAACGGACCGTGGGCCCGGCGTGTCGAGGGTCCGATAGTCAGGGACTATCCAGATTTATCGGGGTCCTGGCGGCGGGGCTTGGTGAGGCGGACGACGCCGGGCTCGTCGGGGTCGAGCGGGCCGCGGAGACGGTAGCCGGCCCTTTTGTAGAGGCGTTGGTTGCGCTTGGAGCCGGCGCCGGTCACGAGCGAGTACGTCGTCACACCCGGCGGGGCCTCGTCCTCGATCCGCGCGAGCAGCCGGCGCCCGAGGCCGCGGCCCTGGAGGTCGGGAGCGACCATCAGCCGGCCGATGTGCCACTCGTCCCCCTCGCGCGACGCCCGCACGGCAGCGACCAGCCGTCCCGCGCTGCGGACCACCAGCACGGTGTCGCGAGCGACCCAGGCCTCCACGTCGGCCAGCGACTCGTGCAGCGCGGGGACGTGCACCCTCGGGTTGTCGTGCTGCTCCTGCACCCAGCACGCGCGCTGGAGGGTCAGCAGCTCGCCCGCGTCGGCGGGCTCGACGCGCCGGACCAGGAGGCCGTCGAGGGCCTGCGAGGGGTGCAGCAGGTCGGGGCGCCTCTCGGCGGTGCGCTCGACGGCCCGGTCGTGCCGCCACCGGGCGACAGCGCCGTGGTCTCCCGAGAGCAGCACGTCGGGCACCTCGAGGTCGCGCCAGGACGGCGGCTTGGTGAAGACGGGGTACTCCAGCAGTCCCTGCGCGTGCGACTCCTCCTCCAGCGACGCCGCGTTGCCCATGAAGCCCGGGAGCAGCCGGGCGACGGCCTCGATGATCGCCAGCGCCGCGACCTCGCCGCCGTTCAGCACGTAGTCGCCCAGCGAGACCTCCAGCACCTCCACGACGTCGGGCCGGCGTTGCCGCGTGGTCCAGCACCCGCTGGTCGATGCCCTCGTAGCGCCCGCACGCCACCAGCAGGTGTGGCCGGGTCGCGAGCTCGCGGGCCAGGGCCTGCGTGAACGGCCGTCCCGCCGGCGTCGGCACCACGACGGTGGTCTCCGGGCCGGCGAGGGCGTCGAACGCCTCGCCCCACGGCCCGGGCTTCATCACCATGCCGGCCCCACCGCCGTACGGCGTGTCGTCGACGGTCCGGTGCCGGTCGTGGGTCCACTGCCGCAGGTCGTGCACGCGAACGTCGAGCAGCCCCCGCTCGCGGGCCTTGCCCGGCAGGGAGAGCGTGAGGGGGTCGAGGTACGCCGGAAAGATCGTGACCACGTCGACGAGCACGGTCACTCCGCCGGATCGGTGTCGGGGTACGGCGCCACGAGACCGGGGCGGTCGGCGATGACGATCCGACCTCCGGTGACGTCGACCTCCGGCACCAGGGCGGCCACGAACGGCACCAACGTGTCCCGCCCGTCGGGCGTGCGGATCGTCAGCAGGTCCTGGGCCGCGCCGTGGGTGACGGCGGTCAGCTCGCCGAGACGCTCGCCCGAGACGTCGTACGCCGCCAGACCCACCAGCTGGTGGTCGTAGAACTCCTCGGGGTCCTCGGGCGACTCACCCGGGTCGAGGGTGGCGTGGAGGACGATCCCACGTGCGGCCTCGGCGGCGTTGCGGTCGCCGATCTCGGCGAAGCGCGCGAGGAGCACCTGCTGGTGCCACCGGGTGCTCTCGACGGTCACCGCGCGCAGCGGCGAGGCGGAGCCGGCAGGTGGCCGGGCCGCCAGGACCACGCCGTCGGCGAACCGGCGCTCCGGCTCGTCGGTGCGGACGTCGATGGTCACCTCGCCCCGGAGGCCGTGCGGCTTGCCGATCCGGCCGACGACGACCTCGATGTCCTCCACGGCGTCAGCCTAGGAGGGGTGCCCGGACGCGAACCGGGCGCCACCCCTGAGGGGTGACGCCCGGTGTGGGTTCGACGGTCGAGCTCGACCAGCGATCGGTGACCAGCGACGGTCAGCGGCGGCGGTCGACGTCCACGAAGTCGATCCGCGCCCCGCCCCGACCCGCGAGGGCCGAGATCACGGTGCGGAAGGCCGTGGCCGTGCGGCCGTTGCGGCCGATGACCTTGCCGAGGTCGTCGGGGTGCACCCGGACCTCCAGGATCGAGCCGCGACGCAGCGCGCGGTCCTTGACCGACACCTCGTCGGGGTGCTCGACGATGCCGCGCACCAGGTGCTCGAGAGCGTCGGCGAGCATGCTCAGGCCTCGCTCTTGCCGGCGTCCTCGGCGGTGACCGTCTCGGCGGCCTCCGCCTCCTCCGCGGCGCCCTCGGGCGTCTCGGAGGCGGGCACCTCGGCGGGCGCCTCGGCAACCGGAGCCTCGGCGGGCGTCTCGGCAACCGGCGTCCTCGGCCTTCTCGACCTTCTCCTCGACCTTCTCGCTCGGCCTTCTCGGCGGCCGGCGCGGCCTTCTTGGCGGCCCGCTTGGTCACGGCCTCGCCCTTGGGCTCGTTGGCGGAGTCCTTGAGGGCCTCGTTGAAGATGTCGAGCTTGGACCGCTTCGGCTCCTTGACCCGCAGGGTGCCCTCGGTGCCCGGCTCGCCCTTGAACTTCTGCCAGTCGCCGGTGATCTTGAGGATCTTGGCCACCGGCTCGGACGGCTGCGCGCCGACGCCGAGCCAGTACTGCGCCCGGTCGGAGGTGACCTCGATGAACGAGGGCTCCTCCTTGGGGTGGTACTTGCCGATCTCCTCGATCACGCGGCCGTCCCGCTTCTTGCGGGAGTCGACGACGACGATGCGGTACTGCGGCACCCGGATCTTGCCCAGGCGCTTCAAACGGATCTTGACGGACACGTCGGTGGTGTCTCCTCGGATGAGTAGCGTGTGGTGAGGCCCGTCACCAGGTGGGGACCAGGTGCAGGGACTCGAGGGGCCGTACGTCGTCCGGATGAGAGGGTCCGGACGCGCAGGACACAAGGGCTGATTCTGCCAGACCTCCCCCGTCAGGCCGAATCCAGCCCGATCGAGCGCCGGAACGCCTCCACGCCGCTGACCTCGAGGGCGTGCTCGCCGCGCACGAACGCCTCGGGCGTCAGGAGCAGCTCGACGGTGGTCGCCGCCTCGCCAGCCCGTCGCTCGCGCCGGATCCGGCCGTTCTCGACGTAGCCGACCTTCTTCGACACCGCGAGCGAGGCCGGGTTGTCGGTGAAGGCGCCGGAGGTGATCTCGACCGCGTCGAGGTGGTCGAAGACGAAGGCGCACATGACCTGCCGCATCGCGGTGCCGATCCCGCGGCCCTGGTGCTCCAGCCCGAGCCACGAGCCGGTCTCGCCGGTCCGCGTGACCAGGTAGTGGCTGGTGTTGAGGCCCTGCACGCCGACCAGCTCGCCGTCGTACCAGACGCCCAGGTTGAGCACCCAGGCGTCGGGCGCGAACTCGGCGCGCATCCGCCAGTGGTACTGCGCGAACCGCAACGGCAGCTCGGGCGCCGGAGCGTCGGTCCACGGGTAGGTGAACGGCATCCGGTCGGGGGTGTGGACTCCCCGCACCGCCAGGTCCGAGAGCGTCACCAGATCGTCGTCGCAGATGCCGCGCAGCTCGATCCGGCCGGCGCGGATGCGCAGGCCCAGCATCGGCAGCACGTCGGAGATGGTCGTCACCGACCCAGTCTCGCCGACCGGGTCGAGGTTCGCCGAGCGGGGCGGCGGTGCGACGACGGGGCGCGCACGTCCGAAGACGGAGCGCCAGTTGCCCTCATTCGGGTATGACGCACGGAGCCAGGCCCGAGACGCTGGGACGTCTCGGACGGGGCAGACGGTCCCGACGAGACCCCGGGGGTGCCATCGTGCTCGAGCCACGTCGTCTGTCGCTGCTGTCGGTCCTGATCCTGGTCCTCGCGGGGCTGGGGGTCGTGACCACCAGCTCACCCGCGGTCGCGGCTCCGTGCGACGCCCCGATCGTGAGCCCGGTCGCGTGCGAGAACACGCTGCCCGGCAACCCCGAGAGCGAGTGGGGCATCACCGGGGCCGGGTCCACGAACATCCAGGGCTTCGCCACGCAGATCAGCGTCGACCAGGGCCAGACGGTCGGCTTCAAGATCGACACCAGCGCGTCGTCGTACCGCCTCGACATCTACCGGATGGGCTACTACAACGGCGACGGCGCGCGGCGCGTGGCCACCGTGCTGCCGACCGTGCTCAACAACCAGCCGAACTGCGTGACCGACGTCGGCACCGGGCTCGTCGACTGCGGCAACTGGACCCAGAACGCCTCCTGGGCCGTCCCGGCGACGGCGGTGTCCGGCATCTACTTCGCGCACCTGGTGCGCACCGACGCGACCGCAGGCGAGAGCCACGTCTTCTTCGTGGTGCGCGACGACGACGGCGCCTCCGACCTGCTCTTCCAGACCTCCGACACCACCTGGCAGGCCTACAACGCCTACGGCGGCAACAGCCTCTACACCGGCCAGCCGGCCGGGCGCGCCTACAAGGTCAGCTACAACCGGCCGTTCACCACCCGCGGCAACGCCCCGGAGGACTGGGTGTTCAACGCGGAGTACCCGATGGTGCGCTTCCTCGAGTCCAACGGGTACGACGTCAGCTACTCCACCGGCGTGGACACCGACCGTCGCGGCGCCGAGCTGCTGGAGCACGAGGCCTTCCTCTCCGTCGGCCACGACGAGTACTGGTCCGGCGCCCAGCGCGCCAACGTCGAGGCGGCGCGGGCCGCCGGGGTGGACCTGGCGTTCTTCAGCGGCAACGAGGTCTTCTGGAAGACCCGCTGGGAGAACAGCATCGACGGGTCGGGCACGCCGTACCGCACCCTGGTGACCTACAAGGAGACCCACGCCGACGCGAAGATCGACCCGCTGCCCAACGTGTGGACCGGCACCTGGCGCGACCCGCGCTTCAGCCCGCCTGCCGACGGCAACCGGCCGGAGAACGCGCTGAGCGGCCAGATCTTCACCATCAACTGTTGCGCGATCAACATGGTCGTCGGTCAGGCCGACGGGCGGATGCGCTTCTGGCGCAACACCCGCGTGGCGACGCTCGGCACGAACGCGACGACCACGATCGGCAGCAACGTGATCGGCTACGAGTGGGACGAGGACCTCGACAACGGCAGCCGACCACCCGGGTCCTTCCGGGTCTCCCAGACCAGCGGCACCGGAGACCGGATCACCGACTACGGCACGAACTACGCCCAGGGCGCGGCCACGCACTCGATGACGCTCTACAAGCACGCCAGCGGGGCGCTGGTCTTCGGCGCCGGCACGATCCAGTGGGCCTGGGCTCTCGACAGCGAGCACGACCGCGGGTCGGCAGCAGCCGACACCGCCGCGCAGCAGGCCACCGTCAACCTGTTCGCCGACATGGGCGTGCAGCCGACGACACTCCGTCCGGGTCTCGTGGCGGCGACCGCCTCGACCGACACCACCGGCGCGACGTCCGCCATCACCTCACCGGCCGCGGGCGCCACCGTTCCGGTCGGCGTGCCGCTGACCGTCACCGGCACCGCCGCCGACACCGGCGGGCGGGTCGGCGGCGTCGAGGTCTCGACCGACAACGGCACCACCTGGCGGCGGGCGACCGGCCGCGAGAGCTGGACCTACACCTTCACCCCGGCCAGCTCGGGCAGCATCACCCTGCGCAGCCGGGCCACCGACGACAGCGCCAACATCGGGGCGCCGACCGCCGGCACCCAGATCAACGTCGGCTCCGCTCCCGCCACCTGTCCCTGCACGATCTGGCCGGGCACGGCGACACCGGCGGCGACCGACCCTGACACCAGCCCGGTCGAGCTCGGCGTGAAGTTCCGCACCAGCACCGCCGGCTTCATCACCGGCATCCGCTACTACAAGCCCAGCACGTCGAACGGCACGCACGTCGGCAGCCTGTGGTCCTCGACGGGCACGCGGCTCGCGAACGTCACCTTCACCAACGAGTCCGCCAGCGGCTGGCAGCAGGCCAGCTTCGCCAGCCCGGTCGCGGTGAACGCGAACACGACGTACGTCGCGTCGTACTTCACCCCGGCCCGCTACGCGGTCTCCGGCGCCTACTTCGCGAGCGCGCCAACAGTGCGCGGTCCCCTCACGGCGCTCCAGAACGGCACCGACGGCGGAAACGGCGTCTACCGCTACACCTCCACGGCGGGCGCCTTCCCGAACAACACCTACAACACCGAGAACTACTGGGTCGACGTCGTCTTCACCGAGAGCGTCAACGACACCACCGCGCCCACCCTCACCAGCCGCACCCCCGCGCCCGGCGCCACCGGCGTCGTCGTCGGCGCCAACACCACCGCGGTCTTCAGCGAAGCCGTCCAACAGGCCACCATCGCCGTCGAGCTCCGCGGACCCGGCAGCACCCTGGTCCCCGCCGCCACGTCGTACGACGCCACCACCCGCACCGCCACCCTCGACCCCAACGCCAACCTCGCCACCAACACCACCTACACCGCCACCGTCAGCGGCGCCCGCGACACCGCCGGCAACCAGATGGCCCCGGTCAGCTGGACCTTCACCACCGAGGCCCCGGACACCACCGCGCCCACCCTCACCAGCCGCACCCCCGCGCCCGGCGCCACCGGCGTCGCCGTCGGCGCCAACACCACCGCGGTCTTCAGCGAAGCCGTCCAACAGGCCACCATCGCCGTCGAGCTCCGCGGACCCGGCACCACCCTGGTCCCCGCCGCCACGTCGTACGACGCCACCACCCGCACCGCCACCCTCGACCCCAACGCCAACCTCGCCACCAACACCACCTACACCGCCACCGTCAGCGGCGCCCGCGACACCGCCGGCAACCAGATGGCCCCGGTCAGCTGGACCTTCACCACCGAGGCCCCGGACACCACCGCGCCCACCCTCACCAGCCGCACCCCCGCGCCCGGCGCCACCGGCGTCGCCGTCAGCGCCAACACCACCGCGGTCTTCAGCGAAGCCGTCCAACAGGCCACCATCGCCGTCGAGCTCCGCGGACCCGGCACCACCCTGGTCCCCGCCGCCACGTCGTACGACGCCACCACCCGCACCGCCACCCTCGACCCCAACGCCAACCTCGCCACCAACACCACCTACACCGCCACCGTCAGCGGCGCCCGCGACACCGCCGGCAACCAGATGGCCCCGGTCAGCTGGACCTTCACCACCACGGCGAGCACCCTCAACTGCCCGTGCACGATCTGGCCGACCACCACGACACCCGCCGGCACCGATCCCGACACCAGCGCCGTCGAGCTCGGCGTGAAGTTCCGCGCCAGCGTCAGCGGGTTCATCACGGGCATCCGCTACTACAAGCCGACGCAGACGACGGGCACGCACGTCGGCAGCCTGTGGACCTCGACCGGCACCAGGCTGGGCAACGTCACGTTCACCAACGAGAGCGCCAGCGGCTGGCAGCAGGCCGCATTCGCCTCGCCGATCCCCGTCACCGCAGGCACGACGTACGTCGCGTCCTACTTCACGCCGAGTCGCTACGTCGTCAACGGCGGCTACTTCGCGAGCGCAGCGACGACCCGCGGCCCGCTCACGGCCTTGCAGAACGGCACGGACGGCGGCAACGGCGTCTACCGCTACACCTCCACGGCGGGCGCCTTCCCCAACAGCAGCTACAACGCGGAGAACTACTGGGTGGACGTCGTCTTCGCCGAGAGCGCCCAGGACGACCTGCCGCCCACGGTGACCGGCCGGTCCCCGGCCGTGGGCGCTACCGGTGTGCCCGTCGGCATCCGGCCATCGGTGTCGTTCAGCGAGCCCGTGACCGGCTCGTCGGTGGTCATGGAGCTGCGCAACGCGGCCAACCAGGTGGTCGCCGGCACCACGACGTACGACGCCGCGACCGTCACGGCGACCTTCGCGCCGCAGACCGACCTCGCCTACTCGTCGAGCTACACGGTCAACGTCAGCGGAGCCCGCGATCCCAGTGGGAACACGATGGCCCCGGTCTCCTGGAGCTTCCAGACCTCGGCGCCGCCGCCGCCCGGCATCGACGACGGCCCCGGCGGGCCGATCGCCGTCGTGACCAGCAGCGGCAACCCGTCGTCCTCCTACCTCGCCGAGATCCTCAGGGCCGAGGGCCTCAACGAGTTCACCAACCTGCGGGTGTCGTCGCTGACGGCGGCGAGCCTGGCGCCGTACTCCATGGTCGTGCTGGGCGACGTCTCGCTCAGCGACACGCAGGTGGCCGCGCTGACCACCTGGGTCGATGCCGGCGGCAACCTCGTCGCCATGCGGCCGGACGCGCGTCTCTACTCCCTGGCCGGCATCAGCGCGCAGTCGGGCACCGTCGCCGACGGCTACGTCGCGCTGAACCCGGCGAGCGAGCCTGCCGCGGGCATCACGACCGAGACCATGCAGTTCCACGGCACGGCCAGCCGCTACGCACTCGCCGGCGCGACCTCGGTGGCCGGGCTCTACACGACGGCGACCGCGAACACCGGCCTGCCCGCCGTCACCCTGCGCAGCGTGGGCACCAACGGCGGCCAGGTCGCCACCTTCGCCTTCGACCTCGCCCGGTCGGTGATCGCCACCCGCCAGGGCAACCTCGCCTGGGCCGGCCAGAACCGCGACGGCCAGACCCCGAACCGATCGAACGACCTCTTCTTCGGCGGCTCCTCGACCGACTGGCTCAACCTCACCAAGGTGCACGTGCCGCAGGCCGACGAGCAGCAGCGCCTGCTCGCCAACCTCCTCACGGTGATGGTCCGCGACCGGCTGCCGCTGCCGCGGTTCTGGTACTTCCCCGGCACTCACAAGGCCGCGATCGTCGCCACCGGTGACGACCACGCAACTGGTGGCACGTCAGGACGGCTGAGCACCTACGCCGCCGCGAGCCCGTCGGGCTGCTCGGTGGCGCTGTGGGAGTGCGCACGGTTCACCTCCTACGTCTACCCGGACACCCCGCTGACCAACAACCAGGCGGCGAGCTTCCAGGCCCAGGGCTTCGAGATCGGCCTGCACCCCGAGAACGGGTGCCGCAACTTCGACTCCTACGACGACCTCGCCACCACCTACACCACCCAGCTGGCGGAGTGGCGGGCGAAGTACACGAGCCTGGCGGCACCGACGACGAGCCGCTTCCACTGCATCGCGTGGAGCGACTGGGTCTCGCAGCCGAAGGCGGAGCTGGCCTCGGGCATCAGGCTGGACACGAACTACTACTACTACCCGGGATCCTGGCTGGCCGACCGGCCCGGCTTCATGAACGGCTCGGGCATGCCGATGCGCTTCACCGACACCGACGGCTCGATGATCGACGTCTACCAGGCGAACACCTCGATGACCGACGAGTCGGAGCAGAGCTTCCCCTTCACGCCGGACACGCTGCTCGACCGGGCGCTCGGGCCGCTGGGCTACTACGGCGCGTTCACCGCCAACCTGCACACCGACAGCGCGTCCACCTTCGAGGACACCCAGGTGCTGGCCTCGGCGCAAGAGCGCGGCGTCCCCGTCATCACCGCCCGCCAGCTCCTCACCTGGACCGACGGTCGCAACGGCTCGTCGTTCGGCAACGTGGCCTGGGACGGCACCGGGCTCGGCTTCACCATCGGGGTGGGCGCGGGCGCGACCAACCTGACCGCGATGCTGCCCTCCACCGGGCCGGGCGGCTCGACGCTGACCTCGCTCACCCGGGGCAGCACCTCGGTCGCCGTCACGACGATGACGGTGAAGGGGCAGCAGTACGCCGTGTTCCCGGCGGTCGGCGGCAGCTACCGGGCGTCGTACGGCGCCGGGGGCGCCGCGGCAGTCAACGGCGTCACCGCGCAGGACGTCACCGCAGACGCCGCGACGGTGACATGGCGGACCACCAGGCCGGCGACCACCGCCCTCGAGCTCGGCACGAGCCCCGACGACCTCGCCACCGAGGTGGCGGTGGCCGAGCGCACCCAGGAGCACCGGGCCGCGCTGACGGGCCTGCGGCCCGCCACCCGCTACCACTACCGGGTCCGCTCGCGCGGCCCCGACGGCACCTGGCAGCTGTGGCCCGCGGCCGACCGGCCGCCCGCGACGTTCACCACGTCGGCCCGTGACGGGCGCGTCCCGGTCATCAGCGGGCTCCGCACCCTCGCGTTGCCCGACGGCACGGCCCGCGTCAGCTGGCGGACCAGCGAGCCCGCCACCTCGATGGTGCGGTTCGGTCGGGTCGGCGCGGCTCAGACGCGCGTCCGCCTCGACGGGAGGCTCACGCGGCACCACACCGTCGTGCTGACCGGGCTCGCCGCGCACCGCGTCTACGGGCTGCGCATCGGCTCGCGCGATGCCGCCGGCAACGCCGCCGCGGCGCGCACCGCGAGGCTGCGTACCGGTGCCGCAGGGCTGGCCATGCAGACGGCCGAGGAGCTGCGGACGGGCCGGACCAGCGGAACAGCCATCGTCACCGGCGCCGGACTCGGGTCGCTGACGGTGCGGGGCCCGGGAGCTGGCCGCTACCTCTCCCGCGTGCTGGACTCGGGGCTGAAGGTGGCCTGGCGGCGGCTGGTGCTGGACGCCGACGTCCCGGCGGGCTCGCGGCTGGTCGTCTCGGTGCGGACCGGCAGCACGCCGGTGCCCGACGGCACCTGGTCCTCGTGGCGGGCCGCCGACGTGGACGCGCCGCTGCGCCGGGCCGGACGGTTCCTCCAGTACGCCGTGGACCTCACGGCGACCGGATCCGCGCGACCGCGGCTGCGCGCCATCGGCTTCACGCACTCCGGGCGCCCACTGCCCGGGAGCGAGCGCTAGGCGACGACGCGACCGCGCAGCACGATCCGGGACGGCTCGCGGAGCACCGACAGGTCAGCGAGCGGGTCGCGCGGGTAGACCACGAAGTCGGCCGGAGCGCCCTCGTCGAGGGTGGCGTTCCAGCCGAGCCACTCGCGGGCGCGCCACGACGCCGCGCCGAGGGCGTAGGCCGCGGGCATCCCGAGCCCGGCCATCGCGAGCACCTCGCCGGCCACGTTGCCGTGCTTGCTGATCCCTCCGCCGTCGGACCCGGCGTAGAGGGCGACCCCGGCCTCGTACGCCGCCATCAGCGTGTCGCGGGTGCGCCGGTGCAGATCGGTCATGGTGGAGGAGTAGGCCGGGAAGCGGGTCGCGGCGGCGGCGTACTCCGGGAACTTGGCCAGCTGCATCACCGTCGGCACCAGGGCGGTCTCCCGCGCCACCATCTGGTCGATGAGGTCGGTGGTCAGCCCGGTGCCGTGCTCGATGCAGTCGATGCCGGCCTCGATCAGGCCCGGCAGCACCTCGGTGCCGAAGCAGTGCGCCGTCACCCGGGCGCCGTTGTCGTGGGCTGCTGCGATCGCAGCGGCGAACTCGTCGGGCGCGAAGCTCGGGGCCAGGTCGCCGACCTCGCGCGAGATCCAGTCGCCGACGAGCTTGACCCACCCGTCGCCTGACCTCGCCTCGCCCGCCACGGTCCGGACGAGGTCGTCCGGTTCGACCTCGTGGGCGTAGCCGCGGATGTAGCGCCTGGTGCGGCCCACGTGCCGCCCGGCGCGGATCAGCCGCGGCAGGTCGTCACGCGCCTGGACCCAGCGGGTGTCGGCGGCGCTGCCGGCGTCGCGGATCAGCAGGGCGCCGCCGTCACGGTCCTGGACCGCCTGCAGCTCGGTCTCCGCGTCGTCCACGGCGCCGTCGTCGCCCAGCCCGAGGTGGCAGTGAGCGTCGACCAGGCCCGGCACGATCCAGCCCTCGCCTGCCACCTCCGCGCCAGCGTGCGCCTCCCTGGTGATGCGGCCGTGGACCACGTACAGCTCAGCGGGCTCGCCGTCGGGGAGCACAGGGCCGGAGAACCTCAGCACGCTCACCCGCCCGAACCTATCGGCCTACCCCGGGCCCGGTCCGCTCAGCGGTCTAGTCGGGGGTGGACCCTCCCTGGACCACCGGCGATAGTCGGCTGGTCCCCCCGACTTTGGTAAGCGTCAAGGGGAGGACCTCATGCTCATCGTCTCGTCACGCCTCGTCCGCACCGGCGCCGCGGCCGCCTCGCTCGTCTGCGCAGGCGCCGTCCTGATGCCGCCTGCGTCGGCCGCCGAGCCCGAGGTCGTGGCCTCGGGCCTCAACAACCCCAGACAGCTCTCGTTCACCGGAGACACCCTCTACGTCGCCGAGGCCGGCACGGGTGGCGACGGGACCTGCCTGACCGGACCCGAGGGCGAGGACGTCTGCTTCGGCCTCTCCGGCTCGGTGACCCGCGTGCGCAGTGGCGTCCAGACCCGCGTCCTCACCGGCCTCGCCTCGATGGCCGCCCCCGGTGGCGACGGTGCGATCGGCCCGGCCGACGTCCTGGTCACCGGGCAGAACAAGTACGTCGTCACCAACGGCCTCGGTGCCGACCCGGCAGTACGCGACGAGATCGAGCAGGACGGCGCCGATCTGCTCGGCACGGTCCTCAGCGGCGCGTTCCCCAACGCGGGGCCCCGGATCGCCGCGGACATCGGCGACTACGAAGCGGCGGTCGATCCCGACGGCGGCGTGCCGGACACCAACCCGACCGGGATCATCGCGCAGGGTGGCGGCTACGTGCTGACCGACTCCGGCGGGAACTCCCTGCTCAGGGTCCAGGGCGGTCACGTGTCGACGATCGCCGTCTTCGGCTCCCCGGGCACGGCGCCGGTGCCGTTCCCTCCGGGCGTGATCGACGTGCAGCCGGTGCCGACCTCCGTCGCTGTCGGCCCCGACGGTGCCTACTACGTCAGTGAGCTCACCGGCTTCCCGTTCGTGCCCGGCTTCGCGCGCATCCACCGCGTCGTGCCCGGCCAGGCACCGACGGTCTACGCCACCGGACTCACCAACGTCACCGACCTGGCGTGGCACGACGGCGAGCTCTATGCCGTGCAGATCGGCATCCTGCAAGGTGGCCTGGGCTCGCTGGTCCGCGTCGACACCGGCGGCGACCACGAGACGATCACGCAGGCGTTCGCGCCGTACGGCGTCGCCTTCCGCGACCACGACGCCTACCTCACGACCTGCGCCGTGTGCGCGGGTGGCGGCACCGTCATCAAGGTGCCGGTCGGCTGACCCACCAGCGGGCGTCGCAGCGGTCACCAAGGCCGGCGGCGTCCGCTGATCGGTCTAGATCGGGGCTGGACTCCGGCGGGCGGACTCGGCATCATGCTTTCGTCCCCCTGACAACTGGTTCGTGACCGGGAGGGGTGAGATGTCCGCGAACTCGTCGCGCAGGCGCAGCCTGACAACGGTATCCGTCGTCTCCCCCACGAGCCTCACCCTGCCTCCACTCGTCGACGGTGCCCCTGACACCGGAGGACGAGCGTCCGGGACTCGCGGGGGCCAGCAGCCCCGCGTCCTGAGCGGACCGTGCGCGACCCCATGCGCGTACGGTCCCGTTCGCCGGGGCCGGCCGCGCGCGCGCCCGGCCGGTCTCGGCTGACCCAGCGGGTCTCACCGAGTCCCCTGCCCCGGTCCCGGGCCGGCCCTGTCGGCCCGGGACCGGTGGGGTGGCGTGGTCGAGCAGCGCGCCAAGCGACGCGCCGGGACCTTCGGAATGAACGAGGCCGGCTACCCCGTCACGAGGTCGATCTCGTTGCCCTCCGGGTCGAGCACGACCAGGCGGTCCTCCCTGACGACGCTCCCCCCGGCCGCCACCGCCGCGTCCAGCCGGGCCTGGACCCCGTCGAGCGGGACGCTCACCGCGACCCGCACCCGGTTGCGATGCGCCAGCCGCTCGGGGGTCGGCTCCTCGATCGACTGGAAGAACACCACCGGGTTGAGGCGGCGCGGATCGCAGATGTCGGACAGGTGCTCCCTCGGGTCGTGCTCGTAGCCGAGCACCGCCGTCCAGAAGGCACGCACCGCTGGCACGTCGACCGCGTCGATGCCGAGCTGGACGAAGCGCGGGCGGGACAGGTCGGCGACCAGCCCGAGGTCGTGGGCGGCGGCCTGGATGCCGGCGGCCAGGTCCAGGAAGACGCCCCGGGGCGCACCCGTCTCGTCCTCCCACAGGTCCTTCCCGCTGTCGATGGTGACGCCGTCGGCCCGGACGTCGACCAGCAGCGGCACCCCTGCGGCATCAGACAGCGCGGCGACGGTCGACGCGAGCTCTGCCGCCCGGGCCGGGGCATCGACCGGATAGTGGGTGACCGCCGCGAACAGGGCCTGCCAGTCGGCGGTCTCCGCACCCGTCGCTATCGGGTCGCCGGGCACCAGGTCGACCACGTTGCCGTCGGGGTCGGCGAGCGCCACGCCGTAGGCGCCGGTCGGTTCCTGGCCGACAGCGGCCCGGGCCGCAGCCACCGCCTCCGGTGAGCGGACGACGTCGACGTGGATCCGGTCGCGCGTGGTGCGGGGGGCGCTCGGCCGCACCGACAGCGCGGGGTCGCGTCGCGAGGGATCTGCCAGCCCGTCGGGGCCGACGTTCTCGTAGCCGAGC
The DNA here is from genome assembly GCA_963767095.1 of uncultured Actinomycetota bacterium. Classification (GTDB taxonomy): domain Bacteria; phylum Actinomycetota; class Actinomycetes; order Propionibacteriales; family Nocardioidaceae; genus Nocardioides. Next base: position 75,126 of record CAVYCK010000013.1, on the reverse strand, counting down.
ACGGTTCGCCAGAACGCCGCGACCGACGGCCCGCGGGTGGTCTCGACGACGAGCCCCAACGCCTGCAGGACGGTCGGGTCCGCGACCAGGCCCAGGTCCCGGGCCGCCGCCGAGATCGGGCCGGCGAGCTCCCGGTCGCGGATCCGCACGCGCACCCCGCCTGGGCGCAGGTCGACGTCCGGCGCCGTCAGGTCGGCGATGCGGCGCACGAGCGCCGCGCCGGCGGCCATCGACGGCGCGTCGAACCAGGCACTCGTCCGGGCGTCGACGACGCGCCAGTCCTCCGTCTCGGTCACGTGCCGACCCTAGGCTCCGTTCCGGACGAAATGCGTCCGGAGCGCGTCCGGCCGAGAGGACCTCGCCCCGGGAACGCTCAGAGCCGCTCCAGGAGCCAGGTCGGGCCGAGGGTCGTGGCACCGACCGCGTGGACGCGGTCCTTGAGCCTGCGGTCGGCCGTGACGACCGCGACCCGGCTGCCCTCCTCCACGCCGAGCCGCGCGGCACGCACGATCGCGTCGTCTCCGTTGCCCGGCGCGTGCACCGTGCGCACGTGTGCGTCGCTGCCTGCCCGCACGCCCTGCTTGGCCTGGCCCTCGAGGACCAGCACCACCTCGTCGTACGTCGTGTCGGCCGTCATCAGCTCCTCGTGCAGCCGCGAGGCCGCACCCGGACGGTCCTTCCACCACTCCCCCTCGGGACGAGCGCCCACGACGTTGGCGCCGTCGACGACGAGGAGGGAGCGCACGGTGACCACTAGTTCAGGTACTTCGAGAAGTCCTTCGGCAGGTTGAGCGCCGAGGCGGCCTTCTCGTAGTCGACCTCTTCGCCGTCCGGGCTGCCGAACGGGTTGGCCGCGGGCTTGCTGGCCGCCTTGGCCTCGGCGTCCTTGGCCTGCTGAGCGGCCTTGGCAGGGTTGCCGGAGACGCGGCGCCCCTTGGCGGGCTTCTGCTTGGCCTTGTTCTTGCGACCCCCGGCCGCAGCCACGCCGGGCATGCCCGGCAGACCGGGCATGCCGCCCTTGGCGAACTGCATCATCATCTTGCGCGCCTCGAAGAAGCGGTCGACGAGCTGGTTGACGTCGGTGACGGTGCGTCCAGAGCCCTTCGCGATGCGGGAGCGACGAGAGCCGTCGATGATCTTCGGGTCGGCCCGCTCGGCCGGGGTCATCGACTGGATGACCGCCTGGATCCGGTCGATCTCGCGCTCGTCGAAGTCGGCGAGCTGGTCGCGGAACTGCCCCATGCCCGGCAGCATCCCCATGATCTTCGACATCGAGCCGAGCTTGCGGACCTGCTGCATCTGCTGCAGGAAGTCGTCGAGGGTGAAGTCACCACCCTTGCCGGTGAGCTTCTCGGCGGCCTTGAGCGCCTGCTCCTGGTCGAAGGTCTTCTCGGCCTGCTCGATCAGGGTGAGCATGTCGCCCATGTCGAGGATCCGGCCGGCCATCCGGTCGGGGTGGAAGAGATCGAAGTCGGTGAGCTTCTCGCCGGCGGAGGCGAACATCACCGGTCGGCCGGTCACCGAGCGGATCGAGAGAGCGGCGCCACCGCGGGCGTCGCCATCGAGCTTGGTCAGCACCACGCCGTCGAAGCCGACTCCCTCGAGGAACGCCTGGGCCGTGGTGACGGCGTCCTGACCGATCATCGCGTCGACGACGAAGAGCACCTCGTCGGGCTCGACGGCGTCGCGGATGTCGGCCGCCTGCTGCATCAGCTCGGCGTCGACGCCGAGGCGACCGGCCGTGTCGACGATGACGACGTCGTAGAGCTTGCGCTTGGCCTCCTCGACCGACGCCCGTGCGACCGCGACCGGGTCACCGACGCCGTTGCCGGGCTCGGGGGCGAAGACGGGCACGCCGGCGCGCTCGCCGTTGACCTGGAGCTGGTTGACGGCGTTGGGGCGCTGCAGGTCGGCCGCCACCAGGAGCGGCGTCCGGCCCTGCTCCTTGAGCCAGAGCGCGAGCTTGGCGGCCAGGGTCGTCTTGCCGGCGCCCTGGAGGCCGGCGAGCATGATGACGGTCGGGCCGCTCTTGGCGAAGCGGAGGCGCCGGGTCTCGCCGCCCAGGATCTCGACGAGCTCGTCGTTGACGATCTTGACGATCTGCTGGGCCGGGTTGAGCGCCTGGCTGACCTCCTCGGTGGCCGCGCGCTCCTTGACCGCGGCGACGAACTCCTTGACGACCGGCAGCGCCACGTCGGCCTCGAGCAGGGCGATGCGGATCTCGCGCGCGGTCGCGTCGATGTCGGCCTCGGAGAGGCGACCCTTGCCGCGGAGGTTCTTGAAGGTGTCGGCGAGCCGGTCGGAGAGCGTGGCGAACAAGTGGGAGATCCTCGGGTACGTCGTACGGGCGGAGCGTTCAGCCTATCCGGCCGGGGTGAGCAGGCCTGCATGTCACGCCCTGTCGGCGGCGCGGGCTGGTGCCTGCGCACGCAGCACGCATGATCCGTCGTCAGCCGCCGAGCGCCGCGCGGACCGCGTGGGCGGCCTCGGGCGGCGCGGTCGTCGGACAGGGCGCCGGCGTGTGCCTCCTGCACGTAGAAGACGTCCACGGCCTGCGGACCGAGCGTGTCCAGGTGCGCCGACCGCACGGTGATGTCGAGGTCGGCCAGCGTCGAGAGCACCAGGTACAGGACGCCCGGGCGGTCGGCTGCGCGCACCTCCAGCACGGTGGCGGAGCGTGGCCTCCTCCGGACGTACCGCGACACTCGGCGCCAGGCCCTCGGCCACGATGCGCGAGAGCCGGGTCCGGGCGTCCAACCGGCCCTCGACGATCGCGTCGAACCGCTGGCGCAGCACGCGCTCGTCGAGGCCCTCGTCGTCGACCTCCCAGACGGCGACGCCGTGCTCCCCCTGGAGCCACGACCGGCCCGCGCGCACAGAGGATCGCTGCAGCGCGAGCATCGCGGCGCCGTCGGCGAGGAGCCCGACGCGGTCGCGGGCGATGACGGTGACGCGCGAGCCGCGCCCGGTCGCGACGACCTCGATGCCGACGCCGCCCTTGCGGACCGCCCGCGGGACCTTCACCTCGGCGGGCGCGGCGAACGCCGGAGCGGGTGTCGCGGGCGCCGCTCCGGGCGCGAGCGTCGCGAGCGCGGCGCGCCCCACCTGGAGGACGAGCCCCGCTCGCCAGCGCGACCACGCCTGCGGCGCGGTGGCCCGGGCGTCGGCCTCGGTCAGCGCGACGAGCTGGGAGACCGCCTCGGCCGTGCCGAGACGCGAGGTGATGCGCAGGAGGGTGGCGGGATCGTCCGGGTCGCGCGTGGTGGCCGTCTCAGCGAGCAGCAGGTGCCAGCGGACGAGCAGCGCGATGAGCTCGACCCCCTCGTCGTCGAAGCCCATCCGCGCCGCGATCCGGCGCGCGATCGGCTCGCCGGCCACGCTGTGCTCGGTGAGCCCGCCCTTGCCGATGTCGTGCAGCAGCGCCGCGAGCATCAGCACGTCGGGGCGTCGTACCGACCGGATCAGCGCGGCGGCCTCACGACAGGTCTCCACCACGTGCCGGTCGACCGTGTAGCGGTGGATCGGCGACGCGTGGGGGAGCAACCGGATCCGCTCCCACTCGGGAAGCACGAGGCCGAGGGCTCCGGTCTCCTCCAACGTCTCCCAGACCGGCAGCAGCCCTGGCCCGGCCGCGAGCAGCCGCACGAGCAGCTGTCGAGCCTCGTCCGGCCACGGCTCCGGCAGCGGCACGGCCTCCCGCACCAGCCGGGCGGCCGTCGCGGGGGCCAGGACCACGTCCCGCTCGGCCGCCTCTGCCGCAGCGCGCAGGAGGAGCACGGGGTCCTGGTCGGGGCGGGCGCCCGCGTCCAGCACCACCTCCCCGGAGGCCAGTGCGACGCCGGCGGCGACAGGGACCAGGCCGGGGCCGCGGCCGCCGGGTCGCGCGGCCGGGCGGGAGCGGTAGGCGTCGACGCGACGCCAGGTCAGTCGTGAGAGGTGCGTGATCCGGCGCCCCAGCTCGCGGACGTGCATCTGCACCTCGACGGCGTCGCCGAGCCCCAGGGGCCCGGCCAGGTCCGCCCACGACTCCGGCCCGATCCGGTCGGTGGGTCGCCCGGAGGCCTCGTGGAGCAGGTCGCGCACGTCGAGCAGAGCCTGGCGCGACCGCTCGAGGTCCGCGTGCGGCACGTCCACCAGCCACGTGGCGACCAGTGCCTTGAGCACCGTGGTGTCGCGCAGGCCTCCCTCGGCCTCCTTGAGGTCGGGCACCGAGAGGTGCGCCAGCTCCCCCACCCGCTCGTGCCGCGACCGCACCAGCTCGCGCAGGGCGGGGAGGCGCTCCGGCGCATGCCGCCGCCAGGCGGCCAGCATCGTCGTGCGCAGCCGGAGCGTGAGGTTCGGGTCACCGGCGAGGTGGCGTACGTCGAGCAGGCCCAGCGCCACCCGCAGGTCCTCCTCCGACGTGGTCACCATCTGGGAGAGCGACCGCACGGAGTGGTCGAGGCGCACCCCGGCGTCCCAGAGGGGGTACCAGACCTTCTCGGCCAGGTCTCCGGGCTCGAGATGGTCGTCGTGGACCAGCACCAGGTCCAGGTCGGAGTACGGCGACAGCTCGCGGCGACCGAAGCCTCCGACCGCGACGAACGCGACGCCCTGGTCGGGGCCTCCGGCACCGTCGTACGCCGCCACGCACTCGGCGTCGGCGGCCGCCGCTCGGCTCGCGCGTCCGGCTGCGGTCATCGGGCGGCCAGGCCGTCGTCGAGTCGCACCTCGACACCCGTGACGAGCTTCATCCGCCCTCCTGACGACATGAGTGTGCCCGGCCGCCACGAGGAGCGCGGCCGGGCACACCGGTGTGCTGGTGCTTGACGTGGGCTAGATCGCGGCTCCGTCGCGGTCGCCGGTGCGCACCCGCACGACCGTCTCGACGGGGCTGATCCAGACCTTGCCGTCGCCGATCCGCCCGGTCTGCGCGGTCTTGACGATGATGCCGGTGATGTCCTCGGCGTCCCCGTCGTCGACGACGATCTCGATGCGGATCTTGGGCACGAGCGCGATGTCGTACTCCGCCCCGCGGTAGACCTCGGTGTGCCCCTTCTGCCGGCCGTAGCCGCTGACCTCGGAGACCGTCATGCCGGTCACCCCGAAGGTCTCCAGGGCTTCCCTGACGTCCTCCCACTTGTGCGGCTTGATGACCGCGGTGATCAGCTTCATGCGTTCACTCCCTCGTTGTCGTTGGCGGCTGAGGTCGCGGCGGCGGCGGTCGCCCCGGCGCCCCCGACCATGACCGTGCGGCGCGCGCTGCCCGGGCCGATCTCGTACGCCGACTCGCCGTGCTCGGCGAAGTCGATGCCGTCGATCTCGGCCTCCTCGTCGACCCGCAGGCCGACGACGGCCTTGACGATGCTGGCCACGATGAACGTCGCGGCACCCGACCAGAGCATGGCGACGATCACCACGAGCACCTGGACGACGAGCTGGGCCGCACCGCCACCGTAGAACAGGCCGGTGCTGGTGCTGAGGAAGCCGACGCCGATGGTGCCGACCAGGCCACCGACCAGGTGGACGCCGACGACGTCGAGCGCGTCGTCGTACCCGAAGCGGTACTTGAGCCCGACGGCGAGGGCGCAGGCCGCACCTGCGAACAGGCCGAGGAAGATCGCGCCGACCGGCGACACAGCACCACAGGCCGGGGTGATCGCGACCAGACCGGCGACGACGCCCGAGGCCGCACCCAGCGAGGTGCCCTTGCCGTGACGGACCTTCTCCACCGCGAGCCAGCCGAGGATCGCGGCGCAGGTGGCGACGGTGGTGTTGAGCCAGACCAGGCTCGTCTCGTTGAGGAACTGCTCGGCGTCGGCCTCGGCGCTGGTGCCGCCGAAGACGATCGAGCCGACGTTGAAGCCGTACCAGCCCATCCAGAGCAGGCCCGCGCCGATCATCGTCAGCGTCAGGTTGTGCGGGCGCATCGGCTCCTTGAGGAAGCCGATCCGCTTGCCCAGCATGAGCGCGAGCACCAGGCCCGCGACGCCGGCGTTGATGTGGACGACCGTGCCGCCGGCGTAGTCGATCGGCAGCGGGTCACCGTCGAAGAGCAGCCCGCTGATGCCGTTCGCAGCGGTGCCGAGGAAGCCGCCACCCCACACCATGTGGGCGATCGGGAAGTACGACAGCGTGAGCCACAGCGGCACGAACAACATCCAGGCCGAGAACTTCATCCGGTCCGCGACCGCGCCGCTGACCAGCGCCGCCGTGATGACGGCGAAGGTCAGCTGGAAGCCGACGAAGATGTAGTCCTGACCCGAGAGCCCTCTGAGCCCGAAGGTCTCGAACGGGTTGTTGATGATCATGCCGATGTCCTCGGAGCCGAACGACATCGACCAGCCCCACAGGACGTAGACGATGCCTCCGATCCCGATCGTCCCGAACGACATCATCATCATGTTCAGCACCGACTTGGAACGGCTCATGCCGCCGTAGAAGAGTGCCAGGGCCGGCGTGGTCATCATGATGACCATGGACGCCGCCACCAGCATCCAGGCCTGATAGCCGTATTCCATGGAACCTCCAGGAGTAGATCTGGGAGGTGGCTCTCGCGACTGGCTGACGTCGTTGTCGGTCGCGGCCCACCCGTTGGCAGAACACTCGACCGGCGAGGTTTCGTCGTACGCCGCTCCGTGTTGCGGCTGGGCAACGAGTGGGCGCCGTTTGTTACGGCTGTGTGAACGGGGCTCTCGTCGGTCTACCCGACAGGAGGCGGACGGAGACCGTCAGCCGAGCAGCGCGTCGACGAACGCGCCAGGGTCGAAGGGCGCCAGGTCGTCGGGGCCCTCGCCGAGGCCGACCAGCTTGACGGGTACGCCGAGCTGCTGCTGGACGGCGACGACGATCCCGCCCTTGGCCGAGCCGTCGAGCTTGGTGAGCACCACGCCCGTGACGTCGACGACCTCGGAGAAGACCTTGGCCTGGACCAGGCCGTTCTGGCCGGTGGTCGCGTCGAGCACCAGCAGCACCTCGGTGACGGGCGCCTGCTTCTCGATGACGCGCTTGACCTTGCCCAGCTCGTCCATCAGGCCGGCCTTGTTCTGCAGGCGTCCGGCGGTGTCGATGATCACCGTGTCGGCGCCGCGCTCGACGCCTTCCCTGACCGCGTCGAACGCGACGCTGGCCGGGTCGGTGGCCTCCGCTCCGCGGACCACCTCGACCCCGACCCGCTCGGCCCAGGTCGCGAGCTGGTCGACGGCGGCGGCGCGGAAGGTGTCGGCCGCCCCGAGAACGACGGTGCGGTCCTCCGCGACCAGGATGCGGGCGATCTTGCCGACGGTCGTGGTCTTGCCCGAGCCGTTGACCCCGACGACGAGCAGCACGCCGGGCAGACCGTCGCCGGTCACGGCCAGGCGGCGGTCCATCGACGGGTCGACGAGCGCGACCAGCTCTTCGCGCAGCACCGCGCGGACGTCGGGGCGCTCGCCCTCGACGCGCAGCCGGGTGCGCAGGTTGTCGACCACCTGCTGGGTGGGCGCGACCCCCAGGTCGGCGGTGAGCAGGGTGTCCTCGATCGACTCCCAGGTGTCCTCGTCGAGCCGCTCGCGCGAGAGCAGGGCCAGGAGTCCGCGGCCCAGGGAGCCCTGCGATCCGGCCAGCCGCTGCCGTAGCCGTACCAGCCGCGAGGCGGTGCCTTCGGGCTTCTCGAGCGCGGGTGGGGCGGGTGCGGCTTCGACCGGAGCGGCCGGCGCCTCGGCGACGGCCGTGCCGGCGTCGGCATCGGCGTCTGGGCGGGGCGGGGTGATGACATCGGTGCTACGGCCCTCGACGGAGGGCGTACGACGGCGACCGGACGTCAGCAGCCCTGCCACCAGGGCGATCGCCACGACGGCGATGCCGATGATCAGCGCGAGAGTCTCACCAGCCATGCGGGAATCCAACCACGGGCCGCGCCGGCGACCCGATTCGCCGGAGCGACGTCAGGCGCTGTCGGCGGCGTGCCGGCCGGCGGTCGCCGCGGCCGGCTCGGGCTCGTCGGCGCCGGGACCGGAGAGCTGGTCGACCGGCAGCGGCTCGGCGTCCACGGGAGGCACGGTCGGCAGCGCGTCCACGGACTTGCGGATCGCGTCACCCAGCCGGGGCACCACGGGGAGCCGCTCGCCGCGGTGAGGGAAGGCGACGTAGACGACGACGGCGGCAGCGACCGCGACGATCACGATCATCGCGACGACGATGCTGGTCACGAGAGTCTCCTGAGAACGACGTCGGGGGTCTTCTCCACCCTGGCACATGCCCGCGACCCGTCGCCAAACGTCGAGGTCGAGCGGCGTGTCGCCCGCATCTGTCCGGGTCTGTCCGGGTCGCGCGGGTCAGTCCAGGAGGCGCAGCAGGGCCGGCCGCGCGGACGGCGTCCAGAGGATGTCGCGCACCCGGTCGATGCCGCCGAACGGCCACGCCGTGGCGAGCGCGCGGACCTCGGCGTCGGCCACCTGCGCGAGGAGCGCCTCGGGGAAGTCGCCCCACGGGACGGCGAACGGCCTCTCCCACATCCGGACGTCGGCCATGGCAACCGGCGCGGTGACGCCGAGCCGGTCGTGCTGGACACCGAGCAGGCGGTACACCTCCGCCAGCGCCGTCTCGCGCTCTTGCCAGCGCTCGGCCCGCAGCACCCGGGTCAGCGGCGGGGTCAGGTCGGCGGCGCAGGAGAGCCGGGCGAACGCCGTCCCGAACCACTTCACGTACGGCGCGTAGGTGCGCTCCATGAGGAAGGCCAGGCGCATGGCGCTCTCCACCAGCCGGGCCCCGAGCACGGCGGACCCGAGCTCGTCGCCCACGTGACCGATCCGTCCGACGAGGTTGGCCTCGGGGTGCAGCTGCCACCAGGCGGCGGCCATCAGGAAGAGCCAGACGTCCCGCGGGTAGGAGGCGAACCGGTCACGCAACCGCTCCAAGCCGATGTCGTCGTGGAAGACCTCGCCCGAGGTGAGCATCACCAGTCCCTGCTCGGGCAGCGCAAGCCAGTCCCGCGCGGTGAGGTCGGCTGCGAGGTCGGCGCCCGGGTCGAGGCCCAGGAGGTCGCGGACGTAGTCGCGGATCGTGGTCACGGAGACCTTCGTGGGCCGGCTCTCGAACCGCTCCGGAAGCGCGTCCTCCACGAGCGCGGTGACCTCGTCGCGGCGTGCGGCGTCGGCGCCGAGGAAGAGCACGACCCGCGCTTCGAGGTTGTGGTCGCGCGACATCTCGTCGTCGAACCCGAGCACCTCGGACCCCCGCCCGAGCAGCGCCGCGGCGTGCGGCAGCCCGGGGAGGCTTCGCTCGAGCGCAGGCGCGACGTGCGCGTCGTACAGGGCCCGGGAGAGCTCGCGGCCCGAGACGACGCCGACCACCCTTCGGCCCTCAGGCGGACGCGGAGTCGCGCAGGCGCTGCGAGATGACGGTCGAGACGCCGTCGCCCCGCATGGTGACGCCGTAGAGCGCGTCGCCGACCTCCATGGTCCGCTTCTGGTGGGTGATGACGAGCAGCTGGGAGTTCTCGCGAAGCTCCTCGTAGATCTCCAGCAGGCGGCCGAGGTTGGTGTCGTCGAGCGCGGCCTCGACCTCGTCGAGGATGTAGAACGGCGACGGACGGGCCTTGAACAGCGCGACCAGGAACGCCACCGCGACCAGCGACCGCTCGCCACCGCTGAGCAGTGAGAGCCGCTTGATCTTCTTGCCGGGCGGGCGGGCCTCGACCTCGACGCCCGTGTTGAGCATGTCGCCCGGGTCGGTGAGGACCAGCCGCCCCTCACCGCCGGGGAACAGCCGGGCGAAGGTCTGGTCGAAGGCGCTCGAGACGTCGGCGTACGCCTGCGTGAAGACCTCCAGCACCCGGGCGTCGACGTCCTTGACGATGTCGAGGAGGTCCTTGCGCGTCTTCTTGAGGTCCTCGAGCTGCTCGGTGAGGAACTTGTGCCGCTCCTCCATCGCCGTGAACTCCTCCAGCGCGAGCGGGTTGACCCGGCCCAGCAGCGGCGAGGTCACGCTCGGCCGCCCGCAGCCGCTTCTGCTGCTCCTCGCGGACGTACGCCGTGGGCTCCGGCTCGGCCTCCCCCTCGGCCAGCGTGCCCGGTGAACGGCACGGGCAGCTCGGGGCCGTAGTCGGCGACCAGCCCGTCCGGCTCGAGGCCGAGCTCCTCGAGGGCTCGCTCCTCGAGCTGCTCGATGCGCATCTTCTGCTGGGTGCGGGCCATCTCGTCGCGGTGGACGGAGTTGACCAGCTCGTCGTGCTCGCGGGCCAGGTCGCGCAGCGCGGCGCGGACGGCGAGCAGCTCCTCCTCGCGACCCGAGCGGGCCTGCTCGACCTCGGCGCGCGCCGCGGTGGCGCGGTCGACCGACCGGTCCAGAGCCGCGAGCACCACGCGGCTCGCGGCCAGCGACCGCCTCGGCGGCGCGACCCTCGCGGATCAGGCGCTCGCGCCGCTCGGCGGCCTTGGCGCGGGCCTCGCGCTCGGCTGCGGCGCTGCGTCGAGCTGGTCGGCGCGGCCGTGCAGGGCCCGGGCCCGCTCCTCGGCGGTACGCAGCGCCAGGCGGGCCTCCATCTCCGACTGACGCGACGACCCGGGCGGCCTCGACGAGCTCCTCGCGGCGGGTCGTGTCGGGCTCCTCGTCGGGCGCGTCCTCGGCCGTGGTGAGGCGCTGCTCGAGCTCGGCCAGGCCGGCCAGGTCGCGGTCACGCGCCTCCTCGGCCGCCGTGATCGCGTCGGTCACCCGCGCGGCCTCGGCTCGCGCGGCGCGGGCCTGCGAGCCGTACTGGCCGAGCTCCTCGGCCACGGCCGCCAAGGTGGCGTCCGACTCGTGCAGGCGGGCCAGCGCGACGTCGGCGCGCTTCTGCGCGTCCAGCCGCTCGGCCTCGACCCGCGAGGTCTCGAAGTGCGAGCCGCTCGGCGGACGCGACGGCCTCGGCCAGGGCGGCCACCGCCTCGTCGAGGCCGCCTGCACCTCGATCAGGCTCGGCTGGCTCGACGAGCCGCCGCGGGCGAAGTGGGTGCCCAGCACGTCGCCGTCACGCGTGACCGCGGTGACGTCGGGCAGCTCGGCGACCAGGCGGCGGGCGGCGTCGAGGTCGGCGACGACGGCGACCTTGAACGAGCAGCCGGGCCAGCGCGCCGTCGAGCTCGGCCGGGGCGTCGACCACGTCGACGGCGTACGTCGCCCCTGCGGGCAGGCCCGGCCAGTCGCGCTCCGTCGACGGGCGCACCGCCGAGCAGGAGCCCGGCGCGACCGAGGTCGGCGGCCTTGAGGTGCTCCAAGGCGTCGACCGCCGCGGCGCCGTCGCGAACGGCGACCGCGTCGGCGGCGGTGCCGAGGGCACCGGCGACGGCGGTCTCGTAGCCCGGGCGCGACCGTGAGCAGGGCCGCGACCGACCCGAGCAGGCCGGACACGTCGTCGGACGCGGCCAGCAGGGCACCGGCGCCGTCCTTGCGGCTGAGGCCCAGCTCGAGGGCGTCGCGGCGCGCCGCGAGCGAGGCCCGGTCGCGGTCGGCCTGCTGGGCCTCCTCGCGGAGCTTGAGCAGGCGCGCCTCGAGATCGTCGAGCGCCGCGACCGCGGCCTCGTGCTCGGCGTCGAGACCCTCCTCGCCGGCATCGAGGCCCGGCCACCCGGGTCTCGAGGGCCGTGAAGTCGCGCTGGGCGCGCTCGGCGCGGGCGACGGCCTCCTCGCGGGCCTGGCTCAGCCGCCCGACCTCGTCGGCGGCCGCCGCCGACCGGGACCGCAGCGCGTTCACCTGGCCGTGGAGCCGGGCGAGGCCCTCGCGGCGGTCGGCCGCGGCCCGCAGCAGCCCGGCCACCCGGCGCTCCTCCTCGGCGGCGGCGTCCTCGGCTGCGCGCTTGGCGGCCAGGGCCTGCTCCAGCGCGGTGCGCAGACCCTCGACCTCCACGCCGATGGCCTGCTCCTGCTCGCGAACCCGGACGGCCTCGGCCTCGAGCGCGTCGGGGTCGCGCCCGCCGGCCGTCTCGACCTCGTGGGTGCCGGCGGCGTTGCGCACCCGCTCGTGGGCCAGCGACTGGGTGCCGCGCAGCCGCTCGCGCAGGCCGGACAGCGCGAACCACGTCTCCTGGGCCCGGCTCAGCGCCGGCAGGTCCTCGCGCAGGGCCTCCTCCAGCGCGGCCTCGGCCTCGCGGGCCTTGGCCAGCGCGGTCTCGACCTCGGTGCGCCGCTCGACCAGGATCGTCTCGTCGGCCAGCTCCTGCTCGAGGGCGGTCCTGGCGGTGACGAGGTCGTCGGCCATCAGCCGGGCGCGCGCGTCGCGCACGGTCGCCTGGACTCCGGCCGCCTTGCGGGCGACCTCGGCCTGGCGGCCCAGCGGCTTGAGCTGGCGGCGGATCTCGGAGAGCAGGTCCTGGAGCCGGGTCAGGTTGCCGTCGGTGGAGTCGAGCTTGCGGAGCGCCTTCTCCTTGCGCTTGCGGTGCTTGAGGACGCCGGCGGCCTCCTCGATGAAGCCGCGCCGGTCCTCCGGCGTCGCGTGCAGGATCTGGTCGAGCTGGCCCTGGCCGACGATCACGTGCATCTCGCGGCCGATGCCGGAGTCGCTGAGCAGCTCCTGCACGTCGAGCAGCCGGCACGTGGTGCCGTTGATGGCGTACTCCGACCCGCCCGAGCGGAACATCGTCCGGCTGATCGTGACCTCGGCGTACTCGATCGGCAGCGCTCCGTCGGAGTTGTCGATCGTGAGCAGCACCTCGGCCCGGCCGAGCGGCGGGCGCCCGGACGTGCCGGCGAAGATGACGTCCTCCATCTTGCCGCCGCGCAGGCTCTTGGCGCCCTGCTCGCCCATCACCCAGGCGAGGGCGTCGACGACGTTGGACTTGCCCGAGCCGTTGGGCCCGACGATGCAGGTGATGCCCGGCTCGAGCTGCATCGTCGTCGAGGAGGCGAAGGACTTGAACCCCTTGAGGGTCAGGCTCTTCAGGTACAACGCAGCTCCTTCTCCGACGGTCACAGCCCCCCACGTGCCCGGGGCCGGGCTGGTGGGCCAAACGGGTGGGGCCAGGGCGCTGGCGGGCGCGCGCATCGTCTCAGACACGTCGCCGGGGGAAGGCAGCCCGCCCAGCCTACGGTGGCGGGCCGCCAGGACCGTGGTCCGGGCAGCGTGTCGGTCCTGCAGGGTCGTCCGGCGCAGACCCGATGACTCCGGAGACGGCCACTACGGTGGTGCCATGGCCGAGACACCGCGGAGCCAGAACTTCCAGATCTCCGTGCCCGAGGGGGTGTCGGCGGGTGTGTGGGCCAACTTCGCGACCGTCTCGCACTCGCCGTACGAGTTCACGATCGACTTCGTCAGGCTCGACTTCGCGCACCCGACCGGCGAGGGCGGGCACACCGGCCAGGTCGTCGCCCGGGTCAACCTCTCTCCGCTGATGGTCACCCAGCTGATGGAGGCGCTGGAGGGCAACTGGCAGAAGTACGCCGCCCGCGCCCTCCCCCGCGACCTCGAAGACCCCGGCCCCTACCCGCCCGACTGAACCGACCCGACAGTCGAGATAGTCCCTGACTTTCGGACCCTTCCAGGCTCGAACGAAGGGTCCGATTGTCAGGGACTATCCCGAATGTTCGCGGCGGGACGGTCAGAGGATGGCGCCGGGGTTCAGGATGCCGTGGGGGTCGAGGGCGTCCTTGATGCGACGGGTCAGGGCCATGACGTCGGGGCCGAGCTGGTCGGGCAGGGCTGCCTTCTTGGCGCGGCCGACCCCGTGCTCGCCGGTGATGGTGCCGCCGAGCCGGATCGCGGCGGCCATGATCTCGTCGAAGGCCGCCGCGGGCCCGCGCCTCGGCGGCCGGCGTCACCGGGTGGGTAGACGACGATCGGGTGGGTGTTGCCGTCTCCCGCGTGGGCGACGACCGGGATGTCCACGCGGTGGCGCGACGGCGATCGCCTCGACCTCGGCGAGCAGGTCGGGCAGGAGCGGCACCGGGACGCCGACGTCCTCCAGCAGGAGCGAGCCCTTCGCCTCGGTCGCCGGGAACGCCGCCCGCCGCGCGGCCACGAACATCTCGCCCTCCTCGGCGTCGTCGGTCACGAACACCTCCGTCGCCCCGGCCGCTGCGCACGCCTTCTCCATGATCGCCACCTCCTCGCCGCGCGAGGTGCCCGGCGCGTCGGACTGGGCGACCAGCAGCGCTCCGGCCTCGCGGTCGAGCCCCATCGGCCTGTGGTCCTCGACGGCGTTGACCGACCAGCGGTCCATCAGCTCCAGCATCGAGGGCCGCAGCCGCCGGCGTACGCCGACGACCGCCTCGCCCGCCGCCACCATCGAGGGGAACGTCGCCACCAGGGTCGAGCGCGCGCCCTGCGCCGGCACCAGCCGCAGGATCGCGCGGGTCACGATGCCGAGCGTCCCCTCGCTGCCGACGAAGAGCTTGATCAGCGACAGCCCGGCGACGTCCTTGATCCGCTTGCCGCCGAGGGTGATCAGCGTGCCGTCGGCCAGCACGACGTCGAGCCCGAGCACGTAGTCGGTCGTGACGCCGTACTTCACGCAGCACAGGCCGCCGGCGTTGGTGGCGATGTTGCCGCCGATCGAGCAGATCTCGAACGACGACGGGTCGGGCGGGTACCACAGCCCCACCTCGGCCGCTGCCGCCTTCACCTCCGCGTTGAACGCTCCCGGCTCGACGACGGCGACCTGGCAGTCCGGGTCGATCCCGACCGCGCGCATCCGCTCCAGTGACACCACGATGCCGCCGTCGACCGCCGTCGACCCTCCCGACAGCCCGCTGCCGGCGCCGCGCGGCACGACGGGCACGCGGTGCTCGGCGGCCCATCGCACCGCGGTCTGCACCTGCGCGGCGTCCTCGGCGCGCACCACGGCCACCGGAACGCCGGCGGTGGCGTCGCGGGACCAGTCGTAGCGATACTTCTCGACCGCGTCCGGATCGGTGAGGACGACGCCGGCAGGGCAGGGATGCCGCCAACCTCGACACTGCCTCCTCGAGAGCGCCCATGCGCTCATCGAACCACGCAGGCGGGCGCCTGAGCCGGCGCCACCGGGCGCCTGCAGCGTCAACGGCCGAGATCCACGTCGGAGACGATCGCGTCGCGCGTCCAGACCGGCCGTCACGAGCCCCTCGAGCTCGGCCAGGGCCGTCGGCCGACACGCGCTTGGCCCTGCGTCCGGCGTACGGACGGGCCAGCGGGTCGGTCGGCCCGGTCGGCGGACTGGTGCCATCGGTGGGCTCGGCGGTCGGAGATGCGGGCGGAGTGCGGGTCGGAGAGGCGGTCGGGGTGGTCGGGTCCGGGGTCGGCAGCGGCTCCGGGCTCGGCAGGGCCACCGAGGCGCGCAGCGCGGCTGCCTGCTCGGCGAACCAGGCCTTCAGCCCGGCCAGCGACTCGCGCGACAGGCGTCGGGTCCGGTCGGCGACGACGACGACCTGGAAGGCCGCGGCAGCCGTCCGGCAGCCGGTGCAGCCGGCGGTCACCGCCATGGACCGGTTGTTGGCACGGACCTCCGACCAGCCGGAGAGCACGACCACCTGGACGGAGAGTGCCGCGCCCGTGCAGCCCTGGCAGCTCTGCGTCCAGGCGACCGCGGAGTTGTCGAGCCGGGCCAGGCCGGCGCGCGACGCATAGACGATCTGCAGCGCGGTGCTCTCGCCGATGCATCCGTCGCAGTCGGCGGACGTGGTGGCCGCGGCATCGGACTTCACGTCCCAGTCACGCGTCTTCAGCTCGTCGAAGGCCGCGTCGCTGACGACGGGCTGGGCCGTGGTCGGCTGGGCGCTCGCCAGGAGGTCGAGGTTGCGCGGGTCGGGGTCCGGGTGCGCGCCGGGCGATGCCGACCCGAGGCTGGCGACGAGCAGGACGCGCGACGACGACGGCGTACGGCGCAACCGAGCGAAGCTTCATGACGAATCTCCCATCTGGACGAAGTTGTCGGCGACGGCGGCAGCGATGTCGACGAGGCTGTCTCGGGTGGAGCGGCGCAGTGAGGACATGTCGGTGAGGGCTCCTTGCTCGAGGGCGTCGTCCCAGGGGACGGTCACCACGTGTTGGCACCGCTTCTCGAAGTGCCGTCGCATCAGGTCCGGCGGCGCGGAGCCGCGGCGCTGCGCGTTGACGACCACGACCGCACGAGCGACGAGGTCGTCGAAGCCGTGGGCATCCATCCAGTCGAGGGTGAGGGCGCCCGCGCGGCCGCCGTCGAGGCCCGAGCGCACCACCAGCACGACCTGGTCGGCCTCGGTGAGCAGCCCCTGGTTGGCGCTGTCGAGGATCCCCGTCCCGGTGTCGAGCAGGATCAGGTTGTAGAACTGGTCGAGCAGGACGACCAGCCGGTGGTAGTCCTCCTGGTCCAGCGCCATCCCGATGCGCGGATCGTCGTCGGACGCGAGGACCTCCAGGCGCGACTCGGCCGCCTGCGAGGTGTAGGAGCGCAGCGTCGCGTAGCTGGTGATCTGCTCCAGGTCGCGCAGCACGTCGGTGATGGTCCTGTCATGAGGCGGTGCCACCCGGTGCGCGAGGTTGCCCGCATCGGGGTTCGCGTCGACGGCGATGACCCGGTCGCCGCGGAGCATGGCGAACGTGCTCCCCAGCGCCAACGAGATCGTCGTCTTGCCCACGCCGCCCTTGCGGCTCATCACGACGACGCGTCGCGATCCCGAGATCGGCGTGCGCAGCCGGCGCTCGAGCTCCGCGCGTTGCTGCTCCGCCAGGCTCGGGCCGGGATTGAGGAGGTGCCCACTGCCCTGGTACACGGCATGGCGCCAACCCCTGCTGGGTGCGGGGACCGGCGGTGCGTACATGATCGCGTCGGTGAAGTCCGCAGCGGACAGCACGGCCGGCGGTACGGCCGCCAGACGTTGGGCGTCAGGAACGTCGGTGCTCATGGCGTTCTCCTTCCCGCGGGCCTGGGCCGCGGCCCGACCCCGCACGAGCGCGACGAGCGTGCCGGCGGTACGCCACAGCACGACCGTCATCCCGGCCAGCGGGACCAGGATCAGGGCGATCGACACGACGGCCAGCGCCATGGCGGCCCAGTCGCGGCGCTCCCAGGCCACGTCGAAGACAAGCTGCTGCAGCCGGATGCCTGCGCGGCCGGCGGCGACGAAGTCCGGCAGGTTCCAGATGGCCCACAGCAGGGCAGCCGTGAGCAGGGGCACGACGACCAGCACCCAGCCGGTCACGAACCGGCGCGCCTGGGGCCTCAGCTCGGTGACGCGCGGATCGGGAGGCTGCCCCGGCCGGAGCGAGCGCAGGACCGGTCCCACCCTGGCGAAGAGGTCGGGTACGCCGGCCAGGTCGGACAGGACGTAGTAGCCGTCGAACCGCACCACCGGGATGAGCTGCTGCAGCATCTGCAGCTGCAGGCCCAGCGCGGTCAGCAGCCACAGGCCGTTGCCCGTGGCGACGTACAGGAGCGCGAACGCCACGACGGTGATCGCGTTGAAGTAGAGGCCGCCGAGATCGGTGCGCACCCGGCCGGCGCGTCCCAGCCGGTAGGAGTCGGTGACATCGGTGTAGAAGGCGGGGAAGACGATGTAGATGCCGACCCCGATCTCGCCGGGCTCGGCGCCGCCGTAGCGGCAGGCCGCCGCGTGGCCGAGCTCGTGCACCACGGCTGACACGACGAGCAGGCCGTAGATGAGCAGGGCCGTGGTCGGCGTGGCGAACACCTGGGTCACGGCTCGCCAGAAGTCGCCGCCCACGACCAGGGCGACGTCAGCGACGACGAGCGCCACCAGCGCGGCGGCGACGACCGGCGGCCAGAACAGCGGCCGCAGCATCCTGGCCACTGCCTGCGTCCGGTCGGCCGGGAGCAGGGTGGCCTTGAGAGTGAGGGCCAGCAGCGGTCGCGCCCGCACCGGGCGGGTCGGCTCCTCCGCCTCGTCCGGCAGCACCAGGCCGAGCGGCTCGAGACGCGTCCTGACGAGGTGGTCCAGCCCCTCGGTCGTGAGCGTCCGGCCGTACCGGCGCTGACGGCCGCGGCGACGTCGGCCGCCGGCCGGGACGGGTCGACGTGGATGACGACGAGGTGGAGCAGCTCTGACAGCTGGACGACCTGGTCGTCGGCACGACGTACCAGGTAGGCCGGGTCGCGCATGCCCGAGCCCTGGACCTGCCCGAGGAACTCCAGGCCGATGGCCTGCCGCCATCGGGGTCTCGTCGGCCGTGCGACGCGGTGGCGCGGTGGTCTGCAGTCGTTGGGTTCATCGCTCTGGTGTGCTCTGGGTGTTGGAGCGAAGGGCGGCGGGCGCGCCAGAGCAACACACCCGCCGCCGGATCTCGATCAGGGCATCTGGACCCCGGCGAGGTACTGCATCGCGATGGCGTTGGCCTGCGAGTTGATGGTGGCGGCGTTCACGGAGATGGCGAGGTTGACGCCTACGACGTTGACGACGTTCACGCATGCGAACTGACAGCTCAACGTCTCGCGACGTGGCAGCGCCACGGCCGTCTGGGCGTCGAGGTCAGCAGTGGTTACCTCGGGTCGGATCATTTCCGTTCACCCCCTTTCCTCCGGAGTTCGGCTGTCGAGGCGTGGCCCCCGCGGTGGGGGGCCACGCGCGACGGATCAGCCCTGCGTGACGACGATCTGTCTGGACGGCGGCGCTGCTGGCCAGCGATCCCAGCTGACGACTGCGTTGAGTGCCAGCGACGAGTTGGTCGCGTAGATCGCGGCCCAGTTGTTGTTGCCGAAGCCGAAGTTGAGCGTCTCCCGGGTCGGAAGCAGCTCGGTGTGCTCGGCCTCGAGCTCGGTGAAGTTGATTTCCCGCATGGTGTTCACCTCCCCCCGTGATGCGGTGGTGTCAAGAGGGACATGGAACCCACCTCAGCGCGTGACGCCAGCGTGACAACCGGCCCCGATCACGTTCCCGGTCTAGACCGCGGGCCCCGGTCACGCGGATGTGGCGATGATGGGAGGCTCACCCCTGCCGGCTGCAGATCCACCGTGTCGGCGACGATCGGTCAGCCGCATGCGTGGTCTCCAGCCGGGAGGAGACGAGCGTCGGGGGAGGCTGGTCATGCCGCAGCGCGAGGATGCGTCTCGGCCTGGCGCCAGCCTGCGCCTTCTCGGGGGCTGGCAGCTCGTCGTCGACGGCTCCGACGCTGCGGCTGAGCCACCGCGAGCAGCGGCTGACCGCCTTCCTGGGACTGAGCGGCGAGCGGGCGCGGCCGCACGTCGCCGGTCAGCTGTGGCCCAACAGCACCGACGAGCGCGCGCTCGCAAGCCTGCGCCGAGCAGTGATGCAGACCCAGCACGCGTCGTCCGGGCCTGCTGCGCGTCGACCGTGCCTTCGTCGGGCTGGACCCGGAGGTCGAGGTCGACGTGACGGAGGTCCGTCTCGCCGCCGACGTGTCCGAGCTGCCGGGGTCACCCGAGGAGCAGTCGCGCCTGCTCGCGCTGCTCAGCGGTGATGAGCTGCTGCCCGGCTGGTACGACGACTGGGTCCTCGCCGAGCGCGAGAGCCTGGCGCAGCTGCGCCTGCGTGCCCTCGACCGGATCTCGCGGCACGCGCTGGACCAGGGAGACCTGGTGCTCGCCATCGAGTCCGCCCGGTGCGCCACCGTCATCGAGCCGCATTCGGAGGCGGCCTGCGAGGTCGCACTCCGAGCCCACCTGGCACGAGGGGACCTCGCCGGCGCGGTGGCGGAGTTCCGTCGCTATCGCGAAGCCACCTGGGACAACGTCGGGGTCGCTCCGTCGGGCAGGATCGTCGAGCTCGTCGAGTCGGCCTTCGGGGCGGAGGTCGACGATGCCTCCCCCGTGCCGGCCGAACCTGCGCCGACGCCTCCTGCTCTGGTGCCGCTGCTGCCTCCACCCACGGCCCCGGCTCCCCCACCCGCGGCACCCCTGCCGCCGCTGCCTGCGCCGCCGGCCCCGGGGTCGACGGCCCCGCCGGAGGTCACGGTCACGCCGGCCCGCGGCGCGGCTTCCGAACCAGCAGAGGCACGCCGGTCACAACGCCCGCGTGCTGGCGAGCCTGGCAGCTGCGGCGGTCCTGCTGCTGACCGTCTCCCTCGTGGTGGCCGTCGGCGGCCCCGACCGGGGCGCGAGCGGCCAGCAGGCCGGCGCGCGGCCGACGGCGGCGAGCGGCTCATCGGACGGTCGCGGGGTTCTCGGCCGGGTCGGTCAGGAGCTCAGCGTGCAGCCGGATGGGGTTCTTCCCGGGGTGGCGCGGTTCACCCTGAGCGCGGCGTCCCTGCCGGCATCGGTCCAGCTCACGATCAGGAACGCCTCGGGTCCCCTCGTCGTCCGGACTCTGAAGGTGACGAGCCGCGACGGCCGTCGGGTCGTGCTGGACGGCCTTCCTGCCGGCTGGTCCCAGTGGAAGGCCACGTCGCCGGACGTCGATCCCGTGTCCGGCCGGGTGTGGGTCCCGCCCCCTTCTCCCTTCCCCACCGCGACGCCGACACCCACCTCGGAGGCCGCTGCCGCCCCGGCCCAGCCCGACCCCGCAGCCCGGTCCGACCGCGCAACCGAGCCCGACGCCGCAGCCCACTCCCCAGCCCACTCCCCAGCCCACTCCGCAACCCATCCCCAACCCAGTCCGGACCCGCAGCCCAGCCCACAGCCCAGCCCACAACCCAGCCCACAACCGAGCCCGACCCCTCATCCGACCCCCCACCCCCAACCCAGCCCCCAACCCAGCCCACAACCCAGCCCACAGCCCAGCCCCACCGGCCAGCCCACCGACCCCGGCACGGTGGCACCGCCTCCGGTGGGCTGAGGAGGCCGACCATGTCCGAGAACACCAGAGCCGCGTCGCATCTCCGACGGCAGTCGCTGCTCCTCGCGCTCCTGCTGGTGACGGCGGGCCTGCTGACCGTGACCCGCGCCGTCGAGGCCGCACCTGTCGCCGCGTCGTCCGCAGGCGAGAAGGCCCATCGGTGGTCCGGCTATCGCATCCCTCGCAACGGCCACGCCGACGGTCGTTGGATGGGTGGCTACGAGATCGGCGACACACCCGTGTTCGTGGTGACGCCGACCAGACGTCCGAACCGAAAGGGCTACGAGGCGCCACACGCCGTCGCGGACCTCGACGCGTCCCGAGGTCCCTCGCGCCCGGCGACCGCGCGGGCGGCCTGGGTGCTCTCCAAGTACGGCGGCTACCGGGACGCCCTCCAGGCGGCCGCCGTCGACGCCGTCGTCTACCACCTCCTGGTGGGCGGTCGCTGGCGGATCGGCCACGCCCGCGGGGCGGCTCGGATCCGGCACTGCAGCGACCCGGCCTCGGTGCGCAGGTTCGCCCGGATCATGCTCGACCAGGCCAGGAAGTTCGCGGGGGTCTACCAGGTGACGGTGTCGGCCACCAGCGCCGACGTCGGCGGCACGATCGAGGCGACGGTCAAGGTCACCGGCGGCCACGACAGGCCCGCCGCCGGGCTCCCGGTGACCATCAGCATGCCCGGGCTCGCACCGGTCGACGGGGTGACCGGTGACGACGGCCGGGCGGTGGCCCGCTTCCCGGCCTCCCAGCGCGGCTGGCAGCAGGTCACGGCCAGCGTCGGCGAGGTGCCCGAGCACCACCTTCTCCTCCGCGAGCCGGTCAAGCAGACGCAGGCCGCGGCCGCCGAGGGAGGCAGTCCGGCGCACCGTGACCGCGAGCACCCTCGCCGCCGTACGAGGCCCGCAGACGCTGACGCTGCAGGCCACTCCGGAGCACGCTGATCGTGGGCGGCCAGGCCGCCGTGACTGCTGCGATCGCGGGCGACGGCAGCCCGCGCTCGGCCGTCGGCATCGCTGCACGGGCCGTTCGGCTCAGCCTCCGCCGCCGCCTGTTCCGGCACGCCCGTCGGCGACGACGGCGAAGACGACCGTCGTGGCGGACGGCAGCTACCGCCTGCCCGCCGTCTCACCCTCCGCCGGCGGCTACTACGCGTGGCGGGTCGCCGTCGACGGCACCGACACCAGCCTGCCGGCGACGGCGTGCGGCGCCGTCACGAAGGTCCAGGGCGTCGCCACGACATCCGTGGGTGGTGTCCCAGGCACGGCGCAGGTGAACCAGCTCGTCCAGGTCCAGGTCACGGTGGCGGGGATGCCGTTCCCGGCGCAGGCGGACGCGACCATCGCGCTCTTCGGTCCTATCTCCTCGCAGGCCAATGCCTGCAGCATCAATCTCGTCGACCGGCGCAGCTGGAAGGTGCAAGGCAACGGGACGTTCGCCTCACCGACGATTCAGGTCCTCGCCCCGGGCACCTACGCATGGCAGTCGTCGATCTCGTCCGGGGACCTGTGGCTGGGCTCCGAGTCGCCGTGCCTGGCGCCCGGCAGCCTGATGACCGTTCAGTAGACCGCCTGACGTTGGCGTCGTTCGAGCCCCTCCGGCGACCCCGGCGCGCCTATCGTCCGGCCCGGGCCTCGACCACGAAGGCGTCCTCGTCGCGGGTGACGGTCGCGTGCAGGCCGGCCGCGTCGAAGGCGGACGCGGCCGCGTCCGCCTGCGCCGCACTGGTCTCCACGAGCACCGTCCCGCCGGGCGCCAGCCAACCCGGCGCCGCGGCGGCGACCCGCCGGACCGTCGCGAGGCCGTCCACCCCGCCGTCGAGCGCCAACCGTGGCTCGTGGTCGCGCGCCTCGGCGGGCAGGGACGCGACGTCGCCCGACGGCACGTAGGGGACGTTGGCGACCAGCACGTCGACCCGGCCGCGCAGGTCGGCCGGCAGGGCGGCGTCGAGGTCGCCCTCGTGGACGCCCGCGCCCACGGGGCCGAGGTTGATGCGCGCGCACGCGACGGCCGCCGGCGCCAGGTCGGCGGCGTGCACCTCGGGCCGTCGGCCGGCGAGCCGGGTGGCCAGCACCAGCGCGATCGCCCCGGAGCCACAGCAGAGGTCGACGAGGACGGGTCCCTGCTGCGGCGCGGCGTGGAACGCGCGCTCGACCAGCAGCGCGCTGCGGGGCCGGGGGACGAAGACGCCGGAGCGCACCACCACCCGGAGCCCGCAGAAGTCGGCCCAGCCCAGCAGGTGCTCGAGCGGCTCCCCCGCCACCCGGCGGGCGACCAGCGCCTCGAGGGCCTCCGGGTCGTCGGCCGCCTCGACGAGGAGCCTGGCCTCGTCCTCGGCGTACACACAGCCGGCGGCCCGGAGCCGGGAGACGAGGGCGTCGGGCACCCGCGCAGGCTACTGGTCCTGCAGCAGCCCGACCGGGTTGCCGTCGGGGTCCTCGACGACCGCGATGAGACGGCCACCGCCCACGTCGCGGGGCTCCCGGACGGTGCGCGCGCCGCTGTCCCCCATCCGGCCCAGGACGGCGGCGATGTCCGCGACGTGGAAGTAGGGCGTCGGACCGGTCAGGCCCTGGGCGGCGCCGTTCGGGTCCAGGCCGATCTCCTGGTCGCCGGCCGAGAACCCGACGTAGTACGGGGTGGAGGTGTGCGGCTCGCCGAGCAGGGCGGAGAACGCCTTGGTGGCGGCCTCCAGGTCGGTCACCGGGTAGACGAGCGTGTGGGCGCCGGTGGTGCTGGTGGTCATGTCGTGCTCCTGTCACATCGGAGGATCGGGGTACGTCACCATGACGAGACCAACGAGGAAGGTGTGACGCGTGGACCAGCACGAGACCCTCGCGGAGGAGTTCGAGCGGCACCGGCCGCGGTTGCGTGCGGTGGCGGTGCGGATGCTCGGGTCCGGTGCCGAGGCCGACGACGCGGTCCAGGAGACCTGGTTGCGGCTGGCCCGCACCGACGCGGGGGCCGTGGACAACCTCGGGGCCTGGTTGACGACGGTGGTGAGCCGGGTCTGCCTGGACCAGCTGAGGTCGCGCAAGGCACGGCGCGAGGAGGACTGGGAACGGCACGACCGGGAGCTCGCCGGGAGTCCCGGGTCGGTCGACCCGGAGGAGCAGGCGCTGCTCGCCGACTCCGTGGGAGCCGCGATGCTCGCCGTCCTCGACACGCTGCCGCCGGCCGAGCGGGTCGCCTTCGTGCTGCACGACATGTTCGCGGTGCCCTTCGAGCAGGTGGCGCCCCTCGTGGATCGCAGCCCGGCGGCCACCCGCCAGCTCGCCAGCCGTGGCAGACGGCGGGTCCAGGGCCGCGACGCCGTGGTCACCGACGACGCCGCCCGCCAGCGGGAGGTCGTGCGGGCGTTCCTCGCGGCGTCCCGCGAAGGCGACTTCGCGGGTCTGATCGCGCTGCTCGACCCGTCCGTGGTGCTGCGCGCCGACCCCGCCGTGGTGGCGTTCGGAGCCGCGGCCGAGACGTTCGGCCGGCGGGAGGTCGCGGAGACCTTCTCCGGCCGGGCCCGGGCGGCCGTCCCCGCCCTGATCGACGGTCGGGCCGGCGCGGTCTGGTCCAGCGGCGGCAGCCCTCGGGTCGTCTTCGACTTCACCGTCGTGGACGGCCTGGTCGTGGCCATCGACCTGCTCGCCGACCCCGAGACGCTGGCGGTGATGGACCTCTCCTAGGGTCCTGCTGTGTCCCCCGCGATGCCCGCCGACCTCCTGGCGCACGCCCGCGCGGCGAAGGGCTGGATGCCCGAGGAGGAGGGGCTCCTGCTGTTCGAGGAGGCCCGGCGGCGCCTGCCCCTCGGCCCGGTGCTGGAGATCGGCAGCTACTGCGGCAAGTCGGCGGTCTACCTCGGCGCCGCGGCCCGGGATCTCGGGGGCGGGACGGTCTTCACGGTCGACCACCACCGCGGCTCCGAGGAGATCCAGCCCGGGTGGGAGCACCACGACCCCGAGGTCGTCGACCCCGGCTCCGGCCGGATGGACACCCTGCCGTTCCTGCGTCGGACGCTCGCGGCGGCGGCTCTCGAGGACCAGGTGGTCGCGATCGTCGGAGCCTCCGCGACGGTCGCGGCGCACTGGCGCACTCCCCTGTCGATGGTGTTCGTCGACGGCGCGCACAGCGAGGAGCCGGCCCGGCAGGACTACACCGGATGGGCCCGCTGGCTGGTCGCCGGCGGGTCGCTCGCCGTCCACGACGTGTTCGAGCGGCCGGAGGACGGCGGCCAGGCGCCGTACCACGCTCGTGCGGCGCGCGATCGAGACCGGTGACTTCGCGGAGGTCGCGGTCCGCGGCTCGCTCCGGGTGCTCCGCCGGGTGTCAGGAGACGCGGGCGACGTCGTGCGCTGAGTCGCGGCACCCGCAGTCGAGACCGATCTCCGCGAACGACGGCAGCGTGCTGCCGCGCATGATGTCGGACCCGGTGGTCGTGTGGGTGAGGGCGTCGACCGCGAGCAGCACCGCCGCGGCGGTGTACGTCGTGTGCTCGGCGGGCCAGTTGACCGCCTCGGGGAAGACGTAGCCGGTCCAGTAGGAGCCGTCGGGCGAGCGCAGGTGCCGCGATGTCGGCGAGCACCCGCAGCGCGCGCTCCCGGTCCCCGAGGGCGTCGAGGGCCAGCACGAGCTCCGCCGACTCGGCTCCGGTGACCCACGGGTTGGTGCTGACGCACCGCACGCCGAGGCCCGGGACCACGAAGTCGTCCCAGCGGCCGTCGAGGACCGCCCGACCTGCGTCGCCGCGGACCGCTCCCCCCAGCACCGGGTAGTACCAGTCCATCGAGAAGGTGCCCTTGTCCAGGAACAGGTCACGGTGCTCGCGCAGGGCGTGCCCGAGCCGGCCACCGGCCAGCTCCCACTCCGGCTGGGGGTCGTCGAGGAGCTCGGAGAGCGCCACGCCGGCCCGCAGCGCGTGGTAGATGCTCGACGACCCGGCCAGCAGCGCCTCGCGGTTGACGGTGGCCGGCCGCCCGTCGTGCCACTCCTGCGACCACGCCACGCCACCGAACGGCAGCTGCATCGCGACCGCGAAGTCCAGGCCGCGGCGCACCGCCGGCCACAGCTCCTCGACGAGCTCCGCGTCGCCGCGGACCAGCCAGTGGTGCCAGGCACCCACGGCGAGGTAGGCCGACATGTTGGTCTCGCCGCTGGCGTCCTCCACCCGGCCGCCCACGATCTTCAGCGGCCACGAGCCGTCCTCGCGCTGCTGCCCGAGGGCCCACCGGTAGGCGCGCTCGGCCTCCTCGACGCCGGCCGGCCGAGACCAGGGCCATCGCGGCCTCGACGTGGTTCCAGATGTCGGTGTGCTCCCCGGTGGTCCACGGGATCGCGCCGGACGGCTCCTGCATCGCGACGATCGAGGCGGCGGTCGCGGCCACCTCGGCCGGGGTCAGCACGCCGGAGCCTCGGGCTTGCGGAAGTAGAGCACCATCGACTTGCCGATGACCGGATCGAGGACCCGCTCGGCGTAGCGGGTGGTCCGCGGCTTCTTCATGATGTCCCAGACCAGCAGCCGGTGGTACGCCTTGACGAGCGGGTGGTCGTCGTTGGTCACCCCGACGGCGCACTTGAGCCACCAGTACGGCGCGTGCAGCCCGTGGGCGTAGTGGGTGTCGGTGTGCACGAGGCCGGCGTTCTCCGCCTTGGAGAGCAGCTCCTTGTCGGTGTAGATCCGGATGTGCCCTCCGGGGGTGTCGTGGTACTCCGCCGAGAGCTTCCAGCAGAGCACCTCGGGCAGCCAGCGCGGCACGGTCAGCGCGAGGGTGCCACCGGGACGCAGCACCCGCACCAGCTCGCGGATCGCCGGGATGTCCTCGGGGATGTGCTCGAGGATCTCCGCGGCCACGATCCGGTCGAACTCCCCGTCGGCGAACGGCAGCGAGAGGGCGTCGCCCTCCTTGGTGTCGGCCTCGGCGCCGGCCGGCACCTCGCCGGCCTCGCGCATCGCGGCGAACAGCTCGCCGACACCGGCCAGCTCGTCGGCGTCCTGGTCGAAGGCGATCACGTCGGCACCGCGTCGGTACATCTCGAACGCGTGCCGCCCCGCGCCGCAGCCCATGTCCAGCACCCGTTCCCCCGGGCGCAGCCCGAGGCGGTCGAAGTCGACGGTCAGCATCCGCAGCCCCTCAGTTCCTCGGTCGGGCGATCGCCTCGTCGTACGCCGCGGCCGTGGCGACCGCGACCGCCTGCCAGCTGAAGCACTCGAGAGAACGTCGGCGGGCCGCAGCCCCCATCCGGTCCCGGCGCGCCGGGTCGTCGAGCAGGGCCCCGAGGGCACCGGTCGAGCTCCCCGACGTCGCCGGGCGTGACCAGGTCGGCACAGACGCCGTCCTCGCCGACCACCTCGGGGATGGCGCCGGCGCGCGAGACGACCAACGGCGTGGCGCAGGCCATCAGCTCCGCGGTCGGCAGGGAGAACCCCTCGTAGAGCGAGGGCACGCAGGCGATCTCGGCCGAGCCCATCAGCGCGACCAGCTCCTCGTCGGAGACGCCGTGGACGAAGTGGACGTGCTCCTCGACGCCGAGCGTCGACACGAGCTGCTCGGTGCGGCCGCCGGCCTGGGGCTTGGTCACCAGGTAGAGCTCGAGGTCCCGCTCGGTGCGCAGCTTGGCGAACGCTTCGAGCAGGGTCGCGATCCCCTTCATCGGGGCGTCGGCGCTGGCCATCGCGAGCAGCCGACCCGGCACGCGCGGCGCAGCCGGCGGCCGGAACACGTCGTCGACGCCGAGCGGGATCACCTGGATCCGCGTCGGGGTCGACCCGGAAGTCCGTCGACGATGTCGCGCGCGGACGACTCCGAGGGGGTGAGCATGCGTCGGGCCTGCCGGGCGACGGCGACCTGCATCCGCAAGAAGCCGTACCAGCGCCGGATGGCCAGCCTGCGCCGCCAGCCTCGCGCCGCGGCCAGGTCGATGCGCCGGTCGAGGGTGATCGGGTGGTGGACGGTCGTGACGACGGGCAGCCCGAGGCGACGCTCGACGCTCGAGGATGCCGTAGCCGAGCACCTGGTTGTCGTGCACCACGTCGAAGTCGTCCCGGCGGCCGGTGAGCACCTTCGCCACCCGACGGGCTGAAGGTGCGCGGCTCGGGGAACCCGGCCGTGCACATGGTCAGGAACTCCGACACGTCGATGAGGTCGCGGAACTCCCGCAGGTGCGGCACCCGGAACGGGTCGGGCTCGCGGTAGAGGTCGAGGCTGGGCACCTTGGTCAGGCGGACGCCCTCGTCGAGCTCGGGGTAGGGCTGGCCGCTGAACACCTCGACCTCGTGGCCGAGCCGGACCAGCTCACGGCTCAGGTGGCGCACGTAGACGCCCTGGCCGCCGCAGTGCGGCTTGCTCCGGTAGGACAGCAGGGCGACCCGCATGCGACTCTCCCTTCAGGTCGGCGTCCCGCGCGATGGAACGTGTTCCTATCATGGCTGACCGTGACTGAGCCCGGTTCGCCCGCCCAGCGGGAGCGACGTCGTCGCATCCTCGCCGCGACCGTCGACCTGGCCGCCGAGGGCGGTTTCGACGCGGTGCAGATGCGGGCCGTGGCCGAGCGCGCCGACGTCGCCCTGGGCACCCTCTACCGCTACTTCCCCTCCAAGATCCACCTCCTCGTCAGCGCCCTCGCCGGGCGGTTCGAGGAGGCCGAGGAACGGTTGCGCACCGTCCCGGTGGTCGGGGACGACCGCGCACGAGCGGGTGATGGAGGTGCTCGCCGGGCACACCCGCGCCCTGCAGCGCGACCGGCACCTGACCGAGGCGATGACCCGGGCCTTCATGTTCGCCGACGCGTCGGTGGCCGAGGAGATCCGCCGGGTCGAGGCCCTGCTCACCGCGATGCTGACCCGGGCGATGGCGCCCGACGACCTGGCCGCGTCGGCGGAGCACCTCGCGATCGCCCGCGTCCTCGGCGACGTGTGGCTGGCCTCGCTGTCGGGTGGGTCACCGGCCGGGCCTCGGCCGGCGACGTGCTCGACCGCATGGACCGGACGGTCCGCCTGCTCCTGCCGGACTAGGTGCCCTCGCTGGAGTGCCCGGGGAAGACGTGCGCCGCCGGGTCGATGACGACCGCGGCGTTGTTGACGGCCGTGGCCGCCTCGCCGAAGCCGACGGCGATCAGCCGCACCTTGCCGGGGTACTCCGTGATGTCGCCGGCGGCGAAGACCCGCGGCAGGTTGGTCCGCATCGCCGAGTCGACGACGACGTGGCGCTTCTGCGTCTCCAGCCCCCAGGTCTGCAGGGCGCCGAGGTCGGCGATGAAGCCGAGCGCGGCGACCACGGCCTGGGCCGGCCGGGTCACCGGGTCGGCCCCGTCGACGGTGATCTCGACCTCCGACAAGCGTGTCCGTGCCGCGTCATCGCGGTGACCTGGGCCTTGGTGATGATCTCGACGTCGGAGGCGCCGCACCTGGTCGACGGTGCGCTGGTGGGCGCGGAACGCGTCGCGGCGGTGCACCAACGCGACCGAGCGCGCCACCGGCTGGAGGTGCAGCGCCCAGTCGAAGGCACTGTCGCCGCCACCGACGATCACCACGTCCTTGCCGGCGTACGGCTCGAAGCTGGGCACGAAGAACTCCATCGCCGCGGCCCAGCCAGTCCATCCCGGCCGGCAGGGGCCGCGGGGAGAACTTGCCGATCCCCGCCGTGATGATGACCGCCTTGGCGGTGACCTCCGTGCCGTCGTCGAGCCCGACCCGCACGGCGTCGTCGGCGCTGTCGAAGGACGAGGCGGTGCGGTCGAGGAGGTACGTCGGGTCCGCGGTGGCCGCCTGCTCCACCAGGCCGTCCACCAGCTCGCGGCCCTTGACGTTCGGGAAGCCGGCGACGTCGAGGATCGCCTTCTCCGGGTACATCGCGGTGATCTGGCCGCCCAGGGCGGGCAGGGAGTCGACCAGCGCGACCCGCAGGCCGCGGAACCCGGCGTAGTAGGCGGCGTACAGGCCCGTCGGCCCGGCTCCGATGATGAGCACGTCCGTGTCGACGGCGGTGGGTGCGGGCACGAGTGCGATCCTAGACTCAGCCGACATGAGCACCAGCGACCTTTGGGGTGAGTTCCCCCGCGACCCGCGGTCGACTGAGAACGCCCACCTGCGCGCCGCCGACGTCGACCGCGACCTCGTGCACCGGGTGCTCGCCGAGGCCTTCGCGGACGGCCGCCTCGACCGGCAGGAGTTCGACGAGCGCAGCGAGCGGGTGGTCGCCATCCGCACGCTCGGGCAGCTGCCGGACGTGGTCGCGGACCTCGTGCCGCTGCAGCCGGCCGCCACCGCGCCGGCCCTGCTGACGCCCGACGCCCTGCGCGAGCGCGCGGTGGCCGACTGGCGTTCCGACCGGCGCGAGGCCGTCTGGGGTCTCTTCGCGGTGTCGGCCATCGTCTGGGTGATCTGGGCGGTCACCGGGGCCGGGTTCCCGTGGCCGCTGTTCGTCACGCTGGCCGCCACCTTGAACCTGGGCCGGATCCAGTTCCTGCGCGAGGAGCGGATCCTCGAGGAACAGCGCCGGCTGGAGCGCAAGCAACGCAAGGCGCTCGAGGCCCGCCGCCGCGAGTCCACCACCGAGCCCGAGGACGAGAAGTGAACCGCTACATCGAGACCTTCCGCACGCACCCGTCGGCCGTCCTGCTCTTCGGGCAGCTGGTCGCGGTGCTCCTCTACCCGTTCTTCGACGACTCCGCCGCCGGCCGGGCGCTGCTGGGCGTGGTCGGCACGGTCCTGGTCCTGATGGCCCTCTGGGCGGTCCGGCGCACGCCCGCGCTGACCCGGATGGCGGTGATCCTCGGGGTGCCCGCGCTGGTGTTCACCGTCCTGGAGGCGGTGAACCCGGCCGACTGGACGACGCTGGGATCGGCCCTGCTGCACGCGCCGTTCTACTTCTACGTCTCCTACGGGATGATCCGGTACCTCTTCCACGACGACAAGGTCACCCGGGACGAGCTCTACGCGACCGGCGCGGCCTTCACGGTCGTCGCCTGGGGCTTCGCCTACGTCTACGTCGCCGCCCAGGTCGTCTGGCCCGGCTCGTTCGTGGCGTACGACGGCAACGGGTCGCAGTCGTGGTTCGAGCTGTTGTTCCTCTCCTTCACGACCTTGACCAGCGTCGGGCTGTCCGACGTGATCCCGGTGCTCGGCCACGCCCGCTCGCTGGTCATGGTCGAGCAGGTCGTCGGGGTGCTGTACGTCGCGCTGGTCGTCGCCCGCCTGGTCGGGCTGACCACTGCGCGCGCGGCCCGCCGGGGCTCCCAGCTGCCCGACGAGTGAGGTCAGCGGGCGTCCCAGCCCTCCGGACGGTGCTTCTTCGGGAGCTTGGAGACCACCCGCCGGTAGGACTCGTCGACGGCCTCCCTGAGCTCGTCGTCGGGGATCGCGCCCCGGTAGGCCAGGTCGTTCCAGCCGGAACGCCCGATGTAGGCCATCACCGACGCGTCGTCGGGGAAGCGGGCGAGCCACTCGTCGGCCTCCTCGCGCGACGCACCCGCCTTCACGCCCACGCCGTCGGCGCCGAGGAACGCGAAGATCTTGCCGGACCCCGGAGGACCCACCTTGATCACCGGGTGGTCGTGCCCCCACGGGTCGTCGGCCCAGGCCCCGGGCAGGCCCAGGCAGTGCGCCTGCAGGGTCGCGACGTCCACGACGGCTCAGTCCTCCTCGTCCTCGCCCTGCTCGTCGTCCTCGTCGAGCAGCCCCGCCTTGCGCGGCGTCGGCGACGATCTCGCGCACCTGGGTGAGGACCCGCAGCCGGCGTCGATCTGGGCGTTGCGCTCGGTGGCGAACGCCTCGCCCAGCGCCACCCGGACCGTCTCGCAGACGTCCTCGCGGGCCGGGTTCAAGATGGTGAGCTCCTCCTCGGTGAGGTGGTGGTTGACCACCTTGGCCAGCTCCTCGACGGCGTCGTCGAAGGCCTGGGTGTCGGTGCCCTTGAGCTCGAGCACCGCGAGCAGCGCCTCGTGGCCCTCGGCGTGCTCCTCCTCGCCGTGCTCGGCCTCGTGGCCGCTGATCGCGCCCTTGCGGCGCAGCTGGGGGTAGACCTTGCGCTCCTCCGCCAGCGCGTGCGCGACGTGGAGCGCGGCGAACGCGTGCCGGACCGCGTCCCGGTCGGAGGTGCTGTCGCGCAGGTCGCGCAGCAGCGCCTCGAAGCGTCGGTGGTCGTCGAGGATCAGGTCCACCACGTCGCCCTGGAGGGGCCGGCCGAGATCGATGGTGCTCATGGCGACAACGTACCCAGCCTCAGTCGAGACAGACTCGTTGCCCTCGCGCTACTTGGTCGCCTCCATCATCTGCCGCAGCTCCTTCTTGAGCCCCTGGATCTCGTCGCGCAGGCGGGCCGCCAGCTCGAACTGCAGCTCGGCGGCGGCGTGCCTCATCTGGTCGGTGAGCTGCTGGATCAGCTCGGCCAGGTCCGCGCTGGGCAGCCCGGCGAGGTCGGGGTTCTTCTCCCGCATCTTGGACAGCCCCGGCACCGGTGCCTTCTTCGACCGCGGGTCGAGGTGCTGGTAGGTCGCGAGCAGCTCCTCGGTGCTCTCGTCCTCCCGCGCGAGCATCGCGGTGATGTCGGCGATCTTCTTGCGCAGCGGGGTCGGGTCGATGCCGTGCTCGGTGTTGTAGGCGACCTGCTTGGCCCGGCGGCGGTTGGTCTCGTCGATCGCCGACTCCATCGACGGGGTGATCTTGTCGGCGTACATGTGCACCTGGCCGGAGACGTTGCGGGCGGCGCGGCCGATCGTCTGGATCAGCGACTTGTCGGAGCGCAGGAAGCCCTCCTTGTCGGCGTCGAGGATCGCGACCAGCGACACCTCGGGCAGGTCGAGGCCCTCGCGGAGGAGGTTGATGCCGACCAGGACGTCGTACTCCCCCAGCCGCAGGTCGCGCAGCAGCTCGATCCGGCTTGCAGCGTGTCGACCTCGGAGTGGAGGTAGCGGGTGCGGATGCCGGCGTCGAGGAGGTAGTCGGTGAGGTCCTCGGACATCTTCTTGGTCAGCGTGGTCACCAGCACCCGCTCGGACCGCTCGACCCGCAGGTTGATCTCGTGGATCAGGTCGTCGATCTGGCCCTTGGTGGGCTTGACCACGACCTCCGGGTCGATGAGCCCGGTCGGCCGGATGATCTGCTCGACGGTGTTCTCGACCCCGCCGACCTTGTCCATCTCGTACTTCCCCGGCGTCGCCGAGAGGTAGATGGTCTGGCCGATCCGGTCGAGGAACTCCTCCCAGCGCAGCGGCCGGTTGTCCATCGCGCTCGGCAGCCGGAAGCCGTGGTCGACGAGGTTGCGCTTGCGCGACATGTCGCCCTCGTACATGCCGCCGACCTGGGGCACCGCGACGTGGGACTCGTCGATGACGAGCAGGAAGTCCTCGGGGAAGTAGTCGAGCAGGCAGTTCGGCGCCGTGCCCCGGCTGCGGCCGTCGATGTGCATCGAGTAGTTCTCGATCCCCGCGCAGGAGCCGACCTGGCGCATCATCTCGATGTCGTAGGTCGTGCGCATCCGCAGCCGCTGGGCCTCGAGCAGCTTGCCCTGTCGCTCGAACGTCGCGAGCTGCTCCTCGAGCTCGACCTCGATGCCGGAGATCGCCCGCTCCATCCGCTGCGGGCCGGCGACGTAGTGGGTGGCCGGGAAGACGTAGAGCTCCGGGTCGTCGGTGATCACCTCGCCGGTCACCGGGTGCAGCGTCATCAGCCGCTCGATCTCGTCGCCGAAGAACTCGACGCGGACCGCGTGCTCCTCGTAGACCGGGAAGATCTCCAGGGTGTCGCCGCGGACCCGGAAGGTGCCGCGGGTGAACGACATGTCGTTGCGGGTGTACTGGATCTCGACGAGCCGGCGCAGCACCGAGTCGCGGTCGTGCTCCTGCCCGACGCGCAGCCGGAGCATCCGGTCGACGTACTCCTGCGGGGTGCCGAGGCCGTAGATGCAGGAGACCGTCGACACCACGATCACGTCGCGGCGGGTCAGCAGCGAGTTGGTCGCGGAGTGCCGCAGCCGCTCGACCTCCTCGTTGATCGAGGAGTCCTTCTCGATGTAGGTGTCGGTCTGGGGGACGTAGGCCTCGGGCTGGTAGTAGTCGTAGTAGGAGACGAAGTACTCGACCGCGTTGTCGGGGAAGAGCTCGCGCAGCTCGTTGGCGAACTGGGCGGCCAGCGTCTTGTTGGGCTGCAGCACCAGCAGCGGGCGCTGCACCTGCTCGGCCACCCAGGCGACGGTGGCGGTCTTGCCGGTGCCGGTGGCGCCGAGCAGCACGACGTCCTTCTCGCCGCCCTGGATCCGCTCGGTGATGTCGGTGATCGCCGTCGGCTGGTCGCCGGAGGGCTGGTAGTCGGAGACGACCTTGAAGGGCGCCACCCGGCGCTCGAGATCGGTCACTGGTCGCATGCACCGAGACTAGACAGGTCCACCGACAACCCGGCCCGCCGGAGCGAGTTGTGCCGATTCGCCCACGCGGCCCGCCGCGATTCCATATCTTTTGCTTCAGGCCCACGCGCCTCGTCGCCGCCCCCCCCGGCGATCGTACGGATTCGACGATCTGGGTGAACGATGTCGAAGAAGAACAACGCCGGCGCAGGCCGCAAGTCCTCGGGCCTCCGGCTCTCCGAGTGGCCCTTGCGTCGCAAGGTCGCGCTGGCGCTGGCCGTCCCGATGCTGCTGGCCGCGGTCTTCGGCGGGCTCCGGGTGCAGTCCGAGCTGACCCAGGCCGCCAACTACCGCGACACGGCCAGCCAGGTCACGGTGCTGCGACCCGCGGTCGCCTACCTCGCCGCCGCCGAGAACGCGGCCGTCGTGGCCCGGGAGAAGACCGCCGTGGACGACCCGGCGCGCGACGCCGCGATCGAGGAGGTCGTCGCCGCCGCTGCCGACCTCGAGACGCGCCCGCGACACCGCCGACCTGACCGCCGGCCCAGCGCGAGCAGGTCGACTCCCTGCTCGACCTGAGCACCCAGCTGCGCACCGACATGGCTACGTCAGCCTCGGCCAGTCGGTCTCCCAGGTCCGTCAGCTCCACCGCGGCGTGACCGCGCTGATCAACACCATCGTCGCCGAGCAGATCGAGCCCGAGCCGCGCCTCCAGACGCTCTCGCCAGACCCTGGACGGCCGGCTCTCGCTGGCCATGCAGCAGCTGGCCGTGGCCTACGGCACCGGCGACCTCGCCCGCCCGGTCGAGCTGGCCGCCGAGATCGGCGTCGAGTCCTCCGCCATCGAGCGTCTGGGCGTGGCGCTCGGCGCCACGACCCGACTCGTGCTGCTGCGCCAGCAGAACGCCCTGCACTTCGGCACCATCCGTCGAGAACGGCACCGACCTCGGGTGACGCGACGGCGTTCGACCGGCTACGACAGCCTCAGCGCCGACCTGCTCGACGGCATCGACACCGAGCTGAGCGCCGCCAGGCCGCCAGCGAGTCCCGCAACCTGGCCCTGGTGAACTCCGTCGTCACCGTCGGCACGCTGCTGGCCGCGATCCTCCTGGCGCTCCTGGTCTCGCGCCTGCTGCTGAACCCGATCCGCACGGTGCGCGAGGGCGCCCTGCGCGTGGCCCGCGAGGAGCTGCCCGCGAGGTCGCCACGATCCGCGCCGGCGGCGACCCCGGCGAGATCAAGCCGATCGACGTCACCACCCGCGAGGAGATGGGCCAGCTGGCCCGGGCGGTCGACGACCTGCACCGGCAGGCCGTCCACCTGGCGTCCGGCGAGGCCGAGCTGCGCTCCCAGGTCGGCGACATGTTCGTCACGCTGTCGCGCCGCAACACCACGCTGGTCAACCAGCAGCTGGGGCTGATCGAGACCCTGGAGCGCGACGAGGAGGACCCGGAGCGCCTGGAGAGCCTCTTCCGCTCGACCACCTCGCCTCGCGGATGCGGCGTACGGCGGAGAGCCTGATGGTCCTCGCCGACGCGCCCGACCCAGACGTCCGAGCAGGACTGCATCTCGGTGGCGGACGCGCTGCACGCGGCGACCGCCGGTGTGCAGGACTACCAGCGGGTGCAGATCCTGTCCGCGCCCACCGAGCGCATCATCGGCGCCGCCGCGGCCGACGTGGTGCACCTGATCACCGAGCTCGTCGACAACGCCCTGACCTTCTCGCCGCCCACGGCCCCGGTGCTGGTCATGACCACCACCCAGCCCGGCGGACGGTGATCTCCGATCAGCGACGCCGGGCCTCGGCATCGACCACGACGTCGCTGCCCGAGCTCAACAGCGACGCTGCACCTCGGGCGGCGAGTGTCACGCCGAGACCGCACGCCGGATGGGCCTGCATCGTGGTGAGCCGGCTCGCCCGGCGGCACGGGATCACCGTGTCGCTGGAGCGCAACGACCGCGGCGGCACGCACCGCCACGGTCATCCTCCCGCGCTCGATCCTGCTCGTCGCGACGGCACCCGCACCCGAGCCGGAGCCGGCCGCCGAGAGCCACGTGTCCCTGGTGCCCGCCACTGGAGTCGCCCGACCCGGGCCGAGCGCCGAGCGCGCAGACCCCGGCCGCGATCGAGGCGCCGGCCGAGGAGGAGCTCGACCCGATCGAGGCGGCCATCAACGCCGTCATCGGGCTGCCGCAGCGCCAGCCCGGCTCGTCCATCGGCAGCGACGCCGACCGCGGATGGGCGAGGGTGGGTCGCTGCTGCAGCCGGCTCAGACGCTCGCGACGCCCGCGAGGAGGAAGCCCGCGAGGACAAGGCCGCGCAGGACACCGCCCGTCGACGAGCGCCCCGCGCTCGAGCTGGTCCGGCACGAGCCGATCGCCCTGAGCGGCCCGACCGAGCCGGAGCCCGATCCCGATCCCGACCGCCGACGCCCAGCCCGAGCCCGACGCCCGAGCCCGTGGCGGAGTCCGCCGAGCCGGACCGCGACCAGGCGTACGCCGCGTTCCGCCAGCCGGACCCGGTCGAGGCGCCGGTCCGACGAGCCGGTGGCCCAGGCGCGTGTCCGAGACGGTGCCCGAGCCGGTGCCCGAGCCGGTGGCCCGGACGGTGGCCCAGACGGCCGCGACCGACACGTGCTCGACGCCGCTACTCCCGCGCCGGCATCGGAGGAGGTCGACTCGCCGATCTTCCGGTCGCTGCGCTCCAACTGGCTCAGCGCCGACGGCGACGCCGCAGCGCGCCCTGGGCCGCCACCGAGGTGGAGGCGGGCTGGGAGGCGGCCGACCGGGTCGCCGAGACGCCGCCGCTGCAGCGTCAACGAGTCCGGGCTGCCCGTCCGCCGACCCGGGGGCCGCCTGGTCCCCGGCGGCGTCGTGACCCCCGCGGCCAGCGCCGTCGTGCCGCGACCCCGAGGCGATCCGGGCCCGGCTTGGCCGCGCCACGCCGCGGGTGTCCCGCGGCCGCACGGTCGGCCACCGACGACACCACCCCACGAGCGACTCCGACTCCCGCGACGCCCCGAAGGAAGCAGGCCAGGTATGACCGAGACCTCAGCAACCGCTCCGCCACCGCCAGCGACGAGCGTGACCTCGACTGGGTCGTCAGCAAGTTCGTCGACGAGGTGCCCGGACACCGCGCACGCGATCCTGGTGTCCGCCGACGGCCTGCTGATGGCCGCGAGCGCGAGCATCCCCGACGACCGCGCCGAGCAGGTGGCGGCCGTGTCGCTCCGGGCTCGCCAGCCTCGCGGTCGGGCGCCGCCCGACTCTTCGACGGCGGCGCGGTCCTCCAGACCGTGGTGGAGATGCAGCACGGCTTCCTGCTCCTGATGAGCGTCGGCGACGGGTCGCACCTCGCGGTGCTCACCCAGGACTCCGCGGACATCGGTCAGGTCGGCTACGAGATGGCGCTGCTGGTCGACCGCGTGGGCCGGATGATCCAGGCCCGCGCGCGCGTCCCGCTCGGCGGCGCGGCCGGGTGACCCAGCATGGCGGCGCCTGACGACCCGCGCGGAGCCGGACGACCCCGCGCCGACGGCGCGGTTCGTCCGTCCTTACACGCTGACCGCCGGTCGCACCCAGCGCCAAGGTCGACCTGCCCGATGGAGGCGACGCTGGGGCGCGAGCCGTCCTCGACGGGGGCCCGACGCCCGACGGGCCGATCGGGCAGCATCCTGCGAGATCTGCGACGCGCAGTCGGTCGCCGAGGTCTCCGCCGCTGGTCAAGATGCCGATCGGCGTCGTGCGCGTGCTGCTCGGCGACCTCGTCGAGCGCGGGCACGTGCGGGTCCAGGCCACCTTGACCGACGAGCTCGTCGTTCGACGAGCGACGAGACCTGATCGAAAGGACCCTCCGTGGACTCCGTGCGCTCTAGCCCGCCGCCGCGCGGCGCGGCCGCGTCGACCAAGATCGTCATCGCCGGCGGCTTCGGCGTCGGCAAGACCACCCTCGTGGGGTCGGTCTCCGAGATCCAGCCGCTGCGCACCGAGGCCCTGGTCACCAACGAGTCCGAGGGCGTCGACGACCTCGACGCCGTGCCCTCGAAGTCGACCACCACGGTCGCGATGGACTTCGGTCGCATCACGCTGGCCGAGGACCTCGTGCTCTACCTGTTCGGGACGCCGGGCCAGCGTCGCTTCTGGTTCATGTGGGACGACCTGTGCCTCGGGCGCCATCGGCGCCATCGTGCTGGTCGACACCGCGCGGCTCGACGAGGCGTTCTCCCCCCTGGACTACTTCGAGGCGAAGGGGCTGCCCTTCATCGTCGCGGTCAACCAGTTCGAGGGCGGTCAGCGTCTACCCGCTCGAGGAGGTCGCCGGCGCGCTGGCGCTGCCGCCGGACGTGCCGATCATCGACATCGACGCCCGCGACCGCGAGTCGGCCAAGCGGGCGCTGGTCCGGGTGACGGAGTACTCCCTCGAGCGGCTCACCCAGTCGTTGGCGATGTCGGCGCGCTGACCCCGGACGAGGGTCCTCGTCAGGCGTCGAACAGGGCGACCGCGCTCTCGCTGCCGAGGACCGACCGGTCCACGCTGCCCCGCACCAGCCTCTTCAGCACCTGCACGACCCGCCCGGGCTGCGGTCCCAGGTCGACGGCCCGGAGCTCGTAGACGGCCGTGCGCCGGTCCGGCAGACGGATCCGCAGGCGCACCACCGGGACGTGCTGCGGGATCCCCCGGCGCTCGTACGTCGAGGCCACGTCGACCTCCGTCACCCGGTCCCACGGCACCGGGTCGGCCCCGAGGTCCGGGATGGTGAGTCCGCGTGGTCCGACGAGGAGGGTCTGCCCGGCGCGTCCGACCGCCCGGAGGCTGAGCAGCGTCATGGCGCAGGCACCCACTCCGACCGCGGTCAGCACCGCCGCTCCGAGGCCGGGGTCGCGGACCAGGGCGACCGCCGGCAGCGCCGTACCCAGCACGAGCAGGAGCAGCACCACGACGTGCCCCGCCACGACCCCGGGGTGCGGACGCGATCCCGGGAAGAGCACCCCGGGCGCGGCCGGGTCGCGGCTGGACCGCGGGGCAACGGGCAGGCGCATCGGCACCCAGGTCAGGACCAGGATCCCGACGGCGACCGCGCCGATCACCGCGCCCGACAGCGGCGCGCGCCGCACGGTGAAGACCGCGACCATCAGGAGCAGGACACCGACCCCGGTGGCGACGAGGCGGACCATCCGGTTCGACCAGCGGCGCGCGGCGGTCAGCCGCAGCTCCTGGTCCGGTCTCCCCACGCCGGGGACGCTATCTCGTCGCCACCGGCTCCGAGGGCTTCCCGGACTGTTGCTGCGCGAACCGTGTCGACCACCGACAAGCGGTGCGACGTCGCGACCCACCCCCGCTGGTCCGCACGTACGCGAGCGCATCGAGCGGGCCGCTCGAGCCCGTCACAGGCAGCGACGCAACCGCTCGACCACACCGCACGGGCGCGAAGGTCGCGACGAGAGCTGCAGGCGCGGAGCCAGGCGAGGACGGCGCGGACGCGGCGGTTGTCGTCGACGTCCACGGGGAGGTCGAGCTTGGTGAAGATGTTGTTCGTGTGCTTGGCCACCGCCTTCTCCGTGACCACGAGCGCGGCCGCGATGGCGGCGTTCGAACGGCCCTCCGCCATCAGGCCGAGCACCTCCCGCTCCCGTGGTGTCAGGCGGTCCAGCGGGTCCTGGCGGCGCGACATGATCGCCGCGACGACCTCGGGGTCCAAGACGGTGCCGCCGGCCGCGACGCGTCGGACGCCGTCGACGAACTCGCCGGCGTCGGCGACCCGGTCCTTGAGCAGGTAGCCCACCGCGCCCTCGCCGCTGGCCAGCAGCTCGCGGGCGTAGAGGTGCTCGACGTACTGGCTCAGCACCATCACCGGGAAGCCCGGCCGCCGAGCCCGGGCCTCGAGCGCCGCCCGGAGCCCTTCGTCGGCGAACGTCGGCGGGAGGCGTACGTCGACCACCGCCGCGTCGACGTCGGGCTGCACCATCGCGTCCACGAGACCGTCGGCGCTCTCCAGCACCCGGACGACCGCACACCCGTGCGCCTCGAGCAGCCGGATCAGGCCGTCCCGGAGGAGGGCGTGGTCTTCGGCGAGGACCAGGCGCACGGGACCTCCAGGGTGATCTCGGTCGGCCCGCCGGCCGGGCTCGCCACCCTCATCGTGCCGTCGAACGCCGCCAGCCGCCTCATCACCCCCCGGAGTCCGCTCCCCCGCGCCGGGTCGGCACCGCCGTGCCCGTCGTCGACCACCGTGACCACCAGCGTGTCGGCGGACCGGGCGATGTCGACGGAGGCGCGGCTCGCACCGGCGTGCTTCCCGACGTTCGCCAGGCACTCGGCGACGGCGAAGTAGGCGGCCGTCTCGACCGGGGCCGGCGGCCGGGCGTCGACCGACGCGGTGACCGTCACGGGCACGGCCATGTCCAGGGCGAGCGCCTGCACCGCCCCCACCAGACCGCGGTCGGCGAGCACGGGCGGATGGATGCCGCGCACCACCGAGCGCAGGTCGCCGAGCGCCGCTCCGGTGGTGCCGCGTGCCTCGTCGAGCAGCCGCCGGGCGGCCTCGGGGTCGCGCTCCATCAGGTCCGAGACGAGTCCGAGGTTCATGCCGAGCGCGACGAGCCGGGCCTGGGCGCCGTCGTGCAGGTCCCGCTCGATCCGGCGGAGCTCGGACGCCGAGTGGTCCACGGTCTCCGCCCGCGACGTCGTCAGGTCGGCGACCCGCTGGGCGAGCAGAGTGGCCGGGTCGGGCGCCAGGATGGCGCCCTCGACCCGGCAACGCAGGCGGACCACGTCGTCGGCGTACCGCCACCAGAGCACGGCGACGGCCACGGCGAGCGGCCAGCCCACGGCCGCGACGACCAGGTACTGGCCGGGGTCGACGGCAAGGAGGACGAGCGCGACGACGACCAGGGCGCCGGCCGCGAGCGGGGCGAGCACCGCGACGGCGGAGAGCAGCAGCCCGGCGGTCAACGCGAAGAACATCCACGCCACCAGCCGCCACAGCACCGACGTGCCCGCCCATCGGCGCAGCTGGCGGATCGCCCCGAGGTCGGCGTCCGGGACGGGTACGGCGACCGGCACCGGCCGGCCGAGCATGCTCTGCGCGATGCGCCCGTGCGTGACCGACAGGGCGGACGTGCCCGCCACGATCACGCGGAGCAGCCAGAACCCCACCACCAGCAGCGTCAGTGCCAGTCCGAGCCACGCGAACGCGAACAGCAGGGCGAGGGGCACCGCCAGCACCATGTGCCCGACGGCATGGCCCGCCGCGGCCCAGGGATGACGTCGCGGAGCGCTCACCTCCTCATCCTCACGCATCCGGCGCGTCGGCGCGGTGGGCCTGGCACCACCATCGATCCGGGTCCTGGCGCCCCCGACAGCACCCCG
This sequence comes from uncultured Actinomycetota bacterium, assembly GCA_963767095.1. Classification (GTDB taxonomy): domain Bacteria; phylum Actinomycetota; class Actinomycetes; order Propionibacteriales; family Nocardioidaceae; genus Nocardioides. The sequence continues at coordinate 33,804 of CAVYCK010000013.1, read as the reverse complement.
GCCCGAGCCCGAGGCTGGACGGGTCGTTGTCGTCCAGTGCGAGGAGCCTCCCGTGTCGCGACTGTCCACCCTCCCGGTCCGCACCGCCCGCTGGAGCGCCACCCACCCCTGGCGGGCGATCGGCTGCTGGCTGCTGTTCGTCACCCTCGCCGTCGGCCTGGCCGCGGCCATCCCCACCGCGAGCACCACCGACGCGGACTACCGGGTCGGCGAGTCCGGCCGTGCCGAGGTCCTCGTCCACGACGGCGGGCTCGACGGGCCCGACAGCGAGAGTGTCGTCATCGATGCTCCCGACGGCGCCCTCGACGAGGCGGCGGCCGAGGACGCCGCCGCCGAGCTCGCGCTCCGGATGGGCGCCCTGGACGCGGTCGAGAGCGTGGCCGACCCGGTCTGGAGCCCCGACCGCTCGATGCTGCTCGTCGACGTGCTCCTCGCGCCGGACACCGACGACGTCGCCGACCTCCAGCAGGTCACGGCCGACGTCGCGACCGACCACCCCGAGCTCCGGGTGTCCCAGGCCGGCGAGGTCTCGGTGGACGCCGGCATCAACGAGCGGGTCGCCGAGGACCTGGGCCGGGCCGAGGTGTTCACGGTGCCGGTGACGCTGGGCCTGATGCTGCTCGCCTTCGGCGCCCTGGTCGCCGCCGGCATCCCGGTCCTGCTCGCGGTCACGAGCGTCGCGGCGACCATCGGGATCTCCGCACCCCTGTCGCACCTGGTGCACGCCGAGCCCACGGTCGCCAGCATGATCGTGCTCATCGGGATGGCGGTCGGCGTCGACTACACGCTCTTCTACCTCAAGCGAGAGCGCGAGGAACGCGCCCGCGGCCGCACCACCCTCGACGCCGTCGAGATCGCGGCGGCCACGTCGGGCCACGCGATCCTCGTCTCCGGTGGCGCCGTCGTGGCCTCCCTCGCCGGGCTGTACGTCGTGGGCTCGGCGACCTTCAACTCCCTCGCCACCGGCGCCATCGTCGTGGTCGCCGTCGCCGTGCTCGGCTCCATCACGGTGCTGCCCGCGCTCCTGGTCAAGCTCGGCCGCTGGGTCGACCGGCCACGGGTGCCGCTGCTGTGGCGGCTCAACGCACGCATCGGCCAGGGCGGGATCAGCCGCCGGATCCTGGCCCCCGTCGTCCGCCGTCCGGCCGTCGCGCTGGGCGCCTCCGCCGTCATCGTCGGCCTGCTCGCGGTCCCCGCACTGGGCCTGAAGATCCACAGCGCGAACCTCGACACGCTGCCCGACGACATCGCGGAGGTCGCCACGCTGCACCGGATCTCCGACGCGTTCCCCGCCCAGGGGACCACGGCGACGGTGGTCCTCCGCTCGGACGACGGCACGTCCGACGCCGCGGCCACCGCGCTCGGCTCGCTCGACCGGGCCGCCCGGGCCACCGGCGAGTTCACCGACACCGGCACCGACCCCGTGACCCTGTCCGCCGACGGACGCACCGCGGTCCTCACCCTCGCGATGCCGTACGACGAGGCCGACCCGGCCGTGGACGGGGCCGTCCGCCTGCTGCGTGACGACCTGGCGCCCGCCGCGCTCGACGGCGTCGCCGGCGAGTACGCCGTCGGTGGCGACGCGGCGGAGTCCCTCGACTTCGCCGACCGCCAGTCGAGCCGGACGCCGGTGGTGATCGGCCTGGTGCTGCTGCTGACGATGCTGGTGATGGTCGCCGCGTTCCGCAGCCTGCCGGTGGCGCTCGCGTCGACCGCGCTCAACCTGCTGTCGGTGGGCGTCGCCTTCGGTGTGCTCCGCCTGGTCTTCCAGGAGGGCCACTTCTCCGACCTCCTCGGCTTCACCAGCCCGGGCTTCGTGATCGACTGGATCCCGCTCTTCGTGCTGGTGGTCCTCGTCGGCCTCTCGATGGACTACCACGTCTTCGTGCTGAGCCGGGTGCGCGAGCTGGCCCACCAGGGGCTCCCCGCCCGGGAGGCGGTGCGCCGCGGGGTCAGCGAGTCCGCCGGGGTCATCACCAGCGCCGCGGCCGTGATGGTGTCGGTGTTCGCGATCTTCGCCACCCTCAGCCTGCTGGAGATGAAGATGATGGGCGTCGGGCTGGCGGTCGCGATCCTCGTCGACGCCACCGTGATCCGGCTGGTGATGCTGCCGGCCATCCTGGTGCTGCTCGGTGACCGGGCCTGGTGGTCCGGCGGTCGCCGGCCGGCGACCGGCGTGCCGGACCGCGCTCCGGACCGGAGTGCGCCGACCGAGCTCGCCGGGGCCGATCGCTAGATTGGTCGCGTGCCCCGGATCCCATCGCCTGCCGAGCGGACGCTGACGATCCTGCGGCGCTCCCTGTTCGCGATCCTGGGGATCCAGGTGGCGCTGGCGGGCGCGATGACGCTCGTCGACTCCTATCGTCGCCGCGGCAAGAAGCCCAAGCCCTTCCCGGTCACCAGCCCCCGCGAGGTGGAGATCGGGGAGGGCACGGTCACGACGTACACCTACGGCCAGGACCTGTACGACGCGATGCTCGCCGCGATCCGCGGCGCGCGGCGGCAGATCCTGCTCGAGACCTACATCTGGAAGGGCGACGAGCTCGGCGAGCTCTTCAAGCACGAGCTGGTCGAGGCGGCCCGCCGGGGCGTCGACGTCTACGTCATCTTCGACAGCTTCGCCAACCTCGTCGTGTCGCCGGCGTTCAAGCACTTCCCGCCCGAGGTCAAGGTGCTGCGCTACCCGATCTACAGCGCCGGGCTGCGCTTCTGGGACCTGCGCCGCTACGGGCGCGACCACCGCAAGATCCTGGTGGTCGACGAGGAGGTCGGCTTCGTGGGCGGCTACAACCTCGGGACGCCGTACGCCACGGAGTGGCGCGACACCCACGTCCGGATCACCGGACCCGGCGTGTGGGACCTGCAGCGCACGTTCGCCGACTTCTGGAACCTCAACCGCCGCAAGCGGATGGGCCGCAGCGAGCGGCCCCTGCTGCTCGAGACGGCGTCGCAGTGGGAGCCGCGGATCCGGTTCCACCGCAACAACCCGCGCCTGTGGATGTTCCCCATCCGGTCGATGTACCTCGAGGCCATCGAGCGCGCCACCGACAAGATCTGGATGACGCACGCGTACTTCATCCCCGACCAGGACTTCGTCGACGCGCTCAAGGACGCGGCCCGGCGCGGGGTCGACGTCCGGCTCCTGATGCCGCTCAAGTCCAACCACATCGTGGCCGACTGGATCTCGCGCGGGTACTTCTCGCAGCTGCTCACCGCCGGCGTGCGGATCTTCCGCTTCCGGGACGCGATGGTGCACGCGAAGACCTCGACCATCGACGGCAGCTGGTCGACGGTCGGCACCGCGAACGTCGACCGCCTCTCGCTCCAGGGCAACTACGAGATCAACGTCGAGATCATCGACCCCGCCATGGCCGCGACCATGGAGGAGATCTACCTCCTCGACGAGTCCAACTGCCTCGAGCTGACCATCGACGAGTGGGAGGCGCGCGACCTCCACCGCAAGTTCACCGAGGCTTCCTCGGTCCGCTGCGACCGTTGCTCTGAGCCGGGCCGCTCAGCCCGCCGGCAGGTGCGTGCGCGGTGCCATCCGCGGCCCGCGCCGAGGACGGCGCAACCCGGCCATCGCGACCAGCCCGACCACCCGACCCCGGTGCGGTCGCCACGGCTCGAGGTAGGCCTCGAGCTCCGTGTCGTCGAACGCGGTGCCGGTCAGGGCCCAGCCCACGTCCTTGGCCACGTGGTAGTCGCCGAAGCTCACCGCGTCGGCGTCCCCCAGGGCCCGCTGCCGCACCTCCGCACTGGTCCACACCCCGACCCCGGGCAGCGAGCGGAGCCGGCGGTCGGCGTCGTCGGCCGGCAGCGTCGCGCAGCGCTCGAGAGCCTCGGCGACCCGGGCCGCCTGGACGATCGCGCGGGAGCGGGCGGGGTCGATGTGCAGCCGCAGCCACTCCCACGACGGGATCGCGCGCAGCGTCGGGGCGTCCGGCTGCACCCGCAGCCGCAGGTGCTCGACCGGCCCCGGCGCGGGCTGCCCGTGCCGCTGCACGAGGTCGCGGAAGCCCGCGAAGGCCTCCTGCCCGGTCACCTTCTGCTCGATGATCGCCGGCACCAGGGCCTCCATGACCAGCCCGCTGCGGCCGAGCCGCCAGTGCGGGTGGTGGCGCCGGGCCTCGGTCAGCACCGGGTGGCGCGGCTCGAAGCCGGTCGGGTCGTCGAGCCCGCCGAGCAGCCCCGGCACGGACTCCAGCGCCCAGTCGGCGCCCGGTCCCCACGCCTCGGCGACGACGTCGCCCTCGGCCGGTCGGGCCTGGACGACCAGCGTGGCCGGGCCGTCCGGCGTGCCGATGCCCCGCCAGTGCCGGGCCCGGTCGGAGCCGGCGTCCTCGACGCGGTAGGTCGGGTCGCCGCCGCCGTGCCGCTGCTGGCGGAGGACCTGGCCGACCGGGCACGGCCAGCCGGGTCGCCAGACCCGCTCGCGTCCCGTCGTACCCACCCGGACGACGCTATAGGTTCGGGTCATGAGCGACGACCACACGGCCGGGAAGCGTGCCCTGGAGGACGGCATCCAGCAGGACTTCTCGCGCTCGATGTCGTACGGCGACTACCTGCGTCTCGACCTGCTGCTCGCGGCGCAGCAGCCGCAGAGCGACCCGCCGCAGCACGACGAGCTGCTCTTCATCGTCCAGCACCAGACCTCCGAGCTCTGGCTCAAGCTGATGGTCCACGAGCTCCGCTCGGCGCGCGACCTGCTCGCGGCCGACGAGCTCGCCCCCGCCCTCAAGCGGATGGCGCGGGTCAAGCACATCCAGCGCACGCTCACCGACCAGTGGTCGGTGCTGGCGACGATGACCCCGAGCGAGTACGCCCAGATCCGGCCGTTCCTGGCGACCTCCTCGGGCTTCCAGTCGGCGCAGTACCGCGAGGTCGAGTTCCTGCTCGGCAACAAGGACGCCGACATGGTCAAGGTCTTCGGCCACGACCCGGCCGCGCAGTCGGCGCTGCGCGAGCTGCTGGGCGAGCCGTCGCTGTACGACGAGTTCCTGAGGTTCCTGCACCGGGCGGGGTACGCCGTACCGCCGGCCCTGCTCGACCGCGACTGGTCGCAGCCCTACCGGCTGAGCCCGGCGCTGGTCGACACGATCGCCGGTGTCTACGCCGCCCCCGCCGAGCACTGGGGCGTCTACGAGACCTGCGAGGAGCTCGTCGACATCGAGGACAACTTCCAGCAGTGGCGGTTCCGGCACCTCCAGGTCGTGCAGCGCACCATCGGCCACAAGACCGGCACCGGCGGCTCGTCCGGCGTCGACTTCCTGCGCCGGGCGCTCGACCTCACGTTCTTCCCCGAGCTGTTCGAGGTGCGCTCACGCATCGGAGCGTGAGCCCAGCGCCTCCATCGCCCGGGCGACCGGCTCCCCCGGCGTGCCGAGCAGCCCGGCGACCACGCCCGGCGCGGTCCTCGGCCGAGCGGTTCTGGCTGAGCTTGGCCTTGGCCTGCACCTCTCGACGACGATCTCGACGCCCACGATCGCGCGCAGCTGCTTGTCGACGTACGTCTCCGGCGCGTCCTCGACCGCCCACGGCTCCGCACGTCGCGACTCGTGGTGGTCGGTGAGCTCGCCGACGAGGGCGCGCAGCCACGCGGGGTCGTCGACGACCCGCACCGGACCGCGCAGGTGGACGGCCGAGTAGTTCCAGGTGGGCACCACCCGGCCGTGCTCGGCCTTGGTGGCGTAGAACGACGGGCTGACGTAGGCGTCCGGGCCGGTGACCACCGCCAGCGCGGCGGAACCGTCGACGATGCGGCGCCACTGGGGGTTGGCGCGGGCGAAGTGCCCGACCAGCGTGTCACCGCGCCAGAGCACCGGCAGCAAGGTGGCGTCGGGCATCCCGTCCGCACCCACGGTGACGAGCTGCGCGGTGGCGACGTCGGCCACGAAGCCGCGCGCCTCGTCGGCCGGCATCACGTTGAAGCGGGGCACGTACAGCCGGTCGTCGCTCACCGGCCCATTGTGTCCCCGGCGCCGGACACAATGGGCGGGTGCTCCTCCACGAGGTCGTCGACACGTCCGCCGCCGTCGCGGGCACCCGCTCGCGCAAGGCCAAGGTCACCGCCCTGGCCGGGTGCCTGCGCCGGGCCGAGCCCGACGAGCTCGAGACGGTCACGGCCTACCTCGGTGGCGCGCTGCGGCAGCGGCGCACCGGCATCGGCTGGCGCGGGGCCGGCGCCAGCGTCGACCCCGCCGCCGCGCCCAGCCTGACGGTCACCGAGGTGCACGAGGCCTTCGACCTCATCGCGGCGCTGGGCGGCACCGGCTCCCAGGCGACCCGCAAGGCCGCGGTCGCGGCCCTCTTCGGCCGCGCCACCGCCGCCGAGCAGGCCTGGCTGCGCGGCGCCCTCACCGGCGCGGTCCGGCAGGGCGCGCTCGACGCGCTGGTCCAGGAGGCGGTCGCCGCGGCCGCCGAGGTGCCGCTGCCCGCCGTACGCCGCGCGGCGATGCTCGCCGGCGGCACCGTCCCGATCGTGGCGACCGCCTTCGCCGGCGGCGCGGAGGCGCTGGCCACGGTCGGGCTCGAGGTCGGCCGGCCGGTGCTGCCGATGCTCGCGTCCAGCGCCCCCGACGTCGCCGCCGCGATGGCCAAGGCGGGCGGCGGCCCGGTGGCGGTGGACGTGAAGCTCGACGGCATCCGGATCCAGGTCCACCGCGACGGCGACGACGTCCTGGTCGCCACCCGCAGCCTCGACGACATCACCGACCGGCTGCCCGAGGTGGTCGAGGTGGTCCGCGCGCTGCCGGCCCAGCGCCTCGTGCTCGACGGCGAGGCGCTCGCCCTCGACGACGCCGGCCGGCCGCGGCCGTTCCAGGAGACCGCGTCCCGGACCGCCCAGGACTCCGGGGTCGTCGTCACGCCGTACTTCTTCGACCTCCTGCACCTCGACGGCGACGACCTGCTCGACTCCCCCGGCGCCGAACGCCTCGCCCGCCTCACGGCCCTGGTGCCCGAGGCCCACGTCGTGCCGCGGCTGGTCACCGACGACCCCGACGCCGCCGAGGAGTTCGCCCGGCAGGTGCTCGCCGACGGCCACGAGGGCGTGGTGGTCAAGAACCTCGACGCGCCGTACGACGCCGGCCGCCGCGGCTCCGCCTGGGTCAAGGTCAAGCCGGTGCACACCCTCGACCTGGTCGTGCTGGCCGTCGAGTGGGGCAGCGGTCGCCGCCAGGGCTGGCTCTCCAACATCCACCTCGGCGCCCGCGACCCCGCGACCGGCGGCTTCGTGATGCTCGGCAAGACGTTCAAGGGGATGACCGACGAGATGCTCGCCTGGCAGACCGAGCGCTTCACCGAGCTGGCCACCTCGCCCGCCGACCGGTCGGCGTACGTCGTCGCAGGTCGCGCCGGTGCAGGTCGTCGAGATCGCCTTCGACGGCGTCCAGCGGTCCACCCGCTACCCCGGCGGCGTGGCTCTGCGGTTCGCCCGGGTCGTCCGCTACCGCGACGACAAGACCGCCGACGAGGCCGACACGATCGAGACCGTGCAGGGCTATCTGTAGCCGGTTCGGTCAGCCGGCCGAGTGAGCGGACCGGGCGGCTGCCTCGATGCTCGCGCACTGCGTCTGCCAGTAGTGTCGCCCTCCGTGGCGCGGACGGATCGTCCCCGACCGCGCCGTCGAGGTGCTCGCGCACGATGTCCGCGTGCCCCGCGTGCCGAGTCGTCTCGGTGAGCACGTGCACCATGATGTTGAAGAGCATCACGCTCGGCCTCGACCACCACGGCACGGCGCCGGGGGCGTCGATCGGCAGGGCCTCGATCGTCGCGTCCGAGTGCCGCCAGACCCGCTGGTACCGGTCGACGATCTCGTCGCGCGTCTCGTCCGCGGCGGCCCACATGCTGGCGCGATTCGCGTCGTCGTCCGTCCAGCCGGGGTGGGGGTCGGGGAAGGGTCGACCGAACACCTCGCCGAGGTACCGGGACTCCCACAACGACACGTGCTTGACCAGCCCCAGCAGGTTGGTGCCGGTGGCGGTCATCGGACGACGGATGTCGTACTCCGACAGCCCGTCGAGCTTGCGGACCAGGATGGTCCTCATCGACCGCAGGTCGTCGTGCAGGTACGCCTTGGCGAATTCGTCGATCACAGCAGCCGAGACTTCCACACCGCGGGAGTCCTGGGTCGCGCCACGCTGGGTCAACGGTCGCGGATCGTGCTCGAATCCCTTGTGGAGAAGGGGTTCTGAGCCGATCTGAGTGTCGGTGGTGGGTGCTTGACTGGGGTCATGTCCGAAGGCGTGCTCACCCCCGATCCGCGGCACCGGGTCGCGCGGTTCGTGGACTCGGCGCGGGCGGACCTGGGTGATCTGGCGGACGTTTCGGTGTGGTCGATGACCCGGCAGGAGACCGCGTCGACGTTGCTGGAGCTGACCCGGTTGAAGGCGCAGGTGGCCGAGCTCGAGCTCCGGGTCGCCCGGCACGCCGAGACCGTCGAGGTCGGCCTCGACCAGGGCGCCACCTCCACGGCGAGCTGGTGGTCCCACACCGCCAAGGTCACCCGCGCCGAGGCCCACCGGCTGGCGCGGCTCGCCGGCCGGCTGGGTGAGGTGCACGAGCCGGTCCGCGAAGCCTTGGCAGCCGGGGTGGTGCTGGTGGACCAGGCGGCGGTGATCGTGGACGCCGTCGACGCCCTGCCGGCCGACCTCGTCGACGCGTGCGTGGTCGCGGAGGCGGAGCGGGTGCTGCTCGAGCACGCGGTCGATCACGATGCGAAGGCGTTGCGGGTGCTGGGCCGGCGGATCCTGGACGTGGTCGCCCCCGAGATCGGCGAGGCCCACGAAGCCCGCGTCCTGGAGGCCGAGGAGCAGGCCGCCCGGGCGGCGGCGTCGTTCACGATGGTCGAGGACGGCCACGGCCGCTGCCACGGCCGGTTCACCCTCCCGGCCCTGCACGGGCAGATGCTCCGCAAGCACCTCCTCGCCCACGCCCCCACCGACCACCGGGAAGCCCAGACCAAGCACCGGTTGGGTCAGGCGTTCTGCGAGTACGTCGAAACCCGGCCCGCCGCCTCGGTCGGCAAGGCCGGCGGCGTCTGCGCCACCGTCGTGGTCACCATGACCCTCGACACCCTCCTCGGCGGGCTGCAGGCGGCGTCGTTGGACACCGGCGGCCACCTCTCACCCGGTGAGGCCCGCCGGATCGCCTGCGGGGCCGGGATCATCCCCGCCGTCCTCGGCGGCGACTCCCAGGTCCTCGACCTCGGCCGCGACGCCGCTTCCACACCCAACCCCAACGGATCGCCCTCGCCCACCGCGACGGCGGCTGCACCGCCGACGGCTGCGACGCCCCACCCGGGATGTGCCACGCCCACCACGACCACCCCTGGTCCCGCGGCGGACCACCGACACCAAGACCGGACGGCTGCTCTGCCCCCGACACCACACCCTGGCCCACGACCCCCGCTACCAGACCAACCCCACCGCCCACGGCAAGCTCAAGTTCACCCGACGGACGTAGGCCGACGGCGCGGTTGGGGCCCTCCCGGAGAATGTCCTCATGATCGACGTCGACGCCGAGCAGTTCGAGGCGATGGTCACCGAGGCGCTCGACGGACTGCCGGTGGAGCTCGGACAGCTGATGAGCAACGTGGCCGTCACCGTGCAGCACGAGCCGGGACCGGCGGGACTGCTGGGTCTCTACCAGGGCATCCCGCTCACCCGCCGTACGTCGAGCTACGCGGGGGTGCTGCCGGACCGGATCACGATCTACCGCCGCGCCATCTGCGCGATCTCGCGCAGCGACACCGACGTCGTCGAGCAGGTCCGCCGCACCGTGGTCCACGAGGTGGGCCACCACTTCGGCATCGGCGACGCGCGGCTGCGCGAGCTGGGCTGGTGACGCGGCCGCACCCGAGGAAGGAGAGAGAGGGTGATACGCCCCAGGTCGCGGCTGCTACAGGACGGTGTGCGCCCCGAGGAACGCGGTGACCGCGGTGGTGGCCACGAAACCGGCCACCAGCGCGGCGGCCACGAGGACGGCGCCGAACGCCCGACGACCGGGCGACGCGTCCTTGGGGAGGATCGCGTCCCGGGCCCGGGACAGCGAGCGCCCGAGGAGTCCCAGGACGTGCCGAGCCCAGGGGTACTCGAGGGCGAGCAGGGCGAGACCGGCAGCGATCACGACGAGTCCCGGCCCCGGCAGCACCAGCATGGCGATCCCGGCCAGGACCACCAGCGGACCGGCCACGGTCACGCCGAGCTTGACGAGCACCGCCCGCGCCGTGCTGCGGTTCGCCCAGGCGTCGATGCGGTTCAGCAGGACCTCGGCGCGGGGAGCGAGCGTGGCGTCGGACAAAGGGGTACTCCGGTCGAGGAGAGGGGTGGGATGACCCATTGTCGCGGCACTTGCTGAGACCTTCCTGAGCGAGCCTCGGGCTAGCCTGCGCGGATGCGTGACATCGAGCCGGTCGAGCTGGAAGCGGGTCCGTTCCGCCTCCGTCCGGGGAGGCCGAACGACGCCCAGGCGGCGCTCGAGATGTCACAGGACCCCGACATCGTCCAGTGGTACTCGACCGGCGTGGTCGACCTCGAGTCGGCCGAGCGATGGCTGCGCTCGGGCTCCGACTGGTCGGGCGGCGGCCACGCCACCTGGGTGGTCGTGGACGCCGAGGACCGCCTGGTGGGCAACTTCTCCCTGGTGAACATCGACCGGGTCCACCAGTGCTGCGCGCAGGTGAGCTACCGCACCGCGCCGTGGGCCCGCCGGCAGGGCGTGGCGTCCGCCGCCCTCCGCGCCGTGACCCGGTGGGCGTACGACGACCTGCGCCTGGAGCGGCTCGAGCTGCCGCACGCCGTGGCCAACCCCGCCTCCTGCCGGGTCGCCGAGAAGGCGGGCTACCTGCTCGAGGGGCTCCAGCGCGAGGGCTACCGCGACGACACCGGCCGGCGCTGGGACAGCCACCTGCACGCCCGCCTGGCCCATGACCCGGACGACCTCAGCCCCACGCGCTGAGCTTGCCCCTGCAGCAGCGCCCGCTCCCGCTCGTTGCCGCACAGGTCAACGGCGCGCTCGATCTCGCGCCGTGCCTCCGCAGGGCGGCCGAGCCGCGCCAGGAGCTCGCCCCGCACGCTCGGAGAGCAGGTGCGAGCCGGCAAGCTCGCCGAGAGGTCACATCGCACCGCCTGAGACTCCGACGGGTGACCGCCTCCCCGTCGACGGCCCGCGGTCCGCTGCCGCGCAGCGCCGACGCCGCCGGGAGGCCGAGATCATCGGCGCGCGACGCGGGCGCTCTTCGACGCCAAAGGTGTTCGCGACGCGCAGATCGAGGACATCGCCCGGGCCGTCGGCGTCACCGGGCCATCGTCTACTCGCCAGCGGGCTCGGCGCGCTCCAGCTCGCCCGGGTCGGCATCCTGGTGAAGGAGGCCGCCCCCGGCATCCCCACCGTCGGCACCATCACCCCCGACCAGGTCCGCGACTACCTGGTCGCCGTCGCCCTGGCGACGGCCACGGCGACCGCGCCATGAGGTAGCGTGCTGCGCGCGCCGCGGCACTACGTGGCCGTGGGTCGACCGTCGAGCTGAGAGGAAGGACGGGCGATGAGCGCAGGACGAGGGCAGACGCACGCGACGGCCCGGGCGACGCTGCCGGTCGACGCCGATCGCGCGAGCCGGTCCTGCGGGCCCGGCACGACCTGCTGACCCACCGCGACCACGTGATCGGCCTCGAGGCCGAGGCCGGCCGCCCTGCAGCAGATCGTCGACCGGCTCTGGCCCGCCAGAACGCGCAGAAGGAGCGGCTCGAGGACCTCCGCGAGCGCCTGGAGCGGCAGCGCCGGCGGGCCGACCGGCTGCAGCGCGAGCTCGACGACGCTCCGAGGCCAGGGCCGCGCCGCGAGGCCGCGGCCGCCGGCTGCTTCCCCGAGCGCGGCGCCGATGACCGCGTCCATGGCCACGCCGCTCTTCTCGGTCGTCACCCCGGTCTACGACCCCCCGCTCGACGTCCTCGAGGACGACCATCGAGTCGGTCCTCGACCAGAACTTCGACGACTGGGAGCTCATCCTGGTCGACGACTGCTCCCCGACCCAGGCGGTGCGCGACGTGCTCCGCGGCACGCCGCCGGCGACGCCGCGGATCCGCGTCGTCGAGCGCGAGACCAACGGCCACATCGTCGCGGCGTCCAACGACGGGATCGCGGCGGCGACGCGGCGAGTTCATCGCGCTGCTCGACCACGACGACCTGCTGGTGCCCGCACGCCCTCGACGCGCAACGCGGAGGTGATCGCCGTCACACGACGACGTCGACTACCTCTACTCCGACGAGGACAAGGTCGACGACACCGGCCGCCACTACGACCACGTTCCGCAAGCCGGACTGGTCCCCCGAGCGGCTGCGCGGCCAGATGTACACCGCCCACCTCTCGGTGCATCCGCACCTCGGTCGTCCGCGAGGTCGGTGGCTTCCGCGAGGGGTACGACGGCTCGCAGGACCACGACCTCGCCCTGCGGGTCGGCGAGGTGGCCCGCCGGGTCGTGCACATCCCCGAGGTCCTCTACCACTGGCGGGTCGTCCCGGGCTCGGCCGCCGGCGACGCGGACGCCAAGCCCTACGCCACCATCGCCGGCCGCAAGCGCGGTCCAGGACCACGTCGACCGGCTGGGCATCGCCGCCGAGGTCGACGCACGGCCCCGTACCCCGGGCACTACCGTCATCCAGCGGCGGCTGCGACCCGGCCGCCGCGGTCAGCATCGTCATCCCGACGATCGGCAAGGCCGACCTCGTCTGGGGCTGCGCCGCGGTCTTCGTCGTGGAGGCCGTGCGCTCGCTGCTCGGACCACACCGACCACGAGAACCTCGAGGTCGTCGTCGTCTACGACGCGCCCACCCCGGCCGACGTGCTCGACGAGCTGCGCGAGATCGCCGGCGACCGGCTGATCGCTGGTCCCCTTCGACGAGCCCTTCAACTACAGCCGCAAGATGAACCTCGGCGTCCTGCACGCCACGCGGCGACCGCCTGGTCCTCCTCAACGACGACATGCGAGGCCATGCCCCGACGCTGGCTCGAGCAGCTCGTCGGCCCCGCTGGACGAGCCCGACGTCGGGATGACCGGCGCCAAGCTCTTCTTCAGCAGCGACACCATCCAGCACGCCGGCCACGCCTACGACAGGCAAGTACCACCACGCCTTCATCGGCGAGCCGCGCGTCGTACCCGGGCCCGTTCGGCGCGCTCATCATCAACCGCGAGGTCACCGGCGTCACCGCCGCCTGCTCCGCCATGCGCCGCGAGGTCTTCTTCGAGATCGGTGGCTTCACCGAGCCGCTGCCGCTCAACTTCAACGACGTCGACCTCTGCTACAAGCTCCGCAAGGAGGGCTACCGCATCGTCTGGCTGGCCAACTGCGAGGTGTACCACTTCGAGTCGCGCACCCGCGGAACGTGTCGTGGACGCCTGGGAGAAGGACCTCACGGTCCGGCGCTGGGGGCGGCCGCGCAACGACCGCTACCTGCCCGGCGTCGCCGACCTCCTCCCTCCGACGCTGCGCGGGCTGACCCGCTGACCTAGGGTGGTAGCCGTCCACAGCGCCGACCGGGAGGGCGTCTGAGCTTTGCTGTACGCGAAATGCACGACCATCCTGCTCGTCGACCGGGTCGGCGGCGGTGGCGACGTGGAGGCCGTGGCGCGAGGCCCTGGCCGCCTCGCCGGAGGAGGTCCGGATCGCCCTGGTCGGACCGGAGCCCGGGTGGTGGGACGACGTCGCCGACTCCCTCGGCCTCGCCGCGTCGGACGCCGTGCTCGTCTGCGACGTCGACGCGGTTCCCGGCCCGGACCTGCTGGAGCGGATGCAGGTCTGTCGAGACGAGCACCCCGGCAGCATCGTGGACGCCCGCGACGCTCCCGGTCGAGGTGACCCAGGTCCAGGAGGAGCCACGGCCGAAGCTGCCCGTGGACGTCGTCCCGAGCAGCCCGCCGCCGCTGCGGGTCAGCGCGGCCTGCCTCCTGCTCGACGTCGCGACCATGGTCGGCCTCGGAGAGGTGTGGCGAGTCGTCGTCCCTCGAGCGCGGTGAGCGCCTCGCGGCGCTCCTCGAGACGTCCGGCGCCGAGGTCGCCGTCGAGCCGACGGCGAGCGTGTTCCTGCCGTTCCGCGTCGACGCGGACGGCAGGCCCGAGCCGACCCGGACCGAGCCGCCCTCGAACGCCCCGGCGTTCGTCCCCCCGGTCAACCTGCACCCGACCGCGCTGCCGGCCACCTCGGTGAGCACCGTCCTCTCGCTGGTGGGCGTGGACTGGTCGCCGGCGCACCTCCGACGAGGTCGCCGACCGCCCGTTCCTCACCGTGGTGACCCGGACCCAGGGTCGTCGGACCCTGTGCCTGGAGGACATGTTCACCTGCCTGGCCGGCCAGACGCTGCGGGACTTCGAGGTGCTGCTCCTGTGTCACCGGGTCAGCGATGCCGAGCGCCAGGCCGTCCAGACGTCGTCGACGGACTGCAACCGTGGCTGCGCGACACGGTGCGCGTGATGACGGTCGAGCGGCCCGGACGCTCGGCGCCCCTCGACGAGGGGTTCGCGGCTGCTCGCGGTCGCTACGTCGCGATCCTCGATGACGACGACACGGTCACGGCGCGGTGGGTGGAGGCCTTCGCCGACCTCGAACGACGCGCGCCGGGCCGGCTGCTGCGGACCGCCACGGTCCGCCAGGACGTCATGCCGCTGGCCAACCACCCCGAACTGTGTCCGGTCCCGCTCGGGCAACGCGTTCGCCGACTGGCCCCCGACCTTCGAGCTGGTCGACCATCTGCGCGCCAACTACAGCCCCTGCATGTCGATGGCGTTCCCGCGTGGCGCCTTCCACGACCTCGGCTTCCGGTTCGACGAAACCCTCGACACCACCGAGGACTCGGACTTCCTCGTCCGGGTGGCCGGGATCGTGGGCGCCGAGTCCTCCCCAGAGGTCACCAGCGTCTACCGCTGGTGGGTCAGCACAGCGTCATCCCGCGCGCTTCATGACAAGGCCGAGTGGGAAGGCGGCCCATCGCCGAGTGCTCGCCGAAGATCGACAACTCTGTCATCTTGTTGCCGCCCGGCGCTGCGCGCAGGTTCAGGGAGACGACCAACGAGGGCTGGGACGAGGCAGCGACGCTGGCCAGCTCGCAGCACCAGGTGATACTCGAGCTGAACAAGACCGCGGCCGCCCACGACCAGGCCGTGGAAAACTGGAGAGCCGCGGAACAGCGCGCCGCCCAGGCGAGCGCCAGAGCCCAGAAGTGGCGGGACAAGCTCGTCAAACGCACGCAGAGGTTCGAGCAGCGCCTCACGCTGATCCGCAAGGCCGACGAGCTCGTGCGCACTGGTGCCGTTCCGGCGCCGGCCACCCCCATCGCCGAGATGTCCGTCGCGGACCTCGAGTCTCTGGTCACCCAGGGGGCGGCGGGGGCGCCACCGTCGACGGCGTCCCGGATCTTCGCGCTGCGTCCGCGTCGGGGTGAGAAGCGCTCCTAGCGACCGGTGAGCCGCCGCAGCCGTCGGCCGACCTTGCGTGCGGGTCCGCTCGGCGGGTCGGGCGTCGCGGCCGGGGACCCCGCGGCGCCGTCGTCCCGGGCCCGCTCGAGCTTCGCCAGGCGCTTCCTCAGCTTCTCCTCCACGCGGCGGGCCTTGCGCTGGGTGCGCTCCAGCTCCGCGCGCAGGGAGGTGACCACGAGCGCGAGGTTCTCGGCGTGCTGGTGGGTCAGCTCGAGCTCGGTCTCCAGCTGAGGGGTGCGCTCCCGGAGCAGCCGCAGGCTCCCCCACTCGCGCATCACCGCGCTCACCCGTCGGGTCTCGGCGGCGCCCAGCAGCAGCGGCTGGTCGTCGGTCCGGAGGTCGAGGTCGTCCTCGGTCGCGTCGCCCGTGCCCGGGGGGCGGTGTCGGACCGCGGTCACGGCCGGGATGTCGTGGATCGGAACCTGCTCTGTTCGCTCCCGCTCCACGCTCGGACCGGTCGGCCCTCGTCTACAACGAGTTCTGCCTACGCGCTTCGAAGCCCCCAGGTCCCAGCCAGGTGCAGCCTGACCGACTGGCGCTCAGAACGCTCCAGGATCGCGACGACGCCCTGGCCGCCCGCGGCGCAGATCGAGATCAGCCCGCGGCCGCTGCCCTGCTCCGCGAGCAGCTTGGCGAGCGTGGCGACGATCCGGCCACCGGTCGCCGCGAACGGGTGGCCCGCGGCCAGCGACGAGCCGTTGACGTTGAGCTTGGCCCGGTCGATGGAGCCGAGCGGCGCGTCGAGGCCGAGGCGCTCCTTGCAGAACACCGGGTCCTCCCACGCCTTGAGGGTCGAGAGCACCTGCGAGGCGAACGCCTCGTGGATCTCGTAGAAGTCGAAGTCCTGCAGCGTGAGCTTCTCCCGCGCCAGCATCCGCGGCACGGCGTACGCCGGCGCCATCAGCAGCCCCTCGGCGCCGTGGACGTAGTCGACCGCGGCGGTCTCGTAGGCGGTCAGGTAGGCCTGCACCGGCAGGCCGTGGTCCTCGGCCCACTTCTCCGACGACAGCAGCACCGCGGAGGCGCCGTCGGTGAGCGGGGTCGAGTTGCCGGCGGTCATGGTGGCGGCGGCGCCCTTGCCGAAGACCGGCTTGAGCTTCGCGAGCTTCTCGACCGAGGAGTCGGGGCGGAGGTTCTGGTCCCGCTCGAGGCCCCGGAAGGGCGTGAGCTGGTCGTCGAAGAAGCCCCGCTCGTACGCCGCCGCGAGCCGCTGGTGGGACGTGGCCGCGAGCGCGTCCTGCTCCTCCCGGCCCACCTGCCACTCCAGCGCGGTCAGCGCCGCGTGCTCCCCCATCGACAGCCTCGTGCGCGGCTCGCCGTTCTGCGGGATGTCGAGGCCGATGTCGCCCGGCCGGATCGCCGAGAGCGCCGCCAGGCGGCCCTTGAGGTCGCGGGCCGTGTTGACCTTCATCAGCTTGCGGCGGAGCTTGTCGCTGATCGCGACCGGCGCGTCCGAGGTGGTGTCGGTGCCGCCGGCGATGCCGACGTCGATCTGGCCGAGGGCGATCTTGTTGGCGACCTCGATCGCCGCCTGGAGACCGGTGCCGCAGGCCTGCTGGATGTCGATCGCCGGCGTCTCCGGCGACAGCTTGGAGCCGAGCACCGCCTCGCGGGTCAGGTTGAAGTCCCGGGAGTGCTTGAGCACCGCGCCGGCGACGACCTCGCCGACCCGCTCGTGCTCGAGGCCGAAGCGGGTGACCAGCCCGTCGAGCGTGGCGGTCAGCATCTCCTGGTTGGAGGCGTCGGCGTAGACGGTGTTGGAGCGGGCGAAGGGGATGCGGTTGCCGCCGAGCACGGCGACGCGACGGGTCTTCGAGGTCATGGTCCTATCATTACCCGCCAGTAGGTAGGAACACCACAGCGCAGGGAGTGACATGAGCGACCGGTACCAGGACTTCACGCGATCGGGGCTGGGCCGCCTGCTGGTCACCCAGCTCGGCCTGCCCGACCCGGTGCCGCTCGAGCGCTACACCGCCGGCGCTCCCCTGGTCGACGGCATCGTCGCCGTCGGCGGCAGCGGGCGGCTGGCCGAGTCCCTGCCCGGCCTGCTCGGGCGGCTCGGCATCACGCACGTGGTGCCCGGCGGCGCGGACGCGCGGCCCTTCAAGGGCTTGCTCTACGACGCCACCGGGCATCACGACCAGCGAGGGCCTGGTCGCCCTCCGCGACTACTTCCAGCCCCTGCTGCGCAGCCTCACCCCGTGCGCGCGGCTCGTGGTGCTCGGCACGCCGCCCGGAGCTGACGCAGCGGATCCGAGCGGGTCGCCCAGCGCGCCCTGGAGGGCTTCACCAGGTCCCTGGGCAAGGAGGTCGGCCGGGGCTCGACCGTGCAGCTGGTCTACGTCGCCGAGGGTGCCGAGGCGGCGGTCGCCAGCACGCTGGCGTTCCTGCTGTCCCCCAAGTCGGCGTACGTCTCGGGCCAGGTGGTGCGCGTCGGCACCCGGACCACCGAGGCCGGCGACGTCGCCGACTGGCTCCGGCCGCTGGCCGGCAAGGTCGCCCTGGTCACCGGCGCCAGCCGCGGCATCGGGGAGCAGATCGCCCGGGTGCTGCACCGCGACGGCGCGCTGGTGGTCGGCGTCGACGTGCCCCAGGCCGCCAGCGAGCTGCTGACCGTCACCTCCGAGCTCGAGGGCGACCAGCTCACCCTCGACATCACCGCCAAGGACGCCCCGAAGCGGATCGCCCAGCACCTGAAGAAGAAGCACGGCGGTGTCGACGTCGTCGTGCACAACGCCGGCATCACCCGGGACCGCAAGCTCGCCAACATGAAGGCCGACCCGGAGAACGACCGCTGGACGTCGGTGATCGGCGTCAACCTGACGGCGCCGGAGCGGATCACCCGCGAGCTCCTCGACCAGGGGCTGATCCGCGCCAACGGCGCCGTCATCGGGGTCGCCTCCATCGCCGGGATCGCCGGCAACGTCGGCCAGACCAACTACGCCACCTCCAAGGCCGGTGTCATCGGGCTCGTCGACTCGCTGGTGGGCGAGCTCGAGGACGGCATCACCGTCAACGCGGTCGCGCCGGGCTTCATCGAGACGAAGATGACCGCGGCCGTGCCGTTCGCCACCCGGGAGGTGGGTCGACGGCTCAACGCGATGAGCCAGGGCGGCCTGCCCGTCGACGTCGCCGAGACGATCGCGTGGTTCGCCAGTCCCGGGTCCACCGCCGTCAGCGGCAACGTGGTCCGCGTCTGCGGCCAGATGATGCTGGGGGCCTGAGATGAGCGACGCGACGCTCCGGGTCGTGGAGGGCTCGCCCCACCCGCTGCCGCTGATGCTCAAGGCCGCGCTGCCGGTGGTGCCGGGGCTCAACCTGCTCCCCGGCATCGGCAAGCGGGGTGGCGCGCTGCCCGACCTCGCGCTCACCCGCCACGACGTCGAGGTGGACCCCGCCCACGTGGCGGCGTACGCCGCGGTGTGCGGCTTCCCGCGCAAGGACACCCTCCCGGTGACCTACCCGCACCTGCTCGCCTTCCCCCTCCACCTCGCGATCATGACCGACGGCTCGTTCCCGTTCCCCGCCGTCGGCACCGTGCACCTGGAGAACTCGCTCACCCAGCACCGACCCGATCCGGGCGGACGAGAAGCTCCAGGTGACCGTCCGGGTGGGCACCCTGCGCCCGCACGCCAAGGGCCAGGTCTTCGACCTCCTCACCTCGGTGCACTCCCTCGGCGAGCCGGTGTGGGAGGAGACCTCGACGTTCCTGCGCCGGGGTGCCCCGACCGACCAGGGGACGGCCGTCCCGGGCGGTCTCGCGCTGCCCGAGGCCCCGCACGGCACCGTCGAGTGGCGGCTGCCCGGCGACCTGGGCCGGCGGTACGCCGCGGTCTCGGGCGACCACAACCCGATCCACCTCTACGGCCTCACCGCCAAGGCGTTCGGCTTCCCCCGCCAGATCGCGCACGGGATGTGGAGCCTGGGCCGCTGCCTCGCCGCGGTCGAGAACCGGCTGCCCGACGCGGTGCGGGTCGACGCCGCGTTCAAGAAGCCGGTCCTGCTGCCCGGCACGGTGTCGTTCGGGATGGCCGCGACCGCCGACGGCCTGGACCTCGCGCTGACCAGCCCGAAGGACGGCTCACCGCACCTGGTCGGCCGCGCCGTCCCGGCCTGAGGCGGCCCCGCGCACAGCCGCGCCTCGGCGTCGGCGTCCATCCCGGTCCCGGCGCGGGTGCTCCCCGGGGGCATGCCCTCGCGCTGGAGCCACGCCCAGGTGTCGGCGACGGTCTCCGCCATCGGCCGGCAGCGCAGCCCGGCGGCGTACGCCGCGCCGACGTCGCCGTCGTGCAGCCCGCTGAGCTCGCCGGTGGGCGGCGCCCAGATCGGCAGCTCGGTCCACGGCGCGACCTCGGCCCGCTCGACCGTCTCGGGCGTACAGCCAGACGAGCTCGGCGCCGGCCCCGGTCACCCGGACGCACTCCTCGAGCAGCTCGCCCGATGGTCGTGTGGCCGGGACGGCTCACCGTGTTGAAGGCGCCGCTGGGTCGGTCCAGGGCGAAGGCCGCGAGGTCGCGGGCGTCGATGTACTGCAACGGGCGGTCGGGCGGGCCGGGCGCCGGGACCCGGCCGCCGGCGGCGACCCGGGCCAGCCAGAAGGGCAGCCGGCCGACCCGCTCGTAGGGACCCAGGATCAGCCCCGCCCGGGCCAGGAGCACGTCGCCGTCGAACTCCTGCAGCACCGCCAGCTCGCCGCCGCGCTTGGCCGCGGCGTAGTCGGTCGGCGTCGTCGCTGTCCGGGTCACCGTCGACCACCGGCGCCGACTCGTCGACGCCGTTGGCGATCGGCCAGGTGTAGACCGACCGCGACGAGATGTAGGTGTAGTGGGCGGCGCGGCCGCGCAGCAGCCGGGCGGCGGTCCGCACGACCCGGGGCGCGAACGACCAGGTGTCGACGACGGCGTCCCACGTGTCGTCGCCCAGCGCGGCCGCCAGCGCGTCGGGGTCGGTGCGGTCGGCGTGCCGGGCCTCGCGCGCCCGCGGCCGGCGCCCCGCTGACCCCGCGGGTCAGCGTGGTGACCTCGGCACCGCGCGCGAGCGCCGTCTCGACGACGGCGCGGCCGACGTGGTGGGTGCCACCGAGGACCAGGAGTCTCATGGCAGCGATCCTCACCGCAGCCGGCCGGACCCGCCAGAGGCGTTCGCGACCGGCGGAACCGGTCGGCCTCAGGGACGCGGCCGCCCGAACCGCACCGCGGTGACGGTCCGCGCGTCCGCGGTGAGCGACGGCGCCTGCCGGTTGAGGAACGTGGCGGTCCCCGGGCGCCAGCCGCCGAGGTCGGTGAAGCCGTTGCCGTCCCAGTCGCCGGTCACCGGCAGGTCGCCGGCCTGGCCGAACGGCACGGTCGCGGTCCAGGGCACCCCGCTGACGCCGACGAAGCGAAGCGTGAAGGTCGCGGTCGCGACGTCGTACACGCCCGACGTCGGTGCGGCGGTCGCCGTTCCAGTCGCCCGTCACCGGGAGGTCGTCGGCGTCCCCGAGGACGATGTCGGTCTGGGTCCCGTCGGCGGCCCGGAGGTAGAACGAGTCGCGGTGCTGGGCCGGCGGATCGCCGACCTCGGCCCGGCCGTCGCCGTCCCAGTCGCCCGCCACGGGCTTGTCGGTCGGGAGTGCCGTACGTGATCTTCTGGGTGCCGCCCGGGGTCGCGAGGTAGAACGCGCTCTCGGCGGGGCGGCGGACCCCGACGTTGGCGGTCCCGTCGCCGTCCCAGTCGCCCAGCAGCGGCTCGTCGGTCGCCCTTGCCGAAGGTGATCACCACGGGCGCCGCGCCCGGCCCGCTGCACCTGGAAGGTCGACTTCAGGGCCCGGCGGAACACCACGAGCTCGGCGGCCGGGCTGCCGATCATGTTGGCGGCCAGGGGCACGTCCACGCAGTTGGCCGACGTCTGGGTCGAGCCGTAGACGAACTTCACGCCCCCGAAGAGCGCCGTCCTCGACGGTGCTGCCCAACCGCTGTTCGTAGTGCAGGTGCGGGCCCGTCGAGTTGCCGGTGGTGCCCACGTAGCCGAGCAGGGTGCCCTGGTCGACGGTCGAGCCGACGTCGACCACGACGGAGCTGAGGTGGCCGTAGAGCGTCGACTCGCCGCCGGCGTGGGTGACCTGGACGTAGCGGCCGTAGCCGGTCTTGCCGGTCTTGTTGGCGATCGTCACCGTGCCCGGCCCCGAGGACACGACGTCGTCGCCGTCGTCGTCGGGCCGGTTCCAGTCGATGGCCTTGCTGCTCGGGCTGTGGCTGGACCGGGTCGTGCCGGTCCAGGCCTGTCCGCACGGGAACGGCATCTGGTACGACCCGGCGATCGTCCGCTTGGCCATCGGGGCGGCGGGCCGACGAGGCGAGCGCGGCCCCGGAGCCGGCGAGGAGCACGGCCAGGGCGGGGGCCACGACGCGCCCTCGAGCAGCGCCCTCGGCGTGGCACGGGACTGCGGGACGAACACCATGTGGCGACACCTCGGGACGACGGGGGTGGCGTCCGTCCACCGGGTGAGTCACATGATCACCACGAGTGCACTTGGGCCACAGGAGCAATCAACCGTAACCCGCCATCGGCGTGTCTGTCTCGAACTACATCGGTGTAATGGTATATGCGGGCTCTCGCGGCGCTCAGGCGTCGTCGCGGACCCGGATCAGGCCCTCCTGGGCGACCGTGGCGACCAGGGTGCCGTCCTGGGTGAAGACCCGGGCGAGGCTGAGCCCGCGGCCGCCGGTGGCGGTCGGGGACCACTGGTCGTAGAGCCACCAGTCGTCGGCCCGGAACGGCCGGTGGAACCACACGGTGTGGTCCAGCGAGGCGGCCTGGAGCCCCGGGGAGGTGAAGTCCAGCCCGTGCGGCACCAGCGCGGCCCCGAGCAGGGTCAGGTCGCTGGCGTAGGTGAACGCGGCGAGGTGCTCGAGCGGGTCGTCGGACATGGTGTCGCGCACGCGCACCCAGACGCGGGACTGCGCCGGGTGCCGCGGGTCCGGCTCGAGCCCGATGGCCGACGTGCCGACGTACCGCAGCTCCAGCGCGGACCACTCCTTGGCGAACGCGGCCGCGCCCCGCTCGCTGCGGCTGCGGATCAGGTCCACGAGGTCGAAGGACTCCTCGGGCGGGATGACCTCGGGCATCAGGTCCTGGTGCTCGAGGCCGTCCTCGGCGCGCTGGAAGTTCGCGGTCTGGTAGTAGATCGGCCGGCCGTGCTGGCGGGCCACGACCCGCCGGGTCGCGAAGGAGCGGCCGTCGCGCAGCCGCTCGACGTCGTAGACGATCGGCACGGCCGTGTCGCCCGGCCCGCAGGAAGTACGAGTGCAGCGAGTGGCAGGAGTACGACGGGTCGACGCTGCGGGCGGCGGCGAGCAGCGCCTGCGCGGCCACCTGGCCCCCGAAGACGCGCTGCCGGTCGGTCTCGGGCTGCTGGCCGCGGTACAGGTCGGTGTCGATCTCCTCGAGGTCCAGCAGCGCACGGAGCTCGGCGGCGGACGCCGACACCCCTCAGTCCTCCTCGAGGCCGGCCAGGAACTGCTCGAACTGCAGCCCGATCTCCTCGCCGGTCGGCAGCGGCTGGTCCTCGGCCAGCAGGCTGGAGCCGGAGGACTCGGCCTCGCGGAAGGTGTCGTACTGCTGCTCGAGCGCGGCCACGACCTCGCTGACCTCGTTGTTGCCGGACAGGTAGCGGTCGATCTCGGACTCCCGCTCGTCCCCCTCCTCGCGCAGCGCCGTGAGGTCGACGGTGATGCGGCCGCCCCGCTCGAGCTCCTCGAGCAGCGCGAGCGCGGCCCGGGGGTAGTCGAGCTGGGCCAGGTAGTGCGGCACGTGGGCGACGTAGCCCAGCGAGTCGTGCCCGGCCTCGCCGAGGCGCACCTCCAGCAGGGCCTGGGCGCTGGACGGGATCCGCAGCTCGCCGCGCCACGGCGAGTCGCCGGTCATCAGCTCGGGACGGCTGGCGTGGGGGGTGACCGCGATCGGCCGCGTGTGCGGGACCGCCATCGGCACCGCACCGATGCCCACCACCCGGGTCACGCCGAAGCGCTCGACCACCGCGATGACCGCCGCGCAGAAGGCCTCCCACCGGTTGTCCGGCTCGGGCCCGCGGAGCAGCAGGAACGGCGTGTCGGCGGAGTCGTGGTGGAGCCGGACCAGGAGCCGCGGCGCGTCGTACTGCTCGTAGTGGTCCTGGACGAACGACATCGCGGGACGGCGGGCCCGGTAGTCGTGGAACTGGTCGACGTCGAAGGTCGCGACGACCTTGCCGGTGCCGGGAGTCCCGTCGGACACCGTCTCGAGGTGGTCGGCGGCGGAGACCGCGGCGTTGCCGGCGTCGAGGAACCCGTGGAGCGAGACGACCAGCGTCAGCTCGTCGAGGCCGTCGAGCTCCGGCACGTCGTCGACGATGTGCACGAGCTTGCTCACGGCGGGTCCTCTCTCGGGTGGTGCGTCGGCACTCACGGAGCGCCGTCGCGACCCACGATATTCCCCACGCGACCTGGTGCGGGGCGTCGGTCAGCGCGTGAGGTCGGCGTCGGTGAGCGTGCTCGAGGTGGTGCCGCCCGCCGACTGGGACATCGTCTCGACGATGCCGCGGGCCAGGGTCTGGGGCGTCAGGCCGATCCGCTCGAGGATCGCGGCGCGCTTGGCGTGGCCCAGGAACTCCTGCGGGATGCCGTGCAGCCGGACCGGGGTGGTCACCCCGGCCTCGTTGAGGGTCTGGAGCAGCACGGCACCACAGCCGCCGATGACGCCGTTGTCCTCGATCGAGACCACCAGGCGGTGGGCGCGGGCGAGGTCGACGAGCGCCGGGTCGACGGGCTTGACCCAGCGCGGGTCGACGACGGTGACGCCGATGCCCTGGTCGACGAGTCGCTGCCCGACCTCGGCGGCGGTCGTGGCCATCGACCCGACGCCGACGATCAGCACGTCCTGGGTGCCGTTGCGCAGGAGCACGTCGCAGCCCCCCGCGCGCCCGATGGCCTCGAGGTCCGCGGGCGGCGGTCCCTTGGGGAAGCGCACCACCGTGGGCGCGTCGTCGACGGCGACCGCCTCGTCGAGGAGCTCGCGGAGCCGGGCGGCGTCGCGCGGTGCGGCCAGCCGCAGGCCGGGGACGACCTGGAGGATCGACAGGTCCCACATGCCGTTGTGGCTGGCGCCGTCGTCCCCGGTCACGCCGGCGCGGTCCAGCACGAAGGTCACGCCGCACTTGTGCAGGGCGACGTCCATGAGCACCTGGTCGAAGGCCCGGTTGAGGAACGTCGCGTAGACCGCGACGACCGGGTGCAGGCCGCCCATCGCCAGCCCGGCCGCCGAGGTGGCCGCGTGCTGCTCGGCGATGCCGACGTCGAAGGTCCGCGCGGGGGTAGCGCTGGCGCGAACTGGTCGAGCCCGACCACGTGCATCATCGCCGCGGTGATCGCGACGACGTCCGGGCGTCGCTCGCCGAGCTGGAGCATCTCGTCGGCGAACACGTCGGTCCAGATCAGCCCGCGCGGGACCTCCTCGCCGGTCTCGATGTCGAAGGGCTGCGGGGAGTGGAACTGGTCGGCGACGTGGCTCTCGGCGGCGGCGTAGCCGAAGCCCTTGTGGGTGATGGCGTGCACGATGACGGGCCCCTCGAAGCGCTTGGCCTGGGCCAGCGCCTGCTCCATCGCGGCCCGGTCGTGGCCGTCGACGGGGCCGACGTACTTGAGGCCGAGGTCCTCGAAGAGGCCCTGCGGGGCCAGGGCGTCCTTCATGCCCTTCTTCATGGCGTGCAGGACGTCGTACGCCGCGGGGCCGACCCCGCGGACGGCGTTGAGGCGCTTCTTGACCACGTCGAGGAGCTGCTCGTAGCGCGGGTTGGTGCGCAGCGTGGTGAGCGCGGTCGCCAGGCCGCCGATGGTCGGCGTGTAGGACCGCTCGTTGTCGTTGACGACGATGACCAGGCGGCTGTCCCGGGCGATGGCGATGTTGTTGAGCGCCTCCCAGGCCATCCCCCCGGTCAGGGCGCCGTCGCCGATGACCGCGACCACGTGCCGGTCCTCGCCGCGGATCGCGTAGGCCTTGGCGAGGCCGTCGGCGTAGGACAGCGCGGTCGAGGCGTGGGAGTTCTCGACGATGTCGTGGTCGGACTCGGCCTGGCTCGGGTAGCCGCTGAGACCGCCCTCCTGGCGCAGCCGCGCGAACCCGGCGTACCGGCCGGTCAGCAGCTTGTGGACGTAGGTCTGGTGGCCGGTGTCGAAGACGATCCGGTCGGTCGGCGAGTCGAACACCCGGTGGATCGCCATGGTCAGCTCGACCACGCCCAGGTTGGGCCCGAGGTGCCCGCCGGTGCGCGAGCAGGTGAGCACCAGGAAGTCGCGGATCTCGGTCGCGAGGGCGTCGAGCTCGGGGTCGCTCAGGCTCCGCAGGTCGCGCGGCGAGACGATCGACTCGAGGTGGCCCATAGTTGCCCGAGTCTAGCCAGGGGTGCCGCTCAGACCGGCGTACCGGTCGGAGGCGAGGAACAGCGGCACGATGTCCGTCGGCGGCCGCGCTCATGGCGAGCTCGCGTCGTCGCCCCGGGCTCCACGAACACGATCTGGCGACCCTCGCCGCAGACGATGTCGGCGTCGGTGAGCCGCGTCGGCGCGACGTACACCCGCATCGTGTCGATGGTGCCGTGCACGTGCCGGTGGTCGACCTCGAACTCGCCGCCACAGCTCCAGGGTCCCGGGCGCGGCGACCACGCCGGTCTCCTCGCGGAGCTCGCGGTACGCCGCGGGCTCGTAGTCCTCGCCGTGCTCGACGTGTCCCCCGACCAGGCCCCAGCAGTCCGGGTCGATCGGGGCGCCGTCGTCGCGCTCCTGGAGCAGCAGCCGGCCGCGCGGGTCGACGAGGAGGACGGCGGAGAAGCGGCGCACCCGCCCAACCTAGGTGGAGTTCCCCGGTCAGCCCTCCACGTGCGCCTTGATGCCCTGGAGCATCTGCTCCCACATGCCGCGGGAGTGCTCGGCCTCCTCCTCGCTGCCGTTGTTGTCCTGGCTCAGCTCGAGGTGGGTGCGCCCGTCCTGGTCGGCCAGGGTGTAGACGAGCGTGTGGTAGTTCTCCGGGACGTCGTCCTGACCGCTCAGCGGGCTGAAGTGGCTCACCGAGAGCCGCGTCGGCTCGTCGCACGGCGAGCACCTCGCCCTTGTCCTCGTAGGGCTTCCCGTCGTACTCCCCCGCCCAGACGATGGGGCTGCCGACCTGCCAGTCGGTCTCGACCCGGGAGCCGAACATGTACTTCTCGATCTGGTCGGGATCGACCAGGGCCGACCAGACCCGGTCCACCGGGGCGTCGATGTCGATCTCTGCGGTGGCGACGATGCCGTTCATGGTCATGTCCTTCCGAGTGCAGGTGCGTCTCTCTCTACCGCACGCCCGGGCGGGCGTCGAGCCTCAGAGCCGGGCGACGAACCGCCGGCCGCGCAGCGCCTCCTCGACCAGCCCCACCTCGCGGCGGACCCGCAGCAGCCGGGCGTCCTCGCTCTGCCAGGCCTGCACCGCGGCCTCCACGACCTCGAGCCCGGCCACGTCCCGCAGCTCTGCTCGCGCCTCGCTGAGGCCCCGGCGGCAGGCGGCCTGCGAGGCCTCGACGTGCAGCACGGCGAACCGCGCCAGCACCACGACGTGGCGGCGCAGCGCCGGCGTGGGCGCGGTACTCCGGCGGGCAGATGTCGAAGAGCCAGTTGACCGCGGTGCGCTCCCAGTCGGGGGCGTCCGGCGGCCGGACCGCGGCCGGCCAGCCGGGCGGGGCGATGCAGGTGTCGGGTCATCCGTCCGAGCATACGCCCTCTATCGAACAGTGTGTTCGACTCCGAGACCCAGGACCTTCTCCACCTCGGCGAGATCGCGGGTCGCGCAGGCCGGCGGCGTCGTGCTCCCACCAGACGTCGCGGTAGACCAGCGCGCCGGTCATCCACTCCTCGTGGGCCGTCGAAGGTCACGACCTGGAAGGCGGGGTCGGGCGTGCGCGCCGACGGCGGCACGAAGCCGCGGGCGCTGGCCGACTCGAAGCCCCGCGGCCCGTAGAACGCCGGGTCGCCCTCGAGGAACAGGGCCGGGACGCCCGCCTCACGCGTCGCCTCGATCGCGGCCGCGACCAGCGCGCCGCCGATGCCGCGCCGCTGACGGTCCGGGCGCGTGCTGAGCGGGCTCAGCACCCACACGTCCACCAGCCGGCGTCGGGCGTCCAGCCAGCCGTGGCTCAGCCCCACGTGGCCGACGACCTCGTCCCCCTCGACGGCGACGAGCGACGCCCGGGCGTGCCCACGGGAGACCACCTCGGCCCACAGGTCGCCGACGCCCTCGTGCCGGCCGAACGCGCGGTGCTCACCACCTCGTGCACGGCGCGGTCGTCACGGTCGGTCGCCGCGCGCAGGACGAACGACGGTGTCGCACTTGACTTCACGTTCACTTGAGGTTGCACCTTGGGGTCGTTGGCCCGATCACCCACCCGACCCTAGGAGAAACCCTCGTGCCTGTCGCCGTCATTACCGGAGCATCACTGGGCCTGGGCCGCGCCCTCGCGCACGCCCTCGCCGAGACCGGCTGGTCGCTGGTGCTCGACGCCCGGCACCCGGACCCCCTCGCGCACGCCACCGCCGACCTGCCGGGTGGACCGCACCGGGTGATCGCGGGCGACGTGACGGACCCGGCGCACCGCGCGGACCTGGTCGCGGCCGCCGACGCACCTCGGTGGGGCCGACCTGCTCGTCAACAACGCGAGCACGCTCGGCCACAGCCCGCTGCCGGCCTTCGCCGACCTGGACCCCGCGACGTACGCCCGGATCCTGGAGGTCGACGTGGTGGCCCCGATGGCGCTGGCCGCCGCCCTCCTCCCCCAGCTCCGGTCCCGGACCGGCCGGGTGCTCAACATCTCCTCGGACGCCGCGGTCGAGGCCTACGAGACGTGGGGTGGCTACGGCTCGGCGAAGGCCGCGCTGGACCACGCGAGCCGGGTGCTGGCCGCCGAGGAGCCGGGGCTCCGGGTGTACGCCGTCGACCCGGGCGACATGCGGACGGCGATGCACCAGGCCGCCTTCCCGGGCGAGGACATCGGCGACCGGCCCGAGCCGGAGACGGCGGTGCCCGCCCTCCTCGACCTGCTCGCCGGCGACCTGCCGAGCGGCCGGTACCGCGCGAGCGACCTGGCCAGGGTGTCGCCGTGAGCAGCCAGCCGGTCGAGGCGTACGACGCCACCGCGGTGCGCGCCGCGCGGACCCCGCCCGAGCAGCGCGGCCTGGCCCGTGACCAGGTGCGGCTGGCCGTGGTGACCCCGGACGGCACCCGGCACACCCGGGCGACCGCCCTGGCCGAGCTGTTGGCGCCCGGCGACCTGCTGGTGGTCAACACCAGCGCGACCCTGCCGGCCGCGGTCGACGTCCAGCGGCACGGCTGCACGTGGGCGGTGCACGTGTCGACCCAGCTCGACGACGGCGCCTGGGTGGTCGAGCTGCGACTCCCCGACAACTCCGGCCCGGGCGTCCCGGAACCCGGCGAGGTGCTCCGGCTGCCCGGCGGCGTACGACTGCGGGTGCTGGCGCCGCACCCGGCCGGCCAGCAGCGGCTGTGGCGCGCCGTGCCGCTGCCGGCGATCGACCGGGTGGAGTACCTCTGGGAGCAGGGCCGGCCGATCCGCTACCCCTACGTCGACGGCTCGTGGCCGCTGGCGGCGCTCCAGAACGTCTACGCCGAGCAGCCGGGCAGCGCCGAGATGGCCAGCGCCGGCCGTTCCCTCACCGAGCACACGCTCGTCCGGCTGATGGCCCGTGGGGTCGTGGTCGCGCCGATCGTGCTGCACACCGGCGTCTCGAGCCAGGAGGGCCACGAGCCGCCCCAGCCCGAGTGGTTCACCGTGCCCGCGGCGACGGCCCGCCTCGTCGCCGTGCGCCCGCGCCAGCGGCCGCCGGGTGGTGGCCGTGGGCACGACGGTCGTCCGCGCGCTCGAGTCGGCCGCTCCGGCCGGCCGCGTGGTGCCGACGGACGGCTGGACCGTCCCTGGTCCTCGGCCCGGACCGCCCCGCGCGCGTCGTGTCACCGGGCTGCTCACCGGGCTCCACGAGCCGCGGGCCAGCCACCTCGACCTGCTGCGCGCCGTCGCCGGGGCCGACCTGGTCGCGCGCGGCTACGCCGACGTCACCGCCGCCGGACGCGCCGGCGTACCTGTGGCACGAGTTCGGCGACGCGATGCTGCTGCTGCCCTGACCTCAGCCGGCCAGGAAGCTGAACCGGACCTCGCGGACCGGGTTGTCGACGTTGAGGTCGACCAGGCAGATGCTCTGCCAGGTGCCGAGCGCGAGCCGGCCGCCAGGACCGGCACCGTGGCGTACGGCGGCACGAGCGCGGGCAGCACGTGGGACCGGCCGTGGCCGGGGCTGCCGTGCCGGTGCCGCCACCGGTCGTCGGCGGGCAGCAGGTCCGCGAGCGCGGCGAGCAGGTCCTCGTCGCTGCCCGCGCCGGTCTCGAGGATCGCGAGGCCCGCGGTCGCGTGCGGCACGAACACGTGCAGCAGCCCGTCGCCCCGCGCCGAGGCGAAGTCGGCGCAGTCCCGGGTCAGGTCGAGGACGGTCTCCCGGTCGCCGGTGCGGTAGCGTGCGGGTCTCGGAGTCCATCAGACCTCCACTCCGCTGCTGTCGCCCGTCGTCGGCGCCGTCACGCCGCCGACGCAGGAGGCGAACGGCTCGGGCGCGGTGTGCCCGTCGCCGAACTCCCGGAGGAACAGCTCCAGCCGCGGGTCGTCGGGACCGTCCAGCACCAGCTGGCGACCCCAGACGGTCACCACGACCGGTCCGGGCAGCCCGTCGTACGGCGACACGATCGACTTCTCCGGGCAGCCGCTCGGCCAGCGCCGCGACCGACGCCGCGGCCAGCGTCGGGGTCGTGGGTCACCCACACGGTGCCGTGCTCGAGGGAGTGCACCGCGTTCTCGTCGCGCACCGGCGCGTCGTAGACCCCGCACTCCAGCCAGGCCGGGTCGTGGTCACCGCCCGCGGGCGGCGCCTGGTCGTAGTCGACGTCGCCGGGGACGTGGCCCGCCGCTCGGCTTCGCAGACCACGAGCACGGCAGCCAGCGTCGGCGGCGTGTCCTCGGCCGTCCAGAGCGGCACCGTGAGCGGCGCCGGCCACGACCAGGAGCGCGACGCCCACCCCCACCGCCGCCGGCGCCCACGGTCGACGCCTGGCCACCGGATCCGGTGGCGGCTCGACCGGCAGGCTCATGCGCGCATCGGGCCACCGCTGCGCCCGTACGCCGTGGCGACGATCTCGGCGACCACCGACAGCGCGATCTCGCCGGGGGCCTTTCCCCCGGTGTCCAGGCCGGCGGGCACGTGCAGCTTGTCGAGCCCGGCCACGCCCTTCGTCGGACAGCTCGGCGAGGAGGCGTGCGGAGCGCGACCGGCTCGCCATCATCGCGACGTACGACGCCGCCGAGGCCAGCGCGAGCCGCAGCGCGGCGGGCGCGTCCGGGGCGTCGTGGTCGCACAGCACCACCGCGTCGCCCTCCCGCAGCGCGAGCGCCTCGAGCGCGGCCACCCCCTCCCCGTCGGCATCGGGCCCGAGCAGGACCACCACCCGACCGGTGGTGCTCGCGATGAGCTCGATCGCCTCGGAGATCGGGTTGCGGGTCAGCAGCACGACCCGTCCCGTGCCCGGGGAGTCCTCGGACCAGGCCTGCTCGCGCGGGGTCGTACCGGCGCCGTCGTCGGTCACGACTCGGTCCGCTCTCGGAAGAGCACGAGTGAGGCGACGGCCGCGATCCACAGGCAGGCGTACACCATGCTGGTCAGCACGTCGCTGAGGTGGTGGGCGCCCTGGTAGAGCCGCGAGAGCAGGCACGCCAACGGGATCAGCAGCAGCAGCGGGATCGCCCACCGCCGGGCGGCCCGCGTGTAGGCCCACACCAGGACGACCGCGCAGCGAAGAGCGCCATCGCCGTGCCGACGTGGCCGGACGGGAAGCTGTGGTCGGGCACCAGACCCTTGTCGAGGATCTTCACCGGCGGCCGGTCGCGCGGGTCGAGGGTGGTCCCGAGCCAGTAGATGGCGCCGATGCCCGGCCTCGACCAGCGAGCACGAAGACGATCGGCAGCCAGGTCCGCTTCCACACCGCGAAGACGACGCCGAGCACGACCACGGCGACCACGCCGACGATCGTCTCGCCGAGGAGCGTGCCCGACCTCGGCGGCGTCGGTGAGCGTCGGCGTCCGCTCGTCGGCGATCCGGCGGGCCAGGTCGTCGTCGACCGCGCCCATCGAGCCCTCGAGGTGGTGGGTGAGCAGCCAGCCCCAGCCCACGACGGCGGCGCGACCACCGCCCAGATGCCGCCGAGCAGCCCGAGGGTCGCGGGCCAGCCCCGCGTGCTGGACGTCTCGCCTTGGACGGTCGAGGTGGCGGTCATGCGGCTCAGTCTGCCTCTCGGGGCCGACCCCGAGACCGTCTCGGGGTCGGCTCGGGTCCTGGGTCGGGGCCGTCCCCGATGTGCGCACCCGCTTTGGCACGAGAGCGTGAGTCCCATGATCGAAGTCGAGAACCTCACCGTGACCTACGGCGGATTCACCGCCGTCAACGACGTCACCTTCACCGCCGCCGCGGGCCGGGTCACCGGCTTCCTCGGCCCCAACGGAGCCGGCAAGTCCACCACCATGCGGGTGATGACCGGCCTGACCCGCCCGAACGCCGGGCACGCCACCATCGACGGCCGCCGCTTCGCCGACCTGCCCAACCCGGGCCGCGAGGTCGGCGTCCTCCTCGACGCCTCCGCGCAGCACGCCGGCCGCACCGGCCGGGAGATCCTCACCGTCGCGCAGCGCACCATGCGCCTGCCGTCCGCCGGGTCGACGAGATGCTCGACCTGGTCAGCCTGACCGGGGCCGAGTCGCGAGCGCCGCGTGCGCAACTACTCGCTCGGCATGCGCCAGCGGCTCGGCATCGCCACCGCCCTCCTGGGCCGCCGCGGGCGCTGATCCTCGACGAGCCCGCCAACGGCCTCGACCCGGCCGGCATCCGCTGGATGCGCGACCTGCTGCGCGGCTTCGCCGACCAGGGCGGCACCGTGCTGCTCTCGCTCGCACCTGCTGCACGAGATCGAGACCATCGCCGACGACATCGTCGTCATCGGCAACGGCCGGATCGTCGCCCAGGGCACCAAGCGCGACCTCCTCGAGGCGGCCGGCACGCTGGTCCGCAGCACCGACCCGACCACCCTGGCCGCGGCCCTGCACGCGGCCGGGCACACCGCCCAGGCCGCGGGCGGCGACGCCCTGCGCACCGACGCCAGCACCGACGTCGTCGGCCGGATCGCCCTGGCCGCCGGCGTCGCCCTGACCGAGCTGCGCGCCGCCGAGGGCGCCGGCCTCGAGGAGATGTTCCTCGAGCTCACCGCCGAGACCCAACGAGAAGGAGCAGCAGCATGACCACCCTGCAGCCCCGTCACCACCCTCGAGCCCCGCGACGGCACCCGTCGCCGCGCGACGCCGCCCGGGAGCGATCCCACCGATCACGCTGTCGCCGGTCACCGGCGTCGAGCTGCGCAAGATGTTCGACACCCGCTCGGGCTTCTGGCTGATGTCGAGCATCGGCATCCTGTCGGTGATCGCGACCGTCGCCACGATCATCTTCGCACCGGACGACGCGCTGACGTACGGCAACTTCGCCGCCGCCATCGGCTTCCCGATGGCCGTGGTGCTGCCGATGATCGCGATCCTCTCGATCACCAGTGAGTGGAGCCAGCGCACCGGCCTCACGACGTTCACGCTGGTGCCGAGCCGCGGCCGGGTCATCCTGGCCAAGGCGCTCTGCACCCTCGGCATCGCCGTCGTCTCGATGATCATCGCGATGGCCGTCGGCGCGGTCGGCAACGTCGTCGGCACGGCCATCGCCGGGGTCGACACCACCTGGGACTTCGGGATCACCGATCTCCTCTACGTCACCCTCGGCAACATCCTGGGCATGGCCATCGGCTTCATGCTCGGGGTGCTGATCCGCAACTCCGCCGGCGCGATCGTGGGCTACTTCGTCTACTCGCTGCTGCTGCCGACGATCACCTCGGTGCTCGCCGAGACCCAGCAGTGGTTCCGCGACGCGCAGCCCTGGGTCGACTTCAACTACAACGCCAACGGGCTCTTCGAGGGCGGCTTCACCGGGCAGGACTGGGCCCAGCTCGCGGTCACCGGCGTCGATCTGGCTCGCCCTTCCGATGGCCATCGGGCTCTGGCTGGTGATGCGCTCCGAGGTCAAGTAGCGCAGGTGCGACCAGGTCTCCCGGCAGTCCCGGCCGGGAGGCTTGTCGCATGCGCATCAGGACGTCGCCCGGCACGCCACCTCGCTGCCCGGCGTGCGGCAGAAGGAGCGCGACGGGCTGC